>CBDUGP010000003.1:0-220565 GCA_965366625.1 uncultured bacterium
GTGTCGCTCAGACACGCTCGCTTTCCGTGCTCGGCGCGCCGCGCCTTCTAGATCCGATCCTCAAAACCGCAAACCTGGATGGGCCCTAGGCTAGGCTCAGTGGTGGGTTTCGAAATAGGCCCGAATCGCACTCAAATACAGCTTGGCCTTCTCCTGTCTTGAAATGGAGCCGAGCCCCTGCCACTCGGACAATGCGTTTTGGACGCAGCTCCTGTACTCATTGAAGCTCGACCCATCGGCGGTGAAGTCGCAGGGGATTTCCGGTAGCAGCAGGCTGCGTCCCCGCCACACGTTGTACACGCGATTGTGGACGCCTCCCGGCCACACCACCTCGACCGTTCCAAAATGGGCTCGACCCAACCCCATGGCGATGTCGAGGCTGCCTTGGGAGGTATAGGACGTTGCGCCCACCGGCACCATGGAGGTCGGGCCGCCGTGGGGCGTGGTTTTGATCACTGCTCCGATGCCGTCGCGGTTGGACGTTGCCCCGCTGATTCGGCCTGCGCCTCCCTCCAAATCGAGGGTGATGCCCCGATTTCCGTTGTCGGCGCTGTTCAGCTCCACCGCCAAGGAGCCGTCCGGAAATTCGATACCGCTCCAAGTCCATTCAAATGGGTTGCCGGTGGGAATAAACGCCTCCACGTACACCGCCTCGCTGTCGAAGGGACCGCCGTATTGATAGGCGTGGGTCGTCAGCGGAATCGGTGCAGGAGCGTCGAAATTCGATGCGCTCACCACGTCGGGGAAGCCGTCGTTATTGAGATCTCCAATCGCCATGGCTTGCACGTTCCGTCGGCCGTGATCCGTGGATCCGGCTACCGCCGCCGAGTCGTATTCGAAATCGGCGCTGCAGCCTTCATTGCGCAGGAACACGCCGGCGTTCGAGCTGTCGACGAACGGGCTGACGTCCAATCCCCCGTGGAAAACGATGTCGGAATCCCCATCGAGGTCGTAATCCACGATCGCGTTGCTCCAGCCGAAAGGCGTGGCGACCAAATCGCCGACCCCTGGATCGCTGTAGGTGCCGTCACCGTTTCCCAAGAACCAGCGAGACGCGGAGTCTCCGAGGTTGTAGGGGATCGGCAGCGGGCTGAAGCCATAGTCGCCGAAATTTGAGCCGAAGAGGTCCATGGTGCCGTTGCAATCCAGATCACCAAAGGCCAACCCCATCCATTGCCCGGGTTTGTCGGTGCCCGCGCTCAAGGTGGTATCGGTGAAGAGGCCGGTGCCGTCGTTGTCGAAGATGTGGATCAGGCCTCGGTCCACGCCGCCGTAGACCGCGAAGGGAATGCCTCCTTGGTCGTCGCCGGCGATGACGTCGACGTCACCGTCGACGTCCATATCCGCCAATGCGATGCTCCAGGTCAGGCCGGCCGCGCCGAAACCCTCGGGCACGGTGGCCACTTGGTCGAGCAGTCCGGAGGAGGCAGTGACCTCCGCAAAGGCCAGGCTGCCCAGATTCCGAAACAGCTGGTTGTGCTGGTTTAGGGCGTAAGGCTCGACGAAGAGGCCGAGCTGATTGGACCAATCGGAGAAGGAGTTGCCGACCAGGATGTCCAACAGGCCGTCATTGTCGATGTCACCGAAGGCGCAGGTGGTGCGGCTGCGGGCGCCGGCGCCTGCTCCGCTGGTGGCGCTGACGTCGGCAAAAGTTCCGTTTCCTTGATTCCAAAACAGTCGGTTGGGCTCGTTATTGCCGAGCACATAGAGGTCTTGAAAGCCGTCGTTGTCGAGATCACCGTAGCAAACACCGGTGGAATCCTGGGCTGTGGCGTCGACCCCGGCGACGGAGCCCGCATCCCAAAAGCCCAAGGATCCCGAATCGGAGAGTTGATTGAGAAAGAGGCTATTCGGGCTACCCGGGCCATTGGTCACGTAGATGTCGAGATCGCCGTCCCCTTCGACATCAAAGAGCGCGATGCCCGGCACTCCTCGCGTCTTGATCGGGGTCTGCAAGACTTCGTTGAAGGTGTAGAGGGGTAAGGTTTTCAGCTGATCGAAGATCAGCTCGGTGGGAGATTCGGTCCGATGATAATTGAGACCGAAGTTGGGATCCGGCGCGATGTCGTCGAAGGTGACGCTTTCGCTACCGCTTTTACTACCGCTTTTACTACCGCTTTTACTGCCGCTTTCACTACCAGAGGCGAAGGTTGGGCCCGCGAGCAGGCCGGTTACGACTACAAGAATCCAAAAACGCAAAAAGACGAACATGAGAAGCCCTCCTGTCCAGGAATCCGTATGGATCGGCAAGGGCCGACCCTATGAATATCAGTCGAACATACGACTGATTCTGCCAGGTTTTAAGCCGTAAATAGGACGGCTCAAGGCTTTACTGTAGCGTATAACCTCTCGATGAATAGCCTTTAGGTCTGAGCATGATATCTACGCCATCGCTCTGATCTTGTAATTGCCAAGTGACAATATCCAATAATGGAATGGAATCGGGTTTGTTTGATCAATAATAGTCATAAAAGATAGACAATCAGGTAGTCATTCATATGAAATTGATGTAGGGGTGAGTCCTACGTGATGGCGGGCAGAGCGGAGCCCAGGACCCTTCTTATGAAGCCGACGATTGGGATAGGGGAGCGGAGATCGGATACGAAAATGGCTCAATAGAGGACGAGCTTGCCCTGGGAACTGCCGAATCTTGTAGGAGTTGGAGTGGCCTACCACCTACCCCTAGAGCTAGGAAGCTCGGCTGGGACGCCGGCTGGAATGGGAGTGGAGTGAAACAGGGGGCCTTGAGGGCTATGGCGCTGGTCTTTGCGAATCGACTGGCTTTCGCCTGGCGGTGCAGACAAATTGATGTTGCAAAGGCATAGGTGCCAGTTGTTGGGGTTCTGGTCAGTGATCGAGCTTGGAGGTTTTGGCGTCGACCAATCGAACGGAGATAGAGCCCAACTTTGAATGGTCGCCGCAGATCTCCACCGGCACCCTGCTCTCGGCATCGAGGAAGACTTCCAGGTCGCCTTCCAAGCCGATCAGCTCAATCTTTTCCTCGTCGGTCTGCCCTTTGAGGGGCGAGCTGGTCAAGGAAATCGCGATGACTCGGCTCTTGCCGGAGGCGGGCCGGTCGTCGAGGCGATAGTCCGTCTTGCGTTCGCTGATCGCCGTGACCTCGGCTTTCATCAACCCGAACGACTTCTTGGAAAAAACACAGACTTCAAAGAAGTCGCCGGGGTTTTTCAAGTCAGACGCCGAAAGCAAATAGAAGATTTGCAACGGATCGATGACAACCCGACATCCGCCGGAGTCGGGCAGGGGAAAGAGCGTTTCCTGGATGTCGGTCCAATTCTTTTCCTCGGAAGAGCTGGAGCCCTCCGCCGGAGCCGAGCGCCGAACGACCACTCCCCCGTTTAGGAAGCGATGTGTCTTGGAGTAACCCTTATTGCCGAATCGACGCTTGTGGCGCTGAACCGCGGAGCCTTGGCCGCTGTCGAAGAACACGGTCTCCACTGAGCGTCGACCCATGGTTTGGGTCTCTAGGGTCAGGCGATGATCGATCCGAGTTGCGGGAATCGGCTTGTGAACTCCGGCCTTGCCGGCTGCCGGCGTGTACAGATCAGCGGGGACTTTCGCATCGACTTCGAGAGTCACCGTGGTCGAAGCGGTGATGAAGAGCTTAGACGCTTCGTAGCTCAGGATCCGCCACGCCGGGGGATTGGCTGAGAATAGTGCCGGTCCGCCCTGGGCGTTGACAGCAACGGGGCCGATTGAAATCCACCACACCATAGAGATCGTCAATAGGATCGCCAGAATCCAAACCGTTCGAACCAGAGACTTGGGTTTCGACTTGGGCTTTGCATTTGGCATCAGGAACCGGCCCCGGCTTGGGATCCGGCAGAGCTACCCTCCACCGCTGAGGCTTCCAAAACCTCGATCAAAGTGCCTTTGGTCAACAGCTCGCCGAAAGCGTGGGGCGCCTGGCCGGGCCTGAACAGGACGTAAAAGGGTACCGCCGATCGACCGTAGCGGGCCAGAAACTCGGTGATCGTGTCGTCCCGATTGGTCCAGTCCCCTTTCATGGCCACCACATTCTGCTCTTCAAACGCGGTAGCGATCTCTTCGGTTTCAAGCACCAAGCGCTCGGTGGCTTTACAGGTCAGGCACCAATCGGCGGTGAAGTCGACGAAAACCAATTGACCCCCTTCGGCCAGGGTTTGGGCTTGAGCTTCGTCGAAAGGTATCCAATCCAAATGGGCCGACGACGAAATGCCGGCGGTGGCTGGCGGCGCCCCGGCCGCGAGAAAAACCGAGAGAACCGCCGCACCGAGGGCCCCGAGGGCCGACAACCGACGTCGGCCCGAGCCCTGGGAAGATTCCTTGCCCAGCCAAACGAAGAGCGCCAAAGCCAGCAAAGCCAGCTGCACGAAAGCGATACGTTCCGGGGAGATTTGACCGGCCAGAACATAAAACAACCAGACCGCCGCCGCAGCCAAAAGGAAACCCATGACCTGGCGGAAAGTGATCATCCATTGGCCGGGTTTGGGCAACCATTTGGAGGCCGCGGGAATGGCGGCCAAGAGCAGATAGGGCAATGCCAGGCCGAGACCGATGGCGGTGAACATGACGAAGATCATGTACGCGGGCTGGGCCAATGCGAAACCCACTGCAGTGCCCAGGAAGGGGGCAGAGCACGGGGTTGCCATCAACGTGGCGAAGAGGCCGGAGGCGAAGTGGCCACCGAGACCTTCGCGCGGGCCCGTGCCCCCCAAACGGGCCAAGGATTGGGGCAAGGGGATCTCGAATAGGCCCCACATATTGAGCGAGAACAGAACCACCACCACGGCCAAGAAGGTGACGAACCCCGGTTGCTGAAATTGTACGCCCCAACCCACGGCCGCGCCCGCTTTGGCCGCTAGCACCGCGGCTAAGGCAAGTCCCCAAAAGGAGACCAGGATGCCTGCGGTGGTAGCCAACGCTCCGGCCACCAGGTGGGAGCGTCCCTCACCGGCGCTTTTGACCAAACCGAAGACTTTGAGGGAGAGCACCGGCAACACACAGGGCATGGCGTTGAGGATGAAACCACCCAACAAGGCCAAGAAGAGCATGACGGGCAAGCTGCTCGACGAGCCGGCAGCCTCGCTCGACGCCGCTTCCGGTTCCGGTGCCGGAGTTCCGTGGGACGAAACGGCAGCCGGAGCCCCGGCCCTCTGCATGGCGAGCTGCGGTGTGTCGGGCTCGCCGTTAAAAACAGCCGCGTTGATGGGCTGTCCACCGGCGCCGATGGTCAGCTGGACCTGGGCTTGAGCCGACGTGGGTGCCACGCATTGACGATCGTCACAGGCCTGGTAGCGCAGGGTGGCGGTCAGCGGCAGAGATCCCTCGGTGAGACCGTCGGGCAGCAGGAATTCGGTGACGATGTTGAATCGACCGTCGTAGACCAATACCGGCTCGGTTTCGAACGGGAATTGGTAAGCGGTGTCCGGCGGGTAGATGTAGGTGGGCGCACCCGATCCGGTGGGTAGGTCCAACACCAACTCGGTGGGAATCAAATATTCTTGGGCGGGTTTGTGGCTGTTGATATGCCAGCGCTCTTCCACCTCAACGACCGCGGCGAGGCGCACGGCCTCGCCGGCACCGTAAGCCGAGCGGTCGGCCACGAGTTCGAAAGACGCCTTCTGCGACGAGCCGGGCTGAGCGCCGGCCGCAACAGAGAGGCAAAGAAATAAGACGGCGGCCGTCGAGCGGACGGCTGCTGACAGTAGCTTTTCGGTATTCATCTCACCCTCGGGCTGTCGGATCTCTACGAGCCCCGGTTGCGGGTCTCAGTTCAAGTGCTGCAGGCTTCTTCTTCCTTGAGAACGCTAAGGGTGCGCTCCAGGCTGTGGCGCATGAGACTCTTGGGATGGGCGTCCAAGAACGTCTTGATGGAGCTTACTGCTTGTTTGCAGTCTCCGTTGTCCTGAGCGATGTAAAAGCTCAGCAAATCCACGCGCTCTTGGAGTTCGTCGGAGCCGTTTTCGAGCTTTTCGGTCAACCGAGCGGCCTGGCCGAGCCACTGGTGAGCAAGATCGAATTGCCGCGCCATGCGATAGGCGTCGGCGGTCATGTAGTGGAGCCAGGCGAAGGCTTCGGTTCCCGGCTGCACTTGTTTGATCACAGATTCGTAGAGGATCGCCGCCCGGGCTCCGTCTCCGCGTTCGTGGAGCTCTTGAGCTAGATCTCGTTTGAGTTCCGCGTCGTCGCTTTTGCTCACCATCTCAAAGTTGGCGCCGACAACGTCCCAGGCTTTGACTTGATCATCGACGTATTTCAAGAAGGCGTCGATGGGAGCAAAACCGCTGACCGAGCCGATCTTGACGAATTTCGAATCGAGGATCAGGGTCGTAGGCAGGCTGAACGCTTGAAAACGGCTTTGCAAGCCGGAGCCGTCGCCGCCGTCCTCGGTGTCTACCCTGAGCAGAACGAAGTTTCTCGCCTCGGCGAACTTCTTGAAGCGGGGGGTAGAGAAGACCTTTTCTTCGAGAACTTTGCACCAGCCGCACCATTCGGCGTAGAGGTCGACGACGATGTAGGCATCGTTCTTCTCCGCCAGCTCGACGGCTTCCGCCACACTGGTCAGCCACCCTTCCATCTGGGGCGGTCCCGACGTCTTGGGCGCCGGCCCGGCGATGACGGGGCTCGCGGCCAAAGCCCAGCAAAGTGAAAGGGCGGTGAGACAGAGGAGTGTGGATGCCGATATCGACGGCATCCGAGCAGCGAAACGGAAACGACGGTGCGTCTTCATGAGAGTCACCTAAACGATGGGGGTTGGCATGTGGGGGCCTGTGAGAAGAAGCGGAGGGGGCGCACAGGCCTCACGATGATACCATGCGCGCCCCATGGACACCTCAATGAAGCCGGTCACATTTTCCCGGCGGGCCCGTCGTCTGGCGGAGTCCGCGACCATGCGTGTAAGCCGTCGAGCCATTGAACTCAAGGCCGCTGGACGGAACATCATTGACCTCTCAGCCGGCCAGCCCGACTTTCCGTCTCCCGCGGTGGCGGTGAAGGCCGCCCAGGAAGCCTTGGCCGCGGGTTTTACCCGTTATACGGCCGCTGCGGGTTTGCCGGATCTCCGTCGAGCTTTGGCGGAAAGGTATGCGTCCACCTGGGGAGCTCCCTGGGACGTGGGCAACGTCATCGTTACCGTGGGCGCCAAGGCGGCTCTTTTCCAGCTGATCCAAGCCTTGGTGGACGACGGCGACGAGGTGGTTATTCCTTCCCCGTGTTGGGTCAGCTTCGAGGAACAGGTCCGCTTCGCCGGGGGCCGACCCGTGACCGTGCCCATGTCGGCCCTGGACGGTTTTTCGATCCATGCCCAGGCGTTGATCGATGCCTTCACCGAGCGCACGCGTGTGGTTTTGGTGAACTCGCCGTGCAATCCCACGGGCGGTATCATCAGCTCGGGGGATCTGCGGCAACTTGCCGAAGGTTGTGCCGAGCGCGGTGTGATTCTGCTGTGCGATGAAACCTACGAAAGATTCCTCTACGACGGAGCCGAGCACGCTGGGGGCGCGGCCTTGGCCCGCGATTTTCCCTCTACGGTGGTGGTGGTCAGCTCGTTTTCCAAGACCTACTCCATGACCGGCTGGCGCCTGGGTTGGGCCGCGGGCGATCAGCGTGTGATCCGCAAGGTGCTCGAAATCCAAAGCCACGCCACCTCAAACCCCACCTCGTTTGCCATGTATGGAGCCCTGGCGGCGTTAAGGGAGGGCGAAGCGGACGTCCGGGCAATGCTCGACGCTTTCGCCGCCCGACGCCGAGCGGTGGTCGCAGCCCTAGATGCCCTGCCCGGGGTCAGTTGTTTGCCGCCGTCGGGGGCGTTCTACGCTTTTCCAGAGGTCTCGTCCTATTTCGAAGGCCGGGGAGGCGGCTCGTTGGAGATGGCGGAATTCTTGCTGGAGGAGGCCGGCGTGGCCGTGGTGCCGGGCATGGCTTTCGGCGCCGACCAGCACATTCGCCTGGCTTTTGCTTGCTCGGTGGAGGATCTCGAGCAAGGGGTCGAGAGAATCGGCGACGCTCTGGGGCGTTATGCCCCGTCGGACGGCCGCACCGAAGCCCGGGTGTGAGAGGGTCGAGTTTGGTAGAGGAACAAGGCAAAGATCAGGATGAAGGGAAAGTCTGCCACCCACGGTTGCCAAGCGTTTTCCGGGGGCAGCTCCCCGATCCGCAAGGCATGCAGGGAGACCAGGAAACCACAGACCTTGGTCAGCCAGCCGAGCCAAACGATATTTCGATTGCCGATCGGATCTCTCCACACCATCAGATAACCCACTCCCAGGATCATCACCAAAAGAAACAGCAGCTGAAAGGTGTGGGTGTAGTGAGGTGCGGGCCGGCCGGCGTCGGCCAAGTGGGATTCAAAAGTCAAGAAGCCCGCGGCACCGCCCATCAGGTTGAAAATCCCTGCCAGCAAGAAAAAGGCCTTCCAGGCTTTCAGTGTCGGGTGTTCTTGGGTCGCGGCTGCAGTCATCGCGGCTGTAGTCATCGTGGTTTTCCGAGATTCGGGACTAAAATGAAGAAGAAGGAGAGACATTCATGAACCGATTTGAAGCTCGAAGTCTATCGCTGTTGGGACTCGCCTGCTCACTGCTCGCGGGCTCGCTATGTGTCGCAGGGCCGTCGTCGGCCCAGGAAGCCGAGGCCGTTGAGACGATGCAGGAAGAAACCCACGGCCATGAAGCGCACGGCCATGAAACCCACGGCCATGAAACTAACGGTCATGAAGCGCACGGCCAAGGCCATGGGACGGGCGGCGGCGGGGAGACGTTGAATGCCGCGGGATTCCACCACGACTTCAGCGATGCCGAGCATTGGGCTAAACGGTTTGATACACCGGATCGTCCGACTTGGCAGAAACCGGAGTCTTTGATGGCCCTGATGGGTATCGAGCCGGGCATGACGGTCGCCGATCTCGGGGCGGGTACCGGATTCTTTCTCGGCTATTTGTCGAAAGTCGTCGGCGAGAAGGGGCGGGTTTTGGCGTTGGACGTGGAGCCGACCTTGATCTCGCACATGGCGAATCGAGCTGAGCAAGCGGGTTGGTCGAACGTCGAAACTCGGCATATCCCCTATGACTCACCGGGTCTCGAGCCGGCGTCGGTCGACCGGATCCTGATCGTCAATACCTGGCACCACATCGATGCCCGCGCCGACTATTCCGCGAAACTGTTAGAGGCCCTGCGGCCAGGGGGGGCGATCTTCGTGGTGGATTACACCTTGGAGGCGGAGCACGGACCGCCCAAGGCTCATCGTCTTTCACCCGAGCGCGTGGCGGCCGAGCTGACCGGTGGAGGATTCGAAACCGAGGTGCTCGCCGAAGAGCTGCCGCGGCAATATGTGGTCGTCGGGCGGGCCGGCAGCTGACGCCTGACACTGGACTTAGGACCGCTAGACGGACAGACTAATGAGCAAGTGCCGGATCGAACGGAATTTCTCCGCTCGAGTGGATTGAACGGAGTCCGAGGAAAGTCCTATGGATACCCATACCCTTTGGCAGCGATATCAAGAGTGGCTTTGCGATTGTCCGGAGATCGGGCTGCGCCTGGACATCAGTCGGATGCATTTTGCGGACGATTTTTTTGACCGAATGTCCGGGCCCATGGAAGAGGCTTTTTCAGCGATGGAAGCCTTGGAGAAGGGGGCGATCGCCAATCCCGACGAAGGGCGTCAGGTGGGCCACTACTGGCTGCGGGCGCCGGAGCTGGCTCCTGAAGTCGAGATGACCCGTGCGATCGAAGAGACCTTGGCGTCGGTGGAAGCATTCGCCGCTGATGTGCACAATGGAATCAAACGGGCCGCGAGCGGAAAGCGTTTCACCGACTTCTTGTTGATCGGCATTGGCGGCTCGGCCTTGGGTCCCCAATGGGTAGCCGATGCCTTAGGGCATCCCCGGACCGATGCCCTGAGAGCACACTTTTTCGACAATTCGGATCCGGACGGCATGGATAAGGTCCTGGCCGGGCTCGAGGACCGTTTGGACACCACCCTGGTGGTGGTGATTTCGAAGTCCGGTAGCACTCCGGAGACCCGCAACGGGATGTTGGTCGCCAAGGCAGAATGGCAGTCCAAGGGCATAGATTTTGGTAGCTGTGCCGTAGCGGTCACCGGTGAAGGGTCCAATCTGGATCGGATCGCGCTCGAAGAGAATTGGTTGGCGCGTTTCCCCATGTGGGATTGGGTCGGTGGGCGGACCAGCGAAACCTCGGCCGTGGGCCTCTTGCCCGCTGCCTTGCAAGGTCTCGATATCCGACAGATGTTGGCCGGCGCTAGGCAGTGCGACAAGCTGACTCGAAATCGCCAGATCCGGAAGAATCCGGCCGCTTTGCTGGCGCTGATGTGGTTTCACGGCACCAACGCCCAGGGTGAGAAGGACATGGTCTTGTTGCCCTATCGAGACCGGTTGTTGCTTTTCTCGCGTTACCTTCAGCAGCTGATCATGGAATCCTTGGGCAAGAACCGCAACCTCCAAGGCGAATCGGTTTCCCAGGGGATTGCGGTGTACGGCAATAAGGGCTCCACGGATCAGCACGCCTACGTCCAACAGCTGCGGGAGGGGGTCGACAACTTCTTCGTGACCTTTGTCGACGTGCTGCAGGATCCGGCGGTCCCGGCCTCCCGGCTCGAAGTAGAGCCGTCGGCGACATCCAGCGATTTTCTTCGGGGTTTTCTTTTAGGGACACGCCGAGCCTTGACCGAAGCCGGTCGGGAGTCGATCACCCTGACGGTAGATCGACTGGACGGTTTTCGCTTAGGGGCCTTGATCGCTCTCTACGAGAGGGCTGTGGGTCTCTACGCGACCCTGGTGGGCGTTAACGCTTACCATCAGCCTGGGGTTGAGGCGGGCAAGAAAGCGGCGGCGGGCGTGCTCGCGGCTCAAGGAAGGCTTCTGGGGGCGCTTGACGAAGCAGATCGGCCCATGTCGGTCAGCGAATTGGCGGCGAAGGCTGCTCCCGACGATCCTGAGACGATTTTTCATCTATTGGAAGGCCTGTCGGCGAACGGCCGGATTCAGCGATCGGACGGCGCGGGTCCGTTGGCGGCAACCTATTCCCTGAGCCGGTCCCCTGATCGACTTCCCTAGTTGGCAGTTGAACCGAGGGTGCTCTATGCCGTGAGCGTTGCCGCCCGGCTAGGTGGTCCCACCTGCTTTCAGTGGAATCTTCGTTTTGCAGGTCCATGCCTCGTACTCGAACGCGGAATCCAGAAGACGTTTGCGACAACGTTCTCTCGATTTCCGCGAATGCCGAGGGCCGCAGGTGGCCCTCGGTTGAAAAGAATTAAGCTCAGTGAAATTCCGACCGTTTGGAAGGCTAGATTTATTTAAGGTTTTCCATAGAAATCTTTATTTCTAGGCGTATAGGTTGAAAATTCACAGGAAATTAGCGAATTCGGAATTCGGGTAGAGATTTTCTCGCGAAGATACTAGTTTCAAACCAACCAGAATGTTAAGCTGCGAATATTAATCGGGATCGTTGTCGTGGCACTCGGATCCCACTCGGGTTCGAGTTCGGGCCGGGTCCCGAAGATTCCGGTCGAATTTCGCCAACTCTCTTCTTTTGTCATCCGGTAGCGAAAGGTCGTATCAACAGGTGTTTTTCGTCCATGTGGGCGAATCGATAGGGGAACGGCGGGTTCAGGGTCGTGGCGTCTCTGGCTCGCCTTTTGAAAGGAGCAGTCGTCATGTTTAAAGGTATGCAAAGAGGTTTCTTGTGCGTTTGTTTGTTGGCTCTGTTGGCGGTACCCGCTGCCGACGCAAGGAGCTTGGGCACAGAGGCCTCTCCGTGGGATTCGGTTTCCTTCTTCGTCTCGGACATCCTGGAAGATTTTTGGCAGGGTTTGAGTGCCTGGCTTGGCGCCTTTGAGAGCACCGAGGTCGACAACACGACCTTACCGCCCTTGGATGAGGGTGATGATGATGAGGGTGCCCCGACCCAATCCGCCGATGGTCCGCCTCCTCCGGGTACCGAAGACGACGATGGCAACATCGGCGGTGGTACCGATCCTTGGGGTTGATCAACGCTTGATGTTTTCATCTTGACGATTGACGCCTGAGGATCTCAGGTAGGTCATCGAAAGGGCGGCCCCTTCAATGGATGGCCAGCCGGCCGACGGTCGGGCTGCCCTTTTTGGGTCAACTTTCTTTTGAGTTGGCTTCTTTGGGTCAACCCTTGTCTGACGGTAGCTTCATTTGAGCATACTGCCGACGGTTTTGCCGCCGACCCACGGGCGAGAGGAGAGGATGGCGACAGTCGGCTGGGTTAGGGGAAGGCAGGCGTCCGTCAGGCGCTCATGCGCGAACTCGAACGTTCTCCCATGGCCTTCTCTAAGGCCTCGACCATCATCAGTGACAGTCGACCTTCGCCGGCGGCGCGGATATAACCGAGCAGGGCCGCCTCTTTGATCTTATTTTTGCGGAAGTGAGTCAGCAGACGAGCCATTCCCTCGGACAGCTCCACCGCCTCTTGAAAGCGCTGTTGCTCGAGCCATAGGCGAGCTAAGTCCAAGCAAACGAAAACCGCGTCCGGAGCCTCACAAGAGAAAAGCAGGTCGCGGGCTTCGATCCAGCAGGTCTCGGCAGCGTTCAATTGGTTACGGTGGTAGTGCAGCCGACCTTGTTCCCACTTGACTTTAGCGCGTACGAATGCTCCGCAGCTCGGGTCCAACGAGTTCAGATGTTTGCTCAACCAGCGTTCGCTGGCGTTGAGATCGCCGGTCTCGCGGCAGGCACGGGCCAGTTCCACGAAGGCCGAGTTGCGGTAGCGAGCAACGGAAGGATCCGACATCGGCAGTCTTTGAAGGCTTTTGCGCAGGGCCCGGCTGGCGGACAGATGATCGCCGACCTCGTTGAAGACGATTCCGCGCTGCACCTGCACCTTGGCAACATCGATCTCCCGGTCGAGTTCGTCAAAAATGACGATGGCTTGACCCAGGAGCTGAAGTGCCTCTTGGTAAGAGCCGTGATCGGACAGCAGATAGGCGCCGAGCCGTAAAAGCTCTGCCTGGATGGGCAGCATTCTGAAGCGTGAGCTGATCCGCAAACCGTAGTGGGTGGCGGTGGCGCTCTGCTCCAGCTGATCGACCATCCTCATGCTGAAACCGAAAAGGGAGAGGGCTTTCAGGGCTAAGGCGAGGCGCTCCTCAGGGTCCAGATCCGGAATTTGGGGCACCAGCTCGGTGACCACCGTTTCGGTTTGTTTGGTGACCGTTCTGGGGTCGTCGTAGCAAAGAGGAACCAGACTTTTTAGGTAGCGCTCGACGAAACCCGGTCGGCGGTACCGCTTGGCGGTTTTCAACCGTCGCCGTTGCTCGATCCCGGAGCATTCGAGCATGGCTTCGACCAGCTCTTGATCTCTCTGGGCCGAGGCACTGCAGAAAGGGTTGGCGAAAACGCCGCTGGCGTCTTCTACGCCACTGGCATCGACGGCCAATTGATCGATGGCTTTTTGGATCCGGCTGAGGGGTTTGTCCGCAGATTCCGCGGAAATCTCTCGCAATAGATCTCCGGTATCCAGGGGAGCCCCGAGCGCCCGGCTGAAGAACCGACCGGGGTGGGTGTTGAGCAGCTCGAGGGACTTCAGCAGCACATCCAAGGGGATCGCGAGTTCGCCGCGGCAATATTTGCTGAGGTAGCCGTCGCTTCTAGATAGCTCCCGTTCGATTTCGGCAATTCGTCCGAAATTCCTTTGAAGCTCGGCTTTTAGAGCTGTGCGAAGGCGTTTGTTGGCTTCTCCCGAATTCATGGCTTCCTACTTTAGCATAGTGGCTCTACCTTTTGACAATAGAAATGTCGAGGTGGCCATATTTCCCGGCCAGAAAGTCTAGGAAATGCCCAAAACGGAGGCATTTAGTGTCCCAAAACGGTGGCAGGTTCTCTGTTGACGGCTCGCCAAGCTTCTTGCCAGGGGAAGGATAGTGGCCCCAGGGCGACAAAATTCGGATTTCGCAGATTCTCTTTGTTGTAACGCAAAGGCTGTCCGTTGAAATCGATCACTTGTCCACCGGCTGCGCGCAGAACCGCGTCCGCGGCTCCTGTGTCCCATTCCATGGTCGGGCCGAGCCGAGGATAGAAATCCGCTAGACCTTCGGCCAATCGGCAGAATTTGAGCGAGCTGCCCATGCGGACTAGCTCATGAGGGGGGAGTTGCTCGAGATAGCGGCTCAGCTCGACGCCGGGATGGCTGAAGCTGACCAGGACCTTGGGGATTGAGTCGACGACCTCGGAGACCCGGATGGGATGCTGACGATCACCGTCGAGACGCCACGAGCCGTGACCCGCCGCGCCGACGAAACCCAGATCGAGGACCGGAGCGTAAACCACTCCGAGCACCGGTTCTCCGTCTTCGACCAACGCGATGTTGACCGTGAATTCATCCCGACGATTGACGAATTCTCGGGTGCCATCGAGCGGATCGATCAGCCAATAACGCTGCCAATTTCGGCGTGTCTGGAAGGCCGCTTGAGCGGTTTCTTCCGACAGCCTAGGTAGATCCGGTGTCAGATTCTGGAGACCCCGATCAATGATTACCTGGCTGGCGAGATCGGCGTCCGTAATCGGTGACGAATCCTCTTTCTTTCGGGTTCCGAGGTCGGGCCGACGGTAAACGTCGAGAATGGCCTGTCCCGCTTTTCGGGCTAATTGCCAAGTCTCTTCGAGAAGTCCGACCGACCGGTATCCCATGTCCATGGAGACATATTATCCGAACACTCAGAGAAATCTAGGGGTAGATTTAGCCCGGAACAAAAACCGTTCGGCCAATGGTCTTCATGTTGTGCCCCCAGAATCGGCTGTCTTTGGCCCTCTTTTGAGTGTTTACGGAGTCTCGGGAGACGGTTGCTCGAGGTTCAAGGGCTCAGTGGTCTGGCCCAAACGCTCGTCGTCGGCACTGACGGCACTGAAGGCACTGACGGCACTGACGGCACTGACGGCACTGTCCGGTTGGTGGCCGGACAAACTGTCGAAGAGGTCGTGGATGTCTTGCAGGATCCGATAGGTCACCGGAACCAAGATCAGGGTCACGGCGGTGGCGAAAACAATGCCGAAACCTAGGCTGAGGGCCATGGGGATCAAGAACTTGGCTTGTAAGCTGGTTTCGAAAATGATCGGCGTCAAACCCATGAAGGTGGTCAATGTGGTGAGGAAGATCGGTCGAAACCGTTGTTTCCCTGCCTCTCGGATGGCGATATCGAGGGAGATGCCTTCCCGGCGTCGACGATTGATCAGATCGATCATGATCAGGGAATCGTTGACCACCACTCCGGTGAGCGCGACGATGCCGAAGAACGACAAGATGGTCAGTGTGACGCCCATGATCAGGTGTCCCGCCAGGGCGCCGACGAATCCGAACGGAATCACCGACATGACGATCAACGGTTGGGTGTAGCTCCTGAAGGGAATGGCCAGCAGGGCGAAGATCGCCACCAACGCCATGATGAAGTTGCCTTTCAAGCTGTCCATGGTTTCGGCCTGCTCCCGTTGCTCACCTTCAAAATCGAAGCTCAGACCGGGAAAATCAGCGACCATTTGGGGAATCACGTCCGCGCGCAGGGCATCATTGATTTCATTCGCGTTGGCGGCCCCTTCGTCGACGTCGGCGCTGACCGTTACCACCCTGCGTCGGTCGACCCGGTTGATGGTGGCGAACCCGCGGCCTTCACTGACCGACGCCACGGTTTGGAAGGGGACCTCCGAGCCGTTGCCCAGGCGGACCCGCATGGCTTCGATATCTCCCATGCTCGTTCGCTGATCCTCGGGGTATCTCACCATGACCCGGACGTCGCTACGGCCGCGCTGAATGCGCTGGATTTCCTCGCCGTAGAATCCTTGGCGGGTTTGGCGAGCGAGCTGCAAGAGATCCACTCCGAGCGCTTGCCCTTCCGGGGTCAGCTCTAAACGCAGCTCCTTTTTTCCCGGTTCAAAAGAGTCGGAAATGTCGAAGACTCCGGGGTATTCGGCCAAAATCCCTTTCATGCGGTCGACGCTGCGGAATAGGGTTTGCTCGTCGTGGTGCGCCATTCGAACGCTGACCGCGTCGCCGGCATTGAATAGCGAGGCATTGTAGGTCAGCGCCACCGCACCCGGCACGCCGCCGACTTCTTGCCGCCAGCGATTCATGATTTCCGTCGAGCTGATGCCCCGTTGCTCGCTGGCCAGCAGCTCGACGTTGACCTCGGCCAGGTGGGAGCCGGTGCCGGCCGTGCTGCCGGCGGAAGTGGGTCCGCCGCCGCCGCTGGTGGGCTGGGCGCCGACGGTGATCGAGACGTGGTTGATGATCGGCGGGCCTTGCCGCTGTGAATCGTAGGATTCGGCCACGATCCGTGCCGCCTCTTCGATTCGGCGGCTGATCGCCGCGGTTTGCTCGTCCGGGGTGCCCTGGGGCATCTTCAGATAGGCCACCATATTGTCGGCATCGACGTCGGGCTGGAAGGTGAACTTCGTAAAACCGCCGCCCACCAAACCCACCGAAAGCAGCAGGATGACGAACGCCGAGGCGGCACTGAGATATCGCCATTCCAAAGCCGACTCGAGCAGATCGTGGTACGGGCCGTCGATGAAGCGTTCCAGGCCTCCGGCGGTCCGTCGCCGAAGTCGACGTAAGAGGTTCATGACCGGATCGAAAAAGCGGGTGATCGGACGGAAAAACCCACCGCCTTTCTTGCCGTCGCCGGCGATGTGGGCGGGCAAGATCAGTAGGCTCTCCACCAGCGACATGAAGAGCACGGCAATCACCACCACCGGAATGTTGCGCATGACCTTGCCGATCGAGCCTTGGACGAATACCAACGGCATGAAGGCGGCGACCGACGTCAGCACGGCGTAGATCACCGGCATCGCCATCTCCTGCACCCCTTGGACCGCCGCCTGGAGGGGTGGCTTGCCCTTTTGAAGGTGGGAGTAGACGTTTTCTCCCACGACGATGGCGTCGTCGACCACGATGCCCAAGGAAACGATGAAGGCGAAGAGGGAGATCATGTTGATGGTGATGTCGAAGTGGGGCAACAGCCAAAGACCTCCCATGAAGGAGATGGGGATGCCCATGGTGGTCCAAAACGCCAGCCGAAAGTCGAGGAAGAGTGCCAGGCTGATGAACACCAGCACCAAACCGACCCGGGCATTTTTGAGCAATAGGTTGATCCGCTGGTGCAGGATCTTCGAGGTATCGAGCCAGGTGGAAACGTGCATGCTCGGGGGCAGATTGGGTTGCAGGTCGGCGATGTAAGACCGGGCGGCGGCGGTCACCTCGAGGGCCCCCTCATCGCCGGTTCGATAGACCTGGACCAGCACTGCCGGTTCGCCGTCGAATCGGGCGGCCACGGCGGTTTCCTCAAAGCCGTCGCGCACAGCGGCTATTTGACCCAGACGCACTTCGGTGCCGTCGGCAGACGAAAGCACGATGATGTTTTCGAATTCTTCCCCCGTGTAGCGCTGCGCTTCGGTGCGCAGAAGGATCTCGCCGCCGTCGGTTTTGACCGAACCTCCCGGCAGGTCGAGGGAGGACCGACGGATCGCTTGGGCGACTTGATCGAAGCTCAACGAGTATCGGCGCAGGGCGTCCTCGGAGACCTCGATGGAAATCTCGTAGGGCGGGACGCCTCTGAGTTCCGCTTGGCTGATGTCGTCCAGGGAGGTCAGATCGTCGCGGATCCGTTCGGCTTTTTCGGTCAGGGTTTCAATGGGTAAATCACCGTGTACCACGACGCTCATCACCTGACGGCGGGTGACGATCTCTGCGATGATCGGTTTTTCGGTTTCCGTCGGAAAGGTGTCGATTCGGTCGACGGCGGCTTTGATGTCGTCGAGCACCTGTCGATTGTCCGCATCTTCTTCCAGCTCAACGGTGACCAAGCCGAAGCCTTCATTGGCGGCCGAGGTCATGCGTTTGATGCCTTCGGTGGCGGCGATGGCTTCCTCGACCCGCAGGATGACCCCGCTTTCTACCTCCGCGGGTGAGGCGCCGCGATAGGGAACGCGGATCGTAATGCGATCGATGTTGATTTCCGGCAGGATCTCCACGGTGATGGCCAGTAGGGCCATCAAACCCGACAAGAGAATGAAGATCATCAACAAATTGGCAGCCACGTGATGACCGGCGAACCAGGTCAGCAGATTTCCGGAGCCCGAGGATTGAGGGGCACTGTGGGGCTCGTGCTGGGGCTCGTCGTCGGCCGGAGCTGAAGAAGCAGAAGAGGGTGTGTGGGTTTCCATCAGCCTTGCTCCGAGTCACCGGCCGCGGCCATCACCCGAACGGCCATGCCGTCGGTCGCCGCTTCCACCGCGCTGGTGACCACCCGATCCCCGGAGTCGAGGCCCGAGCCTGCCCGGATCACGGCGAAATCACGGCTCGTGCGGATCACCTCCACGGTGCGGATGCGGAGCTTGTTTTCTTCGACCACCCAGACTTGGTTCTTGCCTCGTAGGGTCGAACGAGGAATGCGGAGGATCTGCTCCAGGGTTTCACCCTCGATGCCTACCCGTACGAAGGTGCCGGGCATCAAAGGCGACGCAGGGGTGCCCTCGACTTGTTGATCGAAGGGACGATCGACCCGGACGACGACGTGCACCATGCGCGATCGAGGGTCGACTTGGCCTTCGAGCCGCTCCGCCACCGCGGGCCAGGTTTGGTGACGACCGGCGAATTCCGCGCTGACCGTGGCGGTCGCGGGCAGCTCGAACCAGGCGAGCTCGGAATCGTCCAAGGGCACTCGGATCTCCATGGCGTGGGTGCCGATCACGGTAGCTACCGAGCGTCCCGGGCTCACGAGCTGACCGAGATCGACATTTTCTTGGAGCACCAAGCCGTCGAAAGGCACTGAAATGCGGGTTTTCTCCAACGCCAGCTCAGCCGTCGCCAAGTCCGCGCGGGCGGCCGCCAGCTCAGCCTCGGCCTGACGGGTTTGGGGCTTGCGAACCACCAGAGGAGGAGCTTCGGTCGAGCCGTTGATCGCCTGCCATTCGGTCTCGGCGACCGCTGCTTCGGCCTGCTCCCGCTCCAACATGACTTCGGTCCGGGCAACTGCGGCGCGGGCCCGCTCGACCGCGAGTTCGTAATTGCGTGGGTCGATGTGGATCAAGGTGTGGCCGGCTCGGAATCGCCCGCCCGACACCAATTTCGGGCTGATCTTGACCACCCTTCCGGTGACTTCCGGCAGCACCTCGATGCGGGTTTGGGCTGCCACCTCACCTTGCCCTTCGACTTCGAGCGGTAAATCCTCGGTCGTGACCGTAAGCGTCTCGACCAAAGCACCCAGGGATGGGCGCTCAGCCGGCTCGGGGGCCTTGCGCGACGAAATCAAGGCTGCGGTTCCGCCGGCGCCGAGCAGCAGGACCAACAGCGGCAGGACGATCTTCAGCCGAGACTTGAGCTTTGAGGGGGTGGTTTGTGGGGAGCTCATCGGGCTTCCTCCTTCTCAGCTTCTTGTGCCGTTGCTTCGTCGACAAAATCGGAAGCGGAACTGGAACTTGTTGATGAATCTGTTGGCGAATCTGTTGGTGACTCTGTTTCGCTTTGGGTTATGGGGGCATCCGTAGTCGGATCAATCCCCCAGTCTCCACCCAGGGCAAGGTGAAGATCGATTCGGGCATTCCACATCTCTCCTTGGGCAGCATTGAGGGCGTCTTCCGCCGCCCGTCGTCGACGCTCGGAATCTAGAACCTGTAATAAGGGGGAAACCCCGCGCTGGTATCGATCACGGGCGATTCGGTCCGCGGCCTGGGCCTCGATGAGGCGTTGATCCAAAAAAAGCAGCTGCCGGCGCAGGCTTTGATCCCGTACCAAGGCGTCTTCCACTTCGCGCAAGCTGCGCAAAACAGCTCCCGCATAAGCGGCAGCCGCTTGGTCGGCTCTGGCTTCGGCTGCTTCGACCGCTGCGCGGCGTTGGCCGCCGTTGAAAATCGGGGCGACCAAGCCGGCGATAGCGTTGTAGACCAAGGCGTCGGAGGACACCAAATCGGAGAGAGAGTCGCTGCGGGTACCCCCGGAGCCCGTCAGGCTGAGGCTCGGGAAAAGGTCGGCCATGGCAACCCCGACCTGTGAGGTGGCCGAAGCCAGCTGCATTTCCGCTTGTCGGAGGTCCGGCCGCCGGTCGAGCAAATCCGCCGGCAATCCGAGCGGCACGGGTTCTAAGTTCGGCAGGGGATCGAGCAGCTCGGTCGGCAGCTCACCGGTTCCCGGTCGACTGCCGACCAGCACGTCCAAGGCCAGTTGGGCTTGGCTGAGCTGTTGATGGGCGACGACTAAATTGCCTTCCGCCGAGGCTAGGTTCTCTCGCGCAGCGCGTAGGTCGAGGGCGCCGACGAGGCCGCTTTCGTAGCGCCGTTCGATGGTTCCCAACGTCTGCGACCAGCTGTCGCGGATCCCCTCCGCGACTTGAACTCGCCTGCCGAGAATCGACAGACGGACCCGACCTCGCACCACCTCGGAGACGACGGTGTGCAGCAAGGCTTGGCTGGAAGCTTCCTGGGCCAAGACCTGAGCCCAGGCCGATTGTCGATGGCGTTTTAGCTTGCCGAAGAGGTCCAGCTGGTAGGAAACATTGAGGTCCGCGGAGTAGGTGGTTGAATAAACCGCGACCCGACCCACCTGGGGCAAGGAGAAAGAGGATTTGGACCGGTTGGCCGAGCCGGAAGCGGAGACCTGAGGAAATTGCGTACCACGGCTCTGGCGCAGCTGGGCTCTCGATTCCAGAACCCGTGCTGCGGCTGCTTTCAGGTCCGTGTTGTGCACCAAAGCTCGGTCGACCAGATCGAGGGTCGCTGGATCGCCGAAGACTTTCCACCAAGGGGCCAACGACTCGGAGGGGGAGCCGGCGATTGCCGTGGAGCCGACGAAGGAAGAAGCTTCGTCCGCGGCGGTGTGGGGTCGCTTCGGATCGGGTCCCAGGGTGCAACCGAGGATCGAAAAAACGAAACCCGCCAACGCCATCGCTCGGATCCCAGGGGGCAAGAGATGGGCGGTGCGGCGATGGATGCTCATGAGGGGTGCTCCGTATCGCTGAAAAGGGGCTTGGAGGGCTCGCGGCTTTGCAGCTCTTTGACCCCTGCCATTGAGAAATCGCAGATGTGCTGGGCGAGCAAGTCGAAATCGGGAAATCCTTCGGGAGGCATGGGTGGTAGGTCGATCTCGAGCCGGCCGGCGGCGGCTTGGGCCTGAAAGCGTTGCATTGCCGGTTGGGTGTGCCGATAAAAGAGGCATTGGCCCATGATGCTGTTCTGTACCAGCCGAAGGTGGAAACGATCCAAATTCGGAAGCAAGGCCCGCAAGACCTGCTCCAAGTTGACCAGAATCGGCAGCATGGACCGGCGGATAAGCTCGTCGAGGGCGGGGGTAGGGTCCGCCATTTCACGCGCCATCAACTTGCCTAAGGGGCCGGCGCCATCGACCAACAGGAGTTCCAAGAACCAGCGCACGAAAGCTCGCAAGACTCGCTCGGGTTGATCTGGCTGATCCGCGTGCAGCGGCATGGGCCGTTTCTGAACCGCCCGTTGGTGGCAGGTGGCCAAGACTTCGGCATAAAAGCGTTGTTTGTCACCGAAGTGGTAGTTGACCGCGGCGGCATTGGCCTCGGCCTTGGCGCAAATGGCGCGGATGGACGCGTCGGCAAATCCACGCTCGGCGAAAACATCCATTCCCGCAAGCAGCAGGCGCTCTTTGGTGTCGTAGGTGTCGGTTGAGGTCGAAGTCATTAGGTTCCGTCATTTGGGATGGGAGTTTGGGACGAATTCATGCGGTCGTTTCATGCGGTCGTTTCGTACGCTCAAATCATACGATCGATTTAAACATGTGTTTCAAGCGTCTGCAAGAAATCTGAAAGAAATGGTCTGGAAGGCCGAAGTATGTGAGCTGCCAAGCCCTCTCAGGTCTCGTGCGATGGGTAGGAAAGGAAGGTCGATGGAACTACCGGAGAAACTTCGCCTGGAATCTTCCGGGCACTCGCTCGCCTGCTGAATAGCTCGTCGCTCCCAGCGTAGTTTCTCTCCGGCTGAGTCCTTCGATCCGAGCCTCGGGGCACGCGACATCGGAATAAGTCGAAGCTGCGAAGTGTTTAAAGCAGATGAGTAACGGCCGCTGATCGTGGCCTAGTAGTTTCTTCAAGAGGAGCAAAATCTTGATCTTCGATCCTATCTATTTCCTGTTCATCGGACCGGGCATCTTGCTGTCGCTTTTAGCCCAGTGGATGACCAAGTCGGCATTCAACAAATACTCCAAAGTGCGCAGTGCTTATGGCCTCACGGGAGCGCAAGCAGCCAAAGCCATGCTCGATCAGGCAGGCATTCGCGACGTCAATATCGTTTCGAGCCAGGGATTTCTTTCCGATCACTACAACCCCATGACCAAGACCCTGGCCCTTTCGCCCGCGGTCTACGGGCAGCAGTCGGTGGCGGCGATCGGAGTAGCCTGCCATGAGGCGGGTCATGCCATTCAACACGCCCGTCACTATGCGCCCCTTTGGGCCCGTTCGGCGTTGGTGCCTACCGCTCGATTTTCCGACATCGGCATGTGGGTGATGATGTTCGGCCTGATGTTCCAGTCCCAGGGCATGGTGGGCATCGGCGCGGTGCTGTTCTCGGGCGTGCTGCTATTTCAAGTCGTGACCCTACCGGTGGAATTCGACGCTTCGGCACGCGCCAAGAAATTAGCTTTCGAGCAAGGCTTGATCGCTCCCCAGGAGCGAGCGGGCATGGCCAAAGTGCTCAACGCAGCCGCCTTGACCTATGTGGCAGCTGCGGTCAGCAGTCTTTTGACGCTGCTCTACTTCTTGATGCGAGCCGGTTTGCTGGGTGGAAGAAACGACTGAACCTTCGGGATTCTTGCCGTGTGAACGTTCCGTCTCGAGGCAACCAAAGCAGTGGGCGAAAAAGTTCAGCGCACAACAAAACCGGCGAGAGCTTAGAACTCTCGCCGGTGGTCATGACCTGAAAAATCAGTAAAAAGGCAGTGGGCCTATAGGCCCGAAAGGCTTACCAACGAGGGCGACGTTCGCGGGGGCGGGCTTCGTTGATGGTCAAGGTGCGGCCGCCCATAGAACTCTTGTCCAGAGCTTCAATGGCTTCGTCTCCACCGTCGTCCATCTCCACGAATCCGAATCCGCGGGGGCGACCCGTCTCTCGATCCGAAATCAGGTTCACCGAGGTAACAGTTCCGAAGGCCGCGAAAAGCTCGCGTACTTCTTCTTCGGTGGCACTGAAAGGCAGGTTCCCCACGTAGATTCTCTTCGACATCTCTTCGATCTCCTGACCCGCGCGAGCGGGCGATTCTTTTCATCTCCGGACTAGGCGCCGGAGCTTCGCCATAGGGTGCACGACGTCACGAGGAGCAACGTTAGTCAACGCTTTGAAGGACGGAGGACGTTTGGACGGTCGTGGGTCACTTCTGCAGGCAGGAGTACTGGCGTGTGTTCCTCGGGACATTTTCGAGAATACGGTAACACGCGACCTGACGACCGACAAGAAAAATTCCCCCAGGTCCGAAAACTCCCCGGCCTACCGGTTGGACTTGGGAGTTTTGACCGGCTTCTCGGGATCGGGCGTTGCGTCGAAACTCTTCTGCAGGCACCGCGGGATCGGCGTTCAACGCTGACACCGCGGGCAATAAAACGTGCTCCGATTCCCTTGCACGATTCGGCGGATCGGTGCCCCACATCGTGAACAAGGCTTGCTCTCTCGGCCGTAGGCGGCTAGTGAAACCTGAAAGTACCCTGCATTGCCTTCGCCGTCTTGGAAGTCGGACAGGGTCGTTCCCCCTTGTTTGATGGCGCTGGAAAGCACTGCTTGAATCGAGCCCGCCAGACTCTGCCAGGTGGCACAGCCGACTCGGCCGACACTGCGTTTCGGATGGACTTTCGAGCGCCACAATACCTCGCATGCATAGATATTTCCGACCCCGACGACTATCTTGCCATCCATGAGAAACCCCTTGATAGGCCCCCTTCGACCAGCAGCTTTGTGACGAAGGAATTCGCCGGTGAGATCGGCGCCGAGGGGTTCGATGCCGAGGTGGGCGAACCGGCGATCAGCGTCGAGTTCAGACGTCGGCAACGCGAAGGCCATGCCGAACCGGCGTGGGTCCACTAGGCGGAGACGCCCGCCGTCGGAAAGGGAGAAGCTAAGGTGCTCGTGTTTCTGTCGCGGATCTCCTGACGGAACCACAGTCAGTCGCCCGCTCATGCCCAGGTGGATGACCAGGGTGCGACCGCCATCAAGATCGATCAGCAGGTATTTGGCTCTCCGGCGCAAGCCGCGGACGGTGGCATGGGCCAAGGAACCCAAGACGTCTTTGTCCAGGGGCTCGCGCAGAGCAGGGCTGTGGACGGAAACCGTGCTGAATCGCCGGCCGACGAGGCGCCGCTCGAGACTCAACTTGACCACTTCAACTTCTGGAAGCTCAGGCATAGGCGTAATTCAGGCGTAGAAAGCGTTGACTAGAGGCGTAAACATGGCGTAACATTGGCGTAATGGAGGCGGTAGTTGGTGGTCAGCCAGCTCAGTACTCTTTCTCAACTGTGACGCGCAGCTTCTGCGACGACCCCAGAATAACCCCTTCGGGAGGTGCCCTATGGCGACAGTAGCTTCATCCATCTCCGAATTCGTGCCCGCCGGGCAGGGCTCATGGCGCCGACTGCGAGAGTTTATCTCGCCGGTTCTGAAGCTCAGAATTTCCCGTGCTATCCGACGGGGAGAGCCGGTTACTCTCGGTAGCCGAAGCCGCCCGTTTGAGACCTTAGATGAGCGGCACACGTTGTTGGACATGTTGCCCGAAGATCGGGGTTTGGTCGTTCGCATTCGTTGCCGCGGCCGAGAGATCTTAGACGATCTCCCGCGTCTGACCCGATTAGATCAGCGTCATGACCTATCGGTGGAATGGCTGATCGATCGGCCTCGTCGGTTGGGTTGGTGTCGCTCTTCTCTCGAGGCGGCAGGGCAGCTGGCGGCGGAAGGAATACGAGTGCGGTTGATTTGGCGGGCGGCAGATTCCAGGACCGAGCCGGACCTTGAAGCCTGGGTTGCCGAAGCGCGAAAGCTGGGGATCTGGGACGTGGGGTGTGAGACGGAACGGGCCTCTCTATCTCAGCGATTCGATGTCTTGCGTCTCGAGTACGGTTTTCCTCTTTTTGCCCCTGGTCGCGGTTGAGATTGAATAAACGCCGGCCTCGAGTTCCGCCGCCTCGAGTCTATTGAGGTGCCCGGTCGAGTAGGGAGCGCACCTTCACTGCCAGCATTTTTGCGGTAAAGGGCTTCTGCAGAATCTCGTCGATGCCTTCGCAAAAGCCGTGTTGAATCATAAACGAGCCCGTATATCCGGAAATGAAAAGGATGGGGAGCTGGGGGCGAGTTCGTCGTAGCTCGATCGCCAGCTCGGGTCCGCTCATGCCGGGCATGACTACATCGCTGACCAAGAGATCGAGGTTGTTTCCTTCGCCCAGATCTGTGAGCCGGGTCAAGGCCGATTCTCCGTCTCCCGCGGTCAGTACTCGATATCCCTGGCGTTTCAGCTGGGTCGTGACCAGATGGCGAACCGTATCGTCATCCTCGACGAGCAGGATCGTTTCGTTGCCCTTTGCGGCGTCCGGCGGCTGAGGCGAGACGGATGATGGCTCGTCTGCTACGTCCGGTTCTACCCGTGGTAAGAACACGGAGAAGGTGGATCCTTGCCCGGGCAAGCTCGAAACCTCGATGGAGCCGCCGAATCGATGAATCGTGGCATAGGCTGTCGCGAGCCCCAGGCCGGTGCCTTTGCCTGCTTCTTTGGTGGTGAAGAACGGCTCGTAAATATGCTGCAGGGTGCGGGCGTCCATGCCGACTCCGGTGTCGGCGACCGTCAGGCATACGTATTGGCCGGGTTCGAGAGGGGCTGTACTTGGATGCGGTGCTCCTTCCTGCTCGTCCGGTGTGACCCGTCGGGTCTCCGTCCGCAGGGTCAAGCTGCCGCCTTGGGGCATGGCGTCGCGGGCATTGGCGGCTAGATTCAATATCGTTTGATCCAACTGCCCTGCATCGACACGGACGTAGCCCGGCTCGGTAGCCAGCTCGAATTCGAGCTTGATGTCCTCTCCGATCAGTCGACGTAGCAGGCCCTGGAGTTCTCGGACAGACATATTTAGATCGATGACCTTTGGGATCACCCGTTCGCGTCGGCTCAGGGTCAGAAGCTTGGCGGTGAGGTCGGAGGCTCGGGTGCCGGCCGCTTCAATTTCACGCACATACGAGCGCATTTCTTCGTTCGGCGCTTCGTCGAGTAGCAAGTCGCAATAGCCGGCGATCGCGGTCAGAAGATTGTTGAAATCATGGGCGATACCGCCCGCGAGTCGGCCGATCGCTTCCATTTTCTGGCTTTGGCGCAGTTGGTCCTCAACCTGCCGCTGGTCGGTGACGTCGCGAACGATGGTCAAATAACCTTCTGGATGTCCTTGGTCGTCTCGCATTTCGACCATGGTGCCGCTGACCAGGCGTTCCCCTTTGTCGACGGTTGTAAAAAGGGTCTCAAATTCGGCATAACCGCGGGCTTTCGCCTGTCGGAAGACTTCTCTTCTCGCTTCCGGGTTGCCCCAAATCCCCCGGCCGATATCCAGGCTGAGGATCTGCTCTTTTGTTTCGTAACCGAGCAGCTCCAAACCCGCCCGGTTGACGTCGATCAGCCCACCTTCTCGATCACTGATCGAAACGATGTCGCGACTTTGGTCAAATAGCCGGCGGTAACGCAGTTGGGACTCCCTGACCGCTTCTTCCGCCCTTCGGCGTTGACTGATGTCCCGGGCCAGAATCAGGAAGCCGTCAATACGGGGATAGTGCCGAAGGTCCACGAGGCGGGTTTCGAAAACCCGTAGCTCGCCGTCGCTGCGGCGCATTCGAATATCCAATTCTTGGGTTTGTCGCCCTGGACCGGGCGACAAGAGCTGCTCGAAAGCGCGTCGATCCTCACTCGCAATGTTGTCGATGAGACGCCGTTCGAGCAGTTGGCTCGTCCCGACTCCCAGGAGCTTTGCGGCTGAGGGTGCGATGAGCTTGATGACACCTTGTCGGTCGAGCACCAGAATTAGATCGAGAGAGCTTTCGAGCAGTGCTCGAAATACCTCTTGGTGAAAGTCGGAGAGTTCGGACGGCACCGGCTCTGCTGATCTCGTCTCGGGCGCCCCATCCACAGACTCCAAATAAAGCAGTCGGTAGCCGCCTTGCGAGAGGTGTCGAGTGTGGATCCGTAGTTCTGCTCGGGCTCCACTGACCAAAGTCGCCTCGACGATGCCTTCGTCGCGGGGTTCGTCGAGGGAAAAGGAGGGCAGGCCCAGGCGTTCGCTGAGCAGGCGGCTCGCGTCCGAGCCGCGGATCGACTCGAGGGGGGTCTGCATCAAGTCGAGGCCGGAGGAGTTTGACCAGATCAAGCTCGCGAAGCGGTCGAAGACCATGATCGCGGTGGAAAGTCCCTCTAGGGCATCGAACAAAGGCTCTTGCACAATCCTCTCCTTTACTCGAATTCCGCGTTGGGCAAGAATTCGGTAACGGGAACGACTAGTCTATCGTGGATCGTGAGTGGTAGTGGAGGAATTGTCGGGTGGCCAGAGCTTTTCCCTGGATTAAAATCAGGTAAAATACGGCGTCGCTGAAAATTCAGAGGGGGAATTCCTGATTATTATATGATTTCATGGAAATGATCTTGACCCATTCGTCATGTAGATTACGGAAGGTGGATTCCGCCGGGAATCCTCAACGAAGAAAGTGAGTCCAACAGATGGCTTCCAAAGAAACGCGGAAGAAGTACACCCAACAGGACGTCTTGAACCAGACTCTGGTGGCATTTGGACAGGGCGCCGGCTGTGTTCGGGTTTCATCCCGAGCGTGTCGTGAACTCGTGGGGTTGATGACCCCGATCATCGAGGCTCGCGAGTTAGCCGCGGAGTGGGAAGAAATCGCGGTCCAGATGTTGGAACGGATCCGCACGATCGGCAGGGTCGCAGTCGACCTAATGCTCAAGGAAGGGCGAGTTTACATTGAAGAGAATGATGTTGCTGTTGCCTTTCGCCGGGTTCAGTTGGGCTCGAAAAGTGAGGGCTGCGGCGGAAGGGCAGCCGGCCCATAACAGATCGAGCGCGGACAGAAGAAGTTTCACCAAATAAATGCGAGAGAAGACTCCAGGATCCAGCTCTTCGCGATCGATCGCGCGCCTTAGGGGTCGGATCGATCAGCTTCTTGCTGGTTACTTTCAGTTGGTGTCTGGCTTGGGACTTTTAGGTTATCTGTACCTAATAGTATGGCGTAGAGATCTTTTAGATGCAGAGTTATATATCTATATCGGTCAGGTCCTCTTGTATGGTGTTGTAGGAACTTTGGCCTATCGTTTCGCGCGCGAGCGAAGCACGATGCTATTTGGGATCTTTCTACTGACAACGTCTACAACATATTCTTCAAGTGCTTTCTATTTGAGTTCAGTCGGTCTTGATATCCTTGGGAAGGTTGCGAGTCTCATCCAGCACGTACAATTTCAGTTCTTAATTGCGTGGTACTTGTGGCGCTTCATTGAGATATTTCCCACAGAGTATGCTCCAACTTACCTCAGGGTAGTAATTCGAGTTTTTAAGATCTCTAGTCTCGTTACAGGCTGTTTTTACGTTCTAATTGGGTTGGGCACTGCTTGGTTGCAGATTAGTTTCAGGGAGCAATACTTCGAAAATCAATTGCCGAGCCTTCTGCTAGCGGTGAAATTATTGGGAGGATATGCGTGGTATACAATTTTTCCCCAGATCACAATTGGCATAGGAGTGTTGCTTCTAAAGGCGAGATTTCTTAAGGGCCAAGATCGTGCTCGATCAAGCCTTTTTGTATTGGGGCTAGCTATGAGCTTTGGTCTAGCGTCGGTAGGAATATCTATGGAATCTCTCTTCCTCTGGTATCGAGCCCTGATGAAAGATGAGCTGTATAGGCCAACCATATTTTTCTCAACGAATTGTGGAATCCTCCTTATGCCTCTAATTACAGGGTATGCGATATTCGCCCACAGGGTCATGGACTTTCAGCAGATCGCCAGAGGAGCTGTTAGGTACCTATTTGCTAGATATTCAGCAACCGCCCTCACCTTCGTACCATTTGGTCTCTTGGTTGCCTATGTAGTTCTAAACAAGGAACATACCATTGCCGATCTTCTTGGTGGAACTGAAGCTATCCTACTGACGGGCCTGACGGTTTTAGGCCTTATTTTGATGCGTTTTCGTCAGGTGTTGGTGGATGCCATCGACCGCCGTTTCTTCCGTGACCGATATAACGCTCGATTGGTGTTGACGGATCTGGCGGAGAAGGTTCGTGGCACTCGGAATCTTACCGAGCTGTCGAAGTTGGTGGGTTCGGGGGTAGATCTGGCGCTGCATTTGAATCGGGTGTCTTTGTTGGTTTTGGACTCGGCTCAAGGCCGGTATGCTGACCCGTTGGAACAAATTCGATCGTTGGATACGGCTTCCAAGCTCACGACTATTTTGCAAGGTAGCCGAGAGCCTTTGGTGGTCGATTTTGACGATACACGGTCACCGCTGCACGATTTGGGCGACGCAGACAAACATTGGTTGATCGACGGTGAGGTTGAGCTACTTTCGCCTGCCCACGCCCTGGACGGCAATATGATCGGGATCCTCGCCCTGGGCAGCAAGAAGAGTGCGGAACCCTACGTAGCCGAAGACAAAGAGTTGGTGAAGGGGGTGTGCTCATCAACCGGTTTGGTGATCGAGCTCCTGCAGCTCAAGGAAAACGCGCCCACCGCTGACATGGCTCTAACCCCAGAGATATCCGGAGCGACCGAGGTGCTGGAACGACCTGTTGACTCTCAGCAGGTGGCCCGGGAGTGTTTGGCCTGCTCGAGGGTTTATCCGCCTTCGGAAGCCCGTTGCCCGAGATGCAAGGTCGAACTCGAGCCGACCGTGATTCCCTTTGTACTGCGAGGCCAATATCGTTTCGAATCTAGGCTTGGAACAGGCGGTATGGCGGTGGTTTATCGGGCAACCGACTTGCGTCTCGGACGCGAGGTGGCGATCAAAACCCTTCCGCAGGTTTCGCCGGAGGCCGCCATGCGTTTGCATCGCGAGGCGCGAACGGCGGCGACCGTGACCGACTCCGGGTTGGCGGCCATCTACGGCATTGAGACCTGGGAAGGCATGCCGCTTTTGGTCCAAGAGTTCCTAAGGGCGGGCACTTTGTCGGATCGGCTCTTGGCCGGTCAACCGTTGACACCTACGGCGGCGATCGAAATGGGCAAGACGGTCGCCGCTGCCTTGCAGAAAATCCATTCCGTGGGCATTTTGCACCGGGACTTAAAACCTTCGAATATCGGCTATACCCAGGACGGCGAGGCAAAGCTCTTGGATTTTGGCGTGGCCCGAATCCACCAGGATTGGCGTCAGGACGTAGAATCCGGTGACGTCGAGGATCTCGACGGTCGATCACGGATCCAAAATACCGCAAGTTGGGTGATCGCACGCACGGCCACGGGCCAACTGGTAGGTACAGTGGGTTATCTGTCACCGGAAGCGGTCATGGGTCATCCTCCAGAGCCTTCGGTGGATCTTTGGGCCCTCAGCGTGGTGCTCTGGGAGTCCATGGCCGGGGTCAACCTCTTTACCGGCCGATCCTTCCAGGTCGTGTTGGAAAGAATCCGCGACGTAAAAGTTGCAAAGTTGGGCGATCATCTCAGCGATTGCCCGCAATCTTTGGCTGAGTTTTTTGCCAAAGAGCTGCATCCCGACAAAATGAAGCGGGCTCGATCCGGCCGCGAAATGTTCGAGCGATTGGAGCAGCTGCGCCTCGATTTGGGGAGCTAATCCGGCGACGCCACCGCGCGGGTCAGACCGAAGTACCGTCGGGTGGCGTCTTGACCGGGGAACTCTGCGGAGCGCTGACCTCGCCGTGTTCGCCTGCCTGGCGGCCACCGTATTTCCCGGCCTGGCGGCCACCGTGTTTCCCGGCCTGGCGGCCACCGTATTTCCCGGCCTGGCGGCCACCGTGTTTCCCGGCCTGGCGGCCGAAGGTGGTCAACTGGCTAAAGTAGCGCAGGCCGCCCCAAAGATGTACATCGTTGTGACCGGCACGGGCGATCGGCAAGAAAGCTTTGGGTTCTGCCGCAGCGCCGAAAAGTCGCTCTCCTTGCACGAAAGGAATCGTCAGATCCTCACGGCCGTGGATAAAGAGCTTGGGCATCGTTAGGCGTGGAACTTTCTCGATGGACCGAAAAGCGTTTCTGCTGAGTAGATGGACCGGCAGATCGGGGTAGAAGTGGCGTGCCATGTCGGAAGCCTGGGTCAGGCTCGACTGCACCACCAAGCCGGCGATTTCGGGTCGATTGAGTGCGCCGTCGACTGCGATCGCTCCGCCGAGGCTGTGGCCGAAGAGCACCGTCTCATGCCACGGCGCGAGAAATTCGGCGGTGTAGTCTAAGGCTGCGCGCACATCGGCGAAGACCCCGCTCTCGGAAGGGCTACCTGCGCTGCGTCCATAACCCCGATAGTCGAAGGCGAAGACATTGAACTTCAGTCGCAACAGCTGCTGAAAGACGTCCACACGTTCCGCGATATTGCCGGAATTGCCGTGGCAGTAGACCACGGTCAATTTAGCTTCTTCGTGGGGCATCCACCAGCCGTGCAAGGCGGTGCCGTCTTCGCTCTCAAAGAAGATGTCACGGGTCTTGAGCCCGTGGACCTCGGCATCCCAAATGCCTTCGGGGTAGCGGGTGGGGGAGAACATGTGTCCATGTTGAAATCGTTGGCGGGCCAGCTCCAGCAAGCCGAGCCCGCCCGCGACGGCCAGTGACGGTAAGGTATATCGAAGCCACGGATCGGCAGCGGATGTGCTCGGGGTCACGTTGTGCGCCGAACCCTGCTCGTCGGCGTTGTGGGTTGTTGCAGGCAACGCTTCATGGGTTGGGTAGGAGCTGCGGCTCTCAGGAGGCTTCTCAATCACGGATGATGCTCCAAAAGGGTGGAATCCAGGCGATTCGCCGGGGAGAATCTGTGTCCCCCTTGACCTTAGATTTGCGGGCTCGAAGAAGCCCTCTAAAGACTTTCTCGAGAACAGCGGCGCATTGCTGAGACGTAGACAAGAGCTAGGGCTCAGAGCCGCACAGTCCAGTATAGCATATGGGCAATGACGCATTGCGTCAATATCACGCCGCGTTGCGGTATCCAAAGAGTGCTTGGACGCTTCCGTCAGCCGTTGAAACGAGTGATAGTCAGGCGAGACCGTCCCAGGAACGAGGCTTTGTTTAGGGGCGATAAGTCGCCGAGCAGTCGGGACCTTCCCAAACGGTGACCGCGGCTACACCGGCCATGGGCAAGCGGTCTTGAAGCTCGTGGCAAAACCATCGGGCGATATGCTCGGTGGTAGGGCTGAGGGTGTCGAAGGGAGGGACGCTGTTGATGTCGTTGTGGTCGAATCGAGCTGCCAGGGAGCGAAGATGCCGGCGGATTTCGACGAAATCGAAACCCATTCCTTCGTCATCCAAAGTGTCGGATTCGAGAACCACCTCCACTTGCCAGCTGTGGCCGTGGATTTGCTCGGCTTTTCCTCGGTAGGAGCGGAGCCAATGGGAGGCTTCGAAACGGTCTTTGACACGTAGGGTATATGTGGCCATGGCCAGATTCTATGCCTTATTGGCTGTCCATAGGGATTGAGGTGTGGGGCTGCGCTCAGCGGGGAATATTGGCGCTGAGGGATCCGTTTTCGAGCCGAACGAGGCCTCGCCGTTGGAATTCTCCCACCAAGTGACGGGTCAGCTGTCGGCCGTCCCGGGCACCGAGCAGGTGACCATAGTCGTCGAACCACCGTGCGTCGGCGGCGAGTTCGCAAAGCGTTTCTAAGGTTACGGGTTGGATGGCGAGGATCGAACTCATGAGCACCCGTCCACACAGGTGCCGACCGAGCTTGCTCGGATCCTCCTGGAAGCCCAACAAGCGTTGCTCCAGCCGATCTATGGCGTCGGCAACGTTCCGAATCAGCGGACCGTGCCCGGGTACCGCGACTCGGGCGTCCAGGGAGCGGAAGCTGCGGGCGGTTTCGAGGGCTTCGGCTACGACTTGCGGGCCGTGCACGGCCGTGTGCAGCACGCCGCAATCCCCGTCGTGAAGGGCATCGGCGGAGACCAAAACGCGATGCTCTTTTTGCCAGAGGGCAATGGAGTCCGGGGCGTGACCGGGCGCTGCTAGGACCTCAAAGTCGAAGCGGCCCAGTTGAACCGAGTCGCCAATGTGCCAAATCAGATTCGCGGTCAGCGGAATTTGGGATCGGTCGTGGTAAAGATTGTCGCCAAAGTATTCGGCCCACATGGCGCGTAGGTCGTTGCGCGCAAAGGCGTCGGCTGTTCTTGCACCGCAGGCGATCGACGCCCCCGACAGCTCGACCAGTCGCCGATTGCCACCCCAGTGGTCGGGATGAATGTGGGTGTTGACGATCAAACTCAGGGATTTCGGCTCGACTCCGGCTGTCCGCAAGCGTTCCAGGGTGGTTTCTTGATCTCGGAAATGGCCCGTATCGATCAGGATAGGCCCTTCCGGGGCGTCGATCACCAGATGGTTGGAACTCAACCAACCCCTTTCGATAAAGCGCATGCCTTTGGGCAGGGGTTGGCCACTCACGACCGCTCGCCGAGATCGGTCAGTAGATCGGTGCCCCCGAGGAAGAATTTCAGCCGTCGAGCCAGATTGGTGAAGCGAAAGTGGTGGCCGCGTACGGGCTGCCCGTCGAGATTGAGGGCGGCACCGTCGGGGCAGGAGATCTCGAGCCATGGGAGCTGTCGGTAGACCACTGGGCTTAGTTCGCTGAGATCACCGCTCACCAGCGCGTCGCCGAGCAGCGGCAGCCAATTCTGAGGCTCTTGGGCGGGAAGGATCATCACGTCAAATGCGCCGTCATTGAGCAGGGCTTGGGGGCATAGGCGGATGCTGCCGCCTGCATGCCGGCCATTGCCGATAGCGAATGAAAGGGCACGGCCCGACCAGGAAAAGTCCGGCCCCCGGGCGACGATTTCGGTGGATTCGAGCTCGGTCAAGCGACTGAGACCTTCTAGGAAGTAGGCGCTGCCGCCGAGCAGCTGTTTGGACAGGGGAGAGGCTTCGGCGGTGACTTGGGTCCACCATCCACCGGTGATCATATTGACCGCGAGATACTCCCGATTCGGCTCCCGGAGCTCTTTGACCTCGATCACGTCGATCGCTTGGGGTCTGCTATGGGTGATGTGCTCAAGGGCTGCCGCGGGGTTGCCGGCCAAGATTCGGGCGCTTTGGGCAAAGTCGTTGGCGGTTCCATAAGGTAGCAATCCCACGGCGATGTCGGCACCGAAGACCCCGTTGACGACCTCGTTCAACGTGCCGTCTCCTCCGCCGGCCACCACCACCTCGGCGCCGTTTTCAACCGCATCTTCAGCCCAACGTCGGCCGTCGCCACCTTCCCACGTCAAGCGTACGTCCAGGGTATGACCGGCGCGTCGCAATCGATCTGCAGCTTGCCTCAAGTCCGGATCGGAAGCGGCTTTCGGGCCGAGCACCCAACACATGTGCCTTGGGCCGCGATCCGATGAATAGGGTTTGATCATCTGCGGGATCATAGCGGAAGCGGCGGGCTGTGATCACAGGTCTGGACTAGAGGTATGGGGTCAGGAGGCGAGCGACTCCGTCTCGCAGGCGAATGGGAATCGGACGAGCGTCGACCTCTTCGAGGGTGATAGGCCTGGCTTTGGCTCGTTTTTCATCGATCGTTGCGCTCAGCTCGGCGGCCAGTTCGGGGCAATAGGCTTCGAGATTCAGCTCGAAATTCAGGCGCAGGCTGCGAGGATCCCAATTGGCCGAGCCGAAGAACGACCAAGCGTCGTCGACCACCATGAGCTTGCTGTGATCGAAGGGGCGGGGGCTGACCAAGATCCGGCAACCGCTCTGCAAGACTTGCCATAGGGTCGCACGGCACGCCCACTGGACCACCAGAAGATTGCTGTGCTCGGGGATCAGGATCTCAACGTCTACGCCACGCCGAACCGTCATATTGAGGGCCGTGATCAGTCCTTCATCGGGTAGAAAATAGGGGGTGACGACCCGGACTCGATGTTGGGCGCAGGCCAGAGCGCCGAGCAAGATCCATCGAAGATGTCCGAAATTCTCTGCTGGGCCGTCATTGATCACCCGAGCGATGACCGGACCGGCCGAAGTCGGCTCGGGGAACCAAAGGGGACCGAGCAGTCGCTCGCCCGTGGTGAAGGACCAGTCCTCGGCGAACACCCGTTGCAGGGCGCCCACCAACGGGCCGTCGACCAGGAAGTGAAAGTCCAGGAGCGGATGCTCCACGCTCTCGTCGGCATGACCCTGGCGAATATTCATTCCGCCGGTGAATGCGATTCGGCCGTCGACGACTATCAGCTTGCGGTGGTTTCGGAGGTTGGCGTAGGCGAAATAGCGTGGCAATAAGGTAGGCATGAAGATCGCGCTGCGCACGCCGGCTGCTGTCAAGACGCCGTGCATCAGCGGGCGGGTGTAGCGATCACCGACGGCGTCGATCAACACTCGCACTTCTACCCCCCGTTGCACTGCGTTGCTCAACGCGGCGAGAAATTTCAGGCCGGCAGTGTCGTGGTCGAAGATATAGGTTTGGAGGCTCACTGACTGCTCGGCGGAATCGATGGCTTCGAGCATGGCCGCGAACGCTCGCCCCGTGGAGGCCAGCGGCTGGATGCGGTTGCCGCCGCACAAGGGCGCGCCGGTAATACGGTCGCCAAAGGCAGCTAGGGATTCAAGGGTCGGGATACCTAGCTTCTCGATTTCGCTCGCGGCCACCGGTCGACGGATAGGCATGTTGGGAAATGGCTCATAGCCTCGGTAGGCGGCTTCGGCCCGGCGAAAAATTCGATTGATGCCAAAAGTCAGATAGAGCAGGGCGCCGAGGATGGGCAGGGTGACGATCAACGCCAACCAGCCGGTAGCGGCTCTCGAGTCTCGCTTGTACATGACCACATGGCTGCCAGCCAAACCCACGGCCACGGCGTTGAGGCCCAGGAAGACGAAGTGGCGGAGATCGAATAGGAAATCTAACAACGCGCCTCCACGAGGCCGCGAATAAATCGGCAGTTATCTGGCAGTTATTGGGGCGGCCGGCAGTGATGATCACCCGGCTCTCTCGCCGGGCGGTCTCGAATCTTATCGAACCGAACGAGCCGGCGTGCAGGGTCGTGGCTGGACACGGGCTGTTGGATGGAGACGAAGGCGATGCTGGGTAGGAGTTTTGGGCTCCTTGAGACCCGGCGGGATTCGAGACTCGACAGCATGCGAGGTCTATTTGGGATTCCTAAAGGGAAGATTAGGCTTCGAGGTTGTCGGCGGAGACCTTTAGCCGTTTCATCATTTCGTGAAGGGTCGTGGGTTTGACCTTCAACACCTCTGCGGCGCGTTTCTGAACACCGCTGGAAGACTTCAACGCCTGTACGATCAATTGCCGCTCGTAGGAAGCCACGGCTTCCTTGAACGACAAACCGTTGAGCGGCATGGTGACGGCGTGTTCGGGTATGGACTTCGGCTCCCGAACGCTGGGGGGCAGGAGGTCCACGTCGATTTCGTCGGAGGTCGAAAGCACCACCGCCCTCTCGATCACGTTCTCAAGCTCCCTGACGTTACCCGGCCAAGGATAGTCGAGCAGCAGGGCCATGGTGCGTGAGGTGATCTCCCGGATGCTCTTCTCGTTCTCCACCGAATAATGCTGTAGAAAATGCCGCGCCAGAAGGGGGATGTCCTCGGTCCGCCGACGCAAGGGAGGCAATTCAACGGTGATGACGTTGAGGCGGTAGTAGAGATCTTCGCGAAATTCGGATTCCCGCACGAGTTCTTCGATGTCCGCATTGGTGGCTGCCACGATTCGGACATCGGCTCGCAGGGTTTCCACATCACCCAAGCGCATGAATTCCTTCTCTTGGATCACCCGCAGGAGCTTGGCTTGGGTTTCGAGCGGAATGTTGCCGATTTCATCGAAAAAGATCGTGCCGTCGGTCGCGACTTCGAAGAGCCCTTTCTTGGCGGTAATCGCGCCGGTAAAAGCGCCCTTCACATGGCCGAAGAGATTGCTCTCCAGGAGGTCGTGGGGCATGGAGCCGGAGTTGACGGTGATGAACGGTCCCTCGGATCTGCGAGAGTGGTGGTGAATAGCCTTGGCCACCAGCTCCTTGCCCGTTCCGCTTTCACCCAGGACCAGGATATTGGATTTCGACGGTGCGGCCAGGCGGACCAGCTCGAAGATCTTTTGCATCGGTTTGGATTTACCGATGATGTCGTCGAATCCTTGGCGTTGACGTAGCTGAGCTTTCAGGGCGCGGTTTTCATCGGAGAGGCGACGCTGCTCGAGACCCTTGTGGATGGTCAGCAGCACCTCGTCGTTCTTGAACGGCTTGGGGATGTAATGGAAGGCGCCCTGGCGCATGGCGTCAATGGCGCCTTCGATGGACGAGAAGGCGGTGATGATGACAACCACTTGGTCGGGATGGTGGTGACGAATTTGCTGCAGAACCTCCATGCCGGACATGCCCGGCAGCATGAGATCCAGGAGCACCAAATCGACATTTTCCCGCTCGAGAAGGCGCAATCCCTCTTCGCCGGTTAGGGCCGACAGCGGTTTCCAGCCCTCGCCTCGGACCAGGGAGGTCAAGACGTCTTGTAGGACCTCTTCATCATCGATGATCAAGATGTTGTTCATCGGACCTATCTTAGTGTTTTCCCGACTGTTGGGGAGAGACCGGGGTCAAATGGAGCTCAGTGAGTGACGGTTTGGTAGGCCGGGAGCTCGACGGTGAACGTGCAGCCGCCGCCCTGATCCAATGGATTGTTCTCGGCTTGAATGTGACCGGCGTGACGGCGGAGAATATTGTACGCAATTGCCAGCCCGAGGCCGGTACCACCCTTGCCCAATTTGCTGGAGAAGAAGGGTTTGAATACCGCCTGCAGACGCTCAGCCGGAATTCCGGGACCCGTATCGGCCACCTGAATTAGGAATTTTGTTCCTTTGCCTTCCAAGGTCACGCTCACTCGGCGCGGGGAGGGGCTGTCGATCAACGCGTCGACCGCGTTGGCCACGAGATTGGTGAAAACCTGGTGAAGCTCACCCTCGTTACCCAACACTGCGCACGGCTCCGTGGAGACGTCCAAGCTCAGCTCCACATGGGCTTTGGCGGCGCGCACCTCGAGCAGAGCCAGGGTTTCACGGAGTACTGAATTAAGTTCCACCTTTGCCATCTCGCCCCGCCGATTGCGAGAAAACTCGAGCAGGTTGTTGACGATTTGAGAGGCGCGGAAAGTTTGACGCTCCATCTTTTGCAGCATCTCAAAACGCGGATCATCCTCGGATGTGCCGGCCATCAGGAATTGGGCGTAGCTGGAGATGCCGGTCAGCGGGGTGTTGACCTCGTGGGCCACGCCGGCGGCGAGCATGCCGAGAGAAGCCATATGCTCTTTTTCCCGCAGCTCCATTTCCATGGAAATTTTTTCGGTCACATCCTGGACGATCAAGACCCTGAGGTGTGGGTCGAGGTCGAGGTCGGTAGACTCGGCTTGTCGAAGCTGGGGAGCGAGGCTCTGTGACTCATCCATGGGCGATGAGCGATAAGTAGCCAATTGCAGTTGCAAATACCGCTCCTTGCCGTCGGCCGTGCAATAACCGACCTCAACGGGCCCCTGGTTTTCAGCGGGAAGCGGGGTAACCGGTAAGACTTTGCTGAGGCGCTTGCCCTCGAGATCCCGAGGTTCGACACCACAGATGCGAGCCAGGCTGGGATTTGTCGAAACGATGCGATCTTCGCCGTCGAGCGTGGCGATGCCCGCCGGGGACGAGTCGAGGATCCCTTGGTTGACGGCTTGGAGATGGCCGACTTGCTCCAGCTTGCGATGGAGTTGATCCAGCAAACCCGCGTTTTCAATGGCTAGGGCAGCCTGTGAAAGCAGGCCTTGGACCAGCTCGAGGTCCTCGCCGTCCAAGGGGTCCTCGTCGTATTTGTAGCTCATCAAGACCATGCCGACGGGATGTCTCTGTACCCGTAGCGGGAAGGCATAGCGGTAGCCGGCGGCGTAGAGATGTTGCTCGGGACTGGTGACTTCGTCCGGCAGCTGGATTGCGGTCAGCGACTCCACATTGCGTTGCCACAGCTCGTCGCCAAGGGAGTCGAGTTCCAAGGTGTCTGGGATTTCAGGCCGCTCGTGCATGGGCAGAAGCCGACCATCGCCTTGGCGCAAATAGAGCTCCACTCGGGCTGCCAAGCTGTCGGAGAGCTCTTGGGTCAAGGTGGAGCAAAGCTTCTTTAAATCTCGCTCTTGCAGCAGGCTGCCGCCGAGCGCGTGGAGCAGGCGTCGGCGTCCCCACAAACCCCGATGTTGGAGTCGCTCCAGGCCTTCGGCGACCACGTTGCGAGTCGGTACCAGCACACCGGCGATCACCAGACCGGCGGCGAAGGTCAGCATATTTCGCGCTGCCCCGAGGTCCGGTCCAAGGCCTTGTTGAATCGCCAGCTGCGCGCCTTGGAAACCGAAGATGGCCACAATGCCCGCGGCGGAGTACGACACCGCGTCCCGCAGCACCGAGCCCATATCCAATAGGCGATACTTGAAAATCGCGTAAGCGAAAGTGAGGGGCACGAGCCCCATGGGAGCAACCGCCAACAGGGTGGACCACGTCGGCGTTCCTAGGTTGAGCACCCAAGGCAGCACGTAGGCGACCAGAAAGGGCACGTGGCCGGCGAACAAACCCACCACGATCCATTGCAGTTGGCGACGGTGCTCCCACTCGGGTCGACGATGGAAACGAAGCGCCAGCGTCAAGGCTGCGCCGAGGAAGGCTGCCACCCAAAAGATCAGCTCGAGACGATCCATCAAAGTGAGGAAAGTCGTGGATACCGTGCCGGTGAATCGACCGGCCAGCAGAGTTTGGTCGACGTAGAATCCGACCGACAAGAAAGCGGGGAGGTAGAGACCCGTCACCACTTTGCGCAACCATGGGCGATCCGAAAGCCGGCCCGGGAAGACCAGGAAAAGGTGCAGGGTCAAAGCCGGCATCAAGACCCGGGCGATTTGATCGGTGAGGAAGATCAGCCGATCGGTAAGGTCTAGGGGAGTTGGCCGGACACTGAGCAGGAAGAGGGCTGAAGACGTGATGCACCACAAGAAGAAGAGCAGAGTCGGTGTGCGGCGATCATTGAGGCTTGTGTAAAGGCCGATCAGCAAATAGAGGACGCCGATGCCGGCCAGGATCAGATAGACCCAATCGATGGCGAGACCCGGACGGCGATAAACCAAGGTCTCCGGGCCTTCTCCGCGTTGAACCAGCAGAGCAGTTTCCGCCGAGGAAATCAGACCTTTGTGCAGCTGCTCGAGACTAGTTGGGGTTTCCTGGTGGACCAGAAGCAGAAGGTCGCCGACCTGGAGTTGGGTGTCCGGATCACGCACTTCGGTGACGAGGAAGGCGCCTCCCGACTCGACGAATTCCGCGCCCACCGGCTGGAAGCTCTGCAGCTTTCGCTGAAACGCACTGCCACCGAGGCCGGCGACTAAAATCGCCAGCAGCAGACAAGGTATGAGAAATAGTGGGCGGTGCCTGGACATTCGGCCTCGATCTTCGACAGCGCGTCAGCGGTGCTCGGTCAGTAGGGCTCGGGTGTGCGTTCGTCCGTCTGAGAGGTTTGGAGTAGCAGATTCCATGCCACCCGCTCAGAAAAATGAATCGGCCCGAAAGTACTGCAAATTCGGGGCTTTCCGCACAATTGTAGAAGGTTGTCGGGTGAGCATTCTCCAATTGTATGAATAGATACAGATCGATGGATCCAATTTGATCGAGGCGCCGGCCGTGGCGAAACCCCTGGACGAGGCTAGAATGGGAGCATGATTTTCGCCGATTCTTCCGCCCGATCTATCGAGTCCTCCAGCTCTCCGGAGTCCTCTGGCCCCGACGAGAGTTCAAATCCCTGCATCGATTCCTCGGGACCTCCGAGTCGAACCGTGGCCGAATGGGTGGCCGAAGGTCGACGTCGGTTGGCTGAGGCTGGGCGATGTTCCCCAGATTCCACAGATATCCAGCCCCGAGAGGTTTTTCTTTTGCTCGGGGAGATTCTGGGTTGGACGGAGGCGCAGATTCGAGCCCGGGACGACCGTCGATTGGACACGACGGCTGGTCGTCGGTTGGAGGACCTCTTGCAGCGTCGCTGCACGGGTGAACCGATGGCCTATATTCTGGGGCGAAAAGAATTCTATGGTCGGGATTTTCAGGTCGATTCGAACGTCCTGATTCCGCGACCCGAAACCGAGCATTTGATCGACGAGGCGTTGGACCATTTGCGCAGCAAGGAGATCGAGGCGCCACGGATTCTGGACCTGGGAACGGGCTCCGGATGCATTGCGGTGACTTTGGCTTGTGAGTTTCCGGACGCAACCGTGACGGCGACGGATATTTCAATCGGCGCGTTGGGGGTGGCGATCGGCAATGCGAAATCGCTCGGGGTGGAGCGTCGAGTGAATTTTGTGGCGGCGGACCTGGCGTCCTGCTGTCGGCTCGGCTATTTCGACCTGGTGGTCAGCAATCCTCCCTACGTGTCGGAGCAAGCCGCAGGCGAGATGTCTGCTGAAGTGCTCGACTTCGAGCCCCACACGGCTTTGTTTGCCGACGACCACGGACGTTCGGTGATCACCGCCCTGCTCGAAGATGCCGTCCGCTTGAGACCTGAGGCAAGGGTGTTGATCGAACTCGGATACGACCAAGGCGACTGGGTCGAGGAGGCGGTGCGGGTTCGCTCTTACCTAGGTGGTCCAAAGCTGATTCGTGATCTCGCTGGACACTCTCGAGTCGTTGGGTTCAGCCGAACCACATGACTAAATCATCGACACCTTTACCGGCACCTTCATCGGCACCCGAGCCGTCGCCGAAGACTGAGGCGGTGGAGTTCCATGATCCCACCGTTGACTCCTCGGTCGATTCCACAGTCGATTCCGACGGTTTGGATAGGCATTTCATCGCCAAAGCGGGCCACACGGTCTTTCGATTCCTTCACGACTACTACTGGCGGGTGGAAGTCACGGGTTTGCAGCATATTCCACCCACCGGCCCGGTCATGCTGACTGGACTTCACAGGAATATCGTGCCCTTCGACGCCATGATGGTTTTGCATGAGCTGGCCGGTGGAACGGGACGTGTCCCTCGGTTCCTCATTCATCCGGCATTGCTGCGGTTCAAGCCCATCGGCCGCGTGATCACCAAATTGGGCGGGGTCGTGGCGAGCCGTGAGAATGCGTCTCGGGTCTTGGAGCAGGGCAAGATTCTCGGCATGTTTCCCGAGGGAGTGAAGGGGGCGTTTGCCCCTTATCGGGAGACCTATCGTTTGCACAGCTTCGGACGCCATGACTACATAGCGCTGGCCCTTAAACATCGCGCACCGATCTTGCCGTTTGTGACCGTAGGCAGTGCGGAGGTCTATCCGGTGTTGAAGCTCCTGCCCTGGAAGTGGTGGCAACAATTCTCCGGCTGGCCGGGTCTGCCCATCACGCCGACCTTTCCTTTTTTGCCGCCGCTGCCGCTGCCTTCCAAATGGCATACCGTTTTTATGGAGCCGATGCATTTCGAGCGTGAGTATCCACCTGAGGCGGCTCGAGACCGAAAATTAGTGCGCCGTCTGAGTGAGCAAGTTCAGGCAGTCCTGCTGACGGCGATGCTGCAAATCAAAGCGCAGAAGAAGTCCATTTTTTGGGGCAACGTCTTCGATCTGGGGGTGCCGAGCAGTTCGGCGGCCTCTGTGTCTTCGGATCAAGGAGAGTCTTCGGATCAGGGAGAGTCCTCGGATCAGGGAGAGCCATGAGCTGGTGGGTTCTGCTCGGCAAGGGAACCTGCCGGCTGCTGGAGCATCGGAGGGCATCGTCGGTGCTGCTCTCCAGGTCGATTCTCGGCTCGTTGGAGGAAGAGCTCGGGCTGATATAAGCTCTGCCGGTCATGATCACAGGAAGCAACAAGATTTTCGTGCACGAAGGCCGGGAGTTTCATCTGCAGGCAGAGGATCTCGGCGTAGAGGCCAAGATGTTCGAAATGCGGGTCTACGATCGGGGGACCGTGCTTTGGCAAAAACGTGTTTCCTACGAGGAGATCGTCGCGTTGGACCTCCCAAAGATCGAATTCGAGCAAGCCCTAAGGGTCAAGATGGAAAAAACCATCTTGACCGTGGAAGCGGCCATCGCCAAAGGCAAAATCAGCTGAGAGCATTTGGAACGGGTATCTGATGGCCGAAACCGCCGAAACCGCCGAAACCGTAGAGCCGACCTTAGCCGAGCTGGCGGAATTTGCCGTCGACCTGGCCTGGAAAGCCGGGCGGAAAACGCTGTCCTATTTTCAAACCGGAATCTCGGCAGAAGAAAAAGCGGACGGCACCCCCGTGACTCTGGCGGATCGCGAAGCCGAGAGGGTGTTACGTGAGGGTGTCCGCAACCGATTCCCGGACGACTCCCTGGTCGGGGAGGAATACGACGACGAATTGGGTCAGGGAAGCCGGACGTGGATCTTCGACCCCATCGACGGCACCAAGGGGTTCGTTCACGGTGTGCCCCTCTATTCAGTTTTGGTCGCCATGGTCGAGGACGATCGACCTCGTATCGGTGTCATTCACTTGCCCGGTTTGGCAGAGACGGTCTATGCATTTGAGGGTGGAGGCTGCTGGTGGAACGGCCGAAGGGCAAGGGTGTCGTCCGTCGATCGGGTCGATCAAGCCTTGGTTTTGTGCAGTGACTTCCCTGGGCAAGAACAAAAGAACACTCCGCACCGACTTTTTGACCGAGCCCGCTTGCGCAGAACCTGGGGTGACGCCTACGGCTACGCCATGGTGGCCACCGGCCGGGCCGACGTGATGGTCGACCCCGAGGTGGCTCCTTGGGATGTGGCGGCGATCCAGCCGATTCTCGAAGAGGCGGGAGGTCAATTCTCCAGCTTTGAGGGGCAGGCCCGTTTTGACGCCGGCAGCGGCATCGGCACCAACGGGCGTCTGCACGACGAGGTGTTGGAGCTGGTACGCCCTTTTCCTTCCTGAGTCTCACCTGAGCCGGTACGGCCGATGAACTTCCAGGGATCAGGTCGATCGGGTTACGGTTTGCCGAAGCCCTCCTCTTCGTCCAAAGCATCCTCATCCAGGGCGTCTGAATCTTCTGGGAATTCTTCTTCGAAGTCTTCATCCCCGAGGTCTTCATCCCCGAGGTCCTCATCCCCAAGGTCTTCATTCCCGAAGTCGTCTCCGAAGTCGTCCTGTCCCAAGAGACCCTCCAAATCTTCGTCGACGAAAGTCTGCCCGACGCCTTTTTCTTCCATCTCGATCAGCCAGCGTCCAGAAATGGAAGACGGAGAGCGTTGGACTCCGATAGCGCTTTCCAGCTCGAGTTCCGAAATTCCGGCAAAACGGTATCTTTCGTCCAAGAGAACCTGGGCTTTGTGGATGAGCTTCTTGGCCTCCAGCAGACTGGACGCCCAGCGTTCCTCGTTGTCGCCGCGACAGGCGTCGGCGCTGGAATGGAGAATCGGGAGGGCCAAGCCGAGCAGATTCTCGACTTCGGAGTCCGGGCATTCGGGGATATTAGACTCTACGGAGCGGAGATGCTTTTGGAGATCCCGACAGCGGCTTTGATCAATGCCTTCGAAATCGATTTCGTCCAGCTGTAGCGCGAGAGGCGCCATCCACTGAATGTATTCCTCCGTCCACGGTTTGATTTGCTCCGGGGTCACGACGACGTCCTGGGTTGTCGAGCCTGAGCTTTCGGCAATCTCGGGCGGCTTTTCGGGTGGCAGGGTGCCGCCTTCTCGCCGGTTTTTGATTTTGGGGCTGGGATTTGCTTTGGCTGTTTTTCGAGCAGAACCCTTCTCTTCGTCCGGTGGATCAAGATCGGCAGTGTCGGCGGATGGAGAAGTTTCCGTGCTCGGCATCCATTGATTCCAAGCCAGCCATCCCAAACCCGCGACTGCCACGACTCCAAAGGCCGCTGCCAAAAATTTCAACCCACGGGAAAAGGGGCTTTCCTTGGCGGCAAACGCGTAGGAGCCTACGGGTTGAGCCGTGCCCGACGTTCTTCGATTTGGGGTCGCGGCAGGGGGGCGCGGCAGCCGGCGCTGAACGGCTGCCGGTGGCCGGGGCACGTCCTGCGAGGATTTCGGGGGTGGGTCGGGAGGCACGAATACCGACGGCGAACTCGAAACAGGGGGAGCCGGCAGCGAACCCTCGGGCGCGGTACCCCGGTCCACGCCGTTCATTTGACGCTGCAAAGCCGACGGGGAGAGGGCCACGGTGGCCTGGGGGTCTTCCGGTGGCTTCGCGGCAGGAACTCCCGGCTCTTGAGCCGGTGGTGTGTAGGCCGGCGGTGCCTGAACTAGTGGGGGAATATAGGGCTGCCCTGGCGGGGGAGGTTCATAGGGAACCCCCGAGGGCAATTGTGGTTGAGGTGCGGCCGGCTGAGGTGCGGCCGGCTGAGGTGCGGCCGGCTGAGGTGCGGCCGGCTGAGGTACGGCCGGCTGAGGTACGGCCGGTTGAGGTGCGGCCGGCTGAGGAGCCGAGCCTAAGCTCGGCGCATAGGGAACGCCCGGTGGTGGACCGTCCGGTGGCGAGTTCACGGGTCGAGGTGGCTCAGGAGCTCGGTTTCCGGGGGCAGACGAGATGAGTGGGGGAGCTGAAGGGCCTTCGGAACTTGCTCGGCGCATCGAAGCGAAATATTGATCGAGATTTGCAGGCGCCTCGCTTTCGTCCCCGATGTGCTCGTCGGCCGCCGGTGCGGCAAAGCCGATTTGTTCAATGGCGAGGGACCCGAGCTCTACCTTGTCGTGCTCCCTCGTCATATGGGTCTTGCGGCCGCCGAAGATCCCAGCGGCGGCTACCACCAATCCGATTATCGACATCTGCAGCTCACCCATGGCGAGCAGGCCCCCGAAAATGCCGAAGCCCAATAGGCCGACCAGCATCGCAAAGGCGGTTAATCCTTCGGTGACAAAACGCGGAGGAGGGCCGGATCGCTCCTCGAGGTCCTCGCTCAAGGGCCGTTTCGACAGGTAGTAGGGAAACGCGATCGGCCACACGAGAAAAACCATGGCAGCCCAGGTTTGGGGAGGCGTGCCCAGGGGGCCGACACCTGCGTGGCGAGAATCCCTCAGGCGTGAAGCGTCGAAGAAGACCCAGATCGCGGAATTGACCACGACCAGAAGGCATAAAAAGAACCAAGTGCTCATGGGGCTAGAAGCTCCAAATGCGCGGAATGATGAAAATGCTCAAGAGAAAGCACAAGAAATTAAGCGGTAGACCCACCCGGGTGAAGTCGGTGAATTTATAACCGGCGACGCCATAAACGTAAGTGTTGGTTTGGTAACCGATCGGGGTTGAAAAACTGGCCGAAGCAGCCAGGCAGGCGGTGATCACGAACGGTCTCGGGTCCACACCCAAGCTCGGCCCGAGGCTGAGGGCGATCGGTGTCATCAACACCACCGTGGCGTTGTTGGACAACGTTTCGGTCATCACCATCGTCAACAGGTAGAGGGCGCCCAACACCACAAGAGGTCGGATCTCATTGGGAATGAAAGAGAAACCGGCGATCTTGGCCATCAATTGGGCGAGTAGGTCTGCAGCCCCGGTGGCGCTCATGGCGAGGCCAAGGCCGAGCATGCCGAAAATCAGCAGCAGGATCCCCCATTCTATGGACGCATAACCTTCTTTGGGGGTCAAGCAGCCGGTGGCCAGGATCACCGCTACGCCGACCAGGGCGGTGCCGGCAATGGGCATGATGTTCAGGGCCGCCAAGAGGATCACCAACGCGACGGTCGCGAGCACGATCGGAGTTTTCTGCCGGCTGCTGCGCGAGGGCGTCGGAGGGTGATCCAGCAACAGAATGTCGTCGCTGCGACGAAGGGTTTCGATGGCTTGGTCAGTGCCCATCATCAAGAGCAGATCGCCGGATTGAAGATTGATGTTGTCCATCTTCTTGCGCAGGTTGATTCCGCGGCGATGGATCGCCATCAAAATCACGCGGAATCTTTGGCGAAAAGCGATGTCGCGGACGGTTTGGCCGACGAGGGTCGAGCGGGGGCCGATCACACCTTCAACGATCGATCCCTCATGGGCGCTGATGGCTTCTAAGCCCATCCCGAGGGTGGACGACAGGTCCAGGCCGTCGATGCTGCGGGCGTGGGCGAATCCCGAAGGCCGGCAGCCGAGCACCAGGCGATCGCCGGCCAGCAGGGTGGTCTCACGGGGGTCGACGGGCAGGGCCACGTTTTCGCGCACCAGCTCGAGCATACGTACGCCTTTGCCCTTCAACAGACCGGACTGACTAATCGACTTGCCCACCAGCGGCGAACCGACCTGGACGAAGGCTTCAGTGAGAAATTCCTTGCGCTCTTCGTCGGTGAGCAGAGACGTCAACGTCTCCCGTTCCGGCAGCAAACGGTGGCCGATGGTGACCAGGTAGATACAGCCCATGACCAATAGAGGGATGCCAACCCAGGCGATCTCGAACATGCCGATCGGCGGTTGACCCGCATCTTCCAGGATGCTCGATGCGAGAATGTTGGTGCTGGTGCCGACCAAGGTGCAGGTGCCGCCGAATATGGAGGCATAGGAAAGAGGAATGAGCATCTTCGAGGCGGGTACACCGAGGGTCCGGGAGAGAGACAGAACCGCCGGCAAGAAGACCATGACCACGGGCGTGTTGTTGATGAAGGCGGAGATCACCGCTACCGCAACCATCAAGATGAGCAAGAACCGCCGATATCCCAACCCGGCCAGTTTGCCGAGGCCCGTGGCGATCCACTCGATGACCCCGCACTTTTCCAGCGCTCCGGAGAGCACGAACATGGCCGCGATGGTGACCGGTGCCGGTGACGAGAAAACCACAAAGAGTTCTTTGACCGACGGCAGCGTGGAGGCCCAAGGTAAAGCGCCGCCGGCGACAACAAGCGCCAGCACGGTGATCGCAACTTGATCTGGAGGTTGGCGCTCCAAGACGAAGCTGATGATCGCGAAGCCTAGAACTGCAAAGACGAAGGCAATTTCCCAGGTCATCCGGTGGTGATCCCTCTCCGACCTTGTCCGGATCGACGGAGTGTCAATCCCTGTGGGTGGTCTGCGGATTCAGAAGCTTACCAAACCGAGCGGGCGGATTTGGGTCGAGGGGAGGGGTGAAAAAGAAACCCCCGCCGGTGAGCGGGGGTTTGGGGTGGCGCCAGCCGAAGAAGGATGCCCTTCAAAGGATGCCGGGTCAGGCGAAGCTTCGAGAGTTCATTCCGCAGACGGCGAAGGGGGCGCCGCTTCCTTGGAGCCCAGGTATTTGTCGGCAAAGCTGAGGATCGCCGCATAACCCCGCTCTCGGTTCTTTTTTTTCGCGAACCCATGACCCTCGTCGTCGAAAACCAGGTATTCGACGGGCACGCTGTTGGCCTCTGCCGCAGCGACGATGTCGTCGGACTCGGCTTTCAATACCCGCGGGTCGTTGGCCCCCTGGAGCACCATTAGCGGTCGCACAATGTTTTGGGCGTGGAAGAGGGGTGAGATCGATCTCAAATATTCTTCGTCGTCGAATGGGCCCAGCTCTTTCTCCAGAGCCTTGCGTTGGGCTTCCCACCAGGGTGGAATATTTTGGGTGGTGCGCAGCCAGTTGGAGACGCCGAAGATGTTGATGCCGATGTCGAATTCCTCGGGAGCAAAGGTTAAGGCGGCGAGAACCATGAACCCTCCGTAGCTGCCTCCGATGATGCCGATTCGGTCGGGGTCGACATATCCGGTGTCGATCAGCATCTGCTTACTGGAGATACAATCCTGAAGATCGCCTTTGCCGTGGTCTCGGTCGTCGAGATGAAAGAAGGTCTTGCCGTAACCGCTGCTGCCACGGTTGTTGATGGCGTAGACCACATAACCGTGGTTGGCCAAGTATTGGATCAACGCGCTAAAGCCGACTCGACTTTGGCCGCCGGGTCCGCCGTGCACCCAAACCAGCGCGGGAAGCTTGGCCCCGTCCTTCTTGGCTTGATGGGGGGTGTAGAGCACGCCCGGCACCTCGAGGCCGTCGAAGGATTCGAATCTCACGACTTTGGCTTCCACCAAGTCTTGCTCGTCGATCGACGAAGCCAGAGAACGGGTCAGGCGGCGAGGAGCCCCGTCGCCTTTGATTTCGTGGACGTAAAGATCGGAAGGCGATTTGCTCGACGAAGCATAGAAGGCCATCATCGTCTCGTCCTTCGAAAGGCCGAGCCCGCTGATTTCGGCATTGGGCAGCTCGGGCAACTCAACGGGAACCATGCCTTCGGCTTGGTAGAGCCGAAGCTCGGTCTTGGCGTCGTTATTGATCGCCGCGGTGATGTATTTGCCGCTCCGTGAGGGGCCGCCATAAAGCACGTCCCAATCGGTCTTGACCAAGACCTGCTGCTCGCCGGTTTGCAGATCCTGCTTGACGAGGTAGCCATACTCGCTATCGAGATCGGTGGTGAAGTAGAAAGAGTCCCCGGACGGATCAAATCCCATGGCGGAATAATTGATGTCGCCTTCTTGCTCGGTCAGCAGCTTGGTTTCACCGCTTTCTCGGTCGTGCAGGTAGAGGTCAGTGTCGGCGTTGGTCACGGTCTTGGACAACAGGACGTAGCGCCGGTCTGGGGATAGGTCGGCAAAGAAAAATCCGCCTTCATTCTTAAAGACCATCTCCCGTTCGTAGGTGTCTGCTCGATAGTCATAGACGTCGATGAACCGTTGATCTCGCTCGTTGGTGCCGATCAGGAAAGATTGGTCATCGAGGCGCCAACCGAAAAAGCTCGCTCTCAGACCTTCACCGGGGGTTAGATCGCGAGTGGTGCCGTCGAGTTCTCGCACATAGAGATGATGTAGCTCATTGCCACCCGAGTCGGCGGAGAAGAGGACTCGTTCGTCGTTTGGGAAGTAGCCCCGGGAGTAGAAAGACTCCTCGGTGGATTGGGTCAGCGCTTCGGGCTCTCCCCCTTCGATAGGTATTGCGTAGAGATTGAAAATGCCGGATTTGTCGCTTGAAACCAGGATTTTGGTCATATCCGGAGAAAAAGAGGCTCCGCCGTAGGAAATGGTGTCGAGCAACTGACCGATTTCGTATTGGCGGGACGGTCGTTCGACTTCCGGCGGCTCGACAGCAGCCGGCTCGTTTGGCTCTGATTGGCAGCCCAAACTCAGCACCGCAAGCGGTAGGGCGAGCAAAAAAAGATTTGTCAAACCGAGGGGGGAAAATCTGGGACGCATCAAAATCTCCTGAGATCAGAGAGCGGCTTCGGCTCTTGGGAGCGGATAAGGGTAGCGGACAATGGTAGCGGACAATGGTTGGATCGGGAGTCGGCTCGAAAGGGAGACTCTAATGTCCTACGAACGGATGGGGGGCGGGGTTTCGTGTCGGTCCAGATGTTCGCGCCCCGAGTGAGGATAACGGCAGTCCCGTTTTCTTCCGTCTAGGCACGTCTCCTCGGTGTTAAGATTTGTCGGTACGGCAACCCATCGCACTTCTTCTTCCGAGCCGCGAACCCTGCATTGCCGAGGAACCCAACCTATGCATGTCATTTTTGTGGAACCCTGTTTCCCATATAACCAGCGCCAATTCGTGCGCGCCTTGAAAGCTGCCGGCGCGACGGTCACCGGTATCGGTGAGATTCCCACGGAATCGTTGCCGGACGAGATCAAGGGTTGGTTGACCCACTACGAGCAAGTGCCGAGTGTGGTCCATAAGCCATCGATGATGGAAGCGGTCAAGAAAGTCCAATCTTTGGGTTGGGTCGATCGCCTCGAGGCCACCGTGGAGGCCCACATCATGGCTGCGGCTGAGGTCCGGGAGGCCCGAGGCATTCCCGGTACCAGCGTGAGGACGTCCCACCTATGTCGCGACAAACCCGCGATGAAAGAAGCTCTGCGCGAGGCGGGCATCCCGTGCGCCCAAAGCCTGGGCACCGATTCGGCGGCCGATTGCCGCGAGTTTGTCGCCTCGGTCGGATATCCGGTGATCATCAAACCGAGAGACGGCGCCGGCGCCGCCGGAACCTACAAATGCAGCAACGACGAGGAGCTGGAAAACGCGATCGTCGAAAGCCGCTTAGCCGATGGCGCCAATGTCGCCGTTGAGGAATTCATTGAAGGTCACGAGGGTTTCTTCGACACCATCTGTGTGGACGGAGAGATCATGCACCACTTCATCACCCACTACTATCCGGGTGTGCTCGAGGCCATGCGCACTCGTTGGATTTCGCCCCAATTTATTGCCACCAATCGCGTGGCAGCCGAGGGATACGACGAGGTGAGGGAAATGGGCAAGAAGGTGATCGACGCCCTCGGCATCGGCACCTCGGCGACCCACATGGAGTGGTTCTACGGCCCAAAGGGCCTCAAATTCTCAGAGATCGGATGCCGCCCCCCGGGAGTAGGCGCTTGGGATCTGTATTGCGCGGGCAATGAGATGGACGTGTACAAGGAGTGGGCTATGGCCATCGTCCACGGTCGCCCCTCTCAGCAGCCCAGCCGGCGCTATTCGGCCGGTTTGATCAATCTCAGACCCGACCGCGACGGCAGAATCACCGCCTACGACGGGATCGAGCTGCTCGACCAAATTTCTGAGAACATTATCGACCATCACCTGCCGCCTGTGGGGGCCTCGACCCAGCCCGTCGAGGCCGGTTATATGGCCAACGCCTGGATTCGTGTCCGGCATCCCGACTACGACGGTCTGCGTCATATCCTGAATACCATTGGCGAGAAAGTTAAGCTCCGAGCCCGGTGAAATCGAGACCATGGCGCTTTTTCTGACCTTCGAAGGGCTCGACGGCAGTGGCAAGTCAACCCATTTAATGCGCGCGGCCGAGTGGCTCCGCGCGCGAGGTGAGAGGGTTGAGACCACTCGGGAGCCGGGGGGCACCCCCTTAGGTGACGCCATTCGGGAGGTCTTTTTGGACCCCAAATGGGGTGAGATCGACGGCCGAGTAGAGGCCCTGATGGTTTTCGCCAGTCGGCGGCAGCACCTGCTCGAGCACATCGAGCCTACGCTCGCCGCCGGTGCCCACGTACTTTGTGATCGCTTCACGGATTCCTCGCTGGCCTACCAAGGCCACGGTCGCTCCCTGGGCTCCAGCTGGATCCATCGACTGGATCTGTTGGCGACCGAAGGCCGCCGGCCGGACAAGACGTTATTATTCGATTTGCCGCCGGAAATTGCCCAAGGACGTGGGCAGAAGAAGGATCGGAGCAAAGGGCCGCCGGATCGCATAGATGTGGAAGGCCTGGCGTTTTACACCCGGGTTAGAGAGGCCTTTTTGAAATTGGCCGAGGAAAATTCCGATCGTTTTGTGGTCGTCGACTCCGGTGGGGAAGCCGGCGCTACTTGGGCTCAAGTTGAGACCGTTTTGGAAGGTCTGTTTGAGAACGCGGATTCCACGGGTGCGGGAGCAAAGCTGTGACGGGGCTTGCCGAGCTAGTGGAAATCGCCCGTCGGGATCGGCTGTATCCCTCGACCATCCTTTACGGTGGTGAGGCTTCCGACCGTCGCCAAGCTGCGCTCACGGTGGCGAGGACGTTGTTGTGCGACAACGAGTCGGAGTTGAGAGGTTGCGACCCAGAAAGCCAGACGGCCTGTCGCCATTGTCGAAGGATCCTATGGCCGGAAAAAGGAGCCGATAGGTTTCACCCCGATTTGCACGTTCTGGAGCGGGACCTGCGAACCTCGACTTCTGTGGATGCCACGAAAGCTTTTGCGCGCTCGGCTATCTCCTCACCCTTCGAGGCCAGGGGGCAAGTCTTCGTCGTCGCTGAGGCCGAAACCCTCGGCGGAGGCGCGGCCGACGCGTTGCTCAAGCTCTTGGAGGAGCCGCCGGCGCGAACTCCACGCCACTTCCTATTGCTGACAGCTTCACGTTTAAGTTTGTTGACCACGTTACGGAGTCGAAGCCTGTCTGTTTTCTTGGGCGGCCACGGCCAACTGGAAGGCGAGGAGCTGGAGTCCGTGACCGCAGCGGTGGCCACCTCATTGGATGCATTCTTTTCCAGCAGATCGGCTCTATATCTCTTGACGACCGCGGAGGCATTGGCCGGAGCCAAGGGTTGGGAGGATCCTCGAGCGCGACGGCCGTGGGCTACCGGAGCTTCGGCGCTGGTTGCTTACGCGCGACGAGAGGCCCTGGACGGCACGAAGAAAACGGCGCTGTTGAGGTTGGCCGAAGAGATGATGGATGCCCCGTCAATGCGCCGCCGGGGTATTGCCCATACGCGCATCTTGGAAGGACTGGTTTCTCGCCGGCTAGGAGCTTTGCCCCAATGAACCTGGGCTACGCCTGATGAACCTGGACTACGCCTAATAACCAGGGCTTTGCCGCTATGCTGACGTAGCAAATCACTAATTCAGTGGTTCTACTTGAGAATTCTCGTAAGTTGAGGCAAAATCGCAGAAGCTTCCGCGACATGTTGATCATCCTTTGAAGCTTCCACTAGAGTCGCTGTCGCAGAAGGTTGCGCCCGAAACCTGGATAAGGGCACGGGCGCAGTGCCGGCTTGAGCTAGTAACGCCGAGCTGGAGATGCATTCGAAGTCTTGTTCGGCCACGAACATCGTGTCCGGCTTTTTCTATTTAGCCCGTGTTGTCAGTTGCCGGTTTCTTCGCAGCCAACGTGCGGGGCGCGAAGCTTCCTTATCCGGAAGCTGCCCAGGAGCTGCGATCACTGACAATGGAGAGATCCATGCACGATCGGTCGGTCCCCCCTCAAACTGAAAATATTCGTCGAGCCTGTATGCTGGTCGCCAGCCTAACCATAGGAACCGTAATCTGGTTTCTGCTCGGAGATTCCGACAGCCTAGTGGCAGAGGAAACGCCTTCAAAACCGCCGCGCGCCGAGAGCGTGCTGGCGGAGGTGGGAGGTATTCCTGTGACCGAAGCCGAAGTTCGGAGTCTGGTTTCGGACGAGCTCGAATCGCTAGAAATCGAGCGTCGCCGGTTGTTGGAAGCTGCCCTCGAAGTCCGGGTTCGTGAGCTGATGGTCGAGGTGGCTGCAGCGGAGCGAGGCATTACACCTACCGAGCTGATCGCTTTGGAGGTTGACCAAAAGCTGGATCAAGTGGCCCAAACGGAGGTCGATGCCTTCATGGCTGCAGCCGGTCTGGCCGATACTCGAGAATTGGACCCCCTAATGGTCCGCCGTGGGATTCGAATGCAGAGCTTCATCCAAGAACTCGAGAGCCGCCCGGATGTTGAGCGACCATCCGCCGCCGCCCTCGCCGGCACCTCCTCCGAAGACAGCGTCTCAGAAGATGGTGTCTCCGAAGATGATGTCTCCGAAGATGGTGTCTCAGGAGATGACGTCTCAGAAGACTAGGATTGCCGGTTATAGGCCGCGGACGGGAAAGTAGCCGAATAGGCGGAAGTCTCGCGCCAGCGAGAGCAGCGAATTTTTCGTCGAATCGAGGCGTGAAAACCGCAGGCGATTCGGGAATCGTCGAGGTTTTCCAACGAAGAGTCGGCGGAAAAGGCGTGCTCGCAGCGCGATGAGACTTCCGCCACAGCCTGCTAAATTTTAGACTTGAGTTCGGCGACCAGCTCGCCGACTCTAGCTTGCAGATCTTCCAAAGAGCCGTCGTTCCAGAGGATTCGGTCCACCCCTCGCCTCCGCACCTCGCCGTCACCTTGGGCTTTAAGCCTGGAACGGGCGTCCGACTCGGACATCCCCCGGCCCACGGCTCGTTTCAAGCGAATTTGCTCGTCCGCCTCCACCGACAAGGTGAGGTCGAATCCTCGGCTATGCCCCGATTCCACCAGCAACGTTGCTTCGTAGACGATTACCCCGCTGAGGGTTTGGGCAATCTCGCGGAACCGCTGATGAACGAGGGGATGAATGGCCTTCTCGACCGCGCGGCGTTTGTCCGGGTTGGAAAAAATCGCTGCCGCCACTTTGGGTTTGTCGACCGCTCCCGAAGGGTCGAGTACCTCGGGGCCGAGCAGGCCCTTTAAGGCCTGGGCTCCCGAACCTCCCGGCGAGTAGAGGTCGGCAACCACCCGGTCGGCGTCGACCACATGGAAACCAGCCTCGCCGAGCATACGTACGACCGTAGACTTGCCGCCGGCCATTCCGCCGGTAATGCCCACCAGAAATCGGTTCACCGCGTTGTCTCGGGGTCACGGCCTTGTTTGCGCAGGGAAGCTCGCAAGGTGTTTGCGACCACCATGGCGACCGTCAAAGGGCCGACTCCGCCCGGAACCGGGGTGATCGCCGACGCCTTTCCGAGCACCCGCTGGTAGTCTACGTCACCGGTCAAAATATAACCCTTCTTGGCGAAGCGAGCCGCCCTCTTCTCGTTGCCGGGGTAAAGGCGTTGCACAGTTTCTGCGTCGTCGACTCGATTCATGCCGACATCGATCACGACTGCTCCTTCAGAGACAAAATCGGCGTTTACCATGGCGGTCCGGCCCACGGCCGCGATCAAGATGTCAGCTCGACGACAGACGGCCGGCAGATCGTGGGTGCGTGAGTGGCAGATCGTGACGGTGCAGTTTTCCCGCAACAGCAGACCCGCCATGGGTTTGCCGACGATGTTGGAACGTCCGACGATCACCGCATGGCGACCGGCCATGGGAACGTCACACCGGCGAAGCATCTCTACGATGCCCGAAGGGGTAGCCGGTGCCAGGCAATCTTCTCCGGTCCAAAGCCGTCCCACGTTGACGGGGTGAAAACCGTCGGCGTCCTTTTCCGGTGCCACGAGCTCGAGAATCCGACGCTCGTCAATATGGGCCGGAAGTGGTAGCTGCACCAGGATTCCGTCTACTTCGGCGTCGAGATTAAGGCGGCTGATCTCCGACTCCAGTGATTCCTGAGTCACTTTCGCGTCTAACCTCAGGGTTTCGCCGGCCATGCCTACCTTCGCGCAAGTGCGGGCCTTGCTGCCCACATAGGCTGCCGAAGCGGGGTTGTCGCCCACCAGAACGGCCACAAGCTTGGGCTGCCGTCCGCCATCGGCGATCAGCTGCCGTACTTCTTTGGCCAGATCTTCGTGGATTTGGGAAGCGACGGACTTGCCGTCGAGAATAGTCGTGTCTTCTAGAGTGTCTACGGTCACGAAAAAAATTCCTCCGAGCGACGCTGCTCCTAGTGTATGCTCTGCCGGCCCCGAGCATATCCCGTGAGCGCCCATGCGTTCGATGGGAGATTCCCCCGGCACCAGACAAGAAACTCCACGATCTAAGTACGGACCTCTTGACATCGCTGTTGGTGGTTCGTATTATCGGCCGCCCTTCGCAGCGCGAAGACTCGGTACTTTTGTGTTCGGCGATTCAAGCCAACCGCCTACAAGATCCCAGACGGAAACTCGGACGATGAACAAGACTTATAGCCCGAAGATCGCCGATATTAATCGGCAGTGGTATGTGGTTGACGCCACCGGATTGCGTCTGGGCCGACTTGCCTCGGTGGTCGCCAGCACTCTGCGCGGCAAGCACAAGACGATGTACACCCCACACGCAGATACCGGCGACTTCGTCGTCGTCGTCAACGCGGAGAAGGTGTTGCTTTCCGGTAACAAGGAAGATCAAAAGATCTATCGACGCCATACCGGACGCCCCGGAAGCATGACGGAGCAGACGGCCCGAGAGGTTCGCGCCAAGCATCCCCAGCGGCTGGTTGAGCTCGCGGTTAAGGGCATGTTGCCCAAGAATCGCCTCGGTCGTGCTCTGCATAGCAAGCTAAAGGTGTACGCCGGCCCAGATCACCCGCACCATTCGCAACAACCCCAGTCGTTGGATATGTCCCCGGCCCAGCTTTGAGCCGATCGACTTCGGCGTGAGCCGGCGAGATTCAGCCCAGCGAGGAGAATGCTTTGAGCGAAGTTCAGTATTACGGCACAGGCCGCCGCAAGACCGCCACCGCGCGGGTCTACTTGCGTCCTGGGTCCGGAGAGGTCACCGTTAACAAACGGTCTTTAGACGACTTCTTCGCCAATGAAGTCCTAAAAATGATTGTCAAACAGCCTTTGGCTCTGACCGATACCGCCGAGCGATTCAATATCACGGTGACGGTCGTAGGTGGAGGCAACTCTGGTCAAGCCGGTGCCATTCGTCACGGGATTACCCGCGCACTGATGGAATACAACGGTGAGCTTCGCCCCAAGCTCAAGGCAGCCGGCCTCGTCACTCGCGATCCTCGTCAGAAGGAACGCAAGAAATATGGCATGAAGGGCGCGCGTGCCCGTTACCAGTTCAGCAAACGGTAAGGGAGATAGAGCCGTGGTTGAACTCAGGATGCGTGACCTGCTCGAAGCAGGTGTCCACTTTGGTCATCAGACCCGTCGTTGGAATCCGAAGATGCGTCGGTATATCTTCGGTAAACGCAACGGGATCTACATTATCGATCTGCAAAAGACCTTGCGTCGCTTCCACGAAGCTGCAGATTTCGTCTTCCGCCTTGGGCGTGATGGTCGGCGCGTGCTTTTCGTAGGCACCAAACGCCAAGCCCAAGAAGCGATTACCCAAGAAGCCAGGCGTTGCGGCCAGTTTTACGTCACTCACCGTTGGTTGGGGGGTACCCTGACCAACTATGTGACCATCCGCAACTCCGTCGACCGCTTGAAAGAGATCGAAGGGAAAATGGACGATGAGTCCACTCCTTTGATCAAAAAAGAGCGACTGCGTCTCGATCGCGAGCGCACGAAGCTGGACCGCAATCTCTCGGGTATCCGGGATATGGGCGGTTTGCCGGACGCGATCTTCATTGTCGACCCGAAGCGGGAAGCCATCGCGGTGGCCGAAGCCAATAAGCTGGGCATTCCCGTGATCGCGATCGTGGACACCAACTGCGATCCGGAGTTGGTGGACTATGTGATTCCCGGCAACGACGATGCGATTCGCACGATTCGTCTATTCTCTCGCAAGATCGCCGATGCATATCTCGCCGGCGCAGGAAAGCTGCAGGAAGAACAGATGATCGCCGGCAAGGATGCTCCTGCCGCGAAGCCTGCTGAGGCTGCACCGGTAGCAGCTGCTCCTGCTGAGCCGAAAGCGACTCCGAAAGCCGAAGAAGCTCCGGCGGCAGCGGCAGACGAGGCCGTCGCAGCACCGGAATAAGCGCAGGGGAAGCTATCGAATCGATCGGCCATCGAGGCCGTTTGGGAAGAGGTCAGACCGGCTTAAGATACGGTCTGGCCTCTTTGCATGTATATAGATATAGAAAAACCGAGAAATCCCGTGAGCACCCACGATGTGGATTCGGCAAACGCCGATAAACCTGCAGGTCTCCTTGTTCGCAGATCTTCGATGATCTCATCGAGCTTCGATCCGACAGGTCCAATACGTTGCCTGGGTGAAATACGAGATAGCTGGGACGAAATCCAAGACGAGAATTGCCCGAGAAGGAGATAAAAATGCAAATCACCGCTCAGATGGTGAAAGAGCTTCGTGAGCGCACCAGCGCCGGCATGATGGACTGTAAGAAAGTGCTGCAAGAGTCCGAAGGCGATATGGAGAAGGCCGTCGACTTGTTGCGCAAGAAAGGTCTTGCTGCGGCCGAGAAGAAAGCCGGGCGAGTGGCGGCCGAGGGTGCCGTTGGTTCTTATATCCACGGAAACGGCTCGATCGGTGTGTTGGTCGAAGTCAATTGCGAGACCGACTTCGTTGCTCGCACCGAAGACTTCCAGGGCCTGGTCAAAGATATCGCCATGCACATTGCCGCCGCGGACCCCGCCTTTGTTCGACGGGAAGAAGTCACCGCTTCCATTCTTGAAAAGGAAGCGGAGATCTACGCCGAGCAGATGCGCGCCGAAGGCAAGCCCGAGAAGATCATTCCAAACATCGTCAAGGGCAAGATCGAGAAGTACTACTCCGAGGCCTGCTTGCTCGAGCAGCCTTTCATCAAAGATTCGGACAAAACCGTCCAGCAAATGATCACCGAGAAAGTTGCGAAGATCGGCGAGAACATCCAAGTGCGACGTTTCGCTCGTTTCAAGCTCGGCGAAGGAATCGAGAAGAAGCAGGAAGATTTCGCCGCCGAGGTGGCGGCGCAAGTGGCTGGTAAGTGAGCCGGCCCATGAGCGGTGATCTCGCCTACCGTCGGGTCCTGCTGAAGCTCTCCGGTGAGGCCCTGATGGGCGATAAAGGCTTCGGCCTCGATGAGGTCGTGGTCAATCAGATCGCGGACGAGCTGAAAGAGGTCTACAAGCTAGGTGTGCAGCTGTCGGTAGTCATCGGTGGCGGCAATATCGTTAGAGGGTTGGCAGTAGCAAAGCAAGGTATGGATCGTGTAACCGGCGACCACATGGGAATGCTGGCGACGGTGATTAATGCCTTGGCGCTACAGGATGCGCTTGAACGCCGTAATGTGGTGACTCGAGTGCAGACCGCGATCGAGATCAAGGAGGTGGCGGAGTCCTATATTCGCCGTCGAGCCGTCAGGCATCTCGAGCGTGGGCGGGTGGTGATTTTCGGAGCCGGAACAGGCAACCCGTTCTTCACCACCGATAGCGCCGCCGCTCTTCGGTCCAGCGAGGTGAAGGCCGAGATCCTGCTCAAGGCCACCAAAGTGACGGGAATCTACAGCGCGGATCCGATGAAGGATCCCGATGCGGAACTCTTGCCGGAGGTGACATATCAACAGGTGCTGGAGCAGAACTTGCAGTTCATGGATGCCGCAGCCATCAGCTTATGCCGCGAGAACAACATTCCGATCCAGCTCTTCGACTTGGCTATCAAAGGCAATATTTTGAGAGTTTTGCACGGTGAAAAGGTCGGATCTCGAGTTCGCGGTTGACTCACAGGATAGGTAGCAGCTCGGCTTTGCCGGCAAGGGAGGCGATGAGTAATGCTCGTCGCCTCTTTTCGCGTACAGGAGGCTGGGTCTACGTTGACAGTCAGAGCTTAGCGGGAGAGGATTCGCACATCGACACGACCTACCCAGTCGAATTTCCCAGTCGAACGATTTGCTTCAAGGAGTTGTTATGAAAGAGGTCTTCCGCGAAGTTGAGGATCAGATGAAAAAGGCGGTAGAGCATCTTCACCACGAGCTCAAGACTTTGCGCACGGGCCGCGCCTCGATCGCGATTTTGGATGGAGTTCAAGTCGAATACTACGGCACGCCGACGCCGCTCAATCAGGTGGCGAATCTGTCGGTCGCCGATGCTCATCTGTTGACGGCACACCCGTGGGAACCGAGCATGATCGGCCCGATTGAAAAGGCCCTTCAAACCTCAGGTCTCGGCTTGAACCCCTCGAACGACGGCAAGGTTGTACGGATTCCGATCCCGATGCTGACCGAGGAAAGACGCAAGGAGATGGCGCGCAAAGCCCATGACATCGCCGAGAGCAGCCGAAACGGCGTTCGCCAGGCCCGTCGGGAGGGAAACGATCAGCTGAAGAAGCTGGAGAAGGATAAGAAGATCAGCCAGGACGACGAGCATCGGGGATTTGATGAAATCCAGAAGCTTCATGACCACTACATCGAGGAGATGAACAAGATTCTGGCCACTAAAGAGAAGGACATCATGGAGGTCTAAAGACCTTTCCTGAGCATTCCATGTTGGATCTTCCCAATCGACGGCAAGTTTTTGGCTTCCATCCTGTCCGTGAGCTGCTTCGGCATCGACCCCAAGAGGTTCTTGAGGTCGTTTGTAGCGCGCAGCGAGGCAAGCGCCGATCCGAGATCGAAGCCCTGTGTGAACGGCACGGTGTTGGGTTCAGGCCGGTGCCGGCCACTCAGTTGGACCAAATGGCCGCCGGGCAAACCCATAATGGTTTTGTCGCCGCCGCCGCCGAACAAGCATCGGCGACTCCGAATGGGCCGGATTCAGAGCTTCTAGTTTTGGTCGAGGATATCCAAGATGCTCGAAACCTAGGGGCTTTGCTGCGGGTTTGCGAAGGTGCCGGGGTGGGCAATGTGATGATTCGTGATCGAGGCTCCGCTCCATTGACGGCCGGTGCGATCAAGACCTCTGCCGGAGCGGCAGAATGGCAATCCTTCGAACGAATAACCAATTCTTCGCTGGAGATAGAACGCCTGAAGGCCGAAGGTTTTTGGGTCTACGGGGCGGACGCCGCCGGCAAGCCTCCGTGGGAGATCGAGCTGACGGGCAAGGTGTTGTTCTGCGTCGGCGGCGAGTCCGGCGGCCTACGGGAGCGGACGCGAAAAAATTGCGACGAGCTGGTGGGTCTGCCCATGCGTGGTCGGGTCGGATCTCTCAACCTCGCAACCGCAGCCGCTGCGCTGCTCTATGAGGCAATTCGCCAGCGTTCAATCAGCTCCCAATGATCCGTTGCCCACCGCCGACCGTGTAGCCGTAGCCGGTGGAAAGCGTTGAAAAAAGATCAGAAAACGCCTTGCGTACCCAAGGCAAGCTGGTTACAATCCGTCCTCCGCCGGGCGCTGCATCGTAGCGTGACAGGTGCGACCGCGAAAGCTCTGGGTGGCAACACCTGCCGACGGACTGGCCGGCATAGCTCAGTTGGTAGAGCAACTGACTTGTAATCAGTAGGTCCTCGGTTCAAGTCCGGGTGCCGGCTCCATCAGTCGGTGATTCCCCGGAATTGCGGGAAGATTTCGTGGAGGTGTGGCCGAGTGGACAAAGGCAGCAGACTGTAAATCTGCCCGCGAATGCGTACGGTGGTTCGAATCCACCCGCCTCCACCAATAATTTCAAGCGGCTGCCAGCCGTCGACGGCTGGTTGGATTGGCCGAAATGCGGGAGTAACTCAGGGGTAGAGTCACAGCCTTCCAAGCTGTTGGTCGCGGGTTCGAATCCCGTCTCCCGCTCCATCTTTGCGAGTTAGAGGCGAGCTGGCGATAGCCCGTTCGCAGCTCACCGTAGACATGCGCGGCACTCTTTTGGTAGGGTCGCCGCCCTCTGCGTAGCTGTGAACTCAACGGCGTCGGTTTAGCCCGACTCTCCACAGAGTTCACGATTTGAAGAAAGTTTTCGGTAAGGCACGGCGTAGCCGTCCACCGGAGAGGTGTCAAGTTTCAAGCCCACGTAGCTCAGTGGTAGAGCACTTCCTTGGTAAGGAAGAGGTCACCGGTTCAAGTCCGGTCGTGGGCTCCATGAAACTCTAGGTCGATCTACCTAGGAACCCTGTTTAGAACACCATCCCGAGCGATCCATGTAATTGTGGTGCCGCTCTTGAGGAGGCGTCTGAAGGTCATGGCCAAAGAAAAGTTCGAGCGGAATAAGCCGCACGTCAACATCGGTACTATTGGTCACGTCGACCACGGAAAGACCACCCTGACCGCTGCGATCACCAAGGTGCTCGCAGACAAAGGTCTGGCTGACTTTACCGCGTTCGACAACATCGATAAGGCGCCGGAAGAGCGTGAGCGTGGAATTACGATCGCCACGGCCCATGTGGAGTATGAGACGGAAAACCGTCACTATGCCCACGTGGATTGCCCGGGCCACGCCGACTACGTGAAGAACATGATCACCGGTGCCGCCCAGATGGACGGCGCGATCCTGGTCGTGTCTGCCGCGGACGGTCCAATGCCGCAGACCCGCGAGCACATCTTGTTGGCTCGCCAGGTCGGTGTTCCGGCGTTGGTTGTGTTCATGAACAAATGCGACATGGTCGACGATGAGGAGTTGTTGGAGCTGGTGGAGATGGAGCTGCGTGAGCTGCTGTCGTCTTACGAGTATCCCGGCGACGATATCCCGGTGATTCGCGGCTCGGCGCTCAACGCGCTGAACGGCGAGGGTGATTGGGACAACAACATCATGGAACTCATGGGTGCAGTCGACGACTACATTCCAGAGCCCGAGCGTGTGTTGGATCAAGACTTCCTGATGCCGATCGAGGATATCTTCTCGATTCAGGGTCGCGGTACGGTAGTTACGGGTCGCATCGAACGCGGCATCGTCAAGGTCGGTGAGACGGTCGAAATCGTTGGAATCCGCGACACGACGAAAACTACCGTGACCGGCGTCGAGATGTTCCGCAAGTTGCTGGACGAGGGTCGCGCAGGCGACAATGTCGGCATCTTGCTGCGTGGCACGAAGAAAGACGACGTGGAACGTGGGCAAGTGCTCGCGAAGCCGGGTTCGATCAATCCTCACACGAAGTTCAAGGGCGAGGTGTACGTGCTGACGAAGGAAGAGGGTGGTCGTCACACTCCGTTCTTCAACGGCTATCGTCCCCAGTTCTATTTCCGCACGACAGATGTGACGGGTTCTTCGGCTTTGCCCGAAGGCACCGAGATGGTGATGCCCGGAGACAACGTAAATATGTCGGTGGAGCTGATCGCTCCAATCGCAATGGAGAAGGGTGTTCGCTTCGCCATTCGCGAGGGTGGTCGCACCATCGGTGCGGGCACTGTGACCGAGATCGTCGAATAAGGTTGACGCCTGAACCTCGACGTTTTTCCCGCTTCCGCGACATGGACGCGGTAAGCACGTGCCCGAGGGCTCCGATAGGACCTTCGGGCATCCAAGTTATGTACGGCAGTAGCTCAATTGGTAGAGCACCGGTCTCCAAAACCGGCGGTTGCGGGTTCAAGTCCCTCCTGCCGTGCCAATTTCGACTTATGAAGTAGGTTCGATGGAAAAGATCAAGTACTTCTTCAACGAATTTCTTCCCGAGGTGAAAGCCGAATGGAAGAAAGTCACCACTCCGAATGCACAAGAGGTCACCCAGACCACAATCGTAGTGGTGGTGACCAGCTTCATTTTCGCTGTTTACCTCTGGTTGGCGGATGCCGCCATCCAGTGGACCTACGAGAAGTTGTTCCAGGTTTTAGGTCTGTAATGTCCGCCAAGCAATGGTACATCGTCCACACGTACTCCGGATTCGAGGAGAGGGTGGGTGAAACGCTCAAACAGCGCGCAGAAGCGTTGGACATGGCGGATGCCTTTGGCGAGGTGAGGATTCCGACCGAGACCATCGTCGAACTCAAAGGTGGGAAAAAGCGCGAGACTCAGCGCAAATTTTTCCCAGGCTATATTCTCGTCGAAATGGAAATGTCCGACCCGGCCTGGCATGTGGTGAAGAACACCCCGAAGGTCACAGGTTTCGTAGGAACGGGTAAGAAGCCCACTCCCTTGACGCAGGAGGACGTTGATCGAATTCTCGATCAAGTCACCTCGGCAAAGGAGAAGCCGAAACCCAAATACGTGTTTGAGAAAGGTGAGCCGGTCAAGATCATTGACGGTCCTTTCAGCAACTTTACTGGTGTCGTGGAAGAGGTAAATCTCGACCGCGATACGCTGAAAGTGATGGTTACGATCTTCGGACGCCAAACGCCGGTCGAGCTGAACTTCCTTCAAGTTGAGAAGCTCTGACCAGAGCTCTAACGGGAGGGGATCCGGTTCATCCGAGATCTCCGTCTGTACCGAGAGAGGCAATTAATGGCAAAGAAAGTCGTCGGACAAATTAAGTTGCAGATTCCCGGCGGCCAAGCAACCCCAGCTCCGCCCGTGGGTCCGGCGTTGGGTCAGGCAGGAGTCAATATTATGGACTTCTGTAAGGCCTTTAACGCTCGTACCCAGGAACACATGGGCACGATCATCCCGGTGGTTATCACGGTTTACGCTGACCGCACCTATTCTTTCATTACCAAAACACCGCCCGCGGCCGTGTTGTTGATGAAAGCGGCCGGGCTCCAGAAGGGGTCCGGAGTTCCCAACCGAAATAAGGTGGGTAAGGTGACGTCAGCGCAGGTCGAAGAAATCGCCAAGACCAAAATGCCCGATCTCAACGCAGCTTCTGTTGAAGCCGCGATGCGGACCATCGCTGGAACAGCTCGTTCCATGGGTCTAGAGGTCGAGGGCTGATCGGGGAGGTTTGGTATGGCTAGGAAAACAAAAAATCATCGCAAGATAGCCGAAAAGGTGGAAGACCGTCCCTATGAGCTCGCGGAAGCGATCAAGCTCTTGCAAGACGTCAGCTACACCAAATTCGACCAGACCCTGGAGATCGCGCTCAATTTGGGTGTCGATCCAAAGCATGCGGACCAAATGGTCCGCGGAACGGTCGTTCTACCCCACGGCACAGGCCGCACGGTCCGCATCTTAGTTTTCGCCAGTGGCGAAAAAATCAAAGAAGCGGAAGAGGCCGGCGCCGATCACGTGGGTGGTGACGACTTGGCAAAGAAAATCCAGGATGGTTGGGTCGATTTCGACGCGGTTATCGCGACCCCCGACATGATGCGGGTGGTCGGTCGACTTGGCAGAGTCCTCGGTCCACGTGGTTTGATGCCCAATCCAAAATCGGGCACCGTGACCATGGATGTGACCAAGGCGATCAACGACATCAAGGCCGGTAAAGTGGAGTTCCGGGTCGATAAGGCCGGTGTCCTCCACGCCCCCTTGGGCAAGCTTTCCTTCGACGCGGATAAGCTCCATGCGAACACAGTGAGTCTGGTACAAGCAGTGATGCGCGCCAAACCCGCTGTGGCCAAGGGCAAATATGTTCAAGGCGTGAGCATCTCCTCTACTATGGGGCCGGGTCTCAGGTTGGACGAAACTGTCCTACAGAGCCTGGAGGCATAGCACCATGGCAACTAGAAGCGAAAAGCAAGCGACGATCGAGAGCTATCAAGAAGGTATGGCCTCTGCGCCTCATGCATTCTTGGTCAGCTTCAAGGGCATTACGGTGCCTCAAGTGACGGAGCTTCGGGACAAGATCCGTGAAAGTGGCGGCAAATATGAGGTGGTCAAAAACACCTTGGCTTTGCGCGCGGTCGAGGGTAAAGGCCTCGAGCACTTCAAAGACGAGTTCACGGGTCCCACGGCTGTGGCGTATATCGGAGACGATCCGGTGGCCTTGGCCAAGGCGTTGACCACGTTCCGCAAGGAAGCGCCGGTCATCGAGTTCAAGGGCGGCTTAGTCGACGGTAAACCCGTCAGCCCCGACGACCTTGAAGATATTGCCAACCTGCCGAGCCGTGAGGAGCTGATCGCCAAGCTGCTGTTCCTCCTGCAGTCGCCGATCACCAATATGGTCCGCACCTTGGCTGCGATTCCCAAGGGATTCGTGGTGGTGCTCGATCAGATCGCGCAACAAAAGGAAAGTTGAGCACGAGTTCGGACCCACACACCGTCCTGACACTGTCTGCAATGTCGGCTTGCGCCGATTTCAAGATTGATACGAGACAAGAAGATTTCGAAGACCGCCTTTCAAGGAGTAGAAGACATGGCCATCGTGACCGAAGACTTCATCAAGCAAATCGACGAGATGACCGTTCTCGAGCTGAACAATCTCGTCAAGGCCCTGGAAGATCACTACGGCGTCTCTGCCGCAGCGGTCGCTGTTGCTGCCGGCCCTGCCGGTGGTGGTGGTGATGCCGCCGCGGAAGAGCAGACCGAATTCGACGTGGTCATGACCTCGTTCGGTGACAAGAAAATCAACGTCATCAAAGTGGTCCGTTCGATCACCAGCCTTGGCCTGAAAGAGGCTAAGGAACTCGTCGAGGGTGTGCCTTCCCCGATCAAGGAAGGTGCCACCAAAGAAGAAGCCGAAGACATCAAGAAGCAGCTTGAAGAAGCCGGCGCTCAAGTCGAGCTCAAGTAATTCGGTTTTCCGCACATGCTCGACCACCCTTGAAAAGGGTGGTAAGCTGTTTTTTGAGGCCGTCCTCCATCGGGGCGGTCTCTTTCGAGCATTGCGAGACACCGAAACGACCATGTTCCTCAAAACCGCGGCATTGCCGCGGGAGGGACATGGTGTCTTCTATTCTGGAAAGCCGATAGCCACCTACATGCATAGTCGCCCCCGAAGAAGGTGAGCTCTTGAAGGATCGCAGCCTCGACTGCCTGGCTAGGTGGGTGAGGACTCGGCAAATGCCCTGCCCACCCTACGAGCTATTGACTACAGCACTCCGCCCGAGTCCGGTGAAGGATGACTCGCCGAGTCGTCCCAGGTTTATTCCTACCCGTCCAAGCGGCGCCAAGCTCTTGCCGAAAGGAGCGTAGAGATTCTATGAGCGAAGGGATCCAAACGCCAATCGCGCCACGCGAAGACTTCTCGCAGATTGAGACCACCCTGCCGATCCCAAATTTGATCGACGTGCAGCGGCGGTCTTATGAGCGTTTTCTGCAGATGAACCTGTTGCCCGAAGAACGGGGCAACCATGGTCTGCAAGCAGTCTTTACCAGCATCTTCCCCTTCTCTGATTTCCGGGAGACCTGTTCCCTGGATTTCGTGAAATACACTATCGGTGATTGGCAATGCAAATGCGGAACCCTGCAAGGTCTCGAATACCTGCGCATGGATTGTTCCAATTGCGGAGCCAAGATCATGACCGACCATCCTCTGGAAGAGGTCGTGTCGTGTCCTGAATGTGGTGCCGACAACAAGAATCGCGTCGTCCGCTGTGACATCTGTGGCGGCCCTGTCGAGCTACAGTTGAAGTACTCGATTTCGGAATGCCAAGAGCGTGGAATGACCTTCGCGGTGCCGCTCAAGGTGACATTCCGGCTCTTTGTTTACGACAAGGATCCGGAGACCGGAACGCGCATGATGCGCGATGCGAAAGAAGAAGAGGTCTACTTCGGTGAAATCCCGTTGATGACCGAGTACGGCACCTTCGTCATCAACGGTACTGAGCGGGTGATCGTCAGTCAGCTACACCGTAGCCCGGGCGTTTTCTTCACCAAGGACGGTAAGCGCACCTTCCTATCTAAAATTATTCCTTACCGCGGGTCTTGGGTCGAATTCGAATACGACCAAAAAGAGGTGCTTTCGGTCCGTATCGACCGCAAGCGCAAATTCCACGGCACGGTTTTCCTGCGGGCGTTGGGCCTCGAGTCCAACGAGGCAATTCTGCGCCAATTCTATGTCTCGGTGGGTTTGTCGATCCTAGGTGAGGGCCGGTACAAGCTCAACGCACCCTTCAAGGTTATCGAGCAAGAGCGTTTGCGTGATCGCTCCAGTCGCGGTGTCCGTCGCCACTACCAAATCTTTGCCGGAATTTCGATTCCGAAGGAGAAGGCGGATGAGATGGGCGCCGAGGACAACATCGAGCAAGACGTCTCCATGGCGGAACTCGAAAGGGCCTATTTCATCGCTGACGTGGTGGACTTGGAGACCGGTGAAATTCTCTTCGAGGCCAACGATCTGGTCCCGGAAGATTTGGAGACTCGCCTCGACGGCCGTGACACCACGGATCTGGAGGTCTTTTTCCCGGATTGGGAGCTGACCGGCAATCTCTTGACCAACACCTTGACCAAGGATCAAACGCGGAATTCCAAAGAAGCGTTGATGGAGATTTATCGCCGGATGCGTCCCGGAGATCCTCCTACCCTTGAGAGTGCTCGGTCACTGTTCTACGGCATGTTCTTCGATGCCAAGCGCTACGACTTCTCGCGTGTCGGCCGGTTCAAGTTCAACATTAAGCTCGACACCGAAGTTCCGGTGGAGCAGAAGACCCTCTCTGCCGACGACTTCTACCGTGTGATCGAGTACTTGCTCCGACTGCACAAAGACATCGGCCGGGTCGACGACATCGACAACCTCGGTAACCGTCGTGTTCGAGCCGTGGGTGAGCTGTTGGAGAACCAATTCCGCATTGGTCTGGTTCGCATGGAAAGGGCCATCAAGGAAAAGATGTCCGTGCATCAGGACATCGACTCCGCTATGCCTCACGATTTGATCAACTCTAAGCCGGTAATTGCCGCGATCAAAGAGTTCTTCGGCTCGTCGCAGCTGTCTCAGTTCATGGATCAGACCAATCCCTTGTCGGAGGTGACCCACAAACGCCGTCTCTCCGCTCTGGGACCGGGTGGTCTCTCCCGTGAGCGGGCCGGCTTCGAGGTGCGTGACGTTCACGCCTCCCACTACGGTCGAATCTGCCCGATTGAGACCCCTGAGGGACCGAACATCGGCTTGATTTCTTCCCTGGCAACCTTCGCTCGCATCAACGATTACGGCTTTATCGAGAGTCCGTATAAGTTGGTGCAAGGCGGCCGGGTCTTGGATCACTTCCGGGTGGTTCGTACCGGCGGCTCGAATAAGAGGTTGGGACAGGTGCTCACCGGTGACGACCTGAAAGAGGTCAACGGTCAGCTGAAGAAGGACGGCAAGCGGCTGATCGAGGTCGAGCCTCACGCCTTCTACCTGACCGCATGGGAAGAAGAGAAATACGTCATCGCTCAGGCGAATGCCACCGTCGACGAAAACGGTTGGTTCCATGACGAGCGAGTGATCGCCCGGTCCGGGGGTGATTTCATCACCGTTGAACGCGAGCGCGTGGAATACATGGATATCAGCCCGAAGCAGTTGGTTTCGGTGGCAGCGGCGCTGATTCCTTTCCTTGAGCATGATGACGCCAACCGGGCGCTCATGGGCTCCAACATGCAGCGCCAAGCCGTGCCTTTGTTGCGAAGTGACTCGCCGGTGGTAGGTACGGGGCTCGAAGGCACGGTAGCTCGGGATTCCGGTGCCGTGGTCAGCGTTCGTCGAGCGGGCATGGTCGATCTGGTCGACGCGGAGCGCATCATCGTGCGCGTCGAGGCCGAGGACGATCAAACCGGTGAGGCGAAGGACTTCGGTGCTGATATCTACCAGCTGACGAAGTTCCGTCGGTCGAACCAAAACACTTGCATCAACCAAAAGCCCATCGTCAAAGAAGGGCAGAGGGTGAGCAAGGGTGATGTGCTGGCGGACGGCCCCTGTACTGAACTCGGTGAACTCGCTCTGGGTCGCAACGTGCTGGTGGCGTTTATGCCTTGGCGTGGATACAACTTCGAGGATGCGATTTTGATCTCCGAGAAGATGGTCAAGGAGGACTACTACACCTCTATCCATATCGAGGAATTCGAAATTGAAGCTCGGGATACCAAGTTGGGACCGGAAGAAGTAACCCGCGACATCCCCAATGTGTCCGAGGCTGCGCTCAAGGACCTCGACGAGTCGGGTATCGTTCGGATCGGCGCCAACGTCAAAGCGGGCGATATCTTGGTCGGCAAGGTCACGCCGAAGGGCGAGACCCAGCTGACGCCTGAAGAAAAGCTGTTGCGCGCCATCTTCGGTGAAAAAGCCGGTGACGTTCGCGACGCCTCCCTGAAGGTTCCGCCCGGCATCGATGGCACGGTAGTAGACGTCAAGATCTTCTCGCGCAAGGGCGTGGAGAAGGATCAACGTGCGCTCGAGATCGAGGATGCGGAAATCTCCCGGATGAAGAAAAACATCAAGGATGAGATTCGCATTCTGACCGAAGAGCGGAACAAGAAGATTCGCGACCTGCTCGACGGCCACGAAGCTATGGCTGATGTGGTCAATCGGGACGGTGAGACCGTGCTTCAAAAAGGTGACAAGGTCAGCCATGACGCCTTGATGAAGCTAAATCGCCAAGAGATTCTTCGTCTGCCTCTCAAGGGCAACTCGGTCCACGAGCAGGTAGAGAAGGTCTATCGCAAGACCGACTCCCACATCGATGTCCTGCACAAGGTCAACGAGGAACGGGTGGCGCTGTTGCAAAAAGGCGACGAGCTACCCCCGGGCGTGATCAAGTTGGTGAAAGTCTTCGTCGCCATGAAGCGTAAGCTCCAGGTGGGCGACAAGATGGCCGGACGTCACGGTAACAAAGGTGTGATCTCGCGGATTCTTCCCGAGGAAGACATGCCTTACCTGCCCGACGGCACGCCAGTAGAGATCGTGCTCAACCCCTTGGGTGTTCCCAGTCGTATGAACGTTGGGCAGATCTTGGAAACCCATCTCGGTTGGGCGGGTATGGCCCTAGGGGTGAAATTCGCCACACCGGTCTTCGACGGCGCTAGCGAGGAATCCTTGAAGGGATTCTTGGTTCAAGCGGGTTTGCCGACTTCTGGAAAAACCCAGCTGTATGACGGCATGACCGGTGAGCAGCTGGAGAACCAAGTCACCGTCGGATACATCTATATGTTGAAGTTGTCTCATTTGGTAGACGACAAGATTCACGCTCGTTCCATCGGGCCGTACTCGTTGATTACCCAGCAACCATTGGGCGGTAAAGCGCAATTCGGTGGTCAGCGTTTCGGTGAGATGGAGGTCTGGGCCCTAGAAGCCTACGGCGCGGCGTACACTCTTCAAGAGTTGCTCACCGTCAAATCGGATGATGTCGAAGGCCGTTCCAAGGTCTATGAGTCCATCGTGAAGGGAGCAGTTCCGGACGATCCGGGTCTCCCCGAATCGTTCAACGTGTTGGTACGTGAGCTTCAAAGCTTGTGCCTTGACGTCGAGCTCTTGCAGGCCTGATCCGGATATTCGAAAATCGAAGGAGGCACCTTTGCAGCCAGTCAACTTTTTCGAGAAGCCCCAGTCGTTGAAAGATTTCAACGCGATCCGGATCTCTGTCGCATCACCTGAAAAGATCGGTGCGTGGAGCTACGGTGAGGTAACGAAAGCAGAAACCATCAACTACCGCACCTTCAAACCGGAGCGGGACGGTCTCTTCTGCGCCAAAATTTTCGGTCCGATCACGGACTGGGAATGCTTGTGCGGAAAATACAAACGCATGAAACACCGCGGTGTGGTGTGCGACAAATGTGGAGTCGAGGTGACTCGCTCCAAAGTTCGCCGTGAGCGGATGGGTCACATCCAACTCGCCAGCCCGGTCTCCCATGTTTGGTTCTTCAAGGGCCTGCCGAGTCGCATCGGCCATTTGTTGGACCTCTCTCTGCGGGACCTGGAGCGGATTCTCTACTTTGAAAGCTACGTCGTCATCGATCCCGGTGATACGGAGCTGAAAGAGAACGAGCTGCTCTCCGAAGAGCGTTATCGCGAGCTACGGGACGAGTACGGTGAGGATGCTTTCGAGGCTCGCATGGGCGCGGAGGCGATCAAAGATCTGCTGTCACGCATCGACCTTGACGAGCTGGCGGAAGAGCTACGTATCGTCATGAAAACCGATACGAGCCAGATCCGTCGCCTCAAGGCCGCCAAACGTCTTAAAGTAATCGACGCCTTCCGTCGCTCCGGTCATCGCCCGGAGTGGATGATCCTGGAAGTGATTCCGGTCATTCCGCCGGAGCTTCGGCCGTTGGTGCCTTTGGACGGTGGCCGTTTTGCCACTTCGGACTTGAACGACCTATACCGACGGGTCATCAACCGAAACAATCGCTTGAAGAAACTGCTCGAGCTACGTGCGCCCGAAGTCATCGTGCGCAATGAGAAGCGCATGCTTCAAGAGGCGGTGGACGCGCTGTTCGACAATGGTCGTCGGGGCCGCGTGCTCAAGGGATCCAACAATCGACCTTTGAAATCGTTGTCCGACACCCTCAAGGGCAAGCAGGGGCGTTTCCGACAAAACCTGTTGGGCAAACGTGTCGATTACTCCGGTCGTTCCGTGATCGTCGTCGGTCCGGAGCTGCGCCTGAGCCAATGTGGTTTGCCCAAGAAGATGGCCCTGGAGCTGTTCAAACCGTTCATTTATAACCGTCTCGAGGATAAGGGTTTGGTGGGCACCATCAAGGCCGCTAAAGAGATGGTTGAGCGAGAAGAAGACGCCGTTTGGGACGCCTTAGAAGAAGTGATTCAGGATCACCCGGTGTTGCTCAATCGCGCACCTACCCTGCATCGCCTCGGGATTCAAGCGTTCCAGCCGACCCTGATCGAAGGTAAAGCGATTCAGATCCATCCGTTGGTTTGTGCGGCGTTCAACGCCGATTTCGACGGTGATCAGATGGCGGTCCACGTGCCGCTGTCGCCGAAGGCACAAATCGAATCCAAGATTCTAATGTTGGCTTCGAACAACCTTCTGTCACCGGCCAACGGCAAGCCGTTGGCGGTTCCCAGTCAAGATTTGGTCTTGGGTGGTTATTACCTAACCCTGGAAAAAACTGGATCCCTGGGCGAGGGCCGGCTCTTCCCGGACTTCGACTCGGTGCTTTTGGCGCTGCACGCCGAAGATGTCGAGACCCAGACTCGAATCAAGGTTCGCTACACGGGTGATCTGATCGATCTGACCAAGCAGTACAACGATCAAGACGTAGTTCACGCCGAAATGGAAGACGTGCGCAACACCTTGATCGACACCACAGTCGGTCGCGTGATTTTCAATATGCAGCTGCCCGACGAGATGCCGTTCATCAACGGTTTGCTCAAGAAGAAGGGCTTGCAGAATTTGGTGAGCTACTCGTTCATCCGTTTCGGTAACGACAAGACCGTGACGATGCTCGACGAAATGAAGGAGATCTCCTTCTTCTACGCCACCAAGGCCGGTATTTCCATCGGCATTGACGACATGGTTGTGCCGTCGACGAAGATCGAGATTATCGACACCGCCCGTAACGAGGTGGTGGAGATCGAGAAGCAGCGCACCGCGGGTGTGATCACCGCCGGCGAGCGCCACAACAAAATCATCGATATCTGGCACCGTGTGACCGAGAACGTCTCCGAGGAAATGTTCAAGGAGATGTCGAGAGAAGAGCAAATCAGCAACGTCTTCAATCCGATTCGCGTGATGGCAGATTCGGGCGCCCGTGGCTCTCGTGAGCAGGTGCGCCAGTTGGCCGGTATGCGTGGTTTGATGTCGAAACCTTCTGGTGAGGTGATCGAAACGCCGATTACCTCCAATTTCCGCGAAGGCTTGACGGTGTTGCAGTACTTCATTTCCACCCATGGCGCTCGAAAGGGTTTGGCGGATACTGCGTTGAAAACCGCGGACTCCGGTTACTTGACCCGCCGCTTGGTGGACGTGGCCCAGGACGTGATCGTCTCTGAGGACGACTGTGGCACCATCGACGGTATTTACGTGTCGGCGATCATGGAGGGTGGAGACATTCTCGAGCCGTTGCGCGATCGCATCGTCGGTCGGGTGAGCCAGGAAGAGATCTACGATCCCATGACCGGAGAGCTACTCCTGGGTCTGGCCGAGGAGATCACCGTCGAGATGGGGGCGAAGGTCCAAGAGGCCGGCATCGAGCGGGTGAAAATCCGGTCGGTGCTCACCTGTGAGTCGCGCCGGGGCGTCTGCATCAAATGTTACGGCCGCAACCTGGCCACTGGTAAGACGGTCGACATTGGTGAGGCTGTTGGCGTTATCGCTGCACAGTCGATCGGTGAGCCGGGAACCCAGCTGACCATGCGTACCTTCCACTATGGTGGTACCGCAAGCCGCGTCTCGGAGGAGTCGAAGCACGCTTCGCGCAATGCCGGTACGGTGAAGTTCATCAACGTGTCTACCGTCGATTCCAAAGACGGCGCCTTGGTGGTCGTCAACCGTAACGGCAAGATCGTGTTGATGGACCCCAAGGGTCGTGAACTCGAGCGCTACGCAGTGACTTACGGCTCACATCTCCAAGTGCGGGAGGGGCAAGAGGTCGAGCCGGGCACCGAGTTGGTGATATGGGATCCCTTCACCTCTGCGGTTCTGACCGAAATCGCGGGTCAAGTGGAGTTTCAGGACATCGTCGAAGGCGAGAATGTCCGCGAGGAGACCGATAGGGTCACGGGTCTCTCCCAACGGATCATCGTTGAGGCGTCGGCAAACGAGAAACGTGCACCTGCAATCGTCATCAAAGGCGACGGCACGGAGCGACGTTATTTGCTTCCGTCTGGCTCCCACTTGGTGGTCGGAGACGGGCAAAAGGTTTACCCCGGCGACACGCTGGTCAAGATCCCGCGCGAAACCACGAAAACCAAGGACATCACGGGTGGTTTGCCTCGGGTGGTCGAGCTGTTTGAAGCACGTACACCAAAAGAGCCGGCGATCATTTCCGAGATCGACGGCACGGTGCGATTGGGCGACATTCACAAAGGCATGCGTAAAGTGCTGGTGGAGTCGGATCACAACGAGGTTCGGGAATACCTGGTTCCACGCTATATCCATGTCAACGTGCAAGACGGCGAGCGAGTGCGAGCCGGCGAGCCGTTGATCGACGGTCCGATCAACCCGCACGATGTTCTGACCGTGCTGGGCGAGAAGGAGCTGCAGCGATACTTGGTCGACAAGATTCAAGAGGTCTATCGCTCCCAATCGGTGGCCATCAACGACAAGCACATCGAGGTGATCGTTCGCCAAATGATGCGCTCGGTGAAAATCGAGGAAGTGGGAGATACCAACTTTCTTATCGACGAGCAGGTGGATCGGTTCCGCTTCCAAGAAGAGAACGAACGTGTGGTGGTCGCCGGCGGACGCCCGGCCATCGGACGCCCGCTGCTCTTGGGTATTACGAAGGCGTCGCTGTCGACCGACAGCTTCATCTCCGCGGCTTCCTTCCAGGAAACCACTAGGGTGCTCACCGAAGCTGCGATCAGCGGTAAGGTGGACTACCTGCGTGGTCTGAAGGAAAATGTGATTGTCGGCCGATTGATCCCAGCTGGAACGGGTCTGCACCACTACCATGATTTCCACATGGAAGAAGAGACGTACCAGGACGACAACCTGAACGAGGACGAGGAGCTTTACCTCCAATTCCGCGAGGAAGACATCAGGTCGTTGCCGGCCGGCGCTACCGCTAGTAAAGACTGAAGACCGGGCCAAGCCCCACGGCGTCACTCTCTGAGTCACACCGGGGGTTTCGGCAAGAAAAAACCCGCTGCTGTGAGGCAGCGGGTTTTTTCTTGCCCGGATGAGTGGGCTATGAGGTCGGCGAGATTCCGTTGAGGCAATCGAATCGAATCAGAGGCCGCCCAGGAGCGCCGTCGGCGGCAATCGTCAATGGACGGTACCTGGAGAATGCTGAGAAGGGTCTTCCTCGAAGCCGTGGGTCATGACGAAGGCATAGGCGGCAAATCGTTCGGTGGGTCCTTCCGCGATGGCCTCGAAGACGTGCTCACCCTCGCGCTCTTCGCCCAAGTCCTGCACGTAGGAAATATGTTCCGGCGAGATCAAAAGCTCGGCCATCATCCTCTTGCCCTTGAGCATTTGAGCTACCAGGTCCTCTTGAGCGGGACCGATATACCAATGGCAATCGTCATCGTCGTAAACTGCAGCGTCCGGCGTAGATACACGGACAATGCAATTCGGATGCAGCTGGAGCCAAGCCCAGAATTGGTCGAAAGGGATCGTCGTCATGGATCGAACCTACCAAGGTCCGGCCCGCAGGAAAACCCCCTTAGCCAATTGGTCCGATGGTTAGGCTGACAGGCCGATGCCTGCGAAAGACAGAAAACCTCAGAAAACCTCCTCGAAAGCCTTGGCAGAACCGGGTGGTTCGGTTACCATACGGATCTCACAGCGGCGCCCTCTGCGCCGTAAGAAAAAACGAGATCGTCACCTCAAATCGATGCAAAGTCGGTTTTGAGAAAAAAGCTTGACGCAATTTTCGCGCTTTGCTACGATCCCGCTTCCGCGGCGAGACCGGTAGGTTCAGTCGAGAGAAGTCCTCTCGATGATGGCCAAGACTGACCCCCAGTTCAGCCCTGACATAGAATTCTCAGTCTGCATGGTGCATCCCTTTTGGGTAATGCCCGTGAATAACGGACTGGTCCCAGACTCTGACGCTCGGCATTGATGCGCGAGCTACTAGGAGAGTGGTGGAATGCCGACGATTCATCAGCTGGTGCGCAAAGGGCGCGTCCGCCAAAAGGCGAAGACTAAGAGTCCAGCCCTCCAGTCCTGTCCGCAGCGACGTGGTGTTTGCGTTCGCGTATACACGCAGACGCCCAAGAAGCCGAATTCGGCTCTGCGCAAAGTTGCCCGTGTGCGTCTGACCAACGGAATTGAGGTCACAACCTACATTCCCGGTGTCGGGCACAACCTTCAAGAGCACTCGATCGTTTTGGTCCGAGGTGGTCGTGTGAAGGATCTTCCGGGTGTTCGTTACCACGTGGTTCGTGGCACCCTAGACGCAGTAGGCGTCGACGGTCGCCGTCAAGGACGCTCCAAATACGGGGCCAAGCGGCCCAAGGGCTGATGCCCAAGATTGATAACGAGCTCGAAAGGCGAATGACAGATGCCAAGGCGCCGTGAAGTTCCGAAGCGGGATATTCTTCCCGATCCGCTCTACAATTCTCAGTTGGTCACCAAGTTCGTCAATGTCGTCATGAGTGACGGCAAGAAGTCCGTGGCTGAGCAACTCCTTTACCGGGCTCTGAGAACGATTGAAGAGCGCACTCAAGAAGATCCGATGAAAGTTTTCAAGAAGGCAGTTGACAACGTCAAGCCCCAGGTCGAAGTTAAATCTCGACGTGTTGGTGGCTCGACCTATCAGGTGCCGATCGAAGTTCGGCCCTCCAGGCGTTTGGCTTTGTCCATGCGCTGGTTGATCGCCTCGGCCAAGGCCAGGGGTGAGAAGACCATGGATGTCCGCCTGGCGAACGAATTCATGGACGCAGCGCAGAATCGCGGTAACGCCATGAAGAAGAAAGACGATACCCACCGAATGGCAGAGGCCAATAAAGCCTTCTCCCACTATCGCTGGTGAGCCCAGTTCTTTAGCTTTAGCAACGCTCTTAATAGCGTTTCAAAATAGACGGCAGCCGCAGAGCGGTAGAAAGCTGTCAGCGGATTCCCCCTGAGCCGATAGATTGCCGGGATGGATTCCGCACGGAGCACGAGTCATGTCACGCAAAGTCTCGTTGGAAAAAACTCGAAATATCGGCATCATGGCCCACATTGATGCCGGTAAGACGACGACTACCGAGCGGGTGCTGTTCTATACCGGAATCAGCTACAAAATCGGTGAAGTCCATGACGGCGCTGCCACCATGGATTGGATGGAGCAGGAGCAAGAGCGCGGAATTACAATTACCTCCGCAGCTACTACCTGTTCCTGGAACGAGCACCGGATCAACATCATCGATACTCCGGGGCACGTTGACTTCACCGCAGAAGTGGAGCGCTCCCTCCGGGTCCTCGACGGCGCGGTGGCAGTTTTCGACGCCGTCGGTGGTGTTGAGCCGCAATCAGAAACCGTGTGGCGTCAAGCGGATAAATACCATGTTCCGCGTATCGCATTCGTCAATAAGATGGATCGAGTCGGTGCCGATTATGAGCGCTGCATCAGCATGATGAAATCTCGGCTCGGTGCGACCCCGGTCGCCGTGCAGTTGCCCTGGGGCTCCGAAGCTGATCTTCAAGGTGTGATCGATCTGGTCCGCATGAAGGGCATTTCCTACGCCAACGATACGCTCGGCTCAGCATTCGAAGTCGTCGACATTCCTGACGAGCTTAAAGAAGAAGCGGCAGCAGCCCGTGAGAAGCTCGTCGAGGCCATTGCCGAAACCGACGAGGCGCTATTGGAGCAATACCTCGGAGGCGAGCCACTGAGCGAAGAGCAGATTAAGGCTGCGATTCGTAAGGCAACCTTGGCCGACGAAATCCATCCGGTTCTTTGTGGCTCAGCATTTAAGAATAAAGGTGTTCAGCCTTTGCTCGACGCCGTTGTCGACTATCTTCCCTCGCCGCTTGATATCGGTGCCATCAAAGGTACCGACGTCTACGGAGAGGAAGTGCTTGAACGACTTCCAGCTGACGACGCGCCGTTCTCGGGTCTGGTATTCAAGATCATGACCGACCCTTTCGTGGGTCAGCTGGCGTTCTTCCGGGTCTACTCCGGTACCTTGGACGCAGGTTCTGGTGTTTACAACGCTTCCAAGCAGCGTAAAAACCGCGTGGGTCGTCTACTTCAGATGCACGCTAATAAACGTGACGAAATCAAGGTGGTTCGCGCAGGTGATATCGCCGCTGCGGTAGGCCTTAAAGACGTCACCACCGGCGACACGATTTGTGATCCGAATCACCCCATCGTGCTTGAGTCCATGACGTTCCCCGAGCCGGTGATCGCGGTGTCGATCGAGCCCAAGACTAAGTCTGACCAAGAAAAACTGGGCCAGGCCCTCGGCAAGCTCATGCAGGAAGATCCGACTTTCCGAGTTCACACCGACGAAGATACCGGCCAAACTCTGATCTCTGGAATGGGCGAGCTTCATTTGGAGATCATCTGTGACCGCCTGATTCGCGAGTTCAATGTTGCGGCGAATATTGGCCGTCCCCAGGTGGCTTACAAAGAGTCCATCACCATCGAGGCAGACGGTGCTTGCAAATTTTCCAAGCAGACCGGCGGCAAGGGCCAGTTCGCGCACTGCAAGATTCGAATTCGTCCCTGGGATGGTGGTCACCTCAAATTCAATGATCAGATCAAAGGTGGCGTGATTCCTCGCGAATTCATCAAACCCATTGAGCAGGGCATCACCGAGCGCATGGAGACAGGACCGCTAGCGGGTTATCCTGTTTCCGGTATCGAGGTTGACCTGTACGACGGTAGCTACCACGACGTGGATTCGAGTGAGGTGGCGTTTAAAATCGCCGGCTCTATGGCTCTCCAGGATGCCTGGAAGAAGGCTAGGCCTGCGCTGCTCGAGCCGGTCATGGCGGTTGAGGTTGTGACACCAGAAGAGTATATGGGCGACGTGATGGGAGATCTGAATTCCCGGCGCGGACGGGTCCAATCGATGGAGGCCCGCTCTGGGGCTCAGGTGATCAACGCTAAGGTGCCGTTGTCCGAAATGTTCGGATACGCCACCGATGTTCGCTCCCTCACCCAAGGGCGTGCGAACTACACAATGCAATTCGACAACTACGAGCAAGCTCCCAGGAACGTCAGCGACGAGGTCATCGCCAAAGTCGCCGGTTGACGGAGTTAACAATTTCCTAGGATTTCCAACGATTCCTCGGAGGAAGAGATGGCAAAAGAAAAGTTCGAGCGGAATAAACCGCACGTCAACATTGGCACCATTGGTCACGTCGACCACGGAAAGACTACCCTGACCGCCGCGATCACCAAGGTGCTCGCAGACAAAGGTCTGGCTGACTTCACCGCGTTCGACAACATCGATAAGGCGCCGGAAGAGCGCGAGCGTGGAATCACGATCGCTACGGCTCACGTAGAGTACGAGACGGAAAATCGTCACTATGCTCACGTGGACTGTCCGGGTCACGCCGATTACGTGAAAAATATGATCACCGGTGCCGCCCAAATGGACGGCGCGATCTTGGTGGTCTCGGCTGCGGACGGTCCTATGCCGCAGACCCGTGAGCACATCTTGCTGGCCCGCCAAGTGGGCGTTCCGGCGTTGGTTGTGTTCATGAACAAATGCGACATGGTCGACGATGAGGAGTTGTTGGAGCTGGTGGAGATGGAGCTGCGTGAGCTGCTGTCGTCTTACGAGTATCCCGGCGACGATATCCCGGTGATTCGCGGCTCGGCGCTCAACGCGCTGAACGGCGAGGGTGATTGGGACAACAACATCATGGAACTCATGGGTGCAGTCGACGACTACATTCCAGAGCCCGAGCGTGTGTTGGATCAAGACTTCCTGATGCCGATCGAGGATATCTTCTCGATTCAGGGTCGCGGTACGGTAGTTACGGGTCGCATCGAACGCGGCATCGTCAAGGTCGGTGAGACGGTCGAAATCGTTGGAATCCGCGACACGACGAAAACTACCGTGACCGGCGTCGAGATGTTCCGCAAGTTGCTGGACGAGGGTCGCGCAGGCGACAATGTCGGCATCTTGCTGCGTGGCACGAAGAAAGACGACGTGGAACGTGGGCAAGTGCTCGCGAAGCCGGGTTCGATCAATCCTCACACGAAGTTCAAGGGCGAGGTGTACGTGCTGACGAAGGAGGAGGGTGGTCGACACACTCCGTTCTTCAACGGTTATCGTCCTCAGTTCTACTTCCGTACGACGGATGTGACGGGTTCTTCGGCTCTGCCCGAAGGCACCGAGATGGTGATGCCCGGGGACAACGTAAATATGTCGGTGGAGCTGATCGCTCCTATCGCCATGGAGAAGGGTGTTCGCTTCGCGATCCGCGAAGGTGGCCGCACGATTGGTGCGGGCACTGTGACCGAGATCGTTGAGTGATCAGCCGAAAGACGTAGGCCCGAGGGCAAGAAGGAAGCACGATGGTCAACGAGAAGATCCGTATCCGGCTCAAAGCCTTCGATTACCGAATCTTGGATACTTCGGCGAATGAGATTGTCGACACGGCTCGACGCACTGGTGCAAAAGTGGTGGGTCCTATTCCGCTGCCGACGCACATCTCTCGCTACACCGTGAATCGCTCGCCGCATGTAGACAAGAAGTCGCGAGAGCAATTCGAAATCCGCACCCACAAACGCCTGCTCGACATCTACGAGTCCACCAGCCACACGGTTGATGCACTCATGAAACTCGAGCTTCCGGCTGGAGTGGACGTGGAGATCAAGCTCTGAAGCCCAGGGGGAATGAGCCGATGAAAGGCATCCTCGGTAAGAAAGTTGGAATGACCCAAATCTTCGCGGACGACGGAAGAGTCGTCCCGGTGACGGTGGTCAAAGCAGGCCCTTGTTTGGTGGTTCAACGTAAGACCAGCGATAGTGACGGCTACGACGCCGTTCAGCTGGGATTGGTTGAAGACGCCGGACCCAAGAAGGTCACAAAAGCTATGCGTGGACATTTCGATAAGGCGGCAGTGTCGCCGATGCGAGAGATCGTCGAGTTTCAGGTGGAAGGCGACGACCCCGCGCAGCCTGGAGATCAAGTGAAAGCTTCGATCTTTGAAGAGAACGACTACGTAGATGTAGTCGGTACCTCAAAAGGCAAGGGCTTTCAGGGTGTGATCAAGCGCCACGGCTTTGGTGGTGGCCGCGCGACACACGGTTCGATGTTTAAAAGAGCGCCGGGCTCTATCGGACAATCCGCTTATCCGTCTCGCGTGTTCCCTGGAGTTAAGCTTCCGGGGCGCATGGGCGGCAAGCGGATCACAGTGAAGAACCTCCAGGTCGTCAAGGTCGACGATGAGGAGAACCTCATCTACCTGCGCGGTGCCATTCCGGGCGCTCGTAACAGCTACGTCACCCTAAAACCGGCGAAGCGGGGCTGAAGGGGTTCATAAACATGAAGATCACAGTTAAAAACCTCACCGGCACGGATGTGCGCGAGATCGAGGTGGCCGACGATGTCTTCGCTTACCCGTACAAAGAGCATTTGATCCACCTCGCGGTCAAATCCTACCTTGCAGCAAAGCGGGCAGGCACCCATAAGACTAAGACCCGGGCTGAAGTTCGGGGTTCCGGCAAGAAGCTTTGGCGGCAGAAAGGCACTGGACGCGCTCGTATGGGCAGTGTGCGGAGCCCGATCTGGCGCAAAGGTGGAGTCGTCCACGGCCCTCAGCCTCGTTCGTATCAGGACAAGCTTTCAGTGCGTGAAAAAAAGAATGCGCTGAAGTCTGCCCTGTCTCGAAAGCTGGCGGACGAACAGATCACCGTGGTTGAGAGCTTGGACATCGACAGCCCGAAGACGAAGGCCTTGGTCGGCGCTCTGAATGGCTTGGGTGTTGAGCGTAAGGCACTCCTTGTGGACTCTCGCGAAAACGAGAATCTGCAGCTGGCGTCACGCAACAATCCGAAGCTCAAGGCGGTTGACGCTCTGGCGCTCAACGTCTACGACGTCGTAGATCGGGACCGAGTGATCCTCTCCGAAGCGGCTTTGAACCGTATTCTGGAGGTCCTGGCGTCATGAGAATCCAAGACGTGATCCGGCGACCGCTGATCACCGAGAAGGCGACCATCCAGCGTGAGTTGGCTGATACCTACGCCTTCGAGGTGGCCCGCGACGCCAACAAAATTCAGGTCAAAAAAGCTGTCGAAGCTCAATTCGGCGTCAAAGTGGCCGAAGTTCGGGTCGCGGTGATGCACGGGAAAGAGCGCCGTCAAGGTCGCTTCTTCGGTCGCCGACCCGATTGGAAGAAAGCGTACGTACGGCTGAAAGACGGCGAGAAACCGATCGAGTTCTTTGAGGGCGTTTGAGCCCTAGGCTGAGCCGGATATCGAGGAAAGAGCGACATGGCAATCAAAAAATATCGTCCGACTAGCCCGGGCACCCGTTTTCGGACGGGATCGACCTTCGAAGAGCTGACTCCGGGAAAAAAACCCGAGCGGAAGCTCACCAAGGGCAAAAAGCGGATCGGCGGCCGAAACAATTCGGGCCAGACCACCATCTGGTTCCGAGGCGGTGGGCACAAGCGGCGATACCGGACCGTCGACTTCAGACGTCACGACAAAGTCGGCGTGCCGGCCAAAGTTGCGGCTGTGGAGTACGATCCAAACCGGTCCGCTAGGCTCGCGCTGCTTCACTATGCAGATGGTGAGAAGCGTTACATTCTTTGGCCTGCCAAAGTGCAAGTCGGGAACACGGTCGTCGCCGGTCCGGATTCTGAAATCAATCCCGGTAATGCCCTGCCCTTGCGCAACATTCCTCTGGGTACTCTCGTCCACAACATCGAACTCAAAATCGGTAAAGGTGGGCAGATGGTTCGCAGTGGCGGAACGTCGGCGCAGCTGATGGCGAAAGACGGCGACTACGCCCAGATCAAGCTCCCTTCCGGCGAGGTTCGCAAGGTGCATCTGAATTGTTACGCCACCATTGGTGAGTTGGGCAATTCCGAGCACGCTGGTGTCTCCGGCGGTAAGGCCGGACGTAGCCGGTGGAAGGGCCGTCGTCCCCACAACCGTGGTGTGACGATGAATCCCGTGGATCACCCAATGGGTGGTGGTGAGGGCCGGTCTTCCGGTGGTCGCCACCCTTGTACTCCCTGGGGTGTTCCGACGAAGGGCTACAAAACTCGTAACAACAAGCGCACGGACGACATGATCGTACGGCGTCGTAACCGGAAATAAGGGGCGGATCTGTCATGGCAAGGTCGCTCAAAAAAGGGTTCTTCGTTGATCCTTCGTTGTCGAAGAAGATCGATGCGATGAACGAGTCGGGCCAAAAGCGCGTGATCAAGACCTGGTCGCGCCGGTCCACGATCACCCCCGACATGGTGGGTCACACCCTGGCGGTCCACAACGGAATCAAATTTATTCCGGTTTATGTCAGCGAGAACATGGTCGGGCACAAGCTCGGTGAGTTCGCGATGACCCGGACCTTCCGCGGTCACTCCGGTAAAAAAGAGAAGATGGCGGGGAGGAGGTAAGTCATGGAATATATGGCCAGACTCCGCCACCTTCAGTCATCCCCGCAAAAAGTTCGGCTGGTTGCCGACCTGATCCGCGGCAAGGATGTGGAAGAGGCGGCGATCATCCTGAAACTTACTAAGAAGCGCGCCGCGGGGCCCCTTGAAAAGCTCTTGAAGTCCGCCGTAGCCAACGCCGAAAATCGCGACGAAAACGTGGACGTGGAAGATCTCTACGTCAAAGAAGTCTTCGTTGATGGGGGCCCGGCGATGAAACGCATCTGGTTCACCACGATGGGGCGCGCCTACCGCAAGCTCAAACGCCAAAGCCATGTGACGATCAAATTAGACACCCGGCCCGAGGGTGATGATCGCGGCAGGAGGAACTGATCGTGGGACAGAAGACTCATCCCTATGGCTTCAGGTTGGCCTACAACAAGACCTGGCATTCTCGCTGGTACGCCGACCAGGATTATGCAAAAACTTTGCACCAAGATTTGAAGCTAAGGGCCAGCTTGAAAAAGCGTTTGTCTCACGCTGGTGTGAGTGAGATCGACATCGAGCGGGCGGCAGATCGCCTGCGCGTAACGATCTACACCTCTCGCCCTGGCATCATCATCGGCCGGAAAGGCGCTGAAGTCGACAGACTTCGCGACGATCTCCGCAAGATGACCGGACGCGAGGTGCACATCAATATCCAAGAGATCCAGCGCCCGGAACTCGATGCCCAATTGGTAGCGGCCAATATCGCTGGACAGCTGATTCGCCGAGTTTCATTCCGTCGCGCCATGAAGAAGGCGATGGAATCGGCGTTTCGCTTCGGAGCTAAAGGCATCAAGATTATGGTCTCAGGCCGCCTCGGCGGAGCAGAGATTGCGCGAACGGAGTGGTATCAGGAAGGCCGTCTACCGCTACACACGCTGAAAGCCGACATCGATTACGGATTCGCAGAGGCCGGCACCACCTATGGCGTCATCGGCGTCAAGGTCTGGGTCTATAAAGGTGATCTGCTGAAGGAAAAAGCCCGCCGCGCGGGTTGATAGAGGGCAAACACCATGTTGATGCCAAAAAAGGTCAAGTATCGCAAGCGCCATCGTGGGCGCATGCGGGGTCGAGCCAAGGGTGGAGACCGAATTACATTCGGTGATTACGCCCTTCAGGCCCTTGAGCCGGGTTGGATCACTTCGCGGCAGATCGAAGCCGCCCGTATCGCGATCACCCGTCACATCAAGCGTCAGGGAAAAGTGTGGATTCGCATTTTCCCAGACAAGCCGATCACCAAGAAACCTCTCGAAACCCGTATGGGTAAGGGTAAAGGTAGCCCGGAAGGTTGGGTCGCGGTGGTGAAACCGGGACGAATCCTCTACGAGCTTGAGGGTGTCGGACACGAGCTCGGTAAGGAAGCGATGCGGTTGGCCTCTCACAAGTTGCCGATCAAAGTGAAATTCATTGCCCGGCACGAGCCGCAGGATTAGGAGCACGCATCATGAAGGCGTCCGAGTTGAGAGAGCTCACAGTTGAAGAACTGGGCGGTCGGGAAGCCGAGTTGTCCCAGCAGCTGTTCAACCTGCGGCTACAGCAGGTAACACAGGGTCAGCTCGACAACCCGGCCAAGATGCGAGAGGCCCGAAGAGACCGGGCTCGCGTTCTGACCGTACTGCGTGAGAAGCAGGGTTGAAGCCTGACGGCTCACACGGGAGTAAGTCGAGATGACGGACAATATTCAGACGGAACGAAGTCGCAGGCAGGTTCTTTCGGGAACCGTGGTCAGCGACAAGATGGACAAGACCGTCACCATCAAGGTGGAACGGACGGTCATGCACCCGCTTTACAAGCGGTTCATGAAGAAGTCGCAGAAGTACGTGGCCCACGATGAAACCAATGATTGCAATATTGGTGATCGCGTGGTGATCACAGCCTGCCGGCCCCTTTCGAGGAGCAAGCGTTGGCGGGTGACCGAAATTGTCGAACGTGCTACCTAAGGGAGGGAGTGAGCCATGATTCAAATGGGAAGCGTCCTTGAGGTAGCAGACAATTCTGGTGCTAAACGGATCGGTTGTATCACGGTACTTGGCGGGTCTACAGGCAGGACTGCCGGCGTGGGCGACGTCATCACAGCTTCGGTCAAGGAGGCCCTGCCGGACGGCACGGCCAAGAAAGGCCAGGTTGTGAGGGCGGTCATCGTCCGGACCCGTAACGCCACCCGTCGTAAAGACGGTAGCTACATCCGCTTCGACACTAATTCTGCGGTGTTGATCGATGCAAACAACGAGCCCATCGGCACTCGTGTCTTCGGTCCGATTGCCCGCGAACTTCGCGAGCGTCGGTTCATGAAGATCGTGTCTCTGGCGCCCGAGGTTCTTTGAGCCTCTGCTCGTCTGGAGCCGAGGAGGAATACACGATGGCCAAGCTGAAGATCAAAAAAGGTGACATGGTCAAGGTGATCGCCGGGAAAGATCGAGGAACCGAGGCAAAGGTGCTGAGGGTCGATCAAAAATCCGGAAAAGCGATTGTCGAGCAAGTCAACCTGGTCAAAAAGCATACGCGCCCGAATCCACAGCGTCAGATTCAAGGCGGCATTTTGGATCGTGAGGCTCTGATCGAGCTTTCCAATCTGATGCTGATTTGTCCTGAGACCCGAAAGCCGACCCGCGTCGGTCGAAAGGTGCGCGAGTTGGACGGCGGCAAGAAGAAGATCGTTCGGGTCGCCAAGGTTTCCGGGACGATCCTGGACTGAGCGCGGACTGGAGAGTTTCGACATGGCGACTAAACAATACGTACCGCGATTGAAGGCTCAGTACCGAGACGAGGTAGTGCCCAAGATCAAAGCGGAATTCGGCATCGACAACATCATGGCCGTACCGAAGCTGGAAAAAATCAGCATCAACATCGGCCTGGGTGAGGCGAGCCGGAATTACAAGCTACTCGAGGTGGCGCAGAAAGAGCTGACGGCAATCGCCGGTCAGTATGCGACCATCACGAAAGCGAAGAAATCAATCGCAGCTTTTAAGCTGCGTGAGGGAATGCCGATCGGCACCCGCGTAACCTTACGGGGAGCCCACATGTGGGAGTTCCTCGATCGGTTGATCGCTACCGCGCTACCGCGTGTTCGTGATTTTCGGGGAGTCCCAAACAAGAGCTTCGACGGCCGAGGGAATTACACTCTCGGAGTTCGTGAGCATACGATTTTCGCCGAGGTGGATGCCACCAAGGTGGATTTCATTAAAGGTCTCAACATCACGATCGGCACGACCGCTGAAAACGACGAGCAAGCACGATTTATGTTGCGCGAGCTCGGAATGCCCTTCGCTAAGAACAACTGACCGCGCAGAGGAGTGTGTCGCTGCGGATCGATCGAGATCCGAACGGGCGCACGGGAGAAACGAGATGAGCATGACCGATCCAGTCGCGGATCTCCTCACTCGCATCCGCAACGCTTTGCTGGCCAAACACGACCGTCTGGACGTGCCGGCCTCCAAACTGAAGCGGAACATTGTGGCCCTCCTGAAAGCAGAGGGTTACATCGAGGACTTCGAGATCATCGAGAATACGCCGCAAGACACGTTGCGTGTCTTCCTGCGCTACAGTCAGCAGGGAGTTCCAGCCATGCGCCGGGTCTACCGGGTTTCCAAACCTGGACGCCGGGTCTACCGAGGGGCGGACGACATCAAACCGGTTCTCAACGGTTTGGGTACCGCGATCGTTTCCACGTCCAAGGGACTCTTGACCGACAGGCAAGCTCGCGAGATGCGGGTCGGCGGCGAGATCCTTTGCGAGATGTGGTGAGGAGGGACTAACGATGTCACGTATCGGAAAAGCCCCAATCGATGTGCCGGCTGCCGCGAAGGTGAAAATCGAAGGCGATGTTTTCACCGCTGAAGGGCCGAAAGGCAAAGTGTCCGAGCGCATTTTCCCGGCCGAATGTCCGGTGGAGATCGAGGGCAACGTCATCCGGGTGACCCGGGTTAATGACAGCGGCTCGGTCCGCGCTAAGCACGGTTTGATCCGTGCCCTGCTCGCCAACGCGGTCACCGGCGTGGTAGAAGGGTTCGTCAAGAATCTGGAAATCGTCGGCGTCGGCTACCGTGGCGAAGTGAAGGGTAAGGAATGCCATTTCGCTCTCGGCTTCTCCCATCCGGTGGTCTTCTCGATCCCAGATGGAATAAACGTCGAGATCGATAAGAACAATAAGATCAACATCTCCGGAGCGGACCGTCAGCAAGTCGGTCAAGTCGCGGCGGAGATCCGCAGTTTACGGCCACCAGATCCCTACAAAGCGAAGGGTATTCGGTACAGCGGTGAGCAAATCCGTCGTAAGGTCGGTAAAGCGGGCGCCCGCTGATCCCAGCGAGCCTAAGAGTCACGGAGCAAGCGATGAGCAACTCGCACTCAAAGAAGATCAAGGCCAAGCGGATGCGTCGTCAACGTGCCCATTTGCGGGTTCGCAATCGGGTGCAAGGTACGGCAGAACGCCCCAGGCTGGCGATATACAAGAGCCTGCGTTATGTGTATGCCCAGGTCATCGACGATCTGAGCGGCACAACTCTGGCACAGGCGAACTCCCAAGAAGCGGATATCCGCAGTGGCTTGGATGCCTCGGCAGGCAGCAAAGAAGCTGCCGCCGCGGTCGGCAAGCTGGTGGGAGAGAGAGCCAAAGATAAAGGGGTCGAGCAAGTGGTGTTCGATCGTGGCGGGTTCATTTATCACGGTAAAGTGAAAGCGGTGGCAGAAGCCGCCCGCGAAGCTGGACTCAAGTTCTAAGAATGAAGTGAGGACGGGCATGATCCGTCAAATATGGCAAGGCGTAGCCTCGAAGGAGAAGCGTTGTGGCTAGGGATTTCGATCGCGACCCTGAGTTCGTAGAGCAGGTCGTTCACATCAACCGCGTGACCAAAGTGGTCAAGGGCGGTAAGAACTTCTCCTTCTCGGCCCTTGTGGTGATTGGTGACCAAAATGGACGGGTTGGTTATGGAACCGGCAAAGCCAAAGAGGTTCCGATCGCCATTCGTAAGGGCATTGATGAGGCGAAGAAGAACATGATCCAGGTGCCCATGGACGGATCCACGATCCCCCATGAAACCATTGGAATTTTCAGCGCAGGAAGAGTGTTGCTGAAACCGGCCTCCCCAGGTACCGGTGTAATTGCCGGCGGCCCGGTCCGTGCGGTGATCGAGGTGGCGGGTATTCAGGACATCCTGACGAAGTCCCTGGGTTCCACCAACCCACAGAATGTTGTGAAGGCTACCTTCCAGGGACTCTTGGACCTTCGAGACGAAAATACCATTCGTCGCGAGCGTGGCCTGCCCCCGATTGAAAAAAGCGAGCCTTCCCCGGCCTCGGCCTGAGGGCGAGTGACCGGAAGCACGCGCGGAGATTAGAACCATGGCGAACGAAAAGAAAAGCATTCGCATCGAGCAGCACTCAAGCCCGATCGGATATCCAAAGAAGCAACGAGAGCAGCTTCGTGGGCTCGGATTGCGTCGAATTCGGCACGTCGTGGAGCGGGAGGATACTCCGGCAAACCGCGGCATGGTCAACAAGATCCCGCACTTGGTGCGTATCATCGAGGATTGAAGGTCATGAAGCTGCACGATTTGTCTCCGGCTAAAGGAAGCACCAAAGCTAAGAAGAGAGTTGGACGTGGACCAGGCTCCGGATTGGGTAAAACCGCCGGACGAGGTCATAACGGTCAACGCTCTCGGGCGGGTTTCAGCCAACGTTTCGGATTTGAGGGTGGTCAGATGCCCTTGGTTCGTCGAGTGCCGAAAAGAGGTTTTACCAATCTCTTTCGCACCGAATATGCGGTGGTCAACCTGCGAGACCTCGGCCGCGTCGAGGGTGAAGAGATTAATCCCGACAATCTCCAGGCCAACGGTTTGGTTCGTCGCGGGATGTTGGTCAAAATTCTCGGTGAAGGCGATGTCTCCGGTGCTTTGAAGGTCAAGGCCCACAAATTCAGCAAGTCGGCGCGAGAGAAGATCGAAGCCGCCGGCGGTAGCTGCGAGGAGTTGGGCTCGTGATCGACAGTTTCCGTAACATCTTCGCGATCCCCGAGCTTCGAAAGCGGATCGCCTTCACCTTCGCGCTCCTCGCGGTTTATCGCGTGGGGTGCGTTTTGCCGGTGCCCGGGGTGAACCCTGATGCGCTGCTCGAGGTGATGGCCGCCGCGCGGCAAACGATGCTCGGCTTTCTGAATACGTTCACCGGCGGCAGTATCGAAAGGGCGGCGATCTTCGCCTTGGGCATCATGCCCTACATCACCTCTTCGATTATCTTGCAGCTATTGACCGTGGTCGTACCCTATTTGGAGAAGCTCTCCAAAGAAGGTGAGCTCGGGCGGCGGAAGATCACCCAATATACCCGCTACGGTACATTGGTGGTGTCTCTGATCCAGTCCGCGGGCATCTCGTTCACCATCGAACGAGTGACGACGCCCGGTGGAATGTCGTTGGTGAACAACCCCGGCTGGGGTTTCCGTCTGATGACGATCCTGACCTTGACCACGGGTTGCGCTTTCGTCATGTGGTTGGGTGAGCAGATCAGTGAACGAGGTATCGGCAACGGTATCTCCCTGATCATTTTTGCCGGTATCGTGATCGGCCTGCCGAGCGCCATCGCCAGCACCTTCACCAAGCTTCAGTCCGGTCAGCTCTCGCCGATCTTGATCGCCCCCTTGGTGATCTTTATGGGTTTGGTGACGGCTTTCATCGTGTTCATGGAGCGGGCTCAACGACGAATTCCGGTGCAGTACGCAAAACGGGTCGTTGGGCGCAAGGTTTACGGTGGCCAGAATACCTATCTACCGCTTCGCGTGAACACCGGCGGCGTGATTCCGGTGATCTTCGCCAGCTCGGTGGTGATGGTCTTTCCGACCCTCGCCGGACTGGTGGATTGGGAACCGCTGCGTCGGCTGGCTGAGATGATCAGCTGGGGGCAGCCGCTCTACTACTTGATCTACGTCACGACGATCATCTTCTTTTGCTACTTCTACGTGTCGATCATCTTCAATCCGCAAGATACGGCCGAGAACATGCGCAAGTACGGCGGTTTCATCCCTGGAATTCGTTCCGGGCGACGAACTGCCGAGTACATCGATAAGATTCTGACCCGTTTGACTCTGATCGGTTCCCTCTACCTGGCAGCCGTATCTGTTCTGCCGGAGCTGATGCTGTTTGGTTTCAAAGTCGGGGGCCTGCCATTCATCGGCGATACTCTCGACCGAGTGGCGCCGGATTGGATCTCCCAGGGAATGGGTATCGACTTCTACTTCGGCGGCACCTCGCTGCTGATTATCGTCGGTGTGGCGATGGATTTTGTCCAGCAGGTAGAAAGCCAGCTCGTCATGCGTAACTACGACGGCTTCCTGAAAAAAGGGCGCATCCGTGGCCGACGCTAAGAGAATCGTATTCCTGGGCCCACCCAACTCGGGCAAGGGAACCCAAGCCGTACGCCTGGCGCAAGCGTTGGGCATTCCGGCTATTTCAACCGGGGAGATGTTGCGTGCGGCAGTGGCCGCCGGAACGGCTCTCGGTCGTAGGGTTTCCGATGTCATGGATCGAGGTGAGCTAGTCTCCGACGATCTGATGGCGGAAGTGGTTCAAGCACGACTGGGGGAAGCCGATGCCAAAGCCGGTTTCTTGCTCGACGGCTATCCGAGAACCTTGCCTCAAGTGGCGACCTTGGATTCGATTCTCAGCGGCATTGACGCCTCAATAGATCACGTGGTGATGATCGATGCGCCAGTGCACATTCTGGTCGAGCGGGCTCTGGGTCGCGGTCGCAAGGACGATACGGTCGAGGTGGTGAAAATCCGACTCGAAGAATATCGTTCGAAAACGGAGCCTTTGGTCGGACACTACCGGTCCCTTGGGCTCCTGCGCGAGATCGACGGCAACCGGAGCATGGATGAAGTTCAACAAGCCATCATGGATGCGGTAAGAAGCTAGTGAGCAAAGCAATCCTCAAAACCCCTGGCGAAATCGAGCTTATGCACGAGGCAAATGCCATCGTGCATCGAATTCTCGCGGGTCTCGAGGATCGCATCGAGGCCGGTATCACCCCGAAAGCTTTGGATCGTTGGGCCGAGCAAACGATTCGTGATGCAGGTGGCGTACCAGCCTTCTTGAATTATAAGGGCTATCCTGCGACACTATGCACCGCGCTGAACGACGTGATCGTTCACGGCATTCCCGATGACCGTCCTTTAGAAGAGGGCGACATCATCGGTTTTGACTGCGGAGTTCAGTACAAAGGGTATATTGGCGACGCGGCCCGCACCTATTCGGTGGGCCAGATTTCCGACGACGCTGCTTTGCTTCTGAAAGTGACACGTGAGTCCCTGATGCTGGGTGTCCAGCAAGTTCGTCCGAACGGACGTCTGGGGAATATCGGTCACGCCGTACAATCCCACGTTGAGGCTAAGGGCTTTTCCATCGTCCAGCAATTTGTTGGACACGGGGTGGGAATGTCTCTGCATGAAGAGCCTCAAGTACCAAATTTTGGCAAACCGGGTAAGGGCCTGCGCCTGCGCCCGGGGCTTGTGTTGGCCATCGAGCCGATGGTTAACGCGGGCAGCCACAAAGTGAAGACCGACGCCGATGGTTGGACGTCCCGTACTTTAGACGGAGCGCTTTCGGCGCATTTTGAGTACTCGGTGGCTGTCACCGAGCGAGGACCGAGGATTCTGGGCGTCGACGAGGCGGAAAACAACCGGATTCTCACCTTCCAGGCCGCCGACGACAATGTCGTCGCTGCCAGGGCCTAGAAACCGACAAAGGGATTAACTTTGGCCAAGGAAGACGCGATCGAAGTAGAAGCGGTGGTGAGTGAAACCCTGCCCAACGCCATGTTCCGAGTGGAGCTGGAGAACGGACATCAGGTTTTGGCACACATCTCCGGAAAGATGCGCAAGCATTTCATTCGTATTTTGCCGGGTGATCGGGTGCGAGTCGAATTGTCTCCTTATGATTTGAGCCGCGGACGGATCACGTATCGGCTAAAGGGTTAATCCCTAAACGGAACCCTCAACCGGAACTAGTAGTTAGCGAGGAACCGAAGCATGAAAGTCCGAGCATCGGTCAAACGAATGTGTTCGAAGTGCAAAGTCATTCGACGACATGGTGTCGTCCGTGTGATTTGCGAGAACCCAAAGCACAAGCAGCGTCAGGGTTAAGAAGATGGCACGTATTTCTGGTGTCGACCTGCCACCGAACAAACAGGTCTGGATCGGGCTCACTTACATTCACGGCATCGGCCGGACTGTATCCTACGCGATTCTTGAAGCCGCCAAGGTCGATCCCACGACCCGGGTGAAGGATCTTACGGAAGACGAGGCCCGTCGTATTCGTCAGGATATCCTGGATAACCATCGTGTCGAAGGTGATTTGCGCAAGGAAGTGAACCAGAATATCCGTCGTTTGATGGAGATTGGTTGCTACCGCGGCGTGCGTCATCGTCGAGGCCTGCCGACCCGGGGACAGCGGACCCACACCAACGCGCGGACTCGCAAGGGACCGAAGCGTGTGCAGGTGACCGGTAAGAAGAAAGTCCGCAAGTAGGTAGTGTAGAAAAATGGCAAAAACCAACAAAGAAAAGCGTAGCGGGAAGAAGAAGGATCGCCGCGTCGTACCCCACGGCGTTGCGTACATCCAGGCTACTTTCAACAACACCTTGGTTTCGGTGGCCGATCCGGAAGGAAACGTCATCGCTTGGGCCTCGTCCGGCAAAGCTGGATTTAAGGGCTCACGTAAAGGCACGCCGTTCGCCGCCCAGATGGCTGGTCGAGACGCGGGCATGACGGCCAAGGAGCGCGGCGTGCGAAGCGTCGACGTGATGGTCAAAGGTCCTGGCGGTGGACGCGAGTCCGCCATCCGCGCGCTTCAAGGCTGTGGCTTGCAAGTCCAGTCGATCAAAGATTTGACTCCGATTCCGCACAACGGCTGCCGTCCGCGTAAGCGTCGGCGCGTTTGACGGGTATCGGACCCTCCAAACCCATTCACCTTCGGACGAATCGCGAGTTCGGGGTTGCCTTCAGGTGGCCCTCGTCGAGTCGTCGAATATCGAAGAATTCGTGTCCTGTAGCTTCAGGGCGAGGTAGGACAGCGTACGCCGTCCTATCCAATCCAACGAAGGAGTAGAACGTTGGCTAGATACACGGGTGCAGTTTGCCGACTCTGTCGCCGAGAGCGCATGAAGCTCTTCCTCAAAGGCGACCGGTGTTTCAAAGAAAAATGTGCCATCGAACGTCGGGCCTATCCGCCCGGCCAGCACGGTCAGAGGCGTGGTCGCCGGACCATGGGTTATGGCTTGCAGTTGCGTGAGAAGCAGAAGGTCAAGCGCATCTACGGAGTTCAGGAGCGCCAGTTCCGGAACTACTTCAAAAAGGCCGATCGCTTGAAGGGCATCACCGGCGAGAACCTGTTGGTGCTGCTGGAACGTCGCCTCGACAACGTGGCCTACAGTCTCGGATTTGGTTCCTCCCGAGCACAGGCCCGTCAATTGGTGCGCCACGGCCATGTTTTGGTCAATGGCAAGAAAGTTACGATTCCCTCCTTTACGGTCGATCCCAGCCAGGTGATTACTGTGAAAGAAGCGAGTCGCAAAAACGAATTTATCCGTGGCGCGGTCGATTCTGCTCGCGGACGAGGAATTCCCGGTTGGCTCGAGCTCGACGCCGAGAACTTTACGGGCACGGTTCGCAATGTGCCGACCCGTGAAGACATCAAGATCCCGATCCAAGAGCAGCTGATCGTCGAGTTGTACAGCCGCTGAGGTGAATGGGGCTTCTTCGAAAGCCCCAGGAAGGAGATTCCATGCTCTGGAAAGGTTTTCAACGGCCGAAGCGTGTCGATATCGACAAAGAAACGGCTTCGCCGACGTCCGCAACTTTCTCGGCGCAACCCTTTGAACGGGGTTTCGCTACGACTGTCGGCAATGCCTTGCGCCGGTCGCTGCTGTCCTCCATTGAGGGGGCTGCAGTAACGGCTATCCACATCGAAGGTGTACTGCACGAGTTTTCGTCGGTACCCGGAGTTGTAGAAGATGTGACCGACATCATTCTCAACCTGCGTCAGGTTCCGATTCGCATCGTGGGTGAAGAACCCAGGTTCTTGACCCTCGATGTCAAAGGTCCGGGTGCGGTCACCGCCGGCCATCTCGAAGGGGATCCGTCGGTCACCATCGTCGATCCGGACCTGCCCATCGCAACCCTCAACGAAGAGGGTCACATGCGGATGCAGATCCAGGTGAAGCAGGGACGCGGCTATGTGACCGCCGACAAGAACTTCGACGAAACCATGGGTATCGGCTGGATTCCGATCGACTCGGTGCACTCACCGGTCAAACGGGTCAACTTCCGAGTCGAGGCAGCCCGTGTGGGTCGTGCCACCGACTACGAGAAGCTGTCTTTAGACATCCACACCAACGGTACCGTGGCTCCGGATGAATCCCTGTCGTTGGCGGCCATGTTGTTGCGCGACCAATTGGGTATCTTCACCCATGCCGAAGAGAGCATGCGTGAGGAGGCTCCGGCCGCTCAATCCGAAGAGCTGTCGACCCTCGACAAGCTGCTGGCCAAGTCCATCGATGAGCTCGACTTATCGGTTCGGTCCGCTAATTGCTTGAAGAACGCAAATATCCATACTCTCCGGGATTTGGTTCGTCGGGCGGAAAAAGAGATGCTCGAAACCAAAAACTTTGGCAAGAAGTCGCTCGAAGAGCTCCAGGACGTCCTGGGCAAGCTCGGATTGAGCTTCGGCATGGACGTTCCCGAGCATCCGCCCGCCGGGCTCGAGTTGTCGGCCTGAGTTCTGAGGAGATAGGAAAATGCGTCATTCAATTCGTGGAAAACGACTTGGCCGGACGACGGCCCACCGTCGCGCCCTTTTCCGGAACCAGCTCTCCTCCTTGGTGCTGCACGGTCGCATCACGACGACTTTGCCCAAGGCCAAGGAGCTGCAGCCGATCTTCGAGAAGTGCGTTACCAAAGGAAAACGCGGAACGGTCCATGCCCGTCGCCAAGTGCGTCAATGGATCAGCAGTCGCGAGCTGGTAAAGAAGCTTTTCGACGACATCGCTCCCCGCATGGAAGACCGAAATGGCGGATATACCCGAGTTCTCAAACTCGGTCCCCGTAAAGGTGACGGTGCGGAAATGGCGATTCTCGAGTTGGTGGACTACGAGCCCGCCATGAGTTCTGACGACGACGAATAAGCGCTCGTCGCAGGAAACCGGTGATCGGTGCCGGCTTGCTGAGAATAAAAAAAGGGTCGCCCTTCCGGGTCGGCCCTTTTTTTGTTCGCGATTATTTCGACTAGATCCCTGTCCTTTGCCTCGCAAAACCCTTATTTGCGAGGCTTAAGTGATTTGTATATAGTCGCACCTTCCGACTGGAAGGTAGAAAATTCGCGCATGAATGAAAGACCCCCCGCCTACTTCAAGATTCGTCGCCTTGTGCTTTGGATCCTGCCCCTCTTTGTGGGTCTTGGGATCCTCTTTGGCCTCCGTCTACTGGAGGCGCGGGCTGCTATCGGCCAGGCCGAGCAGCTGTTGGCCGAAGGCGATTATCGAGGGGCAAAGGAGCGATTGTTGCCCTGGCGCGGGCACTCGCTGGAAGGTCCCCGGGTGCGGGCCGGCTTGAAAATCGCCTCTGCTTTCGCCGAGGACGCTGCGGCCACTCTGACGGCTGAAGAGCAAGCGGGGATAGACGCGGGCGATTTTGACCTACCGCTGATTATTCGCGCCGCTTTTGAGCGGGCTGAATTCGGTGCTGTTCTACGTCTTACAGACCTTGCTGAAGCCCTCTCACGCCCTACCATTCCTTGGGTCACGGTCGCGGCACACATAGAAAGTGGTGATGAAGCGTCCGCCAAGCTGCGTTCATCGAACCTCGACATTAAGCTGGCGCGCGAATCAACGGGTCAGAGCCTTTTGGTTCAAAGAGTTGCCCATCACTTGGGCCAGAGCGTAGCCGGCGTGGCCGTGCGGGATCGCAGGGGCCTGCCCTTGGGTTGGTTGGAAGACGGCCGTCTCGAGGTCAGTCAGGGGATTCGTCCCGAATGGATTCCCAAGGACTTGGCCAACCACGTGGTTGCGCATTTTGAGGCCGGTTCTGTTCGAACCAGCCTCGATCTCGAGCTGTCTAAGCTCGCTTATGAGTCCTTCGGACGGTTTAAGGGCTCCATCGTTTTGGTGGACCCTATGACCGGAGAGATTCTGGCGGCAGTGAGCGATCGCCGAACTTACCGACGTGAGACCTCTACTCCGGCCTTCGAACAGGGGCGTGAGCCGGCCTCTATCGCCAAGCTGATCACCACCGCCGCTTATATGCGAAGTGGTTTGGATCCGGATCGTGCTTTTCGCGGTATGAGGTGCCGAGGGCACGAGTTCTACGACGGTACTCCGCTCTACTGTCCGGTCATCGCAGGAAAGCTGCGCAGCTTAGATCGTGCTTTGGCCGTATCTTGCAACGTTGGTTTTGCCAATTTGGCCGCGGAGATCGGTCGTCCCAGGGTTCTCGAAGAGTTCCGGCGGTTTGGATTTAACCAGCCTTTGGGACCGTTCAAAGGCGGCAAGATCCTCCAAGCCCTCGGTGACGAGCGGCAGCTGGCCGATCTCGCAATCGGACTGGAAGCGACGGAAATCACCCCGTTACATGCGGCCCTTTTAGCGGCGACGGTGGCCAACGGCGGACTCATGCCGGAACCGACCCTCCTCCATTCCAAGGACGGCAAATTGGGGTTGCATCCCCAGCTATTGCCTCGGGGGATGGATCGACGGGTCTTGGAGCCGGAGACCGTTGAGGCGCTGACCCACAGCATGATCTCGGTTGTGGAGCGCGGAACGGCCATGCGCGTGCGCACTCGGGGCTTTCCGGTGGCCATGAAAACCGGGACCGCCTCAGACCCCCGCTACGGCTTTCATGTGAACTACATTGGGTTCGGTCCGCTGCCGGAGGCGAGAGTCGCGTTTTGCGTGCGCATCACTCATCAAGGTACCTCTCGGCGGGTCCGTATGGCCGCAGTCGAGGTGACGGCCCGGCTTCTTCGCAAGCTGAGGGCTGTTTCCAAGAAACGAGGTTGGGATACGCCCCATCCGGCAGACGACACCTCAGGTTCCCGTTTGGTAAAATTGGGGGATCGTCTGTCGGCTAGCGAAGTCGCTGAAATACAGCCGACCACCCGCCTGCGCCGTTAGGTTTGTATCCGTTCCCGACCGATCCGCGGCGTGCCCTGCCTGGAGATGCGGCGATGCTTTTAGGAGCCGCCGCTCAAAGTTCGTCGCGCATGAAAGCCGTTGCCAACGCGTCGGCGTATTCATTCCACCGGGAACCGTTGTGAGCCTTGATCCACTGCAGGGTGACCCCGGGATGCCGTTGCGATAGTTGAAAGGCTTCTTTCACCAAGTCGAGGTTTTCCACCGGGCCGGTTTTTCGCCGCCAACCCCGCTTCTTCCAACCCGCGGCCCACTCGTTGATCGTCCGAACACAGAGGTTCGAGTCGCTCCAGATGTCGACTGCCGCGTCGTCGGGCAGCATGGAGTAGGCGGCGATCAGGGCGCGGAGTTCCATTCGGTTGTTGGTGGTGCGGTCCTCGTGACCGTAGTCTTGTTGGAGCACCTCGTTGTTGCGCACCCAAACGGCTCCCCATCCACCGGGCCCCGGGTTGCCCGAACATGCTCCATCGGTAAAAACACCGTCGAATGGACCGTCAGAATATTTTTCCAAGACGGCGGCCACCGGCAGTAGATCTTCTTTCGGCGAGCCCTTTTGGCGCGTGGATCGACGGGGACGTTTTTGCGCCGGGCGACCTTTGGTGCCGGAACTCGAGCGCTTCGCCGAAGGTCCACGGCTCTTATCTCTGCATTTCAAACAGATGGTGGGGGTCCATCCGGGATATCTAGCCAGCACCTCAGTCTTAAGCGTGAATTCGTCGCCGCAGCTTTTGCAGGTATAGGTCTTGACCGTCATCTCAATTGAATCCTCTCCGAGGTTTTCTCCAAGGTCGCCGTCTGTTCAAGAACGATTTGCAGGCTAGCCCAACACCACTGAAAAAGCATCCTCGTTGGGGACCGAAGTGTTGCGGGGGCAGTGAGTGCTACCAAGGGCCATTGGCGTCAAGGGGTGTCAGGGGTGTCTTTCAGCATTGGGTCCTGCAGCAAATCCCGGGAACAGTCCGGGCACACGCCATGGGTGAAGGCGGCCTCGGAATGTTGATCTATATATTGTTCGATGTCTTCCCAATACCCCTCGTCATCACGGATCTTCTTGCAGCATGAACAGATCGGGAGAAGACCGCCCAACACTTTGATTTGGGAAAGTTTCTCTTGTACCTGGGCTGCCATTCGCCGATACGCGAAGACCAGCTCGAGATGGGGGCGAAGGCGCGTGACGAGTTCATGGTGGCCGATGGGTTTGGGCAGGTAGTCGTTGGCACCCAGTGCCAAGCCTTTCTGGGTGTCCTCCGCCTTGGTCTTGGCACTGAGAAAGATGATCGGCAACTGCCAGAATGAGAATTTGGATCGTAGCTCCCGACAGACTTCATATCCTGAAACTTCGGGCATCATGATGTCCAGCAGCACCAGATCGAATTCTTGTTTTGCGATTACGTCCAGGGCCTCCTTGCCGTGGGTGGCACTGGTGACCCGGAAGTCGAAAATGGAGAGGTAGCTGGTCAGAATCAGCAAATTGGTGGGCTCATCATCGACGGCGAGAATTCGTGCGTGTTTTGCCTCTTCGGAGAGCTGGAGATCGGCAAAAGAATTAGAGCCCATCTGTCGGTTTCGCGATTCCTGCAGCGGTCGAACATTGAAGGTTTCTAGGCGCCTTTGCGCAGCAGCGGCGAGGTGCGAGCGTGGCGGCATTTGATCGGCGAGAGTCCCGGCTCTCGATGGCTCTGAGCGAGCTGTTTGCTCTCTTTGGCCTGAATACACTGGAATCTCGAAGGCAAAAGTCGAGCCTTGTCCCGGACTCGAAGTGACGGCCAAAGAACTGCCGTGCAGCTGGACGAGGCGATTTGCGATCGTCAACCCCAATCCGGTGCCGCTGTGGGAGCGGATGTCAGAGCCGTCGGCCTGCTCGAAAGCCTGAAGTATTCGCTCAACTTCTGAGGTTGCGATGCCTACTCCAGAGTCACTGATCTCGATCCGCAACCGTGGGCTCGGGAGGCAAGTCTCATCAGACCCTTGAGTTTGCTTGGGCTTCGGGCTGGTGGGAGTTGTCGTCGACTGGACCCGAACCTGAACAAAACCGGCATCGGTGAACTTGATTCCGTTCTCCACTAGGTTGAAAACGACTTGGAAGAGTCGATTTTCGTCCGCGAAAATCGGTGGCAGGTCTTGGGGCACCTCCGTGGTTAAGTGCAGTCCTTTTTGTTGAGCTGCAGGACGGGTCAGGGCCACGACCTCCTCCAGAATCGATTCCAGTCGACATTGTCTCGGATGAAGCCGGAAGCCATCGTGGCGAATGTTCGAAAAATCGAGAACAGCTTCGACTAAACGGCTGAGACGATGACCACTGGCGGCGATCATGGAGAGGTCGAGCAGGGCTTCGGCGTGGATCGGCCCGCGCATGCCGTCGATCAACCCCTCTGCCAAGCCGGTGATGCCGTAGAGAGGAGTTCTGAGTTCATGGGAGGTGTTGGCAATGAATTCGTCTTTTTGGCGTTCTGCTGCCCGTAGCCTTTGATTGATGGAGCGCTCTCGGTTGTATCTTTGCTGAGACCAATAGAGCGACGCTGCAACAAGAGCGAGTACAAGAATCGAGTAAAGGCCGTAGGCGGCTGGGCTTCGCCATGGTGCTGGGGCGACCAGGATCGCCATCGTCGCTGCCTCCTCACTCCAGACCCCATCCGGGCTTCGGGCTTTAACTTGGAATCGGTAACGACCGGGATCGATGTTGGTGTAGCGGGCTGACCTGTGCTCGGCATCGGTTTCGATCCAGTGCTCGTCGAACCCTTCCAGTCGATAGAGGAATCGGACCTTTTTGGGGTTGGCGAAGTGGAGAGCGGTAAAGCCGATCTCAAAGGTCCTGTGAAGATGGTTGAGGGCCAAGCTTTCGGTGCCGGAGAGGGCGTGTTGAAGGGGCGAGCCCGGCACACCGATCTCAACGGGAGCGCCGTTTAGGAGTAGGTGGGTCAGCACGATGGCCGGTGGATGAGGGCTAAATCGAAGATTGCTCGGATCGAAGTAGGTCAATCCACGGTTGCCCCCGAAGATCATCTCCCCGGTGCTGGACCTCAAGGCAGTTCCGGTAAAAAACACATTGTTGTGGAGACCGTCTTCGATATCGAAGTTGTGAAAAACTCCGGCTTCAGGATCGAAATGGCTGATTCCGTGCTGAGTGCTGAGCCACAGAGTTGATCTGTCGTCTTCGAGCACTCCGGCGATGGTGCCGCTCGGCAATCCCTCTCCGACGTTCCAACGTTGGATCTTAGTGTCGTCTTCGCCCCGCTTGCGGATTAATCCGCCGTCGCGCAGGCCGATCCAGAGGTCATTCCTGCTGTCTTGGTAGAGGGAGAAGACTTCGTCTTGGATATCCGACAAATTTGCCGCCGGCCGGCGAATCCGAAGATCGCGGTCGAGGATCCTCAAACCGCGCGTGGTACCGATCCAAATCCTGTCTTTGTGGTCGAGGCTGAGAGCCAGAATTTGACCGGTTTCGAATCGCCGCCGCTCCCTGCCGCTGTCGTCGAGCAGGGAAAGGCCCGCGAGACTGCCCATCCACAGTCTGTCTTCAGGGTCTTCGATCAGAACTCGGATTCCCTTGGGAGCGGTTGGGCTGAGGTCGGTCGGAGACAGCTGTGCGGTGATCTGGTCGAATTGGAATAGGCCTTGGGCCGCACCCAACCAGAGCTTCTTGCGACTACGATCAAAGAAAATTGCTTTGATCGAGGTAATGGGGCCATCGTCGTCGCTGAGAGGAAAGCGCTCGAATGCTTGACTGGCTGGATGCCAAACGGTTAGCCAGTCGTTGCCGGCGATCCACCAGCGACCGTCAGGCGTCTCACCGAGCGCGCTGACGTTGGCACTGGCCAAGCCCCAGCGCGAGTCGAGGCTGCGGCGCAAAGTCCTAAATTGCTGCCGATCGAGATCAGTGAGATCCAGGCCGTTGCGGGTGCAGGACCAGAGAATGCCGGAGCGGTCGATGTACAGACCGTAGACAGACTTGCTGCTGGGGCCGGTGGGATCCCCATCTCGCATTTCCACATGCTGGGCCGAATCCGGCTCCTCGCCGGAAATTGCACCGACCATACGGGCCAGACCTTCTGAGTTGCTGCCGATCCAGAGGTCGTCTCCGTGGCTCATCAGGCTGTGAATGTCACCATTTATCGGGCGGGCGTAGAGACGGAATAGGGGAGGCCCTCGGCCCGGGGCAGTGGACCGATAGAGAGAGCCGTTAAAGGACCCTATCCACAGATTGCCGAGCGGATCTCGATAGCTGATGGTGGGTCGGTTCTTTTCTCTGGAGAGGCCGGCTGTGTTCCCATGAAGAAAGGGAGAATCGATGGATTCTGTGGCGGAGGTGGTTGGGTCGAAAATAAAAAGGCGCCCGTCGGAGGTGGCGAGCAGCAATCCGCTGTCTAAGGCTTCCAAAGTCAGCGGTTGGAAAGTGGGGAGGGCTACATCTTCGCTACCGAGATCCACCGTGATCGATTCGAAGCGGCGAGCTTGGCGGTTGAGCCGAAGAAGACCTCGATCCGTCAGGGCCCACAGATCCGACCCAAGCTCACGGAAACGGATGCCGTCGGGAGACAAGCTCAGCGAAAGCGGGATGCGTTCGAATCGTTCGAGCGCAGGGTCGTAGCGGTTGAGGCCGCGGTTCCTGGACGCGAGCCACAATGAGCCGTTCCGATCTTCGAACGCTCCAAAAGTCTCGTTGGCGCTGACGGTCGTCGGGTCTGCTGGATCGTGGGCAAAGGTCGTCAGGTGAGAGCCGTCAAAACGCTGTAGCCCACCCTCGGTGCTTATCCAAATGAAACCCTGTCGGTCCTGGGTCAAGTTCCAGACGGTGCTGTGGGCGAGCCCGTCGTCAGTGCTCAGGTGTCTGAATTGGAGGAATTCGGCTGCTGCGCTGGAGGTCGATACCAGGCAGAGTAAACTCAGAAAAGCGATGCGGTTTCGTTTGACTTGGTGTCCCACTGACGGCGCCCTAACGAAGATGCGCGCGGAGCGTTGTGCTCGGCCTTGCGCGCAGGCCGAGGCAATTAATCGTCAGATTCGGCAAATGAGGTAATGGCGTCGCCTTCGCTCTGATAGACGTCCAGCAACGGTAACAACTGTGATAGCTCCAGGATGCGCAAGACTTGACCCTTGACGTTCAGCAATCGGGCATCACAACCAAAGCGCCGGGCAAGCTTCACGGAAGCCATCAGCTCGCCGATTCCTGCGCTGTCGATCTTGCTGACTTTCGAGAGATTCAGGAGAATTTTCTTCCAATCGTCGGCAACCAGCTGGTTCATCGCCTCTTGGAGCACGGTGTCGCCGATACCGGCCGTCAGGCGGCCTGTCATGTCGAGGATGATGACGTCCTCAACCTTTCTTAAATCGATTTCCATTGCGATTCCTTTGGAGATCTCAATTTGCCCTGGCTTGGCTTTGTCTTCGTAGATCTAGAGGCTGTGAATCTTTGGGTTGCCGACCCTCGGGGAGGCAAAATCATAACATGTCGGGGGCACTCAATTCTTCGGCTGTCAAGGAGCAACCACGCAGCTGGGCGTCGGTCGCACGGCCTAGGAGGAAGAATCCCGTAGCATCTTTCTCGCTGCGGGGGCTGTCCAAGATGCCGAGATCTTGGGTGATCACATGAATCGCGGATCCCACGTTGCTGAGATCGAAGAAAGAAACCAGCCCGGGCTCACCCGCAGGCACCTCGGTCAAAGTTTCGGGCTCCAGCATCCGGACGCGCATGAACGGCGGTACGACGAAGCGATCCGGATGGCCTCCGCGCAAGACGTCCGTGTAGAAGTGGCCGGTCAGCTCGGTCATGCCGTATTCGCGGACAACTGCTTCAGAGGGTAGGCCCAACAGCCGATGGACGCGCCCCAGCAGTTCTTCTCTTTGAAGCTCCCGAACTCGGCCTTTAAATCCACCGGTTTCGAAAAGGGTCGATCCGAGAGGCAGCTCTTTCTTCAGACCGGAGGATTCGAGGGCTTCGAGCCAATAAGACAGCGCAAAAGCTGTGGTCAGCACGGTCCCGGGGCGGCCCCTCAAGCCGTCGACCCAACCATTTGCCGCGTCGGGGTCGAGGCCTGCATTTCCCAAGGCGACCACCGAGTCGGGGGCCCCGAATTGATTCAAAATGTGCTCACACATGAAACCCAAGCTCGAATCGGGCACCGTAGTCCGGGACGGCACGAGTGAGAGCATGGGACGGCGGCCGGGAGCGCGGTCGGCCGGCAGGCAGGCGTCGGCGAAGGTGGCGTCGATAACCTGTCGATAGAGCGCAGGGAAGGGGTGATAATGCACGCTCCGCTCTTGTTGACCGCCGGTGGTTCCGCTAGATCGGAAGATTTCCCGGGCCTCGGCCGCGTGGAGTTTTTGGTGACGAAATGCCATCACCGGCACCGCCGGAATCCGGGTCCAATCGAACGGGTCTAGGGACTCGGGAGTGATTCCCCGATGATCACAGAGGCGCTGAAAAGGAAGGACTCGTTGGTATTGGAAAGCGAACACGTCACGGGCCAATGCGTCAAAAGACCCTTCACTTCGGGTGATGAAAGCCGAAACGCGTTGTACGAGCTGCTCAGATTCGCGGACTCCGAACTCAGAGTGAGCAGAAGATGGGGTTGGTTTCATCCCGCCATTTTGACGACTGTGAGCCTGAGTCGACAAGGGCTCTGGGCGTGGGTTTCTGGAGGGTCATGGAGGAGAGCTGGACGTCTGTCATCGGCTGTGTCGGCTGAGTTTTCCGACCGGGGGTCTGATAAAGTCTCGCCTCATCGAGTGAAATCCTCATCTCACGGTTTCCAGTCCACCGAATTCGGTGGCGGGGAGTGATCGGAATGGCCAAGCAATCCAAGGCGAAGAAATTAACCCCGGGCGTTCCGGCCCAGGGCGGTGCCCAAACCGCCAAAAAGCCGAGAGGCTCGGGAGCGGTCAAGCTGGCGCTGATGCTCGTGCTTTTGGTGGCCTTGGTGGCAGGGGTCATCGCCGGAAGCACCACTTGGGCCACCGCGACCGCAAGGGCGGAAACCGCCGGTAAGGCCATCGATAAGATTCTTAACGGCAGCAACAGGGCTCTCTCGATTCTCCAGCGGCAGCGCTATCTACGACTGAACCTGATTTCCCGTATTTTTCGGACGGATCAGGTGCTGACCTCGTATTTAGTTGCCGCCGCCCAGGCCCGAGACGAGGCCGCAATCTTGGCATCGGTGGAGGAATACCAAGACCTACTGACTTTTGATTTGGCGGTGGTGCTGGATCGCAACGGCGTGGTTTTAACCCGCACCGACGATCGGTCAGCGAGTGGCGAGGACTTGGCCGCGACCCCGTTGGTGGCCGTCGCCCTCGAAGAGAGCAAGGCGTCAGGGGTGTGGCAGCAGAATGACCAGCTCTACAATGCGCTCGCCGAGCCGCTAGTGCGCCAATTCGAGCTCGTGGGATATATCGCCGTCGCTTATTCAATCAACAACACCCTAGCGGCTGATATCAAGCGCACGGGCGGCGCGGAGATTGTTTTCCTTGCCGAATCTGGGGTTGGGCCTGCACCTGTCGCGTCGACCCTCGATGACGGCATGTCGCAGGAGCTTGTGGAGGCACTTCGAAAACAAGGGGATGTGCTCGGTTTGGTGATGGAGGAGGGGGATGTCGTCGACCGGGTCGAGCTGGAGTTCGGTGGTGAAAAGTGGACGGCGTCCTTGGCACCGTTGAGGGATGCCGCAGGCGGCTCGGTGGGAGCTGCCATTGCCCTGACTTCCTTGGGTGACACCCGGCAAAGCTTCAACAACATCCAGAAGGCCACTTTGGTCGCGGGCGGACTCTCTCTCCTGGTGGGAGCCATTTTGGCGTTCGCCTTGGCCAAATGGGTTTACCGGCCCTTTACTCGCCTGGCCGACGCCGTAACCCAAGGGGTCCAAGGCCATTGGGATGTCCAAATGCCGACCGGCAGTGGGGACGCCAAACGCATCTCGGAAGCGGTGAGAGATCTCTTCACCCAGCTCAGGGAGAAGGCCGCGGTGGAATTCGTGGTCGGCCGGGTGTCTCGGCTGCTGCCCGAACCCGCGAAAGAGAGCGCTCAAGGCGTGGCTAAGGCCCAGCATCTTTGTGTGGTCGGGGTTGAGATGCGCCGCTACGCCGATCCTAAGGTCGGCTACGACGCCGAGGAGAATATGGCCCGTCTGGATCGTGACGTCCAAAAGATTTCCACCTCCACGCGCACCCAAAAAGGTGAGGTGGTGTCGATGTTCGGGCATCGAGTTTTGCTCAGCTTCGAAGGTGAGCATTGCACCTGGCGGGCCCTGTGCGCGGCCACCGAGATCATGCTCACCCTGTCGGAACGGGACAGCGTGTTCGACGAACCCAGCCCGCCGGTGGTTGCCCTTTCTAGTGGCCCGATGATCAACGGCACCATCTCGTCCGGCCTGGTGGTGGCGGGTGTTCCGGTTCAGATTCTCGAAAGCTTGATGCGTGAGGCGTCACCCGGCGGGCTTTACTTCTCGAAACAGGTTTATGCGGAGTTGGGCGAACTCTTCCAGCGGGCTCAGGTGCAAGTGAAGGGGCAGCGGGGAATCCTCAGTCCGCAACCTCTGTATCTGGTCGACGCCGAATCGGCGAGTCGAATGACCGGAGTCCAAGCCTTGACCGACGGTGGGGACGGAGGCGAGGGACGAGGTCTTTCAGATCTGCGGCGCGGTGTGCTGCTGGCGGGTCGCTTCGACATGCTCGACGAGCTGGGCGCGGGTCGGATGGGAATTGTTTGGAAGGCCCAAGATCGCGACTTGGGCGATTTGGTCAGTCTCAAGATGCTGCGTCCGGAAGTGATGCAAGACGCCGCGCTCTTCGAACGGTTGAAGAGGGCGGTGGCCAAGGCGCGCTCGATCCGCCACCCCAACGTCTTGAGCGTCTTGGATTTCGGCGAGGCCGAGCGCCTGCCGTATATCGAAATGGAATTTGCCCGCGGATTCACATTGGCCTATCTCCTGGAGCAAGCACGCCAAGTGCCGGTGGTGGCCGGGGTCCGATTCGCGCGCGAAATCGCCCGTGGGCTGGCCGCCGCCCACAATCAGCAGCTCATGCACAGCGGGCTCAAACCGGAGAACATCCTAATCGACACCTTGGGTTTGGTGAAGGTGATGGACTTTGGTCTGGGTATGCCGGTAAGAGCCGGGGCCGCCGTGGAAGCGCCTGGATACCTCGCTCCCGAGCAGCTGGAGGCGCGCGAGCCCGATTCCCGCGCCGATTTCTTCAGCTTTGGGGCGGTGGTGTATTCCATGTTGACCGGAAAACTGCCTTACCCGGGGTCCACCTCGGACGAGATCCGTCGCAAGATGGCCGAAGGCGGTCCTGAGGTCCCCACCTCACTAGTGGCTGAGATCCCACCCAAACTGGAAGAGATTCTCTTGAAATGCCTCCAGATCACACCGGACCAACGATACGCGTCGGCCGACGAACTCGTGGCGGATTTGGAAGACATCTCCATCTAGCCGGTTGAAGGTAGACGGGAGCGTGTCGCCTGCGACGCGCGCAAGCCATCGACGAGAAATTTCAATTTTTTCGCGCAGGAAATTCCACGTCTAAGTGTTTCAAGAGCTGTGACGCAGTCTGCCGAAGTCCTGCCGGACCCCGACCTCCCGATTTTGCTTCGCGTTGCCGATGGGGACGTGGAGTCGTTCGGTGTGTTGGTGGAACGTCATCAGGCGAGGCTGTGGCGATTGTGCGAGCGAATGTTGGGCAGCGCTGAGGACGCCAGTGAGGCGACCCAAGAAGTCTTCCTCAAGGCCTACCGTGGCTGCTCCGCCTTTCGCCCGACCGCCAAGGTGTATACGTGGCTCTATCGGATCGCCGTCAACCATTGTTTAAACCGCTTGCGGCGCCGAAAGTTGGCGAGCTTCCTCTCGTTGGCGGAGCTGGCACCGGCAGCCAAGGGCGACGATGGAACAGGCGACCACCGCAGAGAGGCGGAATGGGATCCGGCGGACTCCGGACCCGACGCGGAGCGTCGCCTAGCGGACCGTCGACGTTGGGCTGTAGTGAGAGCGGCGATCGATCGCCTGCCGGTGAATCAACGGGCGGTTTTGGTCTTGGCGAAGCTCGAAGGGTTGTCCTATCGGGAGATTTCCCAGGCCTTGGGCATCACGGAGAGCGCGGTAGAAAGCCGGTTGGTGCGTGCCATGCGCCGGTTGCACGCCCTCGAAACTCAGTAAGGGGTTGGACATGACCGTTAGAGATCAAGAGCCGGCACAGCTGATGCGCTATTTGGCCGGTGAACTCGACGAGCCGGCTCGACGGCAACTCGAGCAGCGGCTCGAAAGCGAAACTCGGCTGCGTGATGCCCTAGGAAGATTGGAAACCACGTGGGCCGCACTTTCACCGCCGAGCCCCGAGTCGGAAGCGCCCGATCAAACCCTTGCGATCATGGCGAAGATTCGGCGCGAAAGCGCCCAGGTCGGCGGTGAACTCGCTTGGTCTGCGGCCCCGATGTGGGTCAAAACGGGATCTTTGGCCTCGCTTGCCGCCGGTTTGTTGATCGGCGTGTTCATAGCTCCAGAGCATGCGACGAGCCTAGATCCTGGCCGCTCGGGGATAGTGGAACCGCCGTGGGGCTTCGAGGCCGAGCGGCTTTCGACAGACGACCTCTTTCAAACGGCGGAGCCGACCTCAGCGGATCTATATTGGCGAGCTCTGGAAGCCTCCAGCGGCCGATTGGATGAAGAGCAGGAGGACGGATCGTGAGCCGTCAGATGGTGAATAAGCGATGGGGGTTGGTTTGGGTGCTGATGCTGTCGGTGGGTCTCAATTTCGGCTTGCTGGTCAGCTGGATGGTCGCGAAATCCAGGAGCGAACACACGGATCCGGCAGTTGAGCAAACCGAAGGTGATCCGGGTCATGGATCTGAGGGCGTCGCCGGGACCTTGCAAAGATCGGATCTCGGCATAGCACCCAGGCGCCTGGAACGTATCGTCGGCCGGATGGCCGATGAGTTGGGATTGGAGGGTGAGAGAAGAGAGGTCTTCTTGGGCGTCCAAGGAGAATTTTTTCATCGATCCGTGGCGGGACGAGATCGTCTCAAAGCAGCCCGGGCCGGGTTGCGAAGGGAGTTGACTGCATCGTCGCCCGATCGAGCTCGGGCGGAGCATTGGGCTGGGGAGCTGGGAAAGGCTCAGTCGGAGCTGGAGGAGGCCTTTGTCGCCAATTACTTTTCCACCCGCGAGCTGTTGGATCCGGAGCAAGACAGGAGATTTCGCCGATTCATGGGCAGAATCCACAAGATGCGTCGCCAGCTGATGGAGCAGGGCGAGACGCCCAGGGAACCGTTCCGTCCTAGACGACCCAGGCGAGGCAGACCTAGGGGATGATCCTGCCGACGGCTTCCTTGCATCGTCGGCGAAGTGGGCAGAAACTAGTCGCCCCAAGGGTTGAAGGCCTCTAAGAATTACAGGCAAAGCAAGCCGCCGGGCCCGTGTAGGGCCCGGCTGCCGCCATTTTGAGTTGCTCAAGTCTCAGAAGGGTGTACGATCGTTCAGTGCCCGCCGTCTAGTCGGCCCAAACCGACGACCCGGCCGCCGATGTTGAGCCCACGCCACCGCAAACCATCAAAGCAAGTGCCTAAATAATCACCGTGTCGAAACCATCCGGCCTCAAAATAGCCCTGCTGGGCAGCCGTGGAATTCCCGCCCGCTATGGTGGTTATGAAACGTTCATGGAAGAGATCGCGGGCCGGCTGGTCGCCCAGGGGCATGAAGTTACGGTCTATTGCCGATCCCATTACACCCGTCCAGATGAGCGGGAGCATCTAGGCGCTCGGTTGGTCGTGTTGCCTACGCTCAAGACCAAATATCTCGACACCCCGGTCCATACGTTCCTTTCTAGCCTGCATGCCGCTTTCGCCCGTTACGATGCAGCGCTGGTGGTCAACTCCGCCAACGCCCTCTTTGTGCCCATCACTCGGTGGACAGGGATTCCCACGGCCCTTCATGTCGACGGAATCGAGAAACGGCGGGCTAAGTGGGGAGCCCTCGGGCGATGGGTCTACGCTCTGTCGGAGCGCCTGGCTTGCATTCTGCCTACGGTGTTGGTCACCGACGCCGATGTCATCCAGGCCCATTACCAAAGCCGCTACGGAGCGGACTCTTGGATGATTACCTACGGCGTGGATCCGCGACCGCCGTCGACCCAGTCCGTTTTAGACGAGCTAGGGTTGGAGTCGGGCAAATTCTTTCTCTACGTAAGTCGCTTTGAGCCCGAAAACAATCCCGACAAATTGGTGGCCGCTTACCGGCAAGTATCCGGCGATTTGCCTTTGGTGATGGTGGGTGACGCGCCCTATGCCGACGATTTCATCCGTTCGTTCCGCGAGCGGGCAGATCCTAGGGTGCTTTTCCCCGGTGCCATCTACGGCGAAGGCTATCGGCAGCTGCAATCCGGGGCTTTGGCCTACATTCAAGCTACCGAAGTCGGCGGCACCCATCCTGCTTTGGTCGAAGCCATGGGCTACGGGAATTGTCTATTGGTCAACGACGCTCCCGAGAACCGGGAAGTGGCCGGTGAGGCTGCCCTTTACTTCCAAGCCCAGCAGCCGGAGTCCCTGAGCCGAGGATTGCAGTGGGTCCTCGACAATCCTGAAGAGGCCGAGCAACGAGGTCGCAGGTCAGCGGAGAGGGCTAAAGAGCTTTATTCATGGGATGCGGTGACCGGCGAGTATCAACGGCTCTTTCTGGAGATGGCCGGCCGGACGTGAGTTCTATGCTTCAAAAGCATTCCCATTCCTATTCGTTTGAGTTAGAATTTTTGCAAGAGGGGCTGCGCCCACACCCAAAAATTGACTTTTTCTCGATCCTGAGAGTGTTTAGGTTAGGATTCTTCAAGTGCTAATTCAACGAAGTGGACCTATTTCGGCTCGATCGAGACGGCAATGGCTCGGAGCAAAGCCATGCTAAAAGAGCAATCTCGCCTCATTGCAATCTGCGTTTTCCTCGTCGACCTAATGTTGGTCGTGGCGGCGTTCTTTTGTGCATGGTGGTTGCGGGCGATCGGATTGCCGTCGATGTTTGTGGGCTCGTTTCCCGCCCCCTTTTATCCACTAGCCACCTACCTGCCCCTTTTGCCCTTCGTGATCCTGGTTTGGGGGCCTTTGCTGCTCGGCTCTGACACCTACCGTTCTCACCGTACGGTTCCGTTGGTGGAAGAGTCGAAGGGCATCCTGAAGGTCTGCGCCCTCGGCGTGGCGATTTTCGCCTTGACCATCTTCTTGCTGCGCTTGGACCGCATGGTCCTGGGTACCGACGAGCTGAGCCGGCTGTGGATTTTCTTGGTCGGTGCGCTGAGCTTTGTTTTCCTGCTGACCGAAAAGCTGGCTCTGCGGATTCTTTCCCGCTACGTCCGGTATCGGGGTTTCAACTATCGAACGGTTTTGATCGTCGGCACCAGCCCGGGGGCGGTCGACCTCGCCGATTCGATCCAGCAGCATCGCTTTTGGGGTTTCAAGATCCTTGGTTTCGTGGCGCATCCCAACGCAGGCAAAGATCGGTTCCCTTCCCGATATCCTCTCCTGGGGACCATCGACGACATCCCGAAGCTGGTGGAAAATCTTGTCGTCGACGACGTGCTCTTCTGCGTCAGCCGGCGCGAACTCGATCGCATGGAGGATCTCTTCCTCGCCTTGCACGAGCAAGGGATTCGGACCCGTTTCGCCCTCAACCTCTTCCCCCACGTCAAAACCCGGACCCGAATGGAAGAGCTCGACGGCGTGCCGCTGCTGACCTTTTCCACCGCTCCCGAAGGCCCCTTGGCGTTGTCGGTCAAACGATCGATGGACGTCATTCTGGCGTCGAGCTTGATCATGCTTTCATTGCCGGTCATCGCGGGCATCGCGTTGTTGATCAAGCTCACTGAAGGCGGCCGGGTGCTCTACACCCAGACCCGTTGTGGCCTGAACGGTCGTCGATTCACCATGTACAAGATTCGCACCATGGTCGAGGGCGCGGAGAGCCGACAGGGTGATCTTCTGCATCTAAACGAGATGGACGGTCCGGTCTTCAAGCTCAGGCAAGATCCGCGGGTCACCAATTTGGGCCGATTCCTGCGTCGGTTCAGCCTCGACGAGCTGCCCCAGCTGCTCAACGTCTTAAGGGGCGATATGAGCCTGGTCGGACCTAGGCCACCGATCCCCGACGAGGTGGCCCGTTACCAACGCTGGCAGCGCCGACGCCTGTCGATGAAACCGGGTCTCACCTGCCTGTGGCAAATCAGCGGTCGCAATCAATTGGATTTCGACCGGTGGATGGAACTCGATCTTCAATACATCGACAGCTGGTCCCCATGGCTCGATCTGAAGATCCTTCTCAAGACGGTACCCGCGGTTCTCACCGGTCGCGGCGCTTCCTGAAGAATGTTATCGTTGCATCCTTAGAGGTTCTATTTCCTCGACTGGAGGTAAGAGATGATCAGGCGGTTTTTGACGGGGTCGGAGTTGGACGAAAAAGTTCTTGGGGTAGTGGGCACCTCAGGGAGTCCAATCAAGACCTATGCGATTTTCGATCGGCTGAACGGCTCCACACCAGTACAACCTCATGAAGTCACCCGATCAGTCTGGCGTTTGGTGGAGCGCGGCAAAGTCACGGTTCGAGCTGGGCAAGGTGTTTCCATGAAAGGGCAGCCAGCTGGATAGTGCAGAATTCCTTGCTGAGAGGCGGCATTCCGAGTCGGAGGCAGAGGACCAGCGTTCTGAATTCCAGCGTGATCGGGATCGGCTCCTTTATTCCGACGCGCTGAGACGTCTCCAGGGAGTGACGCAGGTCATTTCTGCGGATGAGGGCTGGATCTTCCACAATCGCCTGACCCATTCGATCAAGGTGTCTCAGGTAGCTCGGCGAATCGCCGAGCATTTGATCACCATCACAGATCCAGGCGATTTGAGCGCTGCGGGCGGATTGGATGTAGATGTCGCCGAGGCCGCCGGGTTGGCCCATGATCTAGGGCATCCGCCATTTGGTCATGTAGCGGAAGAGAAGCTCAATGAGCTAGTCGGTGACCCTTTCGGGTTCGAAGGCAACGCGCAGTCTTTTCGCATCGTCACCAAGCTGGAGCCCCACCACCCCAATTATCGTGGTCTTGACCTAACTCGCTCAACACTCAACGGTCTTTTGAAGTACCCGTTTCCACGGTACGGTGGACCGCATAAAAATCCCAAGTTTGGTTTCTATGCGGAGTCAGAAGAGAAGGATTTCGAATTTGCTCGCGCGCGCGAAGCGCCAAGCAGCAGCAATCGCTCACTGGAAGCCGAGATTATGGACTTCGCAGACGACGTTACGTTTGCGGTCCACGATACCGAAGACTTCTATCGGGCCGGCATGATTCCACTCCACGAACTCTATCGCCACGATGGATCGGAGTTTCCCAGGCTGATCGAAAGTATCCCAAAACGATGGGAAGAACAGGGGCGGCCGGCGGTCGACGATTGGGAAGGCCATGTGGAAGCGCTGAGAGAGGTTCTTTCTAATCTAGTTTCTGTGAATACCGCATATCGTGGATCACAGGAGGAGCGTATCGCTCTGAGGGTAGCGGCCGGCGGAATTATTGGCGACTATGTGGTTCACGGTGTTCGTGTTGCCAACGCCGAGAGCGCCGGCAGTCGAATTCAGCTCCATCCAGCGATTCGTATGCAGATTAAGATGCTGAAGGAGTTGGTGTGGGAGTACGTGATCGACCGCCCGTCTCTGGCAACCCAGCAGGCTGGGCATAAGGTGATCGTCGAGAAGTTGTTCGAGCACTTCAAGGGGGCTCTAGACGCAGGTCGGCTTCAGCTGCTGCCGCCACAATTCGCCGAGCTGGTGCTCAGCCGGGACGTGGCAAAGGAATCCAATGCAAGGCTCGCCGCCGACATGATTTGCTCGTTGACTGACCGTCAAGCGCTGATCCTTTATCGTCGAATCACGGGTTTAGATCCTGGGGCCATGGCACCCTTCGCGCTCTAACCGACGGTCGATCGATCCTGCTAGAATCTGCGGCCCATGGCCGCCCCCATCCCAAACGCTGACGGTCCCTTCGAGAGACCCTCCACCGAACGCCTCATCGAGCTCGTCGACCGTTTTCGCGGACGCCCGGTTTTGATGTTGGTGGATTTGGTGGCGGATCGATTCATTTCCGGAATTCCCAAGCGCATCAGCCGCGAGGCGCCGGTGTTGATCCTGAGTCTCGAAAGCGAAACCACGATCCCCGGTGGAGGCGCCAATGCGGTGGCCAATGTGGCGGCCCTCGGTGGTGACGCCAAACCCTTGGGCGTGGTCGGAGATGATCTGGCCGGCCGCGAGCTGATCGAGATTTTCGAGCAGCGGGGCATTGATACCGGTGGGATTTTGATCCGTTCCGACTATCGGACCCCCACCAAGACCCGCGTCCTGGGCGGTGGGCGCCACGCCATCAAACAACAGATCGTGCGCTACGACCTGGAAGACGAATGGCATCCCACCGCGGAAGACCTCGAAGCTCTGATGACCTTCGCCCGCAAGCATTGCGAAGGCAGCCGTTCGGCGATCATGTCCGACTATGGTTACGGCGCCGTACGTCCGGAAATGATCGAAACCTTCCGCCGGGCGCTTACCGCAGACGCTTCCCAGGCCGGCCCGCCACCGGCGATCCTGGGAGACAGTCGCTATCGGCTCGGTGAGTTTCTAGGTCTGGCGGGGGCGACTCCCAACTTGGAGGAGGCCGAGAATCTGCTGGCACGATCCCTCGACGAACCCAAGGCGCTTTTGGTCGGTGGATTCGAGCTGCTGAAGCGGATGCGAGCCGACTTCCTCTTGATCACGCGGGGCAGCTCGGGAATGACCCTCTTCAGCGCTCGAGGCGCGGCCCACTTGCCGGTCCACGGAACCGATCAGGTCGCCGATGTCACCGGTGCCGGCGATACGGTCATCGGTACGTTTGCCGTCGCTTTGGCGGCCGGTGCGACGCCATTGGAAGCCGCTTGTTTAGCCAATTACGCCGGCGGGGTGGTGGTCATGAAAATGGGCACCGCGACCCTGAGCCCCGACGAGCTCAAGGAAGCGGTGACCTCCGATCCCAGCCTACTCACCGCCTTGAGCTTCGATGATCCGCAAGGAGCCTAATATGGGACGTGTGCTCGACAAGGACAGCTTGAAAACAGAGCTTCAGGAGATTCGGAGATCGGGCAAGACCCTGAGCTTCGCCAACGGACATTTCGACATCCTGCATGTCGGTCACCTGCGATATTTGCAAGACGCGAAAGCCCAAGGGGATTATCTGATTGTCGCCTTGAACGACGACGCCAGCGTCGAGAAGCTCAAGGGTGCCGGGAGGCCCGTCGTTCCGGCGGCCGAACGGGCAGAGCTGCTCGCCGCCTTGGATCCGGTGGATTTCGTGGTGATCTTCGACGGAGATAGCCCTGGGCCGCTGTTGGCGGAACTCCAGCCCGACGTCCATTGCAAGGGGCCGGACTACGGCTCTCCGGAGCAAGTGCCGGAATATGAGGTGGTCAGAGCTTACGGCGGCCGCACCGCCCTGGTGGGCGATCCGAAGGACCACAACACCAGCGACATCATCGCCACGGTCAAAGCCCTGCCTTGACGAGCCGCCTTTGAGAGACACCGCAGAGCTTAGCCCGCCCGATCGAATCCTCTTGGTTCGCACCAGCGCCATGGGCGACATCGTGCACTGCCTACCGTTCTTGAGCGCCCTGCGGCGCCTTGTGCCGGGGGCGAAAATCGGCTGGGTGATCGAAAAAGTCTGGGCGCCGATCCTCGAAAATCATGCCGACATCGACCGGTTGATTCCGGTGCGCACCAAAGCTTGGCGGCGCAAGCCCTGGTCGTCGCCCATACGGTCCGAAATTCGCGAATCTCTGATGCAAATTCGCGACTTTCGAGCCGACTTGGCCTTCGATCTCATGGGGAATCACAAGGGTGGATTCTTGGCCCGAGCATCCCGTGCGCCGCGCATCGTGGGGGCGCCGGCGGGCTGTCGCCGGGAACGGTCGAGCGCCCGTTGGATGAAGCAAACCGTGGATCCGAGCATCATGAAGCAAGCCGGACCCCACGCGGTGGATCAGGCCATGGCTCTCCTGTCGGCCGTCGCCGGGTTTGGGAGTTCCACTGAGACTCGCAAGGCCGCAGTGGATTTTGAAGGAACCAAGCTCCTGAATCGGCGCCCGGCTGAGGCGGATCGATTCTTCGAGTTGCAACGCCGGGCTGGAAAACCCTTGGTGCTGATCCAATCCGGAGCCGGCTGGACCAACAAGATCTATCCCTTGCCGTGGTGGGCCGAAGTCGCCCGCGGGTTGGACCAAGAAGGCTTCGACGTCTGGCTACCAGGGGCTCCGGGTGAGTTTCATTTGGCCCAGACCATCGTCGAGCTGAGCAACGGCGCGGCCCGAACCGTGGACGCCACGGACTTCAACCTATTGGCAGCTCTGATCCGTGGAGCCGACCTCTTCATGGGCGGGGATACCGGTCCCGTGCACCTGGCTCACGCGTTGGGCACTCCTGTTTTGTCGATCATCGGGCCCACGGATCCGGCGCGCAACGGGCCCTACGAAGCCTTGGACCAAGTGCTCTTTCACCGTCTCCCTTGCAGCTACTGTTATAAACGCTTCGACGGGCCGCGGGCATGTTTGTTGTCGATCTCTCCGCAGCAAGTGACGGCGAAGGCCTTGGAGCTTCTTCGTCGATGACCGAGGCCGACACGCCGAAATGCCTGGAAAAATCGGAATCCAGGGTAGTTTTGCGCCCTTTTGCCGGGAGCTGTATAAAATAGCATTCCGATTCGCGGCTAGACCCCCCCTCCGATTCATCCATGGCGCGGATCCACTCTGTTGGAAAGGAAGTCTCAATGAGTGACAGATTGGGCGACCTGCTGGTCAAGGCCGGCAGAATCACTCCGGATCAGTTAAGAACAGCTTTGGGCAAGCAGAGGGAGGAAGGCGGTCGCCTAGGCTCCAATCTCGTCAAGATGGGCCTGATCTCCGAACCCGAGCTGGTGGAATTCCTTTCCAAGCAATTCCGGGTTTCGGCGATCAACCTGACCCAAGTAGAGATCGACCAAGCGGTGGTGAAGATCATTCCCGCCGACGTGGCGCGCAAATACACCATCATGCCGGTGTCCAAGACCGGTGCGAAGGTGACCATTGCGATGTTGGATCCGTCCAACGTGTTCGCCATGGACGACATCAAATTCATGACCGGCTACAACGTCGAGCCGGTGATCGCGTCCGAGTCCGCGATTCGATCGGCGATCGAAAAATACTACGGCGCCACCCACGCCCTCGAGCTCAAGAAGGTAATGGAAGAGCTCGACGACGATCCTTTGGGCGGTGACGACCTCGAGGTGCTCGAGGATGAGCCCGATGAATTCGATCTCGACACCCTCGAAGAAGAGTCCGACGAAGCCCCCGTCGTCCGCTTGGTGAACATCATCCTCACCGACGCGATCAAACGGGGTGCTTCCGACATCCATGTCGAGCCCTACGAGAAAAAATATCGAGTTCGGTATCGCATCGACGGCTTGTTGTACGAGGTGATGCACCCACCGCTGCGTCTGCGCGAGGCGATCACCAGCCGTATCAAGATCATGTCGAAGCTCGATATCGCGGAAAAGCGGCTGCCCCAAGACGGCCGTATCAAGATCAAAACCAAGATCGACAACAAAGAAAAAGAACTCGACTACCGCGTCTCCATTTTGCCGACCCTCTTCGGCGAGAAAATCGTGCTCCGCTTGCTCGACAGCGACAAGCTGATGCTCGACATGACCAAGTTGGGTTTTGAGCCGGAATCCCTGCGCAAATTCGAATTCGCGATCCATCAGCCCTACGGCATGGTGTTGGTGACCGGACCGACCGGCTCGGGCAAGACCAATACGCTCTACTCGGCGTTGTCGAACGTCAACAAACCCGACACCAATATCATGACCGCCGAGGATCCCGTGGAGTTCAACCTCGCGGGCATCAATCAGGTGCAGATGAAAGAGTCGATCGGCCTCAACTTTGCGGCCGCCCTACGTTCCTTCTTGCGCCAGGATCCCAACATCGTGCTGGTGGGTGAGATCCGCGACTTCGAAACCGCCGAGGTGGCGATCAAAGCCGCGTTGACCGGTCACTTGGTGCTTTCCACCCTGCACACCAACGACGCCCCCTCCACCATCAACCGTCTGATGAATATGGGCATTGAGCCGTTCCTGGTGGCGACCTCGGTCCAGCTGGTGGTGGCCCAACGTTTGGTTCGCCGCATTTGTACCTACTGCAAAGAGCCGTTCGAGGTGAATCCAGCGGAGCTGATCTCGGTCGGATTCTCCGAGCGCGAGGCGCGAACCCTGAAATTGTTCAAGGGGCGGGGCTGTGAGACTTGCGGTGATACCGGCTACAAAGGGCGTGTTGGCCTTTACGAGGTCATGAAGGTCGACGACGACGTGCGCGACCTGATCCTCTCCGGCGCCACCTCAGTAGAGCTGCGCGACAAAGCGGTAGAAAACGGCATGGTGACCCTGCGCGGCAGCGGCCTGCAAAAAATCCGCGACGGCGTGGCGACCATCGAAGAGGTGATTAAAGAGACCGTGCTTTAAGCCTTGGCGGGGGCAAGCCCGGGGCATGCCCTTGCCACTACGTCAACTTCTCTGAAGGGAAGAGGCCGCAGGACGAGACGCTGGTGACGTAGACAGCCGGAAAGGACGCCGCTGACGGCGATATAGTGGGATCGACTGCTCGTCGGTCCCTTGGCTTTTGGAACGGGATCGATCGGCGGACATCCGCTTTGGCGCGAGCGACGAATCCCCAGATGGCCATGCCGTCGGCTCGTGGGTCCAGATCATCGTTTCAGGAGCTTGATTATCCATGCTGCGATCCGTCACCTCGTCCAATCCGTTCCCCAGCTCCGGGAGTGACCGGCTTCAGAAGCTCCCGGCCGTGATGGGTCGTGGATCGATTCTCTCGCTCATCGGCTTGGCGTTTTGCGGTGTTTTCTGGGCGGGTGCCTCTTCGGCCCAAGAAACGAGCCCGGAAGTAAGCACGGTCGTCAGCCCCACCGCTTTGGATCCGGAGATCATCGAAGGATTCGGTGTTTACGACGATGCCGACCCCCTCTCCGAGGAGATGATCCGTTGGCTCGATGAAGTCGGCACCTTGATCACCGCTCAAGAGCGTGGTCTCTTTCTGTCGCTCAAGCGGGAATATCAGCGCAAGGCCTTTGTTGAGGCATTCTGGCGAGTTCGAGATCCCTACCCTAGGACCACCCGCAATGAGCTGAAGGAGCGTTGGAAGGTGCGGGTCGCCGAAGCCAAGAGCCGATTCGGCAGCTTGGAGGACGACCGCGCGCGCGTTTACCTCACCCACGGACCGCCGGCCGGCAGCTTTGAAGTGCGTTGCACCAAGAAACGGGTGCCCATCGAGGTCTGGATTTATCGCGGCACGGATTGGGTCGACGTCAGCTTGCCCCTGCTGTTTTTTCGCCAGTCCGGTGCGCGAAAGTCCCACCTGTGGCGCCCCGGATTTTCCGGCAGCGTCGCCGACGCGGAGATCCGCCGGTCGAAGAATTGCATCAACGGCGCCAATATGTTCCAGCTGGCGGGAGCGATCGCCAGCTCTCAAGACTACCCCCAGCAGCTACAAGCCATCCTCAAGAAACCGCGGCCCAGTTCCACGGAATGGGTTTACTCCTTCCGCGCCCTCTCGACCGAGCTGCCGGACGGTGCCGAGCCGATCGAAGGACAGGTGGATTTCGTATTTCCGGGTCGCTATCAGCACCGCACGGTCCTGCAAAGTGTGGTCAGTCTGGCTCGGTCCAAGCTCGGGATCACCGAATTCGCGGGTCATAAATCCTACGACTTCCAGCTCAACGGCGAGATTCTGATCGGCGACCAGCTCTTCGAATCCTTCCGTTATAAATTCGGTTTTGCGGCGGCGGAGGTCGGTGAAACCATCCCCTTGTCGTTCCAACGATTCCTGCGCCCCGGCACCTACCGCGTGGTGTTGAGGGTGGACGACCTGAGTACCGCCAAGGTATTCCGGGTGGAGAGGGAAGTGGTGGTTCCCCAGGTCGACAATCTGATCGAACGGTCGACCTTCCAAGATCCGGAGACCGAACGTTTATTCGCCGAAGCCACGGCGGCGATCGCCGCGGGGGAGACCAGCATTCGCTTGGTGCCGCCCCAGGGAGAGCTAAATACCGGATTTACCCGTTTCGACGCCTTGGTCTCCGGAGACGAGATCAAAAAGGTTCGTTTTCTGCTCGACGACAAGAGAATCCTGACCAAGAACCGACCTCCGTTCCAAGTTTCGATCGACCTCGGGCCTTATCCCGATCTTCGGTCTTTGAGGGTCGAGGCTCTTGATTCCAACGGCGACGCCGTTGCCGAAGACGAACTCTTGATCAATAGCGGCGGATATCGATTTATTGCCAAGCTGCGCGAGCCCCGTAAAGGCAAGACCTACACCCACAGCTTACGCGCTCGGGTGGAGGTGGAGGTTCCTGAGGGCCGAACCTTGGATCGAGTGGAGTTCTTCCTAAATGAGGACCGGGTGGCCACCCTCTACCAGGAGCCCTTCGTTCAGCCGATCGTGTTGCCGGGCACGGCCGAGGTAGCCTACGTTCGGGCGGTCGCCTATTTGCCGGACGGCAATACCACTGAAGATTTGGTGTTCATCAACGCCCCCGATTACGTGGAAGAGGTCGAGGTTCAATTCGTCGAGCTTTACACCAGCGTGGTCGACGGCCAAGGGCGTCCGATCTCGGGCTTGACCGCCGGCAATTTCAAGGTCTTCGAAGATGAGGTCCCTCAATCCCTGGTGCGATTTGAAACCGTGGAAGACTTGCCCATCCACGTGGGTATTTTGATCGATACTTCGGCGTCGATGGTCGGGGTGCTTTCGGACGTGCGCCGTGCCGCGCTGTCTTTCGTCGACCAAGCTATCTCTCCCAAGGATCGTGCCGCGGTCATCACCTTCAGCAATTTTCCTCAGTTGAAGGTCGGGCTGACCAGCGATCGAACTGCCCTCGGGAGTGGTTTAGCGGGTTTGGCGCCGGAAGGGCAGACCGCTCTTTACGACAGTGTGATGTTCAGCCTCTATTACTTCACGGGCATCAAGGGACAGCGGGCGATTCTGGTCCTCTCCGACGGCAAAGACGAATCCAGCCGCTTCGACTTTGAGCAGACCATGGAATATGCCCGGCGCGCAGGCATCACCGTCTACACCATCGGATTACGCCTTAGGGATTTCGGTGCCCGTTCCAAGCTGACCCGCCTGGCGGAAGAAACCGGTGGCTCGAGCTTCTTTCTCAACGACATCAGCGAACTCGAGCCGGTTTACCAAAGCATTCAGGCCGAACTCCGCTCCCAACTGCTGCTCGCCTATCAATCGTCCAACACCTCCGACGACGAAGAATTCCGACGCATCGAAGTGGAAGTGGACCGTCCAGGAGCGAGGGTGCGCACCATCAGTGGTTATTACCCCTGAGTTGGTCGGCCCTAGCCAGCTAGAAACCAAAGCTGAGGTAGTCATCGGCCGCAGCCGTGTCGGATTTCGGGGCTGCGATCCCAGGAAATACAACCCTGGCTTTGCCGTCTTCGAGCACGAAAAGTGCCTGGTGACCGGCGGCAAAGAGCTTGGCCGGCGACGATCGATAGGTGGATGTTCGCCGATGGACTGAAACCGGAATATAGCCGTGGGCCACGACCTCTAAGCGCTGCTCATTTGGACGCAGCAAATAGGTGGAACTCGAAGGCAAGGGAGTCAACCCCGCCTCGACCAAGATGGGATCCGGTGGCGTTTGGGTGGGCGACCCATGGGTGATCAAGACGGTCAAGGAATCCTGCTCCAGCTGGGGTCCAAGCTGGACATCGCGGGCCTGCTCAATCCGTACCCGTGCAACTATTGTCGGCTGAGTCTCGTCACCGCGGGGCAGGTCGAGCAGCAGGATTTCGAAATCGTTGGTCGATTTGTCGGCCAGGCTGACGCGCGTTCTATGGGTCCAAACCACGCCGAGTCTGTGCTCGCTGACGAATCGCACGTCCGCCAATACGTGTTCTTTGCCCAGGTCGAGAACCGTAGAGAGATCGACTCGTGTTTCACCGCTCAACGCATCGCGCAGCTCGAGGCGTCGAGGAATCATGGAATTGAACAGGAAAAGGCTGCCATTTGGGCTTCGGGCGTAAAACCGACCGTAAACGTCGCCGGGTATACGGCCGGTCACCCGTGAGGTCCTGGTGTCGATGTCGAACACTCGAATCACCTGCTTTGAAATATCACCGCCCTTGCCGAAGTGAAGCAATCGCACCTGGCGGGGAGAAATAAAGTCTAAATCGAGCACCTCTGGTGTTTTGGCAGCGGCGATCAGTTCGCCGGAAGCGGCGGCATAGACCTCGAACCCGTCGTAGTGGCCGACGGCGATCAGCTGACCGCCGTGAGATACAGCCACGCGAATGAAGGTGGAGCGGATCGGAATGCCGGTGGGTCGCGGCTCTGTGCCGGCAGCTAGGTCTTGGGTCCAAAGCTCACAAGCAGTCGGCACCAACCTCCTGCAGCGCGCCCAAACCGCTCGGCTGCCATCGTCCGACCATTTCCATTGGATCAGAGCCGGCACGGAGCTGCCGGCTGTGTAAGGGGTCAGGTCGTCTCCCGAGCCGAGGGGCACGACGAATGCTGCTTGATGCCCGGCGCGGCCTTTGAGGGTCCCAGCGATCACCATGTGACTGCCCGTTGGATTGGGCGAAACCGCCATCACGGTCTTGAGTTCCGCCACCGAGCCGGCGGTGATCCACGAGCTATAGAGCATCGTTCCCAGGGTCAGGATCGTAAGCCCACCCCACGCATGGATGGAAAAAACACGGTGGTTTCGAACCGCATCAATGCGGCCTCGCTCCAATTGGCGCAGGCCCGCAAACCAAAGAGTCAAGGGCAGACCGATGCACCAAATTCTTTCGATCCACACCATGGCGCCGTAGGCCTGGAGGCTGATCAGCTCGTCCCACACGGTCCAGAGCCCGGCGCCCAACAGGGCCAAAGCCACCACGTCGAGCAGCAGCCACTGCGATCGGGAGCGCACCATGACGTGCAGCCAATGGATCAGCAGCAGGGCCGAGAGCAGTGCCAATACGGCCATGGGGATCATCAGTGGGAGCGAAAGGGCCTTGGGTAGATCCGGGTTGAATCGAAGACTGAAGAATTCACCGATGGCCGTCAGCGGAACCGCTGGTTTGCCCGGATTGGGCTTCAATGAAGTGATCAGGGAAGGCTCTGCGGCCAGGGTCGGCAGCAGCACCAGGATCAGGATCGAGGCCAAAATAGAAACGACCGCAAAGACGCGGGCAGACCAAAAGGTCGAGCTGGAGAGGGGACGGGTAAGAAAGAACGACAAGCGGCGTTCCGCTAAATCCCGTGCGAGCAAGGCCGGGGCCAAAAACCCCACGGAGCCCAAACCGACCAAGACCAACACGAGAATTGCGGCCGCCTGGCGGACCTCCGTGGCTTTCAGATGATCCGTTCCGGGAAGCCATGGAGCTGCCCAGGGAAACCACCCGAGCAAGAAAGCTGCAGCAACGAGCAATCGCCACTCCGTCCACTCCCGACGTACCACTTGAAGCCAAGCTTTCACGGTTGGGACTCCCTCGCGGTTCTGTCCACTTCAGCTTCGGTAGATGTGTGGCTGTGGACCACCACGATTTCTTCCAACGTGGGCGCCCGTGAGCTGATGCGATCGGCCCCCAAGGCGTCTCGCAGCTGGTCGAAAGCCTGATCTTCAAATTGCTCCACCAACACGGACGATCCTCGGCCGCGAGATTGGGTCGAAACCGGCTGCATGTCAGCGAGGGCTTCGGCGTCCGCGGCATCGACCAAATCCAACCAGCGATACCGTTGCTTAACCGACTCGAGTTCCTCGTCCAAGGCCGGTCGGCCGTCGCGCAGGACCGCGATGTGGCCGGCCAATCGTTCAATGCCCGGCAGGTCGTGGGAGGTGAGCAACACCGTCAGCGGACGGGTTGCGAGTTCGTCGACCAGATCTTCGAAAACCGCTCTGCGGGCGACCACATCAAGCCCCAGAGTCGGGTCGTCGAGCACCAGTAGATCCGGCGATGGAGCTAAAGCCAGAGCCAGCATGACCTGAGCCTTTTGCCCTCGCGACAGCTTGCCGAAGCTCTGCTTTTGGGAGATTTGAAATCTTTCGAGTCGAGTATTGAAGCCGGTCGCGTCCCAGCGGTCGTAAAGGCCCGCACAAAAACGTGAAAGTCGGGCACAGGTCATAGAGGGTGGAGCATCGCTTTCTTCCGGCACCACGCCCACCCGTCCCATGAGCTGTGAGCGAAACTTCCATGAGTCGCGGCCGAAGAGTTCGACTTTGCCCTTCGTAGCAGGTTGTTGACCCAACAAGCATCTGACCAAAGACGATTTGCCGGCGCCGTTGCGGCCCAAGAGGGCGTAGACCTGACCCTGGCGGATGTGCAGATTGAATCGGTCGAGCACCGTCTGATTGCCGTAGCGGACCGTCAACTCTTCCACCGCGACCACCTTCTCAAGGTCTTCGCTACTGTCCCCGTAGCTGTCCCCGTAGCTGTCCTCATAGCTCTTGTCGAGGTCTTCGAAGCTCATGGGACTCCTCCCTTCTTGGGTTGCAAAGTCTGCCAGGCCCGGCGCGCGGCGGAGAGAATTTCCTCTTCGTCGGCGCTTAGATTTTTGGCTTGACCGGCATAGCGCAAGGCGGCTTCTTGGAGCTTTTCCTGGCGCTCTTTCTCAGCCAGTTTCGGAGGTTGGCTAGAAACAAACGTGCCTTCGCCCCGTCGCACCGTCAACACCCCACGGTCGGCCAATCGGCGATAGGCTTTAGAAACCGTCAATGGATTGACCCTCAGCTTGCGGGCGAGTTCCCGGACCGAGTCCACGGGGTCGTTGGGGCCCAAGGTTCCCGTGGCGATCAGATGCAGGACCCCTTCCTCGATTTGTTTCCAAATGGGGACGGAGTCTGATGGGTCGATATGCAGCATGGGTTCTCGGCGTCAGGAGCTTCGGCGGCTGTGAGGCCTAAGGTGTCGGAGCGCTGCGAGGATCTGAGTGGATCCACCAGCGCGTTGGTGTATTACACTAGTATAACACTTAGATTCTATTTGTCTAGTTGGTTGGCCATCCGTTCGAGGCTCTACCTATGATTTGCCGTCATGGCGTGATTTGCCGTGATGGCGGTTAGAATTGTCTGAGCAGTGTCACAATTTACGATTTTGTCCACAATATTTAAATTTGATATTGATTAAGACAGGCTGGGGCGGTAACTTTCCCGCCAGCGGATCTGCGGATCCGAGCATGAATACGGAGCCGAGAATGCATGAGATGAAGAGCGTTAGGGTGATCGACTCACACACCGAAGGCGAGCCCACTCGGGTCGTGATCGAAGGCGGGCCGGATCTGGGGTCTGGATCCCCGGCCGAGCGGATGCAGGCATTTCGTCGTCGGCACGACGCATTCCGTACGGCGATGATCCATGAGCCGCGGGGTTTCGACGCTTTGGTGGGCGCCTTGCTCTTGGAGCCGAGCAAGCCCGAGTCGGCAGCGGGCATGATTTTCTTCAACAACGCCGACACCCTATTCATGTGCGGCCACGGCACCATCGGCGTGGCGGCGACTCTGGCTCACCTGGGCCGAATCGGTCCGGGGCGCCATCTGCTGGAATCCCCGGTCGGCGACGTGGAGGTGGAGCTGCACGACGACGGCTCCGTATCCGTAGACAACGTCTTCAGCTATCGGTACCGGTCGGCGGTGGCCGTGGAGACCGTCCGCCATGGACGTCTGGTCGGTGATATCGCTTGGGGCGGCAATTGGTTCTTCCTGGTTTCCGACCATGGGCGGGTGCTCGGAGTGGAGCACCTCGAAGAGCTTTCGGTCCTGACCCGCGACATCCTCAGCTCGTTGCGCAGGCAAGGCATCACCGGGGCAGACGGGGCGGAAATTGATCACGTGGAGCTTTTTGGTCCGTCGACCCGAGCCGACGCCGACAGCAAGAATTTCGTGCTTTGCCCGGGCGGGGAATATGACCGCTGCCCCTGTGGAACGGGAACCAGCGCCAAGATGGCTTGTCTGGCGGCCGACGGTGTTCTCGAGGACGGTCAGATTTGGCGCCAGGAAGGCATCCTCGGCAGCCGCTTCCTGGGCCGGGTCCGGAAAGTCGAAAGAGAAGGTCGGTCAGGGGTGTTGCCCACCATCCGGGGTCGAGCCTGGATCACCGCCGACAACCGGTTGTTGTTGGATCCCACGGATCCCTTCCGCCACGGCATCCACAATTTAGACCTGAATCCTAGGGGCGAGACCGAATGACCCCGGTCTCGAATCCCGCCGGCTCCTTGGCTGGGGCTTCTCGGGCGGATCACGTGCTGATCGTCGGCGCGGGCATTGTCGGTGCCTCGTGCGCCTACGAGCTGACCCGTCGTGGCTTTTCGGTCACGGTCCTCGAGGCCGGCCAACCCGGCGGGGGTGCCACCGCCGCCTGTATGGGCCACGTGGTGGTGATGGACGATTCCGAGGCTCAATTCGCGTTGGGTCGCTACTCCCAGAATCTGTGGGACGAGCTGGCGAGTCGGCTTCCCGACGTCGTGGAGAGAGATCTTTGTGGCACCTTGTGGGTGGCTGAGGACGACGAGGAAATGGCGGCGGTCCACGCCAAGCAAGCCTTTTATTCCCAGCGGGGGGTCGAAATCGAGGTCTTGGATGCGTCGGCGTTGCGCCGGGCCGAGCCGGAGCTGAGGCACGATCTTTTGGGTGCCCTGCGGGTTCCCGGTGACAGCGTGGTTTATCCACCGACGGCGGTGGACTTCATGTTGGCGCAAGCGGCTCGCCGTGCCCAGGAGCAAGGCAGCCGATTCGAACTCATTTGTGGCACCCCGGTCGAGCGCTTGTCGGCGAATTGGGTGGTGCTGCGAGACGGTCAACGCCTAGAAGGGGATTGGGTCGTGGTCAGCGCCGGGCAAGCGGCTCTAGAGCTGCTGCCGGAGCCCCTTCCAGGGCATGCGATTCGCCCGCGCAAGGGCCATTTGGTGATCACCGATCGGCGTCCCGGGTTTTGTCGACATCAGCTGGTGGAGCTGGGTTATTTAAAGAGCGCCCACAGCGCCGGCGACAGCTCCGTAGCCTTTAATCTCCAACCCCGCGCCACCGGTCAAATGTTGCTCGGCTCATCCCGCCAATTCGGACGTGACAGCGCCGAAGTGGAGCTCGACATCGTGCGCAAGATGATCGATCGGGGTCGGCATTTCCTGCCCCGGCTGGGTGAGCTGAAGGCGGTCCGGATCTGGACCGGTTTCCGACCCGCCACCGAGGATCACCTGCCCCTGATCGGTCCCGTTCCGGGTCACGAGTCTCTTTTGGTGGCGGCCGGACACGAAGGCCTGGGCATCACCACCTCCCTGGGTACCGCACGGCTGATCACCGACCACGTGTCCGGGGTGACCCCCGAGATCGATCCCACGCCGTATTTGCCGTCGCGACAAGGAGCCGACCATGCCTGATTTGACGGCTGATTCGACGGCTGATTCGACGGCTTCCTCGACAGCTTCCTCGACCGTTACGATTTCGATCGATGGCCAGGCGGTCCGTGTGCCCGTCGGGACCCCGGTGGCCGTGGCGGTGTGGAACCACGGCATTCGCAGATTCCGCCATAGCGTCACCGGCTCCGCTCGCGCGCCCCTCTGCGGCATGGGGATCTGCTACGAATGCCGACTGAGTATCGACGGCGCAGCCAACAGGCGCTCCTGCACCTTGCCGTGCCGGGAGGGCATGGTGATCCTCACCGCGTCCGCGGACCCGAGCGGGGGTGGCGACCATGTCTGAGCATGTGCCCGAGCACGGCTTCAAAATTATTGTGGTGGGCGGTGGTCCCGCGGGAGTCGCTGCGGCGGTCAGCGCGGCGTCGGCGGATCCACGGGCCCGGGTGGCTCTCATTGACGACAATCCAACTCTTGGGGGTCAGATTTGGCGTCAAGGGGTGGCCTCCCAGCCCGTACCCGCAGCCCGTCGCCGGCTGGATCAGCTCCAAGAACTCGGCGTCGAGCGCATGTATCCGGCGACGGTGATCGACACACCCGCCCCTGGGCGTTTGATCGTCGCCACGTCTGGAAATACCGCGTCGGGAAGCACCAAGGAGCTGAGCTATGAGCGGCTGATCCTCGCTACCGGCGCCACCGAAAGATTCTTACCGTTCCCCGGCTGGACCCTGCCCGGCGTGCTCGGTGCCGGAGCCCTCCAAGCCTTGGTCAAAGGCGGGTTGGACGTCCAAGGTCTAAAGGTATTGGTCGCGGGCACGGGTCCGTTGCTCTTGGCGGTCGCGGATTTGATCTCTCGTCGAGGAGCGCGGGTCGTGTGTCTGGCCGAGCAGGCCGACTTCAAATCCGTCGCGACCTTTGGCCGATCGATGCTGCTCAATCCGTCAAAACTGGTCCAGTCGCTGGGATTCGCTCGCAGCCTTTGGCAGGTGCCCTATCGCTTTTCGACTTGGCCGACGCGCGCAGAAGGCCAAGGCGAACTCGAGCGAGTCGTGCTGCGAAACGGGCGCGGCGAGTCGCAGGTCGTGGATTGCGATTTGCTCGCCTGCGGCTTCGGCTTGCGGCCCAATGTGGCCCTGGCCCAATCCCTGGGCTGTGATGTCGTGGACGGCCGGGTGGTGGTGGATGACCGCCAACAGACGATTGTCGACGGCGTGTATGCCGCGGGTGAGCCCACGGGAATCGGCGGATTGGACAACGCCTTGCTGCAAGGACGCATCGCCGGTCTGGCGGCCGCCGGCCGCAGCGAAGACATTGGGCGACTGGCTCGAAAGCGGCGAAAGGAGCTGCGTTTCGTCGCCGGTTTGGAGAAAACCTTTCGTTTGCGTCCGGAACTTAAATCACTGCCCGAAAACGACACCATCGTGTGCCGTTGTGAGGACGTCACTTGGGGTCGCATCCGTGATTTCCACGACCTCCGTGATTGCAAGCTCAAAACCCGTTGCGGCATGGGGTCCTGCCAAGGGCGCGTGTGCGGCGGTGCCTTGGAATTCCTCAAGGGCTTTCGGCCCGAAAAGCCGAGACCGCCCTTCTTCCCCGTTACCTTAAACACCCTTGCGCCGGCCGGCGCTTCGGAGAGAACCCCGGTGTCTAGCGACGCCTCTGAGGAGTGAGTCATGACCGAAATGTCTTGGAAAGGGGTCATCCCCGCCATCACCACGCCCTTGCACGAAGACCAAACCGTGGACCACGCTTTTCTCGCCCAGCACTGTCGCTGGTTGATCGATAACGGCTGCAACGGCATCGTCGCCCTGGGTTCGTTGGGAGAGGGCGCGACCCTCGAGCACGACGAGAAAGTCGCAATTTTATCGACCTGTGTCGAGGCCGTCGGTGATCGGGTGCCGGTGGTGCCCGGCGTGGCCGCCCTGTCGACCGCCGCCGCCATACGGCTGGCCCGAGACGCGGAAAAAGTCGGCTGCAAAGGGCTCATGGTGCTGCCGCCCTACGTCCACAAAGGACCGTTCAGCGAGATGCAAGCCCATTTCGAAGCAGTTTTCGCCGCCACCGGGTTGTCGTGCATGCTCTACAACAACCCCATCGCTTACGGCACCGACGTATCCCCGGAAGTCATTCAAGATCTGGCGTCAAAACACGACAACCTGCACGCGGTCAAAGAGTCCAGCGGCGACGTCCGTCGCATCACCGCCATCCGAGCCCTGGTCGGCGATCGCCTCGCCCTCTTCGCCGGCCTCGACGACGTGATCTTCGAAGCCATCCAATGCGGCGCGGTGGGCTGGATCGCCGGCTTAGTCAACGCCTTGCCCCGGGAATCCGTCGATCTCTTCGAGCTGGCGTCCGCGGGTAAAACCCAAGAAGCCTTTGAGCTCTACAGCTGGTTCCTACCCCTCCTGCGCCTCGACACCGTGCCGGAATTCGTGCAACTGATCAAAATGGTGCAACAGGAAGTGGGCATGGGCAACGAAAACGTCCGCGCCCCACGAAAACCCCTCGAAGGCGCCGCCCGCGAGCAAGCGTGGAAAACCATTCGTGAGTCCCTGGACTGTCGACCTGTCGCTGTGGGTTGAGCTTGGGCGGAGGATTGGAGAGGAACCCCGGGGGCGTCTCCGGGGTTTTTTGTATGGGTGGGTTGTAGCGTTAAGAATCCCAAGTCGGATAGAGATTTCCCGCGCCGCCAGGTGTACATAGGTCACTATTGACATGTGCATTCTGACTGAATCATCATGGTAGTGTGCAAACGCAGCATTCCGTTCACATGATTCGGCGCTCAAGCTCGACCCGGGAGGACTCTTTGACCCTATTCAAAAACATTATCTTCTTGTTCCTACTTTGCCTCGGCTCAACCCAGCAGGCCGTCGCCGACCAGCTGCCGAAAGCTTTGCCCGATGGGCTCGATGAGCTGTGGCAAGGTGGAGATCGATGCGGTGAGCCTACCTTGGAACAATGGGTGCTGACCTTGGCCATGGATTACTCAACCGCTGCCTTGGTCGTGGACGGCGCCAAGGTCATTCCCTATCGCTTCATCGTCGAAGACCTGATCGCGGCGCGCTCGGGAAGCCCCGGCGGCTCAGCACCTCCACCTCTGGAGGCCAAAACCGAAGACAGATCAGGCGGCCTCATCTATATGAAGGGTCGCTTCTACGATCCTGAGATTGGCCGCTTTCTCACCCAAGATCCGGCCGCCGGTGACCTCGCGGTCCCGATCAGCCTGAACAAATATCTTTACGCCCACTCCAATCCCACCGCCTATGTGGATCCAACCGGCGAAGCGGCGGAAAGCATTTGGGATGCGGCCTCCTTGGCAGTGGGGCTCGCTTCTCTCGGTTATAACCTTTATCAAGGCAATTACCGCGACGCCGGTCTCGACACCCTCGGTGTGCTCGCCGACTCGGCCGCCTTGGCTACGCCCTTCTTGCCCGGAGGGGCGGGAATGGCGATCAAGGGGAGCCGGGCGGGAATGGCGACGGTACAGCAGGTGGAACGGGCTCGGGACCTCACCCGGGCCGTGGACACGGTTCAGGCCGTGGATCAAACCGTCACCGTAGTCGACAGCACCGATCGCGCCGTGGATTCGTTGGACGAAGGCCATTTCGGCGAAGCAGCGTTCAACGCCGGGGCCGCCATGCTCGGGGCGAGAGGTTCAGTGGCCAACACCGGCGACGCTTGGCGAGCGCGACGCCTGATGGAGGCACCCACCCCGCGTGGTCCCCCGCAGGCGACGATCGTTGGCGAAAGCGCCGGCGGGCCGGGAGCCACGCTCCGGCCGACCCGCCACGGTGGACCCGACCCAACCGCGGTATCCTCGTACCGGCCCGGGGAGTTTTTGCCCGACGGGCGGATCGCCGGTCATGGGCCCGGAGCCGCGCTGCGCAACGGCCCGGACTTTGGTCGTCGCTTCAACGAGCAGCCGCGAGACGGGTTCGGTAGGTTCCTTTCCATGAGTCGTCCGGGTCAACGAATTCCTGGCACTGCGGCCGTGGATGATTTTGAGAAACAGGCTCTGGAGTATGGTTTTGAAATGGTAGGCAGAGAGATTTCGGTGAACACGCCCTTTGGCCGCAGACGGTACGACGTCGCCCTTAGGGATCCCGAGACACGCCAAGTTCACGGTTTTGAAATCAAATCCAGCCGAGCTGCTTTCGACCGTTTCGATCAGGCAGCGCGTCAGCAATTCGCTGCGGACCGATGGTTGAATCAGGCCGGTGGGGCCCAAGCACTTGGTAAATATAAAGACAGGGAAATCCATCGTGCGACAAAGCTTCTCTGGGAGCTCAGATGAAATTGAGCTTACCCGTTTGTCGAGCGGCCCTTCACCGCGAGCTAAGGCCGTTGCTTAGTGAAATCGGGTACAAAGGAAAAGGTCAGGGTGAGTACTTCAAACCGAATCCTTTAGGCACCGAAATACTCAGATTTCCAGATCGGCGCGATGACGACTACTGCTACTTCACGCTTCACCTTGCTCTTTCCATTGCTGCGGTCGAGAAAGTCTATCGCCCTAACTCTGAAGATCTTCTTGGAACGATCTTCTTGCCACTCCATTTCCTGCACGAAGGGCGGCGTTCTCTAGAGTGGAAAATGTCTTCTGTCGACGATGCTCCGGCCGTGGCCGAGGCGGTCATGAGGGAGATGCATCAGTACGGTTTGCCGTTTTTCGAGCAATACTCGGATCTAGAAGAAATCAAGCGAAATCTTCGTTCTTCCGACCGTAAAGCTGGTTTCTCGCTGGGGTACGACCAAATTGCATGCGTCCTGGCGACCCTGGAATATCTCGACGGCGAGGTCGGCAAGGCCTTTGAGGTCCTGGAAGTGGCGATCGCCAAAGAGGAAGAGAAACCGATTCCGAGAAACTACAGCATGAAGAAATTCCTTGCCCAGCTCCGCGAACGGGAAGCGTCCGAGGCCCAATAATTCGCCGGGAAACGATTTGCTCTCTGGCGGATGTCGCCTGGCCTTCCCTTACCCCCCGCTCCCTAAACGCAGGACCTCTTCCACCAGGAGGTCCATGTCCGCTTGAGTCGTCCGGAAGTTGACGATGCAGATGCGCAGGCTGTACCGGCCGTCGAGGGTGGTGGGGGAGAGCAGGAATCGGCCGCCGGCGACGAGGCTTTCGAGGATGTGGCGGTTGAGGGCGTTGAGCTTTTCTTCGCTGAGTTCGGGGTTGTTGGGTTCGGGTTCGGGTCGGTAACGGAAGCAGGAGATGCTGAGGTCGGATCCCAGGGCTTCGAGCTGCGGGGTTTCGGTGATGCGTTGGTCCAGGTATCGGCGCAGGTCGATGTGTCGTTGAATTTCCCGTCCTAGGCCTTTGGCGCCGTGTACGTTGAGGATCGCCCAGACTTTGAGGGCGCGGAATCGGCGTGAAAGTTCGGGACCGTGGTCGAAGAAGGCGAAGCGCTCGATGTCGTCCTGGTTTTCGACTCGGATGTATTCGCTGCTGCGGGAGAAGGCCCGGTGTGAGGCTTCGGGGTCGCGGACTAGGCTGCAGCCGACGTCGAAGGGGGCGAAGAGCCATTTGTGGGGATCGACGGATAGGGAGTCCGCTAGGGCGAAGCCCCTTCTTAGGTGGGCGTGGGAGTCCGTGAGCGCGGCCGGGGCGCCGTAGGCTCCGTCGATATGGAACCAAACCTCGAAACGGCGACACACTTCTGCGATGGCTTCGAGCGGGTCCACGGCGCCGGTGTTGGCGGTGCCGGCCGATGCGCACACGCAGGCTGGGCGGAGCCCCTGCTCGAGGTCGGCGGCCAAGGTCTGTTCCAGGTCCGCGACCGACATTCGCCGCTCGGCGTCGACCGGCAGTCGCCGAAGGTGGTGGTCGGCGATGCCCAGGGATTTGGCGGCTTGGTGCAAAGAGAGGTGGGCTTCGCTGGAAAGATAGATCGTCGCCGGGCGATCCGGTGCTGCTTCGCGGGCGGTGGTCACGGCGCAGGCCAGACCGTGGGCGTTGGCGGCGCTGCCGCCGGAGAGCAGCAGGCCGTGGCCTTGACCTTGGAATCCCAGCAGCTCGTCGAGCCAGCGCACTACTTGGCGCTCCATTTCCACAGCGCCCGGCGACGAGCGCCAAGCGGTGAGATTTTGGTTGGCGGCCGAGGCCAAGGCGTCGGCCAGGACACCGATGGGATCGGCGGAGGCGCAAACGTAGCCGAAGAAGCGGGGATGGCCGTTGCGTCGCGATAGGGATCCGATCAGGTCGACCGCTTGTTCGAAGACTTGCTCCGCAGGACGTCCTTGTTGGGGCGCCGGCACGTCGAAGAGCTTGCGGACTTGCTCGCCGGTGACGGTGGGTAACACGGGGTCCTGGGATTCCGCCTGCAGGTGATCGGCGATCGAATCGATCATTCGATGGCCGAGTTCACGGAAGGTGTCCGCGTCCATTTCAAAGTCGGAAGTGTGTTGGCTCATGGGTGGATCTTAAACCGATTGGCGGCCGGCTTACGTCTTGCAAGGTGTCTTGTCATGTCGGCAGCCCCCCTGTCACAATGAGGAGGCGTCTGCATTGCAGCGAAACTCAACCATGAAAGCACCAGCACCAGCCCAAGCCCCAGCTCATTCGACCTCAGTCGACGCCGTTCAAGGCGCCTTCGGTCCGTCCGCCAGGGTGGACGGTGGAGTCGGGCTCAGGGGACGCCGAAGTCGATTCGAGCCCCTCCGTTTGGGCATGATCTGCGCCATGTTGGTCGTTTCCGGCTCTTTGGTTTTGATGGCCGGAGCCACCGGCGCACAAACTTCGAGCAGCGATTCGGACGCGTTCTTCAGCCTACGCCGGGAGATGGTCGAAACCCAGATCCGTCGTCGAGGCATCACCGAGCGCGATATGTTGGCGGCCATGGAAGAAGTGCCGCGGCACCGCTTCGTGCCGGAGAGTGTCGGCCGTTTGGCCTATGAGGACACCCCGGTGAGCTTTGCTCCCGGTCAGAATCTTTCCCAGGCCTACGTGTCCGCCCGAATGATCTCGCTCTTGAATCTCGACGGCAACGAGACGGTGCTCGAAATCGGCACCGGCTCCGGTTACGACGCAGCTTTGTTGTCGAGATTGGCCAAGAAGGTCTACACCGTGGAGATCGACCGCGAACTGGGCGAGAAGGCGCGTAAAAAGCTCGGCGAGCTGGGATATGACAACGTCGAGGTGCGAATCGGTGACGGCTATCGTGGATGGCCGGAAGCAGCTCCTTTCGACGGCATCCTGCTGACCGCCGCGCCCCAGCGGGTGCCCGAGCCGCTCTTCCAGCAGCTGAAAATCGGTGGACGCATGGTGATCGCCGTCGGTTATCAATTGCATCAGGACCTGAAGGTCATTACCCGCACCGGCAAGAACAGCCGGGAGGTCAAACGGGTCAGCCTGATCAGCTTGACGCCGATGACCGGTGAGGTCACCCGAGAGCCCAGCAATTGAACTCCCGAGCGAGAGATCAGCTCGACCTGAATCTTCTGGCAGGCGGTCCGTAGTATTCTCCATGCTGGGAGAATTCAGTGCCACCAACTTTTGACGAAACATCAGGGCCCCCGGCAGCCGCCGAGCGCGCGGCAAGCGCTGCCGGCCGGTCTGAGCCCTTACCTACAGAATCCCCGGATCCCGGGTCGATTTTAGGTTTAGACAATGTGTCCCTGGATCTGCACCTTGCGGGTTTGGGCACCCGCTCCCTGGCGATTTTCTTCGACTCGATCGTGATCACGTTTTTGATGATCACTTGGTGGTTGCTGATCGCCACCTTGACCGATTTTGCTGCCGATGCAACTTCCCCTTGGCTTTGGGCCGTGGGTTTGCTCGGCATGTTTTTCCTGCAATGGGGATATTTTTCCGCTTTTGAGATTTTGATGGACGGTAAGACACCGGGAAAAGCGGTGATGTCCATCCAGACCGTCTCTCACCTCGGCGGCCGGCCCTCGGTCGGCGCGATCCTGATCCGCAACCTCCTACGTTCGGTGGATTACCTCTTTGGGGTGTTTTTCATGGCCATCGACCCCCAAAGTCGACGTCTCGGGGATATGTTGGCTTCGACTTTGGTGGTGCACCGGGAGGCGCCGTCGGCCGCCGACCTCTTCCGATTGGGTCGGGTGCCGGAGTTCTGGACGGCGCGTGAGGTTTTGGTGGTGGAAAGTTTTCTGCGGCGGGCGGTGCGCATGGAGAGTTCCGTTGCCCAGGAGCTGGCTGGACGGTTGGTGGATTGGATCGAGCGCAAGGACCCCGAGTTTTTTCGGCAAGCGGGGCCGTTGCCCGAGTTGGACGAGCAAGCTGTCGGCACGGTACCCCCTAACCTCCATCGACTTTGCGCCTTGCTGGCGGTCCAAGACGTGGAGGCACCGGCGTCGTGAGGTGTGAATGGATCACGGTTGGGCGCCGATCTCCGGGATGAGGTACCAGAGCTTTCAGCAGCTGCGTCAGCCGATCTGGGACCGCATGCAAGCCCTCCTAGGCCAAGCGCGTCGGAGTCCAAGACAGCTCAGCTACGAGCAGTTGGAGGAGCTGACGGTTACCTATCGCCAAGTGTTGCACGACTACTCCCTGGCCTCGTCTCGTTTTCCCGGCACTGCTGTCGCCCGGCATCTCCGGCACCAAGTGCTCGAAGCAACCCACTTCTTACAGCGCGATTCGGGGTCCCATCTGCCGAGTCTCGGTCGATTCGTATTCCAAACCTTTCCCCGAGCCATGCAAAGCCTTTGGCCGACCCTGGTGGCGACTACCGCTCTGTTCCTGGTGCTGGCACTCTTCGGTTTCGCCCTGGCTGCCGTCGAGCCGTCCATGGGCCTCTACTTCGTGTCGCCGAAGGTCGTGGATGGGTTGGAGAGGGGAGAGCTGTGGACCGAATCGATTTTCGCCGTCACCCCGGGCGCGGTGGCCTCCACTCAAATTGCCACCAACAATCTCTCAGTCGCCATCACCGCTTGGGCCGGCGGCGTGCTCGGCGGGTTGGGGGCGTTGTGGGTGGTTTGCCTCAACGGCCTGATGCTCGGCTCGGTGCTGGCGTTGACCGCCCATTACTCCATGTCCCACGCTTTGCTGGAGTTCATCGGTGCCCATGGTCCGCTCGAAATCACCATGATTTTGGTTTCGGCGGCGGCCGGCCTGCACATGGGAGCGGCGATGGTGCGGGCGACGGATCAGCCGCGGTCGGTGGCCTTGCGTCGGGCGGGTCGGCAGAGCCTGGTGGTGTTGATGGGTTGTCTGCCCTGGATCCTGATGCTCGGATTCGTCGAGGGTTTTGTTTCCCCCTCGACCCTGCTCACGCCCACCACCAAATGGGGCGTTGGACTGTTGTTGGAGCTGGTCTTTGTGTTGTGGTGTTTGAGTTCAGGGGGGCAAGACGTTGAACAACTATGACGGCAGCTATGACGGCACCTATGGCGGTTCCTATGCGCTGACCCCTTTTCGCCGGCTGTTGGACCAGATCATCCCGCAGGCGCGTCCTTATTTTCGGGCGATCTTTCCCGCCATCGGCATCCCCCTGGCGTTGGCGGCAGGTGCGTTGACGGTGACGCGCAATCTGTGGGTCATGGATCTTCCGGTTGGCGGAGCCGGCTTAGACTCGGCCGTATTTACGAGTTTGGCGATTTTACTCCTAACCGCCTTGCTCTTTGTGATCGTCAGCCTGTTGGCCGGCACCGCCTTGACGGTGGCCTCCATGGACGCGCTCACCGGCCGTGCCGTCGATATGGGTCGGGCCTGGAGCTTCGCGATTCGCGGCCGCGTCCTTTGGACGAGCCTCCTGGTGCTTCTGGTCACCATGATCAGTTTCATGATGTGTTTCTTGCCGGCCCTGGTGGTGTGGCCAATGGTGAGTTTGACCTTTCCGGTAATGGTGCAAGAACAGAAATTCGGCTTCGAGGCGATTCGACGCAGCGCACAGATCACGTGGTGGAACGGCACGGGCAGAATGGCGGACAGCAACTTTTTGCAGGTCAGTGTTTTATTGTTTGCCGGCTGGTTGATTCAAAGCGCGGTTTCAGGGGTAGTGCAAGCACCGATGGCCATATTGCAGCAATTCTTGTTGCTTCGCGAAGCCACCGGTGGCGGGCTTGCGGAGGAGATGTCGGCTTGGATGTTACCCCTTTGGATCGAGGTGCCGACCCAAGTCTTGGCGACCTTAGTGACCGCGGCCGCCTGGTTTTTTTGGACCTTTGGCGCGGGCAAGCTCTATCTGGAATTTGAACGCCGACGGCATGCCGGAGATCTACGGCAGGCCATTGCAGAGCTGACCGTCGTGGACCTTGTGCCGGTCCCGGCCGACGAGCCGGAGGTGCTGTGATTCGGAGCATGGTCTCACGGGCAAGCCCAGTCTCACGGGCAAACCCCGTCCCGCGGGCAAACCCAGTCCCGCGGGCACGCTGGGTCGTGTTTGGGACCTTGGTTTGGGTCCTGGCCACGGTGGTGGTGCCGATCTTTGGGGTCCGAGCCCAGGAGCCGGGCACGTCGTCGTCGAAGCTGAGCCCGCAAGAATTCTCGTCCCCAAAGCCGGCCGAGAGCGCCAAAGAAGGCTCAAAAGAGGGCTCAAAAGAAGAGTTGCAGCGTCGTTTGACCGAGCATCGAGTGGCCCTGACGTCTTCAAAACCCGGTCCGATGGCCTATCTCGCCGATGTCGTCCGCCATCTCTCTCAGCTCAGCCGTTCATGGTTTTCCGGTCGACTCGGGGGCCTGGATCCCCAGCTGTCCGCCTGGATGACCCAAGGCACTCGGGCCATGGTCGTCGTCCTTTCCATTTTGCTAGTGGTCTTGGTGGTGCGCCGTTTCTCCCACCGGCCCTGGCGGGTGCCGGCCGCCGAGCCCACGACGCCTTTGGAGTCGCGACCGGAGGAGCTGGGTTTGGACTCTTGGCGTCGGCAGGTTGAAGAAGCTTTAAGCCGAGGGGATGTCGCGGCAGCCCTGAATGCCTTGTGGTGGTGGTGGGCTTGTCGTCTGCAAGCTCGGGAGGTCGATCCGTCTTGGACCACCCGTGAGCTGCTGCGGGCCGTCGGCCGAGGCGATCTGCGGCGATTAGGGCGACGATTCGACTATTTGGCTTATGGAAGCGAGGCGGTTTCTGCCGAAGAAGTCGGCTCGCTTTGGCATGCACTGCAAGAGCCGTCCGGGGCCGACGGTAGCTCTCTGGTCGTAAAACCCGAGCCCGAGCCCGAGCCCGAGCACGACGGACCGGAGCGGGTATGAATCGGATCCGGTGGTTGGTCGTGCTGCTCGTTTTGACCGGCATCTTGGTGCTGATGCTGCAATCCGGGTCCAATCGAGCGGTCTCAAGTGTGGTTTCGAGGGGGGCGGACGGCTGGTATGGATTTCGACAGGCCCTCGATTTGCGCAAGATCCCCGTGGAACTCAAAAAAGAACCCTGGCATCAAGTGCTCGCCGACGACTCGGACGGGGTCGCCGGGGACACGGTTTGGCTGATGGTTTTTCCTTGGCAGCGATCCTTGGGTTCTGAGGAGCTGCAGAAAATGTCCCATTTTTTAAGGGATGGTGGCACGTTATGGGTCGGTTATAGCGGCTCGTCGAGCTCCCAAGTGGAAGCCACGGTTTTGGAATCCTTGGGCATGGGCCCATTGCGACGAATCCGGGAGTCGACCCCGTTGTCGCCCGTGGCTTGGTGGCGTTATCGAACCGAGAGGTGGGAATTGGAGCCCAGCCCTAACCTGGGCCTGGATTCGCCGAAGGTGGAGATTCCAGCCCTGGAATATGCTCCGGGCAAGCCCCGCCGGGCGAAGGTTTATTATCGCGGAGGGTCGGTCCCAGCGCGAGATCGGGAGCAGGCGGACGTGCAGATTGAGGAGCGGACCAAGGAGCAGACCGAAGAGCAGACCGAAGAGCAGACTGAGGTGCAGGCCGGGCACGAGAGCCTGTCGACGGGCCAGGCGGCAGAGACAGCGGATACCTCGGTGCCTTTGATCTTCAGCTATGAGCGGTTGGGCGGCAAGATTATCGTCGTGCCGGCGGCCCTGTGGTCGAATGCGGAAATCTTGAGCGCCGATCATTTAGCTCTGCTCGACGAGTTTCTGAAGCAGGTCGAGTCCCGCCCGCGGTGGTGGGTCGACGAATACCATCACGGTTTGCTGGATCAGGACTTGGTGCGGCAGTCCGCCGCCAACGCTTCCTGGGATTATTTTTTTCTCCATTTGATGGTGATCTACTGCCTCGGTGTGTGGGCCCTAGCCCGTCGTTTCGGCCCGGTTTGGCACGAGCGCCCGGTGCGTTTTGGCTCTACGGCAGAATTCTTGGAGAACCTCGGCGGTTGGCACCATCGTCTGGGTCACCATCGAGATGCGGCCCGGCAGCTGGCCGGCCGGATGACGGACCTCTATCCCCAACAAGCGTCGCCGTCGGAGACCCAGGTCCAGCTCGAGGCGGAGCAAGTATCCGACGGCCCGAGCTTGGTGCGCTTTGCCCAACAGCTCAGTCGTCGCGCCCAAGGGACCCGAAATTCGAGCAGCAGGTGAACCGAGATTTCAGGCAGATTTGAAGGCCGAGGGTTTTAGCTCGAGCTGTTCAATGAGGAGATTTGAGATGATTGAGACGCCACTGGATTCGCCGGACTCGCCGGCAGAGCTGGATTCCGAGACCTCGAAATGGAGTTCCCGCGTGGAGCGGGTGTTGGCCGCGATCGACGACCATGTTTTGGGTCAACGGCAAGCGTCGGAGCAATTGTTGGCGACCTACATGGCGGGGGGCCATGCCCTATTGGAGGGTATCCCGGGAATCGGCAAAACTCTGTTGGCTCGTTCGTTCTCCGCAGCCCTTGGTCTGGAATTCCGGCGAGTGCAATTCACCCCGGATCTAATGCCCGCGGACGTTTTGGGAACCAATGTTTACGACCGCGAGCAGGGCGCGTTTCGGTGGATGCAAGGGCCGATCTTCACCCAGATTTTGATGGCCGACGAGATCAATCGAACCCCGCCGAAAACCCAAGCGGCGTTGTTGGAAGGCATGCAGGAAGGGCAGGTTTCCCTCGACGGTGAAAGCCACGCCCTGGATCCTTCGTTTTTCGTCGTGGCGACCCAGAATCCATTGGAATTCGAAGGGACTTATCCTTTGCCGGAGGCGCAGCTCGATCGCTTTCTGTTGCGGGTGGAAATGTCTTTGCCCAGTGAAGAGCACGAACTCGAGTTATATCGCCGAGCGCTGGATGAGCGCGCGGATCGCCGGCCGGGTGGGCTGCCCGAAGCGGTGCTTTCGGCTGAGGACGCGACCGAACTCCGACACGCTTCTCGCGAGATTCAGGTCGCCGAAGAATTGCTCGACTATTTGCGTCGCCTGGCCGGTGCGGTGCGCCAGTCGCCCCACCTGGAGCTGGCCGTCAGCCCCCGAGGAGCGCTCGCCCTGCTGGAGGTCGCACGGGCGTTCGCATTGTTGGAAGGGCGAGGATTTGTGATCCCCGACGATTTCAAACGGGCGTTGCAACCCTGTTGGGGGCACCGCTTGATCCTGGGTGCGGAGGCGGAACTCGAGGGCCATTCCAGCCGCCGCATTCTTCAGGACTTGGCGGATTCGGTCGAGGTCCCGAAGTGATCCAGGCCCGAAATGATCCAGGTCCCGAAATGATCCAGGTCCCGAAATGAGACGTTCTTCTCCCGGCTTAGGAGCGCGCTGAGCTTGCCGTCGATCCGCGTTTTTTATCTGCTCGCTTTGACCACTGTCCTGTGCATGGTCGGCGCGGTGGTGCCCGGCTTGGCGTACCTCGCCCTAGGTTTGGACGCCGCATTGGTATTGGCGATCTTGTGGGATCACCATCGGGCGTCGAAGCTGGGGTTGCTGGCCGAGCGAAAGTGGCCGGAGCTGCTGGCCCAAGGGGCGTCGTCGGAGATCGAGGTGGTGTTGCAAAGCCCCGGTGAGCAAGCTTTCCAGGTCCGGCTGAGGGAAACGCTGCATCCGGCTTTGGCGGCTCAGCCCGAGCGCACGGAACTCGAAATGAAGCCGGGTCGGCGTCGGTCTTGGCGTTACTCCATCCGGCCCCGACGTCGAGGAAGATATTCCTGTGGACCCTTGACCGCCCGGGTCCTGGGACCCTGGGGATTGGCTTGGCATCAGCGCCGACTGTTGGGCGACCAGGAACGCAAGGTCTATCCCCAGATCCGTTGGCAGGGCAAGGTGGGTCGGCTGTTGTTGCTCGCTCAGCGGCGATCCTTGGGCCGTCATCCCCAGCGGGTCCAAGGTTTGGGCAGTGAGCCTTATGCCTTGCGGGAGTATTTGCCGGGCGACGCCCTCAATCGGATCCATTGGAAGGCCTCCGCCCGTCACGATCGCTTGGTCACCCGGGAGGACACCTGGGAACGGGGCGCGCGGTTGGTGGTGTTGTTGGATTGCGCCCGCAGCATGTCGGGGCTGGACGGCGAGCGGTCCAAGCTCGACCACGCCTTGGCGGCGGCCTTGGCGTTGACCCGGGTGGCTGCGCGTCGCGGGGATCAAGTCACCCTGGGGGCTTTTTCGGATCGCATCGAGCGTCAGGTGCGGATTCGCGGCGGGCACCGCAGCATGCAAGCTGCTTATGGTGCAATCTTCGATCTGCAGAGCCGGGCGGTGGAGCCGGCCTTCGATCTGGCGGCGGAAGCGGCTTTTGCCCTGGAATCCCGTCGTTCTACGGTGGTGCTCCTGACCTCGGTCGTGGATTTGGCGTCCGCCGAGCTGCTGCGCCGGGCGGTGATGCGTTTGGAGCGTCGGCATCGGCCGATTCTGATCAATCTTCAAGATCCCGAGCTGGTGGCTTTGGCGGAGGAGGTGCCGCACACCGCGCCGCGGACCTTTGCCAAGGCTGCCGCGTTGGAAATCCTGCTGGCCAATCGTGCCCTGGGGGTGCGTTTGCGTCACTCGGGGATTCGGGTGGTGAGCACGGCGGCGGACCGCCTGGCTTTGGAGACCTTGGAGGCCTATTTGACCCTCTTCGGTCGAGGAGTCTGACATGCGCGAAAGCCGAGAATCGACCCGAGAAATGGCGGCGGAACTCGATCGCCACGATCCGCTGGCGGTCTGCCGTGATCGCTTCCATCTGCCCGAGGAATTGCTCTACTTCGACGGCAACTCCCTCGGCCCGTTGCCCAAAGCGAGCCGGGAGCACCTATTTCAAGTGGTGAATCGCCAATGGGGTGAGGATCTGATCGGCTCGTGGAATAGCCACGATTGGATCGGCCTGCCGAGACGGGTCGGGCGGCGGATCGCGCCTTTGATCGGTGCCCAGCCCGATCAAGTGGTGGTGTGTGATTCGGTGTCGGTCAACCTTTTCAAGCTGCTCGCCGCCGCCACGGATCTGCGTCCCGACCGCCGGACTCTCCTATGCCAGGCGGATCATTTTCCTACTGACCTCTACATCACCCAAGGGTTGGCCCGGTTGCGCGGTCGCGGGTATCGGCCGGCCTACGTCGAGGCCGACGATTTGGAAGCGTATTTGCTCGACCCGGAGCTCGGTAACGACGTGGCGGTGGTCAGCCTAGGGCATGTGGACTTTCGCACGGGTCGCCTGCTCGACATGGCCGGCCTGACCGAGACGATCCATCGGGCGGGAGCCTTGGCCCTTTGGGATCTTTCCCACAGCGCGGGGGCCCTGCCGGTGCGGCTCGACGAGCACCGCGTGGATTTCGCCGTCGGCTGTGGATATAAATTTCTCAATGGCGGCCCCGGCGCGCCTTCGTTCCTCTACGTGGCGGAACGGCACCTCCAACAAACCGTCAATCCCTTGTCGGGCTGGTTTGGACACAGCGACCCCTTCGCATTCACCCGGGACTACGCACCGGCCGCGGGTATCGATCGATTCGTCTGCGGTACGCCGCCGATCTTGGCCATGGCCGCGTTGGACGCCGCCCTGGACGTTTGGCAGGGGGTGGACTTGCAGGTCTTGCGCGCCAAGTCCATAGGTCTCGGGGACCTTTTCCTGGGCTTGGTGGCGGAGAGGTGCGCCGGTTGGGGGCTCTCGCCGGCATGCCCTGCCCGGGCCGAACTCAGGGGTAGTCAGGTGTGTTGGACCCATGCCCAGGGTTATGGGGTGATGCAGGCCCTCATTGAACGACGTCTGATCGGTGATTTTAGGGCCCCGGACATCCTGCGATTCGGCCTCTGTCCCCTCTACCAGCGATACGTCGACGTATGGGATGCGGTTGAGATCCTGCGCCAGGTCTTGGAATCGGAGGCCTACCGCGATCCGCGATTCCATCGGCGGTCGAAGGTCACGTAGGCCCTCGATCTTTGGGCTGTTGTCGCGTTTGACGTTCCAAGCTCAGGGGCTTGCGGTGCTCGTCCACCAAACGTTGGGTCAGCTCCTGATCTCTTTTCATGGCACCGGCGAGGATCGCTCGGCCGACTTCGATTCGACCTCGTTTGATTTCCAAGAAGGCCCGCGCGCACTGCAAGGGCACGGAGCGATCCCCCAGGGCCTCGGCGTGTCGGATCTTTCCTTCGGCCCGGCGCACCTCTCCGGCCCTCAGCTCGAGCAAGGCCAGGTTGACCCAAGCCGCCGAAAAATTGGGCCCCAGCTCGGTGGCACGGACATAGGCGAGAAAAGCGCGGGAATAGTCTTGGCGTCTCTCCAACACGATGCCTAGATTGTTGAGCACCCGAGGCTCGGTGGGCAGCAATCGGGTGGCGATGCTGAGATGGCGCTCGGCGGTTTCTAGGTCATCGAGGGACAAGCTGAGGGTGCCGAGCTGAAAATTTGCCGCGGCATCGTCGGGGGCGAGATCCACGGACTGCAGGGCGTCGGTCCGAGCGGCTTCCAGGTCGCCTTGGTGTTGGTGGGCGATGGAACGAAAGAAGTAGTCGCGATAGGGGGTTTCGGGCTCGACTCCGAGCCAATTGATCGACGAGGCGAGCCCCAAGGCTGCCGCTAGGACCCAAGCGATCGCAGGGACTTGGAATTGCCCTGTGGTTACCCCGGTCGGTGGACCATCGGATCGGCGAAATCGACCCACGGTAGCCGCCAAAGTACCCAAGATGGCCGCTAGACCGCCCCCTGCCAGAACCGCCAGGACCGGCCAGAGAGGGATTCGATAACGAGCGTTGACGAAGAAGAGCAAAATGCCGCCGGCATAGGCGCCGATGAAAAGCAGCAGCCAGACGAGTCTCGGCCGATTTCCCCGTCGCCACGCGGCCCACGAGCCGAGCAAGGCGAGGGCCAGCAGGCCGGCGAATCGAACCGGCAGCAGGCCGAGCAGGCGGGATTCCTGGGTGGCCATGAATTGAAAGCTTTTATTGTTGGGAATCTCGTGGTTCCACAACAGCAATAAGGCTTTTCTGCCCATTAGCCCGAGGGTCCGAAGGGGACCGCTGAGCACCTCGTCCAAGGTCTTTCGATACCAAAACCGCGAGACTGCGCTCGGAGCGAGGGGTGGAGTTTGACCAGTTTCCTCCATATAGACCTGCTCGGAAAAGACCTGGACCGAATCTCGATAGCCGTCACCGTAAGCGGTGTGACGGTCTTGTCGAGGGATCATGCCGTCTGCCCCGTCCTTATTGCCGAGGTAGAAGTTGACCCCGCCGGAGGTCGGCAGGAGGTGAAATTGGCCGAAATAATGACTGTGCCACAGGCCCGCGAGCACCAACACTGCGAGGGTGCCGAGCACCATTGAGGCGGCGGCACTCAGTCGTCGCGACAGGCCGGCTTTCCAGGGATTCCAGAGCATCATCGGCAGTCCGATGAGCAGGGCGGGCAGCACGTTTGGCCGTGCCTGGGCCGCCAATCCGAGCACCAAGCCGGCGACACCCCAGATTTTGATCGCGCCGCCGGAGCTTAAACGTTCGACCGTCGGCAGATTGAGAAAGAGGGTGACCAGGAACGTGAAGAGGGCGGTGTTGAGCAGCTGACTTTCGAAGTAGAGGGGCGGGCCGGCCAAGGCGTAGAGGATTCCGGCACACAGGCCGGCGGTGGAGGAGCGGTAGAGCCGTCGTGCCAGGTCGGCGACCAAAACCGTGGTGGCGATGCCCATCAAGTGTTGAATCAGGATCGCCGCGGCAAAACCCCAAGTCGGGGCGATCTTGTAGAGCATCGCCAGGAGGGCGGGATAAAGCATCGGACGGAAAGCGGGGTTGAGGTCCGCGATCGACTGCCCCGCAGCCAAGGCCCGGCCGACAGCATCGTAAAAAGCCTCGTCGAGGATCGGCACGCCGAAGAAGGCGGAACTCATGTATTCAGAAAAATAGGCGAATCGAACCAGCAGAGCGAGGGTGCCGACCCACAACATGAGCCGTGCGGAGGAAAGTTCGCTCGAGGAAGAGGCGCTCTCCGGGTCCGACGGGTTCATGGCTCGAGAATCAACGGCCACAGCTGCTCGCGCTCGAAGCATTGATCGAGGGCTTCGGCGACCCGCCGATTACCCTTCTTGCGGAAGTGGATGCCGTCGCGCATGAAAAACTCTTTTCGCACTTCAGGATCGAGGGTCGAGAACTCGGCCTCGAGATCGCAGAGCACCGCGCCGGATTCACCGGCGACCCGTCGTTGGACCTCGACGTAGCTTTGGTGCAGCGGCACCAGCTCGTCCAGATCGCGCAACCACCGGCGTTTCAGGCTTTTGGGCTCCTTGCCTCGGACGTGGTTCGAAGCCGCGGTGATGATCACCGGAACGGCATCGATCTCGCGCGCCTTGGTGACCATGGCGGTCAAATTGTCCTCAAAGTCCGCTAGGGAAACCCGGTTGGGAAAATCGGTGTTGCCGGCCCGATAAGCCACCGTGGCTTTGGTCAGCAATTGCACTCCCCTTAGGTGGCTCCAACGGCTGGAGAAGATGCGTTTGACTTGGGCCACGGTGCGATCCTCGAGCCCGAATCCGATCCAATGGTCGTTCCAACCAAAATAGATCGTCACTACCTTGGGCTGGAGGGCGGGCACGTCTCGTTCCATCTGTCGGCGTCCCTGGTATGACGACCAACCGACGACCGCCAGATTGCCGAAATTCAATGGAGCCCCCCGGGTCCGTCGGGTCAGCTCCGCTAGGCGTTCGTCATAGCGTCCCAGATGGGTGCAGGAGTCGCCGAGCAGCACCAAGGGTGGGCGCTGCTCGCTCAGCCGCGCGAGTTTGTCGCCATAACCCTTGGGTACCCAGAAGAGATCGTCGTCCTGCTCGAAACCCATGTCCAACATCAACGGATCCGGTCGCCCGAATTCGATGTCCGACGGGGTTAAAACGAAACGGAAATCCGTGATTCGCAGCGTCAGCTCGACGACACCCAAGAGCAGGATCAGCGTCACCGTCAGGACCATGAAGTTGACGGCGATGGATCGGGCGCCAGAGCGGCTCGGCGGGGCCGTGGATCCGTCGTCGGAGGATTTTGCGGGTGTCTTCGATTTGCTCATGGATCTGGGCGCGAAATGGGTTCGCGAGGCCCGAGATGGTAACAGGAATGAAGTTGGCTAGGCAGATTTCGCTCGGTCTTTTGGCGCGTCTACGATGGACCTGGGCGTTGGAAAGTGCTAGGAAAGATCCATGAGTATGGCGAAAACCATTCGCCCTTCAAGCGAAGGTCGAGACTCGCGGGCCACGAGGTCCGGGCAGGTCGAAATCTGCGTGTTTTAGATGACCCGAAAAGGGAGCTTTATTGTGAGCATCGAGATGGAAATCAAGAAGTTCATGTCGGGCTTGGAAAAGCGAAATCCCGGAGAGCCGGAGTTCCAGCAGGCGGTTCAGGAGGTGGTCGAGACGGTCATGCCGTTTTATGTAGACCATCCGTCGTATCAGAATGCGCAGATCCTGGAACGAATGACCGAGCCGGATCGGATCGTGATCTTTCGGGTGACTTGGGAGGACGACGACGGCAATATTCGAGCGAATCGCGCCTGGCGGGTGCAATTCAACAACTCCATCGGTCCCTACAAAGGCGGGCTCCGCTTTCATCCGGACGTCAACCTATCGGTGCTCAAATTTCTGGGATTCGAGCAAGTCTTTAAAAATTCCTTGACCGGGCTGCCCATGGGCGGCGCCAAAGGCGGTTCGAATTTCAATCCACGGGGTAAGAGCGACCGTGAGGTGATGCGTTTCTGCCATTCCTTGATGATCGAGTTGCATCGTCACATCGGCGAGGATACCGACGTTCCCGCCGGCGATATCGGTGTCGGACGGCGCGAGATCAGCTACCTTTTCGGCATGTATAAACGGATGGAAAATCGCTTCGCCGGCATCCTGACCGGTAAGGGGTTGAGCTTCGGCGGCAGCCTGATTCGCACCGAGGCGACCGGTTACGGCTCGGTTTATTTCATGCAAAATATGCTGAAGGAGCAGGGCGAATCGGTAGAAGGCAAGATCTGTGCGGTTTCCGGCTCAGGCAACGTCGCCATTTACACCATCGAAAAATTGGTCGAGTTGGGTGCGAAGGTAGTCACCGCGTCGGATTCGTCGGGATTTGTGCACGATCCCGATGGTTTCGACGCCGAGAAACTGGCGTTTCTCAAGGATTTGAAAGAGAACCGGCGCGGTCGAATCGATGAATACGCAGACAAATTCAAGTCCGCGAGCTTCCATAAGGACAAGAGGCCTTGGGGAGTTACGACGGAGCTGGCCTTCCCGAGCGCAACCCAAAACGAACTCGACGGCGACGACGCCAAGACCCTGATCGACAATGGTGTCGTGGGTGTTTGTGAGGGCGCGAATATGCCCAGCACCCGCAAGGCGATGCATGCTTTCCTCGATGCGAAGGTGTTGTTCGGGCCCGGCAAGGCTGCCAACGCCGGAGGTGTGGCGGTGTCGGGTCTGGAGCAGAGCCAAAACGCCTTACGCATTTCCTGGAGCCGCCAAGAGGTGGACGATCGATTGCAGGGCATCATGCGAGACATTCACGAGCGCTGTACGGAGTACGGCTCCAACGGCAATGGTTGGACGAATTACGTGAAGGGCGCGAATATCGCTGGATTCGTCAAGGTGGCGGATGCGATGTTGTCCTACGGTGTGGTCTAGGCTCTGCGCTTCGCTACCCCGGGGACTGGTTGGTTGGACTTCGCTACCCCGAGGACCCTGGTTGGGCCGTCGCGGACGGGGCGTCGCGGATGGGCCACCAGGGTAGCTCCGCAACCCTGGGCTATGGGCAACAACCCCTTCGGGGTATCAGAATATTAGGGCCCTGCATTTGAACCCTGAAGGGGTTCCTATGCCCAGCCCGGGGTTGCGCTTCGCTACCCCGGGACTCTGCTGGGGGCTTCTAGTGGAAGTCTTCCACCAGAAATAAATCGCTGGTGGTTTCCGACTTTTCGTATACCACTTGGTCGCCGACGGGGGACCAGGTGGGGTAGCGCAGATAGCCGGTCAGGCTCAGGGAGTCGGTGAGCTGCTTCACCTCACCGGTTTCGATCGACGCCCAATAAATATTCCAACGACCTTCGCGGCGCCCGGCAAAAAGAACTTTTTTGCCGTCGTCGGAAAAGCCGAAGGGCCAGTTGTCACCCGGGGCGTCTACCAACATGCGGGGCTCGCCGGCTTTGAGCGGCGCCAGCCAGAGCTGGGTGCCGTTGCCGACCCTGAGGTGGTAGGCCACGGCATCGCTACGGCTGGACCACGCGGGAAATCCCGCTTGCTCTGGGTGGAAGGTCAGACGCCAGGACGGGCCCCGTTCGAGATCTCGGATCCAGATGTCGAGATCCTCGCCGCCCCTCGAGGAGTGAAAGGCTACCTGTCGACCGTCCGGTGAGACTTTGACCCAATCGTTGCCTTTTTCCAGTTGAAAGAGCATCTCTTCCTCGTCGGTGACCGGATCCAGGCGGTGGACGGTGGTACGGCCGGTGGAGTCGATTTTGGAATAAACGATCCGCCCGTCCGGCAGCCAGCTGGCGTGGCTGTTGGTGAGATTGCCTCGGGTGAGGAGCCGGCGCTCGCCGGTTTCCAGTTCGAGCTGAAAGACATCGATGTCGATGCCCAGCTTCCAATGGTCGAAGGCCAAGAAACGCCCGTCCGGGGAAAAAGCCGGGCGATTGTAGCGGTCGTTGCCGACGGTTAGGGCGCGGGGGCGTCCCACCGGGGAGCCGTCGGCGTCGACCGACACGCTCCACAGATTGCTGCGGGTTAGGTAGGCGGCGAAGACGAGTTCGCCATTGGGACCTACCATCGGCTGGCGGATGCTCGAAAGGCCGACGCCGGCGACCTCGCGGGGCAAGGAGACGGGTTCCATGGAACTCGGGTCGATTTCAACCCTCCACAGGCCTTTGACCTCGCGCTGGCGCGACACGAAAAAGAGGGATCGACCGTCCGCTGAAATGGCCGGGTCGTAGGCCGCGGGTGTGCGCAGGATCGGAATCAGCCGCTTGCTTTCGATCTCCACTGCCCAGAGTTCCGAGACCGAGCGCCGGGAGGCGGCAAAAACCACGAATTGGCCGTTGGGGGAGAAGAGGGGAGATCCATGGCCGCCATCGGGAGAGTTGGGCTCCGTCAACGGTTGGTGGCCTTGGGTTTCTAAATCGAGAATCGCGATGACCGAAGGCGGAAAGGCGGGCACCGTGGTGTCGGAGAAGAGAGGTGAGGAACCGGTTTGGTAGACCAGCTTTCGGCCGTCGGCGGAAAAGGCCGGTCGACTGCCCTGCTCGACCCGATTGACGGGCTCACCACCTTCGGCGGGGATCTGCCAGATGCCTTGGTCCGGGCGTCGATGGAAGAGGATGTGCTCGTCGTCCGGCGACCAGATCGGCTCAAAGGCTTGGCCCTCACCCGTATCGAGCACCTTGGGCAAGGAGCCGGCTTCGAGCCCCTGGACGATCAACCGAAAGCCGCCGTCTTCTTGCTCGGCACTGTAGACCAACCGGCTGCCGTCGGAGGAGATGTCCGGGTCGAGCTCGACACCCGGTGCGGACGACAGCCGTTGGGGATTGAAGCTGATCGCGCGTCCCGCGTCGCCCGCTTCCCGGGATCCCCACCAGGCTAAGGCCGCTAGGGCAACGATGAAGATCGGGGCCAACCAACCGACCACGGTTTTTTTTTCCTCAGCCTGCAACCCCGGTATTTCGGAGGTGTCGTGGGGCGCCGGCTCCCGCCGGACCGGCGGATAGAGCATGTTCAGCTCTTCGGTGATTTCCAGGGATTGGACCACCTCCTCGGCCGACCCCGGCCGCTCCCCCGGATCTTCCGCCAAGCAGGACATGATGACGGTTTCCCAGGTCGGGGTGATTCCCGGGGTGAGTTCGCTGGGTCGGGCCGGCGGTTCGCTGACCCTCTTGACCAGCAGTTGCATGGGATTCGGTGCGTTATAGGGTTTGCCCGCCGTCAACATTTCAAACATCACCACGCCGAGTGAATATAGATCGCTTTTCGGGCTGACGGGATCGCCGCGGATTTGCTCCGGCGACATGTAGTCGGCGGTGCCGAGAATCAAGGAATCAGCAGTTAGGGGTGTGCGCGAAGGGTCGTTTGGGATCATGGAGCGGGCGAGCCCAAAATCAGTGACCACCACCCGCTGGTGATCTTGATCGCGCCCGGGCACCAACATGACGTTGTTGCTTTTGAAATCGCGATGGATGACGCCGGCCTCATGGGCCGCTTGAAGGGCCCGGCACATCTGGACGATCACCGGCATGGACTCGGTTTCCGTCAGCCGCCCGCCTTTTTGAATGCGGTCTTCGAGGGTCTCACCGCTCAGCAACTCCATGGTGACGAACGCCACCGGCATGTTTTGTTGGGTGCCCGGAACTTGAACCTGGTGCTGGTAGAGGTCGTAAACCCGACAAACGTTGGGGTGGGTGACCTTGCGGGCGAGCTGAATCTCACGCCGGAAACGTCGGGTCACGTTTTCGTCGCCGAGGTTTCTATGGCTGAGGAACTTCAGGGCAACTCGCTCGCCGAGGACCTCGTCACGGGCTTCGTAGACCTCACCCATTCCGCCTTCGGCGATGAAACGCAGAATGGTGAAGCGGTCGGCGACCCGCATGCCGGTGTTGACGATGAGCTTCAAGCGGTTAGCCTCGAAAGCATTCGGGAGAGTATTGAGGGATGCATCGTAGGGGGGAGTGGATGCCGTCCGGTGGCTGTCGCCAGGGGAGCGCCACGTCGGATTCGATAGGACGACGATAACATCGCTAGCAGGCTGCTAGGGCTTGGGGTAGTCGAACACTTCCCGGGCACTCCTCGAGCCGAGTTCGCCGTTGAGGATTTCGAGATGGTCGAGGGAGATTTCCGCCGGATGAGATACTCCGCAAGCCCTGGAAAGACTGAGCAGCTCTTTGCGCAGGGTCATCACGTAGTTGGCCAGTCGGGCGGCTTTGAAAGTGGGGTCGAGGCCGCGAACCAGCCATTTGTTTTGGGTCGCCACACCGGTGGGGCAATGACCAGAGTGGCACCGTTGGGCTTGGATGCAGCCGATCGCCAGCATGGGCTCTCGGGCCACGGAAATCAAGTCACAGCCGAGGCCGAAGGCCAATAAGGCGGTTTGAGGAAATCCGAGTTTGCCCGAGCCGTTCCAGACCACCCGCTCGGCGATGCCCCGCTGGTCGAAGATTCGATGAACGCGCGCAAAACCCTGTTTGAATGGAAAGGCGACGTGATCGCTGAATGCCAGCGGAGCAGCGCCTGTGCCTCCTTCACCGCCGTCGATGGAGATGAAATCAACGGCTCGGTCTCCCTTTTCCATCAATTTGGCCAGCTCGTGCCAAAAGCTGTCTTGGCCGACGGCGGATTTGATACCCACGGGCAGACCCGATTCCTCAGCCAGAAGCTCGACGAAGTCCAACAGCTCGGAGGCGTCTTTGAAAACCTTGTGGGTCGCTGGGCTGATGCAATCTCGGTCGCGGCCAATGCCGCGAATGGCAGCGATCTCGGGAGAGATTTTTGCCGCGGGCAAGACCCCGCCCAAGCCGGGTTTGGCGCCCTGGCTGAGTTTGACTTCGATGGCGCGGATCTTCGCCGATTGCACGGTTTCCTTGAGCTTTTGGAGGTCGAATCCACCATCGGCAGCTCGGCAGCCGAAATAGCCGGTGCCGATTTGCCAAATCAGTTCGCCGCCGTGACGATGATGGTCGGAAACTCCTCCTTCGCCGGTGTTGTGCAGGCAACCCGCCATGGCGGAGCCGCGGTTTAGGGCTTCCACCGCGGCCGACGACAGGGATCCGAAGCTCATGCCCGAAATATTGACCACCGAACCGGGTCGGAATGCGTGGCGTCGCCGGCGGAATCCGCCCAATACCTTGGCACAGGTAATTTCGTAGTTGGGGTCGTAGTCTGCTTCCCCTGGAAATGGGCTGTGGAACGGAAAGGTGCTGTGTTTGACGATCAGGAAGTTTTCGATTTGTTCCTGCTCGGTATCGGTGCCAAAGGCGAAGTAGTTGTTTTCTTTCTTCGCTGAGGCGTAGACCCAACGGCGTTGGTCGCGGCTGAAGGGGCGCTCCTCGTCGTTGCCGGTGACGATGTACTGACGCAACTCGGGGCCGACCGCTTCCAGCAGGTAGCGAAGGTGACCGATGACGGGGAAATTTCTCAGAATGGCGTGCTTGCGCTGCACCAGATCGTAAATGAGCAGCGCTGAGAGCAGGGCGAGCAGGGTCCACAGTATCCACATCACAGTATCCACATCTCGGTCGGTCTCCTTCGGATTTCGGGCAAGACGACCCGCTACCGCCCGCTAAAGCTGGGCCCCGGGCCATCGGCCCAGGGCCCAGCAGAAGGCGTTCGGTAGCGAATCGCTCGGGCCGCCGGCTCAGGGGCAGTCGAAGGCTTCGGTATCTTTGATCAGTACAAAGTCTTGATTCAAAGTATTGCCATAGTTGTTGATCTGACCCGAGTGCAGATCCGTGATGGTCAGTTCCACACCGACGTTGGTCAGGCCGGAGGCGAAGACCCAGAAGTGGTTGTTGATGGCGCAGGCGTCGAGCACTTTGACCACCACCTCGACGTTGTCTGGATTGAAGAACCAGAAGTAGGCGGTGTCCTCGGTCAGCTTCACCGGGCCGGCGGCGGTCATGGTGGTGCCGTCGTTCCAGTCGGTCGAGACTTGGAATTGGTCGTTGCGCAGCAAAACCGCGTTGGTGTCGACACACGCTGCCGCGCGGATTTCAGAGCCCACGCTCTGGCCGACACTGACCACCGGAATCGTGATCGACGGATCGTCACCGGTCATTTGGATCAGGGCGTTACCCTGGTTGTTGGCGATTACCACGGCGGCGGCTCCCGCCGCTTGGGCGTTGGCGGCCTTGACGGTGAAGGCACAGGTGCCGCGGTCGATGAGCACGATTTTGCCCGCCAGTTCGGATCCGTTGGTCGCCGAGCTGCAGGCGTCAAAGGGCGTGCCCTGGCCGTCTTCGAAACAGGCGATCTCACCGCTCAAGGCATCCTCGACCACGGCTCCGAAATTGGCGGTTCCCACGTCGTAGGTGCCGTCCAAACTCCCGGCGCCGCTGAGGGTCAGCGCGGGCACGCCTGGATCCAAATAATCCTGGGCGGCGGTGGACGCTTCGAGTCCGCTCCACGCCAAACGATCGACACTGGTGGCCGAAGCGGCCCGTTCCGCCGTAGTCATGTCGGCCCAGGTCTTGTTGAGGTCCAGGTCATAGAGAAAGTGGTCGAAGGCGGCCGGCATGCCGGAGTTGAAAACGCCGTTTTGGGCGTTGGTGACGGTGGAAAAACCCAACCCATGACCCAGCTCGTGCAGTATGACGATCGCCAAATCGATTTGGTTGGCCGGAGCATTGCCGTCGAGGCCATAGTAAAAGCTCGTGCCGGCGCCCAAGCAGCCGCTGTCGATGTCGACATTGACGCTGACGACGATATCGCCGCCGGGATTGGGATCGCTAGGTGAGCCCGTGATGTCCTCGAGCAACAAAGATTCGGCGTGGGCAGCGTGGTACCAGGTCGAGTTGAGAGGTAATTCGTTGGTATCGCTGTAGATAATGAACCGCGGGCCGGCGGCGGCCAACGCCGCCCCCTGTTCGTCACAGGGTAATGGGAGCCAACCGACGATCACGTCAATCGGCACCGTGCTATTGAGGATTTGACCCCATCGCGCGAGTACCGCGCCGACCACGTTGAGTCTTGCCTCACCGAGGGTGGTGGCGGCATTGCCCGGGGCACCGGCGAAGGGTGTGGGGTCCGTAAAACCGGTGTCCGAAGACCAAATATTGAAGCTGGCGCTCTTGGCCAAGGGTTGCCCGGCCTGCAGGGTTTCGGCCACGGACCACCCCAAGTCTTGGAAGACCTCGTCCGTCAGATCTACCTCGAGGTTCGGCAGGTCCAAATTGATCGATGGCTCCATGAGCAGATTCGGCGAGGCGGTAACGTCCCAATGGGAGACCGACGAGCCGCCCTCAAAGGGATTCGGGGCGTATATCAGCGGTTTGCCGTCGGCGCTCAGGCCGGGTTGGCGGCTTTCGTCGAGCCCGAGGGTGCCGGTGACTTGGGCGCCGGCCACGGTCGTGGTCAGCAGACCGGTGCTCAGCAGCCCGAGGGTGGTCATCAGGCAGAGGGTCAGCAGGCCGAGTGAGGATTTGTTCATTGCGCCACCCATCCTTCTGTAGCCGGCAAGGATTTGGGCCGTTCGGTGACCGCAGGTTTTGGAGCTTTTACGGCCCCTTCCTCGGTCATCGCAGGCGCGGTTTCAGGGTTGAGTAAGCTGCCGACCTGGACGCAAGCCGCAATCGGGTTGCCCTCGGCGTCGAGTTTGCGCATGGAGAGGCTCATGGCTTCCGTTCCCGCGCGCATCCGGTAGATACCGTCTCGGACCTGCACCTTTTCGGCTTTGGTGGTCGCGAAAGGCAATTGCAGCAGCGCCGCCTGCAAATCTTCGGCGATACGACGCATTTGGTCGGGGGCGGGAGCCTGGAAAACCTGGAGCTCGGGGTTCCAAGCCATCGTTGATCCGGACATGGCAGGCGAGGGTTGGGCGCCGGAGTCTGCCTCGGTGGAGCTTGTGGATGCTTGCGCCGCCGGCTCGGCAGCGGCGAGGCCGCCCGCTGTCAGCAGCGCGCAGAGAGCGAAAAATGGAATGAAAGACTTCGGATGGCTCAACACGAGAATCTCCTAGCGACGTGAGAGGAACGTGGCGATCTGCGGTTCGGGATCATGGCTCGATCCTATCAGTCGGATCTTCCCATGGATCGATGTGTCAATAAGGATTCAAAGCCGTGGGCTGGGACTGTGGGGCGGAAAAACACCTTCCTGGAAATTTCGATCGCAGATGCATTGAATTTGCAATTTCGATGACCGATTGCAGCGCCATTTTCCGCCCTATATTTAAGGGGAAGGTTTGGGGGAGGCCACCGGCCGGACCCCTCGTCCTCCAGTCATCATTCGAGAATAGCTTTTGGTCCCTCTTTTTCAACGGCTGAAGTCAGAATACCTGGCTGTAATGGCTGTCGTAATGCCATCCCTCCAAGCTGTGCTTTTCTCGTCGAACGCTTTTCGGCTTGAGCCGAGGTATCTGAAAGGAGTCCCCATGGACCGCAGCCGGAGTCGCTTTTTCTATGTCCTTACGCTTTGTGCGTGTTTAGTGCTCTTGCCGGCGATGGCCTTGGGCGAGACTCCCTTGCTCGATCCGGTGGCGTTGATCTCCCCTCCGGATCCGGCCATCGAGCAGCGCTTCGGCCGTTTTCCTGCTGCCGACGACAGCATGTTGGTGGTGGGGACGTCGGAGGGGGTGGCTTATGTATTTGAACAGAGCTCAGCCTCTCAATGGGATCTTTTTCAGACCATCACCCCCGGCTACGACACGAATTATTGGTATGCCATCGATGTCGACATTTCGGGCGATGTGTTGATGGTTACGGACGCCTATTACGGTAACGCAAATATTGCGATCTATCGACGCCAAGGTGGCGCATTTGTGGCCGAGGCGGCGGTCACGCCACCGGCAAACGATCGGGAGCGTTTCGGGGTCGAGATGGAATTCGACGGTGACGATCTGGTCGTGCGCTCGGTGCGCGGTTATGAGGTGGTGGTCGATCACTTTCGTCGCGATGCCGGCGGTGCCTGGCCACTGCTGGGCACTTGGAGCTATGACACCGGAGCATCCTATCCCTACGGCGGCTTGAGCTTGGACGGCGATCTCTTGGCGGTGGGCCTGCGCAGTCTCGACGACAACCGAGGTCGGGTCGTGTTGTTCGAGCGGGATCCAATTACCGACGGTTTTGTGGAAACTCAAACCCTTCAACCGGTGGGGCTGGATCCGGCGGACTTCTTTGGTCATGCCCTGTCTCTCGACGGCGATCTATTGGGCGTCGGCACAGGATTTACCGATGATCAGGGCGCCAACTCCGGCTCGGCGTGGCTCTATGAGCGTCAGTCGGACGGCTCGTGGTCTCAATTGGCCTACTTGCTGCCGTCGGACGGGGCGGAGAATCGCAACGTGGGCAGCTACATCGCAGTTCAGGGAGATCGGGTCTTGCTCTCCGGCCGAGACTTGCAGGGGGGCACCACCGCCGCCTATCTCTTCGAGCGTCAGGCCGACAATTCCTTTGACGAAACCCGGTTGCGCTACGGCGGCCTGGCGGGGCTCAGCTGGAGCGGACGGGGCCTGGCGTTGGACGGCGATACGGCCTACGTGACCCATTTGGACACCGGTGACGATAACCGTGGCTATTTGATCGCCTATGACCTGAGCGGCAACCCGGTACCGCCGTTGGTCCAGGTCAACGGCGCGTCTGCTTGTGTAACGTCCCCGGACCTCATCCTGTCGGGAACGGTGACGGGCAGCTCGGCGATCGAAGAAATTTCCACTCAGCTCAACGGTGGCAGCCTCAATGTGTTGTGCACCGACTGTGGTGAGTCACCGTCCTTCGTCGACAATTTCACCCTTAATACCTGTGACAACACGGTTCTCATCTCGGCCGAAGATGCCGACGGCTTGGTGGGGTCGACGTTGGTCAATACCCGTTTCGACGCCGAAGGTCCGACCCTCCAAGGTTGTCCGGGCGATATCTTTTCCCATTCCACCTATGTGCCTTATGCGGCTCCGAGTTCGGCGGTCGACAACTGCGATTCCGTGCTGCCGACCCCAACCTGTCGTCGCAGTGACCATTTCCCGGACGACAGCTTCAGCTTCTACCGGAGCACAGTGCACGTCACCTGCAGCACCACGGACTCCTGCGGTCGTTATGGCTCGTGCGGATTCAACGTCACGGTGATGCCCGCCGGCACTGCGTTGCCCGAGGCCGATTGCGATTTCTACGAATTCCGCAACGAATTCGGTGGCATGCCGGGTTTCTCGTCCATCGAGTTGGGTGATTCCACCCTGGCGACGGAATACGCCGACGACTTCCACGGCACGATCATCGAAGGCCGGGGTAGCTCCCTCGGCGGAGTTTCTGACAATGGAGCGTTTGCCCAGCGCACGGTCAGCGGTGATTTCCGGATTGAAACCCCCATGCCGACACCGGCCGCTGGGGATACGGAACGATCCAAGGGCGGTGTGATGGTGCGTTGGGGCCTCGACGCCCAAGCCGCCATGGTGATGGCAGCGCGCGACGAAGAGAACGATCGGCTCGAGTTCAGGATCCGTCCCGGATCGGGACAGGCGGGTCGAGATCTAGCAGACCCTATACCTTTGACGGGCGTGACCGACCTCGCCATTGAGGTGGAAGGCGACCGGGTGACGGTTCAATATTCCACCGACGGCGGTAATACCTGGACGGTTCCCGCCGGTGCCCTCGGCGGTGCCGAGAACATCGCGACGTCCGGTGAGCCGCAGGTCGGTTTTGTGGTCTCGTCACAGAAGACCTATGAGGCGGGTTATTACTTTACCTACGCCACCATTTGTCCGATCGAAGGGGTGGATCCGGGCGAGCCGCCGGTGGATCCGGATGGTCCGATCACCGGGTGTACGCTCTATGATTTCCGTGACGAGGTGGGCGGCGAAACGCCCTACGTCACCACCGCCGCCCTTGGCGACGCGGTGACGGTCACGGATTGGCTGTCGGTAGACGGCTCAACTCTCTGGGCCCAGACTTCGGACCTCTACCACGGCAACGACAACGCCGGATTCAACTACCTCGAACTGGACGGTTACGGCGACTTTCGGGTGGAGATCCCGGTGCCCGAAGCCGTGGACTATTCCAACAGCCAATATCAAAAAGGTGGGCTGATGGTGCGCTACGGCCTGGACCCTCTGGCCGCCAGGGTGATGGTGATGAACGTGCCCTTGCATCCGAACGGGCCGTCGATTCAATTCGATGCTCGTCCGGTGGCCGGTGGACCCGCCACCGAGATGGCGAGCACCATCAGCTCCGTGGGCATTGACCGCCTGGCGATCGAAAAGCGCGACGACCTCTTCGTGGTCGAAGTGTCGTCCGACGGAGGATCGAGTTGGTTCCAACCCCTCGGTGGGCTCGGAGGTCAGGTCACCCTGAGCACCTCCGGCAACGCCGCTTCTGGAAATGCTCTAGTGGGCATGGCGGTGGCTTCTTACGAGCTGAGCAATGATGTCGGCTTCCTCTTCCCCGAGATGGAGGTGTGTGGTGAAGAGGAAACCCCGCCGCCACCGCCGATCGAGCCCCAGGACGGATGCCTGTTCGACCCGTTCGACGACGGCTTCGTCGACGCTGGGTGGGGCCTGCTGGCCATGGGTGATGCGGACCAAGTGTCGGTGGCGGAAACAGATGTTTTGCAGCTGACCGCCGACGGCAGCACCCTCTTCTCGAGCGGCACGGACCACGGTGGATTCCTCTATCGTGCGGTGACCGGAGACTTCCGGGCGGAGGCGGTGGTGGACGTCAACGACATGGTGGGAACAGGTTCCTATCGCAAGGGTGGATTGATGTTGCGTGCCGGATTGGGTGCCGACGCGATCCGCTTCATCGCCCAGCTCGCGCCGTCCTGGAACAACACGGGCACCACCTCGTTGCAATTCCGCTATCGCGCCATTCCCGGTGCCCGTGGCGATCTGACCTGGGCGTCGAACCGTGACCACGTGGCGAAAGCCGTGCATCTGGCGATCGAGCGTCAAGGTCAGACCGTCAGGGCGTTCTACTCTTTGGATCAGGGAGCGACCTGGATTCAGCCGGTGGGAGGCACCGGGGGCGCAGTCACTTTGGCGGCCTTGCCGGACACGGTCTATATCGGCATGAATTCGGTGTCGTACAACGCGGCCGAGGCGGTGACCACCGAATTCGACGACTTCTCGCTCTGCGCCCCCGCTTCGGTAGGAGGTCTGCTGTGGTGGGACCAAAACGCCGACGCGTTGGCGGGAGAAGGCGAGCCCCCGCTCGACAACGTGCAAATGGAGCTGCGGACCCTCTCCAACCAGCCGATTTTCACCGTCTACACCGGTGACGACGGGCGATTCCTTTTCCCGAGAGTGGAGCCGGGCAGCTATCGGTTGTTAATCGACTCGGCCCTCGGTTTGGGCGGCAACTTCACTGCCACGGTCGATCCCGACGGCATCGATACCCAGGAATACGCGATCATCTCGGTGGTCGAGGGCCAGCAGGTTTTGGACGCAGATTTCGGCTTCCGGGTGACCTACAACGGGGCGTCTCCGGATTGCAGTCACCAATCGGACGATTTCGACAACGACACTCTGGCCTCGTTCTGGTTCCAGACCACCTTCGGCGATGCGGATCAGATGTCGGTGGTGGAGCAAGGCGGTGCCCTGTCGATCTCTGGCGACGGATCCTCCCTCTACGCCGGCTCCGATCACGGCGTGTTCGTCTTCAACCATTTCCAGGGTGATTTCCGGGTCGAGGTGGATGTGGACGGAGCCGGCATGACCACCGGCGGACCGTACCGTAAGGCCGGTCTGATGGTGCGCACGGGTTTCGGATATTCGGAGCCGCGATATATCGCCCAGCTGGTCCCCTATTGGGACCACGGCACCGGCGCCGCGGATTCAGTGCTGCAATTCCGCTATCGCCAAACCGAAGGTGGGCAGAGCGATATCGCCTGGGGTTCGAACGTGTCCGGCGCGCCGAGGCAAGTGCGCCTGGCGATCCAACGCAGCGGCAATACCCTGAGCGCGGAGTATTCCTTTGACGGCGGAGTCACCTGGAACCAGCCGGCCGGCGGGGCTCAAGGCTCGACCACCGTGTCGACCTTGCCGGACACCCTCTTGGTGGGTATGAACGTCGTCAGCTACGACGCCCTCACCCCGTCGACCGCGGTGTTCGACAACTTTGAGGTGTGTCGCGACTGATTCCTGGATAGGGCAGTCGCAGATAGGACAGATTACGGGTCGGAGGGTGGCATGGCCGCGCTTCGACCCGTTTTTTGTGCGCTGTTGTACCCGCTGACCGAGCAAGGGTTTGTGAGACTGGTCAAATTCGCTGGACTTGCAGAATTACGGAGGCCTCTTGCGTCCTAGCCCCCTTGTGGGACATCCATTACGAACCTTCAGCCGTCCTCAGAACGTCGTGTCTGAGATCACCCAAGTCACCTTTCAACATCGATTCTTGATCAGGCCCGGATTGCGCCTCAACCAGCTGATTGTCGGAGCCCTGGCCAGGGCCCAAGAACTCTATCCCGTCCAGATTCACGGATTCGTTTTCCTCTCGAACCACTTCCACCTCTTGATCAGCGTGACCGATGCCTGGGAAATGGCGAGCTTTATGCGCCATTTCACCACGCGTTTGTCGAAGGAAATCGGTTTCGAGCACGACTGGGATGAGTCCGTGTTTCCCAAGCGTTATCACCACGTGGAGTTGTCGGAAGAGCCCGGAGTCGACCTCAGCCGTCTACGCTACATCCTTAGAAATTCCGCTAAAGAGGGGCTATGCGCCTCGCCACTGGACTGGCCCGGGGTGTCGTCTGCGGCGGCGCTGATCACCGGGCAGCCGATGGAAGGCATTTGGATCGACCGCACCGCCCTTTCGATCGCCCGCAGTCGAGGAAGGGATGTTACGGAAGCGGATTTCGAAGTGAGTAAGACCTTGCACCTCGAACCCGTGCCGTCTCAACGGCACTTGTCGTCGCGGCAGTATCGGGATCTGATCGTCGACATGGTGCGAGAGATCGAACGGGAAACGCTGCTCCAGCACCAGGAAAAAGGTACCGTGCCGCTCGGCGTCGAGGCGATTTTGAGCAGGGATCCCCATTATCGTCCAGAAAGTCCGCCGAGTTCACCTCGTCCGTGGTTCCATGCCCTCAGTTGCAGGGCTCGGGAGTCCCTGCGCGAGGCTTTGGTGTGGATTCACGTTGCCTATCGCGAGGCGGCGGATCGTCTCAAGGCGGGAGAACTCGACGTCGACTTTCCCGAGGGCACCTTCCCGCCATCGCGTCCCTTTGTGGGTGTCACTCATCCTCCTCTTTTAGGTGTCACTCATCCTCCTCTTTTAGAGTCGGGATAGGCATCGCCATGTCTTAGACCGTGGCTTCACATGATCGGAAGGGAATCGTCCACTTAGTGGGGAGGGGGGAGGTCCGTCGTCGGAGTGAGCTACACGGTTGGATCCGAGTCGCGAGAGCCGAATCGAACCTTTCTTTCGACAAGTGTCCGACACCTTATGGAGAGGCGGTCCGACACCTTATGGAGAGGCGTTTCGCAAGGCGTCGGCGAATCGACGGACGATCTCTCCCGCGGGTTCGATTTCGTGGATGCCGTGGACGCTCTTTCCGGCTTGGAGGAAGTCTTTGGACGAGTAGCTTCGTTTGGCGCTTTGTTTGAGCTTCCAGAAGCTTTGCAGGGAGTAGAGCATGCGCATCCAATGTTTGGTTTTGTGGCCGCGCAGCATCCAACGGGCGATCGGACCGGCTTTGTATCCGATGCGATCGAGGTGTGGGGTGCGGATCACGGCCACGGGCACGCCGGTGAGCCGTTCGGTGAGCACGATGTCTTGTTCGTCGGCCTCGACGATCGCTTTTTTGTAGTCGAGATGGGAGTTGCACTCGTCGGTGGCGATGAAGCGGGTGCCCATTTGCACGCCGGCGTAACCCAGACGCATGACGTCGACGAAGTCTTGCTCGTCGCCGATGCCGCCCGCACAGACCAAGGGCACGCCCAAATCCCCCAGGTCGTCGAAGAGCTGCTCGGCGCTGTGGTCGCCGGCGTGGCCGCCGGCCCGTTGGTTGACGCCGATGATGCCGTCCACTCCGTTGTCGATGGCTTTTTGCGCCCACTTTCGGTTGACCACGTCGTGGTAGACCAAACCGCCGACGGCGTGGGCTTTTTCGGCCACCCACCCGGGGTTGCCCAGGGACGTGACGAAGAATCGGACCCCTTCCTCGATCGCTTCGTCCACGTAGCGCTGCATGCGCTCCAAATACACCTTGGACGACTTTTCGACGATGACGTTCACTCCCACCGGTTTGGAGGTGAGCTTGCGGATCAGCTGCATGCCTGCCCGAAATTCGTGGCCGTGCACATAAACCAGGGATAGGGGTTGCACGATGCCCATTCCGCCGGCCTCGGAGACCGCCGCCACCAGCTCGGGGTTGCTGCAGGGATACATGGCACCGCAAATCAAGGGAATCTCAATTCCCGTGGTGCGCGTAAGCTCGGTGGTAAGCAGATTTTCGTTCGCTGCCGGTGATTCAGCTCTGGGGCTCATCGGCTCCTCCAGGTTTGGGCGTGTCGTGGCTCGAAGACGCGCATTGTAACGAAGAATCGAAAAGGGCGGATTCCGTGTCGCGGTGGGTGATGTCGACGACTTGACTTGGACCGTGAGGGCGCGGCGAAATCTAACGCCCTGCGGCGAAAATCGCTTAGAGGGGCAGCTCCAGCTCCCACATGGGGTCGCCGCCGAGGTCCAAGCGCAGCAGGCGGCCGCGGAAGGGGGACAACAGCCTTTCGATGGCATCGATACCGATCTCAGGATCGGCGAACCATGGACGGGGGGAGCCGGAGTCTTTGAGGCTGCCTTGCAGTCGCCAGGACCCGGCGTCGGTGACCCGTGCGGCGAGGCGAAGACTGTCTCCCTCGCCGGAGCGGCCGAGGGTCAGGAGGACGGCGCCGAGGGCCAGCAAGAGCAGGGCGTCGGTGTGGCCTTCCAGTTCCGGCTCGGGTGCGATCAGACCGGAAAGGTCAACGGTGACTTCTCGGCGGTCGAGTTCGGTGCGCAACATGCGCACGGCGTCGTCGAAAGTGGCCAGGGTGTCGAGGGCTTGAATGCTGGACGTTACCTGGACCAAGGTCCGCAACCGTCGCATGGTCGAGGTCGCCAAATCCAAGTGGCGGATCATGTCCGGCAGGACTTTGGTCGGGTCCGAATAATGGCGTGACCCGCGGCTTACCACCTCGGCTAGCATGCGCACGGCCGATAGGGGGTTGCTCAAGTCGTGCAGCAGGGTTCGCATCAGCTTGCCGAGCAATCTAAACCCGCTGCTGCTGTGCAAATGGGGTGGGGCGGTGATCCAAATCGCGTCGCCGTCTAAATCCAAACCCGTGACCCGTGCGATTCGGCGGGCTTGGGGTTGGCGACCGAGCCAACCTTGGAGCAGCTGGGATTGGGTCAGCTCCGGCCTTTCGGCCAATAAACGGCGGGAGGCGGCGTTGACCGACCCCAGCCGTCCGTCGCCGTCAGGCGCGCCGCGAAAGATCGGATCTACGAGCGTAAAGGGCAGGCGGGCCTGGGCGGTAGGGTCGAGGGTGAGCTGTAGACCCACGGGACCCGATCCGTTCCCCGCCGCGGAATCGGCCCCGGCACCTCCCGGGCTGCTGCCGGGGCTTTTTAGGATAGGCCACGGTGCCCAGGCTTGCCATATGTGGGAGTCGATGTGGCTCGAAACGGGTCTTTGGGAAGGAAGCTCGCCGCGAATCCAAGCGTTCAGTCGATCTCGGGTTTCGAGACGCCAATCCGCCGAGAGAAGATCCCAAGCCGGCCGCCCGAGGTGCCGATCCGGTGCGAAATCGCGCAGTTCGAATTTCTCGCACAGGGAATACCAGGCAGGGGAAAATTCGTTGAAACAACCGTGCCCGTCGAGGCGACAATAAACCGCTTCGCCGGCGAGGTGGGTGCCGTCGTATCGGGAAGGAAAGAAGGTCGGCATCGGGCTCCGATTCGAAATAGGCTGCTTGGGCTCGTCTCGGGAATGGCTTTCTGGGATCCTTGCCCTTGGATTCCGTGGAGTCGTCGATAATATCGAAGCCAACGCAGGTTTGGAGGCGTGGGGTGGATCGGCTAAGATTCCCCGCTGCCATTCGCCTCGGTTCGACCCTCGAAGATCGACCATCGGCGGGCGCAATCCCGACCAGCTCTGAAAGACACCATGCAACATCAAAAATTGGCTCAGCTAGCGCAGACCCATGACGACTTGACCCGCCGATTGGCGGATCCGGAAATCGCCGTCGATCCCGCCCGTTATCGCGAAACCCACAAGGCCCTATCGGAAATCGAAACGGTGGTCGGCTTGTATCGCGAATATAAGAAGGTCGAGGAGGAGCTGGCCGGCGCGACGGAAATGCTCGAAGGTCTCGACGACGCTGAAATGCGCGAGATGATCGAAGAGGAGACCCGGCAGCTCGAGCAGAAGATCGAGCAGCTCTCCGATCAAGTTCGTCAAGAGCTGATCCCCAAAGATCCAAACGACGCACGAAATGTGATTCTCGAGATCCGTGCCGGCACCGGAGGTGACGAGGCCACCCTCTTCGCCGCCGAGCTATTTCGCATGTACAGCCGCTACGCCGAGCAACAACGCTGGCGGGTCGACATCCTCGGCATCTCCGAATCCGAGGTCGGCGGAGTTAAGGAAATCGACGCCATCATCGAGGGCAAGGGCGCTTTTAGTCGACTGAAATTCGAAGGTGGTGTGCATCGGGTTCAGCGGGTGCCGCAAACCGAGTCCTCCGGCCGAATCCATACGTCTGCGGTGACCGTCGCCGTGCTGCCGGAAGCCGATGAGGTGGAAGTCGACATTGCGGAAAAAGATTTGCGCGTCGATCGCTTTTGCTCTTCCGGGCCCGGCGGCCAAGGGGTCAACACCACCTACTCCGCCGTGCGCCTCACCCACTTGCCCTCGGGCATCGTCGTCTCCTGCCAGGACGAACGTAGCCAGATTAAAAATAAGGCCAAGGCTCTGCGGGTGTTGAAATCTCGATTGTTGCAGGCCGAGGAAGAAAAGGCCCATGCCGAGCTGACGGCCGAGCGGCGGAAGATGGTCGGTTCCGGGGATCGTTCGGAGAAGATCAGGACTTACAACTTTCCGCAAAATCGGGTGACGGACCATCGAATCGGATTGACGTTGCATCAGCTGCCGAATGTGATGGAAGGGGCTCTGGATCCGGTGATCGATCCCCTGGCCCAGCATTTCCAAGCCCTGAAAATGCGCGAAGAGGCCGATAGCGCCCGCTGATGCACGTTCCTTGTAATAGACGACGTAAGTAGAGGACTTCGCAGGTAGGCTAAATGAAGTTATTGCTCAAGTTGTTGGGTCTGCTCGGGGTGTCGGGTTTTATCGCCCTGCTGATCCTTTTGGTCGCCGGCGCGGTGGTGTGGTGGGTGCTCAAGAAACGTTTCTCCGGTTTCATGACCAAGGCGGTGATCGCCGGTAGCCCACCTCACCTGCATCTCGTGCGTGAGCTGACGCCGGTTTGGGACGACCACGATGAAATCAGCGAGCGGGTCAATGCGTTGAGGGCCTTGGGTTTTCGGGCCCTTGGGACTTATGGCTGCCAAGAGTTGGATGCTTTTCAGCTGGTGGCCATGGCCCATGCCCAGGAAGGATTCGCTGCGGCGGTTTTTGAGCATCCGGACCAAGGATGTTGGGTGGATCTGGCGACCCAATTCCGAGATACGGGCGAGTATTTGGTGGTGTCCGGCGCCCCTGACCCGGGCAACAAACCGAAGATTCCCGGGTTCATCAAACACTTCGACAAGAAGGCCTCGGTAGAAAAGTTGTTCCGGGTTTTCGTCAAAAAAGTGGGCCACCACTTGGTAGTGCCCGTGAGTCCGGAGAATTACGTTTCATTCTTCGAGACCTATTACGCGGCCGAAATGGCTGGATATTACGAGGCCCTGGGCATCGAGCCCGACGCCACGTCGGCTTCCCCGGAGGAGCCCATCGACCGGGATCCGGTCCAGGACGAGGCGTGCGCGCCCCTCTTCCGTGCCATCCACCATCGCGATTCAGCCCAGCTTCAACAACATTTGCAGGGGCTGAGCGCTTCCGCCGGGGGCTCGCTGGAAGGTCGAGATGAGGAAGGGCGAACGCCTCTAATGGCCGCCGTATTGACCGGTGATCCGGCCTTCGTGGAGCCTCTGATCGCGGCCGGTGCGGATGTCAACGCCACGGTTCCCGGCAATCCGTCCCAGCCTTTTCACCGCACCCGTTCGTGGCAAGAGATGGCTGCGGAGCAGGATCCCGATTCCCAGGCGGCCATGGCCACGGTCGGCCGGGTATTGAATGCTTTCGGCGCCGACTCTCTGAATGCTTATGGTTCGCAGGCTCCCTTGACGCCGCTGATTCTGGCGATTTGGACCGGCAGCGAGCCGGTGGCTGCGGCTTTGATCGAGGCCGGTGCAACCACGGTGACCGGCAAGGAGCCCGAACCCTTGCACTACGCCGTGGAACGGGGGGATATCCACCTGGTCAACCTATTGCTGCGCTCGGGTGTCGATCTCGAACTGCGGGACGAGATGGGCCAGACTCCGCTGATGGTCGCGGTCCGCGAGCAAGATGTGGAGTTGGTGCAGTGGCTGTTGGAAGCGGGCGCCGAGGTCGACTCCAAAGACGAGGACGGAGATACCGCACTTTCGATCGCCGGTTATGAAGGTGCGGAGGATATTTTCGAGGTTCTGGTGCCCCGAGCTAAGAAAAATATCCGCAAGGCGCGAAAACATTTGGCGTCCAATGCGGACCCGGAGCAGAACCCTGTGGCCCGACGTTTGGAGCGCGCCGCGGAAGACGGCAAGGTGGCGCGCCTACAGCGTTTGCTGGGGCATGGGCTGGCGGTCGACAGTGTTGCGGACGAGGAAGGGCGGACAGCCTTGATCGCCGCGGCCGGGGCCGGCGAGCTGCGGGTGGTGCGGTGGCTGCTCGACCTAAAAGCCAACGTCAATCACCGCACCCAGAGCGGCGAATGCGCCCTGTCGACCGCCGTCGGCTCGCCCGGTGTGGATGGTCGATTGTTGCCGGATCTGGTGCAGATGTTGCTCGATGCCGGCGCCAGTCTCGACGCCCTGGATGCGGAATCCCGGCAGCGGGTGGTGCAAGTGCTGCAAAGCCGTGGCGGTGTCTTACCCGCCTGAATGGGCCCTAATGAGGGTCCGTTCAGATTCGGCTCGGTAGGGTCGGCCCAGCGCCCCTGCGCGCGTCGCTTCGAAACTCGCGCCGCCGTTGATGTGCCGTCGCAAGCTACTGATGGGTCAAAATTTAAGTCGATTCATAGGTCGTATCGCTCAGACAGTCTTCGCTTCCGTGCTCGAGTCGCTGGGCCTCCCAAGCTCGCAAAATGGAAATTTCTGGACGAAACCTAATCAGAGCGCTCAGCGGGTCGCTTTGGCCAAGGCTTGATCCAAGTCTTCCAACAAATCATCGACCGCTTCGATGCCCACCGACAGCCGCAGCAGGTTGTCGGTAATGCCGAGTTCGGCTCGAACGTCTGCCGGAACCGACGCATGGGTCATGATCGCCGGATGATTGACCAGGGATTCGACCGCACCCAGGCTTTCCGCCAGTTGGAAGACCTTAACGCTCTCAGCGAATTTGCGGGTTTCTTCGAGGCCGCCCTCCACCAGAAAGGTCACCATACCGCCGAAGCCGTCCATCTGACGTTTGAAGAGTTCGTGCTGAGGGTGGCTTTCGAGGGCGGGATAGATGACTGTACGAACCGCCTTGTGGCCGGTGAGGAAGTCGACCACAGCGTTTGCGTTCTCACTGTGGCGCCGCATCCTGATGTCCAGGGTCTTGATGCCGCGCAGGGTTTGAGATGCGTCGAACGGTCCCATCACCGCCCCGAGCGCGTTTTGCAGGTACCGAAGGGTTTCGGTCAGCTGAGGATTGCCCGCCACCAAAATGCCGCCGACCACATCCGAGTGGCCGTTCAGGTATTTGGTGGTCGAGTGCATGACGAGGTCGAAGCCGTGCTCGAGGGGGCGTTGGAAGATCGGTGAGGCGAAGGTGTTGTCGCAGGCCAAGATGACGTCGGGGTTTTTGGCTTTGGCGATTTCCGCCACCCCTTTGAGGTCGACCAGTTTGAGCAGGGGGTTGGTAGGCGTCTCGACCCAAACCAATTTGGTGTCGGCGGTCATGGATTCAGCGAATAGGTCCAAGTCGCACATGTCCACATAGTGGAAGCCCAAACCCTGGGACCTGGCCTTGACCATCGACATCTGGCGCCGAGTGCCACCGTAGAGATCGTCCATGGCCACCACTCGATCGCCCTGGTCGAGCATGTCCAGAACCGTGGCCGTCGCCGCTAATCCCGAAGCAAATGCAAATGCACCACAGCTGGGATCTTGTTGCTCGGTGATCGGCGAGCCTTCCAAGCTCGCCACCATGCGTTCGAGGGCGTAACGGGTGGGGTTGTGGCTGCGCGAGTATTCGAATCCTCGATGCTCGCCGGGCGACGATTGGACATAAGTCGCAGAAGTGAAAATGGGCGGCATGACCGCGCCGGTGACCGGCTCTGGACGCTGTCCACCGTGCACCACGAGCGTGCCCAAACGTTGGGAGGAATTGCGGGTTTCATCGCTCATGGTTTTCTCCATCGGGCGGGAGCGGGTAAGTGAGGGCTGAGGGTGGCTCTGCCACGGCCTGCCATAAAATTGAGCGGCTCAGTGTACGCGAATTGTCAGATCTCGTCAGGTCCCTATTTTGTGGCGCGGTTTGATCCGTCTTGATCCGAATCCGGGGACGACAGACTTTGTTCGAGAATCGACCGCAGCTCTTGGGGCAGGGGCACGGGGCGACGGCTGTCGAGGTTCATCAACACATTGGTGATGCGTGCCCGAAAGCTCTTGGCGCCGTCTCGTTTGCGGCGGATGGTGTAGCGGAAGCCGACGGAGGACCTACCCACTTCCTCGACCGTCAGCTCGACGATCGCGATATCGCCGTATTCGAGGGGAGCGGTAAAGGTGCTTTCAATGGCTACGGTGGGAAAACCGAGCCGCCGGTCCCGGATCAGCTCGGGATACGAGATGGGGGCAGCCGTATCAAAGAAATCCTCAAATGCGGCGTGACAAAGGTGGAAAAATTGGGGGTAGTAGACGATCCCGGCACCGTCTACATCGTCGAAACGGATTTTTTGTACAGAAGTGAATGCCATAGGTAGATTCTAGCCGCGGATCGATGATTCTTCCGGATCCTCTGATAAATTGGCGGACAGGCTTTTTTTAGCTCCATTTTCAACCCGAGCTTGAGTCGCAAGCTCACCACCAGGAGGCTCCTCCCCATGGCAGACCATGTCTACAAAATTCTCGAACTCGTTGGATCGTCGACCGAAGGCACGGACGACGCGATTCGAGCGGCTGTTCGGCGTGCGTCGAAGACCATTCGAGATATGCGTTGGTTTGAGGTGATCGACACCCGAGGCAACATTGAGGACGGCCGCGTCGCCCATTGGCAAGTCAAGATCCGTGTCGGTTTTACCCTCGAAGATTGATTCACCGTGGTGAAGGGGGGGGAGGGGGCGAAGGAGGGCAAAGGGGGCGATAGGGGGCGAGGTCGGTCCGACCATCGGGCGATCAGCACTTTGGTTTCGGGCACTTTGGTTTCGGGTACTTTGGGTTCGGGGAAAGTGCCGAAATGGGCGCTTTGCCCAGGTGTTAGAATTAGACACGCTTCGCCCGAATTCATCAGAGATCTTGCCGGAACATGACGGCATAGATTCGAATCCCTCCCAATCGAGGCCACCGTGCAACATTCCCCGCCGCTGTCTTTGAGTTCGAAGTCACTTAATTTCTCCTTCATTATGGGCCTATTTGCATGGGTTATTTGCCTGGCTATGCCGGCTTCGCCGGTGCGAGCCGGCGTTTTGGGCACTTACGACCTGGTCGTGACCTCCCACACGCTTCCGGTCTCGGTCCCGGAGGTCGACACGGTGCTCAACATCACCGTCGAATTGGTAGGCGCCGGGGTTTGTACCTCGGCTTGGGGAGGCATCACCTGGGCGGTTAATGTGGACTTCAACGGTGACGCCGGGCCAGGCGATGTCGGCAATCCATTCCCGAGTTCGCTGACGTTTAGCGATGTCACGCCGAGCGCAAATTTCATGTTGTCTCTCAGCCCCGACGCCATCGACGAGCCCGACGAAACGTTCGAAATTTCGCTCACGCCCCTAAACCAGAGCATTCTTTGTGCCTTGCCGGGGGGCAACATTGAGCCAAATCTCAACGATTACCGCATATTTGTCACCATCGTGGACGATGATTTGGGTCTGGAATTCGTGATCCAAGATACCCAAGTGATCGAAGGTGATGCGGGTAGCCCGAACGTCGAGGTCACCGTCGACATGTTGAACGGCCCGTTCGGCCAAGATGTGACGATCGATTGGAATACCTCCGACGGTACAGCCACCACGGGCGACAACGACTACTTGCCGGCGGGTGGCACCCTGACCATTTTCTCCGGCCAAAGCTCGGCCACCGCGTTCATTCCCGTGGTCGGGGACACGAATCCCGAATCCGACGAAGAATTCAACGTCTCAATTTTTAATCCATCCCAAGGCACGATCTTGGACAACAACGCCGACGTGACGATTCTCGACGACGACACCGGGCCGCCCCTCGAGTTGGTGGTGCAGGACGCGGTCGTGGTGGAAGGGGACTCGGGGTTCCAGAACGTGATGGTGACCATCGAACTTCAGAACGGGCCCGCGCCCTTCGACGTCACCATGGATTGGACCACCTTCGACGGCAGCGCCACCACCAGCGACAACGACTTTCAATTTGCCAGTGGCACGGTGACGATCTTCGACGGGGATACCTCAGCCCAGGTGACGGTGTCGGTGATCGGCGATACGGTGGACGAGCCCGACGAGTTTTTCGAGGTCAAGATTTTCAACGCCGTGGGCGCCGACATCCTCGACGAGCGCGGGGACGTGACGATCCAAAACGACGACGGCCCTATGTTGACGGTCAGCGTTCTCGATACCCAGGTCGTGGAGGGAGATTCGGGCTTGAAGTCGATGGTCTTCACCATCGAGGTGGACGCGGCGGCGAGCTTGGGCAGCCCGGGGCTGGGTAGCAGCCGGACCCTACCCACCATGAGCGTCGACTATTTGACCTTGCCTGGCTCCGCGGCAGCCGGCAGCGACTACCAGGCGATGTCCGGAACGTTGAATTTCGTCGACGACTCCACCAAAACGGTTTTGGTCAAGATCATCGGCGACACCCTCGAGGAGCCGACCGAAAACCTTTTCCTGCGTTTGTCCAACCCCGTCAACGTGGTGATCGGAGACAACGAAGGGGAGGGCCTGATTCTCGACGACGACAGCCCGGCGGGGCAGCTTTCGGTGTCGGACGCCCAAGTGGATGAAGGGGACGAGGGCAGCACGGAATTGACTTTCCAAGTCCATCTCGCGCCGGCCCAAGACTCGGTGGTCGAGGTGGATTTCGAAACCCTCGACGGCAGCGCGACGGCCGAAGGCGGCGACTATCAATCGACCCAAGGCCAGTTGACCTTCCAACCGGGTCAAACGGTCCAGGTTCTTTCCGTGCCGGTGCACGGTGACCTCGAAGTGGAGGGAGACGAAACCCTTCAAGTCAGGCTCTTCAATCCGGTGGGCGCTGAGATCTCGGACGATTTGGGCGACGGCACTATCATCGACGACGATGCCGGCTCGGTGCCGACCGTCAGCATCGGCGACGGCGGCGGGGTCGAGGGCAATTCCGGCTTCAACCAGGTCCAGCTGACGGTTTCGCTCTCCCAGCCGGCGGACGGCACCGTGGAAGTGAGCTACAGCACCGTGGACGGTTCGGCGATGGCCGGGGCCGACTATGAGAGCAGCTCCGGCACGGTGACCTTCCAACCGGGTGAAACGACCGCAGGGCTGACGGTTAAATTGCAGGGAGACACCCTGGAGGAAGGTGACGAATTCTTCACCGTCGTGCTCTCCGATCCGGTCGGCGCCCAGCTCGGCGACGCCGAAGGCCGAGTGACCGTCATCGATGACGATCAGCCGCCGGTGCTGTCGATCGAGGATGCTCAAGTGGTCGAAGGCGACCAAGGTCAAAGACTCGCGGTGTTCACCCTGCGCTTGGAGCAGCAGGCCAAAGCCCGGATCATGGTCGACTTCACCACCCGAGACGGCACAGCCCTGGCGTCGGACAACGACTATTTGCCCATCAGCGGTCGACTGGACTTCGATTCCGGCGAGTCCACGGTCGTGTTGGAGGTGCCCGTGTTGGGCGACTTGCGGCCGGAAGACGACGAGGTGTTCTTCGTCGACCTGTCCTCGCCGGACGGCGCGGTGCTCGGTGATTCGACCGCCCAAGGCCTGATTGTCGACGACGATTCCGACGGCGGTCCCGGCGGATCGGCGGGATCGATTCGGCTGATCCAGGCCGAGCCCGCCATGGAAGGGGCGGGGCCCGCGGTCATTCAAGTCGAGCGGTTTGGCGGCAGCACCGGTGTTGTCAGTGTTTTGGTTTCGACCGCCGATGGGTCCGCCAACGCCGGGCAGGATTACCAAGCCGTGAGCCGGCGCATTCAATGGGTCGGCGGTCAGAGTGGTCCCCAATCCCTCGAGGTGCCGATTCTGAACGACGCCCGACGGGAGGACGGCGAAACGTTCGCGGTGGCTTTGAGCAGCCCGCAAGGGGCCGGGCTCGCGAGCCCGACCCAAATTTCCGTGTCGATCGTCGACGACGACACACCCATGGCCTTGCAGGCTGTGGGTGAGCTGCAACGCACGGTCAAGGTGCGGACCGAGCAGGAGTTCCAGGTGCGGGTGGTGACCGAGGGCGGTGACGTCGTCGAGGGAGCGGTGGTCCAATGGTCGGTGGACGGCCAGGTCCGATTGCCGGACGAAGGCCGGACCGTGAGCGGCGCTGACGGCCTGGCCGGTCAGACGGTATTGTTCAGCGAGCGGCCGGGAGACGCCTCGATTTTCGCCCGCTTGGTAGGTTCCGACGAACCCCTGACTTACGTGGTCGAGGTCGAGGGCGACCTCAGAGACAATCTCGGTGGCGAGGGCAATGACTCTCAAGAGCCCGGTGTGGCGGGAGTCTTGGATGCATCCTGTGCCGACGCCGGTAGCTCTCGTCATTCGGAGCTGTGCAATTACGTCTTCGACTTGGCCGATACCGGCGATCAACGGGATGTGGTCGAGCAGCTCACGCCGAGATCGACCCTCGCCCAGGCGAAAACCACCCTAAGGGCTCCCGCCCAACAGATTCGCAACGTCACCTCTCGCCTGAGCGCCCTGCGCGGCGGCGGCACGGGTTCGGCGTTTGGTCAATTGGCGTTCGCCATCCAAGGGGACGCTATTTCTTTAGGTCCTCTACAACAGGCGGTGGCGAGCTTTGGACCGGATGATTTCGAGCAGCCCTTGCGTCGAGCGGTGGAGGCCGAGCGCCCCGACGAAGCTCCGTGGCGACGGGGTGGCGCGGCCAGCGGCGACGAAGAGGATCCCTATGAAGACTTAGACGCCTACGACTCGACCGAGTCGCCGTGGGGTTTCTTCATCAACGGCCGGGCCTCCTTTGGGGACGCGCCCAGGCGTGGGGCGGATCTCGGCTACGATTTTTCGACCCAAGGTTTGACGGCGGGCGTGGACTATCGGGTTTCCGATCAGTGGGTGGTCGGTTCGTCGCTCGGGTATAACCGGTCGGATATCGATTTGGCCGGCATCGGCGGGCGCCGAAACGGTGGCTCCATCGATACCGAGGGGCTGTCACTGTCCGTCTTCACCTCCTGGTATCGGGAGAATTTCTACCTCGACGGGGTAGTGACCTTCGGACAATCGGACTTCGATACCGAGAGAATCATCGATTTGCCGGTGCCCCTCAACGGGCGCGATCGTTTTGTGGCGATCGGCAAACCCGATGGTGACGAGCTGTCGGTGCACCTCGGATTCGGTTACGACTTGCTCATTGGCGAAGCCCTCAACCTGGGCGGATTCGTCAACGGCAACTATGTTCGTGCCACGGTCGATAGCTATACCGAAATCGGCGCCGATGTGCTCAATCTGATCTTCGATGAGCAGGAACTCGAATCCCTGCTGGCGGAGATCGGGGTGGAACTCACCTATCCCTACAGCTTGTCTTGGGGCGTGGTGCAACCGCTGGTGCGGATCGCCTTCTTGCGCGAACTCGAAGACGATGCCCAAATCATCCGCGCCCGTTTCGCCGAGGATCCGTCCGGGCAAAGATTCCGGGTGACCTCGGAGCGGCCGGATAGCAGCTATCTGAACGTCGCCCTCGGCTTGACCGCCACCCTGCAACAGGGCTGGGCCGCCTACTTTCAATACGACACCGATTTGGAGCGCGACGACCTCGATATCTACACCCTATCGAGCGGATTCAGATTCCAATTCTGAGCCGACCGAGTTGAGCAGTCGCCTTGCTTCCCGGAGCCCGGAAAGCAGGGCGCCGTGCACGGTCTGATAACCCCATTCCTGGGTCGCTTCACCGGCGAAGAGCAATCGGCCGAAGGCGGGCTCCGCGAGGGCCCGGCGATCTGCGGGTGTGCTGCCCACGGCGTGGTAGGAGTAGGCGCCCAGGGCGAAAGGATCTGCGGCCCAACGGCTGATTTGAACCCCCTCGGGTTCGGGAATTCGATGACCGTAGATGCCCTTTAAAATTTCCATGGCACCGTGCACGACGTCCTCGTCGGTCCACGATTCGAGTTCGCGCGCAAAGCTACCGCCGTTGAAGGCCACCAGGGTGGGTTGCTCGTTGTAGGCGTAGAGGTTCAGGAATTCGAGCCAACGCCCCGGCTGGGCGTCGATGTGACCGATCAGCTCGTATCCTTCGTGCCAGAAGACCTCGGGAAAACGTAAACAGCATTTGTTGAGCAGGCCCGAACCCAAATTCTGAATGGCCGCAGTCTTGTGCTCCGGTAGCGGTGGCTCGAAGGCGACACGCTCGGATTGTAAGACTCCAAGGGGCAGGGTGAGGATGACTTGGTCGGCTCTGAGATCCCCGCGGGATGTGACCAAGACGACACCGGAGCGCTCGACCCGAACGGCCCGCACCACACAATCGGTGGTGATGCTCAAACCTTTGGCTAAGCCGGCAGCCAGGGCTCCGAATCCGTCGGGCAGGAAGAGGTCGTGGCCCGTGCACCCGTTTCCCCCGCCAAAATCACCGTCGAGACCGCCGTCGAAACCACAGTCAAAGCCACAGTAGCGATCCAATTGATCGAGGTCCGCGCCGTAAAGGTGCTCGTAGTCGTTGATCGCCGCGTGCAGCCATCGGCGCCGGGGCTCGGGCAACAGTTCGGGATCCAAACGCCGACGCAGGCCGTCGAGCATGGAAACCTTGGGTAAAGAAGCCTTGGGTAGAGAGCCCTTCGGTAGAGAGCCCTTCGGTAGAGAGCCCTTGGGCAGGGAGGTCCGGTCGGCCGACTCGAAGGATTCCGCGGCGAGCGCTTCTAGGTGCTCCTCCACCTCTTCCATGAAACCCACGGCGGCCGGCGGCAGGGGGCTGCCGTCGACGTCGAAAAAGATCCGGTTGTCATAGCTGGTGACCAAAGCGCGGGCACCGAGTTCGTCGGCCAAGTCGGTCAAGGGATTGCCGTCCGCCCCGTGGATCCAACAAGCTCCCAAGTCGACCGGCCAACCGGACCCAAGATCAGAGGTCCATACCCGGCCACCGATTCTCGGGCGAGCTTCCACCACTCGCACGTTTATGCCATGGCGTTGTAGCTCAGCGGCGGCGGCGAGGCCGGCCATGCCCGCGCCCACCACCACGACGTCGCGTTTTGTCGGATTGGGGGACATCGGATTCTTTTCGCGCGGAACGGTCGCACAGAGGTCTGCATAGACCTCTACTTCTATGTTTGCGGATGCTCCGGGCCGACCAGCCGCCCGCCCAGCTCGACCGCCCTATCCACTTTTTCGACGTAACCGTCGGCGCCCAGGCCCTTCCAGAGGTCGGGCAATTCAGCGAAAGCGCCGCCACCCACCAGGATCTTAGTGTCGAGCGTGTCGTCGCCCTGGACGGCCTCAATGGTTTGGCGCGCCGTTTTCAATTGCGTGGGCAAGGCCACGGAGAGGGCCAGTAGGTCGGCTTTGAAATGCTTCGCGGCGGCGACCACGTCGGCGACCGGCACGTCCGATCCCAGGCAAATGGCACGCCAGCCCGCAATTTCAAAGAGATCCGCGAGTACCCGCACGGCGAGGCTGTGGTTGTTGTCGGCCGCCGCGGCGACCAAAACGGTCTTGCCGTTCGAATCCTCCCGGCGGGCGAGCTGTGCCAATGCAGCGGTCGCCCGTTCGGTGGTCGCTGTGACCAGATGTTCCTCGGAGACGTCGAGGTCGCCCAGATGCCACATTCGTCCGACTTCCCGTTGGGCGGTGAGCAAGACTGTGTAGGCTTCTGCTATTTCCAACCCTTGGGTCACTGCATTAGATAGGCGTTCGATAGCTTCTGCGGCTTCACCCCTCAAAGCCGTTTCCATATATTCGAGGGCGTGCCGTTCCAAAGGTTTGGCAGGATCCAAGTTCGGCTCTTTCTGAAGCGCTTCGTCCAGGGTCTGTAGCGCCGGATCCAAAAAGGCCACCGCGGCTCCTCGCGCGGCCTTTGGCAGCTCTTCCTCCAAGACCTTGCGCAAGCAAACCAAAGCCGAGCGCAAATCCCGTTCGTCCATGTCGCGGGCGGCAAACGTCGTTCTTTCCCATCGTATTCGCGACGAAAAAAGGCGAGGTTCGTCGGCGTCGAGGGCCGCGATCAGCTCGAGCACCCTTTGCTGCAAATGAGCCTTCCACATGCGGAACGCCGACGGTGCGTAGCGTTCCGCCAGGTCCGGTTGGGTTTCCAAAAGCAAGCTTGCGCCGGCGCCGGCGTAGGCGGAGGAGCTGGCCTCGAGCAGGCGGGCGGTGAAGGTGTTGGATTCGCTCATGAATGGGTCGCTCGGTGAATCTCAGGTTCCGGGGCGGTCGTGCAGGCTGAAGTATATGCCTCAGCTCCTTCGGGTTTGCAACGCTCCTTCGGGTTTGCACGCTCCTTTGGGACAGCGTGGGGCCGACCGAAGGGCTCTCGTAGGTCTTTCGATACATTCGACGAGCACCGGGTTTTGGATGCGGTCAGGTCTCATTCAAGGTCGACGAATACCGAGCTGATCGGCCCCCAAACCCCTGACACGTTGCGAGCCCTGAAGAAAAGGGTGTGTCGTCCAAGGGTGAGATGACTCAAATCGACGGATCCAGACATCCCTTCGAGCGGGCTGTCCAGGGTACCGTCCGTCGGTATGAGGGTGCTGAACGGGGCCGCTCCTACGATCCAAGGCGGATCGTCGACATAGAACTCCACTTCGGCAATGTTCCGACCGTCGTCCCCTTGATCACCGCTGGTCTGGCCGCCATTGGACGTGCCGTCGAAGAGGCCGTCGGCCGTGGCGGTTAGGTCGAACGTGTGATCCGGGCCGGCGGCGGCCGTGAGTTCGCGAACGTCCGGGCCCAGGGCGGTCAGATACGGCGACCGGGCGATCTTCGCGGCATAGAGCAAGGCCTGCCGGTTTTCGGGCCAAATGACATTGTCGACGCGGTTGTAGGCGGGCATCAAACCTTCGCCGACTTCGATCAAGAACGCTGCCGCGCCGATCTCGGAATGGACCCAATCGTCGGCGGTTCCGCTCATGGGATAAATGGTGTCGTAGGCTTGGCCGGCTGGATAGCCGTTGAAAGTCGCCAATTTAAAACCGATAGCCGCCAATCCGGCGGCGTTGGCCGAAGCCTCCGAGGTGTTGGCCCAGGGCCAAGCCACGGTGCGCAAGGGACTGTGCAATTGGATGAACAAGCCGGCGGTATCGTCGGGCGCAACGCCGTCCGGCGACGAGCGTTTGTCTGGAATCAGAGCGGAAATCAGGCTCATCAGGGCCTGGGTCTCGGGCTCGGAGCCGCCTTGAATGCCGCGATAGTGGGAGTTGCAGGGGTCTCCGGCACCGCCGACACCTTCGAGCAGCCCCCACCGATAAGGGAAGTTGCGATTGAGGTCCACGCCGAAGCTGTCGCCGTCGGCAGGCGGCCAACTGCAAGAGGCTCCAGCCCGAGCGTTCTTGCGCCATCTCCAAGGCCTGGAGCCGTGACCGGCTTCGGCACCTTTCTCCACCATTCGGTGGCCGTCGGGATTCACCAGTGGCAGGACCCAGATCTCGTGCTGCTCCACCAACCAGGTGATGTCCGGATCGGTGCCGTAACCGTCGAGCAAGACATCGAGGAATCGCATCGCCAGTTCCGGCGTGGCGATCTCACGGGCGTGCAGGCAAGCCATCAACACGAAGACCGGGCGTTCGGGATCCGTCGGTGCGGTGTCCAAGAGGGTGATGCGGGCGGCCAACAGATCGTCGCCGGGCAAGAATTCTCCGTCCGGTGTGGTGAGGCCTCCCACGGTTTTAGCCCAGCTGTCGCCGAAATCCACCAGCTCCATGATGTCCGGGTGCGCAACGGCGGAGTCTTCCAGGTCCTGTCGTAGTTGGTCCGCAGTGCGGTAGGCACCACCGAAACCGTCTGGCCGTACCACGCCATGGAAAAGATCGCTGACGTCTTCAGCGTCTAGGGCACGATCGTAAAGACGCACATCGTCGAATGTGGCTTCCAGGCCGTAACGTCCGGCCTCGTTCATGCCGAGGCTGAAGCCGTCGGCCGGGTGGAGATGGCCGGCACCGTGGGAACTTTGGGCCACCAGCTCGCCATCCAAGAAAACCGTCGTGCCTTGTGTGTTTTTGCTCAATACCAAATGGTGCCAGGCAGCGTTGTCGAAGCCGTCGACAATGACCGGAATCAACGAGCTGTGATCGCCCGCTGCGTGGGATCGAACGCGGATCTGAGAGCCGGGATCGAGATAGGCGGAGATGGCGTTGTCGGCGGTATGGCTGCCACCCCAATTGAAGAGGTAACCGGCATGGGGCTCGGCTGGGAGCCGATACCAAAGGGAAACGCTCAGCTCCTGGAGCGGGGCTCCGAGAGTCAAAGGTATTTCGAGACCGTCTTCGCGGCTGCCGTTGCCGGCGCCGGGGCCGGCGGTTTGTTGGGCCCGACCTGCGATGCCCGACAAGTCGTGGATCATCCGGGAGCCGATCAGCCCGCTATGACCGTTGCCCGAGATGTCGATGGCGGTCGGACCGCTCAGCTCATCCAAGGGCAGGTGCACGATCAGGCCCGAGACGGTGTCGTCGTCATCGCCGTAGGTGCCGGTCAGGCTTACGGCCTGGCCCGCGGCGAGGCTCACCACCGCGTCGGCGGGTGTGTCCCATGCGGGCACCGGCTCGAAGATTACCGTGTGCTGACCCACGTCGACCGCCACGGTTTCACCGTCGCCATGGCGAACGTTTAGGGGTTCGCTGCCGAGGCGCCAGGAAGCGGCACCGGCCACCTCATTGGGCCGCAAGAAAACCGTCAGCTGCCCGGAATTGGCCGAGTCATGGAGCTGAGCGATTTCCTGGGCCCCCAAAGCCCGAGCGTAAATCCTGAGATCGTCGAAGAGGGCATCAGCGCCGTAGGTGCCGATCTCGTTTAAACCCAAACCCAGGCCAAGGGCCGGGGTGAACGATCCCGAGCCCATGTCGTGGTGGGTTTGGTGAGCGCCGTCGAAGTAGATGTCGGTGCCGGAGGGGCTCTTGGTGACCACCAGGTGGTGCCAGGTCCCGTCGAACTCACTGAAACCGACGTCATCGAAGCTCGGCGGCGCGATAGACGCGACGGACGAGCTGTCGGAGGCGTCATGGACCCGGATTCTGAGTTCTTGGCCGATATCTAAGTAAATTGAAATGGAGTCCGGGTCGTTGTAGGTGCCACCCCAGTGCAGAAGATAACCGTCGTGGGCGGCGGTCGCCCGATACCAGAAAGCTACAGTGGCCGAGTCATAGGTATCGTTCGGCGCCAGGTCGGGCACGGAGATACCGGTGGCGGCGTTGCCGGCCGATCCTCCGGGGCTGGAGGTGCGCGCCGCACGGCCCAGCACGCCCGTCAGATTGAGCTGAGCCTGGGCGCCGTAGGTGCCGTGGCGGCCGAACCCGGAGGAGTCCTGGGCAATGCTGCCGGAAGCTTCGTCGAGTTCGAGGTGAACGATCGGCGGTAGGTCGGCTGGGTCCAAATAATCCGCCCAAACGATCTGTGTTTCGTTCTCCAGAATCTCGATCACCCTCGACTCCGGGGTCACCCAACCGTCGACATCCGAAAAGCGGAGACTGTAGGTGCCGATGTCGGCCGTCACGATCTGGCCGGTGGACGCTAGGTCTTCGGAATCGGGCTCCAGCCACCATCGGGCCTCGGCCGTCACCTCCGACGGGCCCAGGTGAGCTTGGACTTGACCTTGGCCCACTTGGCCGTAGGTCGCTTCCACCGTGAGGGGGGAACCGAGGGCCACGCTGAGTTCGCGATCCGGCGGCGTCAACCAGCCGGCAACGGCGTCGAAACGCAGGGTGTGGGGGCCGGCAGGGAGCTCGAGGGATTCGCCGGAGCTGTGCCAATCGGGGGGCTCCGAGCCGTCGACCACCGCCCAACGTCCCTGGTCGGCGGGGTCGCCGTTCGGACCGAGGAGAACCGTGACCGTGGAATCGGCCACTTGAGCGAAGAGTTCGGCGACTTCTTGATGGGTCAAGGCGCGGTCGTAGATCCGTACCTCGTCGAAGTCGGCGATCGAGCCGAAGGTAGCGTGCTCGTTCATGCCCAGGGCAAAACCGAGGGCGGGCAGGAGGGAGCCCGAACCCATGGACGATGCTGAGACCTGCTCACCGTCGAAAAAGATCCGTGAGCCGGCGGCATCTTTGACCACCGCCAATTGGTGCCAGCCGCTTTGGTCGAAACCGGGCGGTGCCACTTGCTCGATCGAGGTGGAATCCCCTTGGTCGTGGACCCGAATGCGAAGGCCGACGCCGAGGTCGAGGTAGGCGGAAAGGGCATTGACGGCGCTGTAGGTGCCGCCCCAGTGAAAGAGATAACCGTCGTGTTTGTCGCTGCCCAAGGCGTACCAAAGGACCACGCTCAGCTGATCGCCGGCGGCCTGGGTGGAGAAAGGTTGGGTGTCAACGGCATCGGAGGCAGCGCCTTGGGAACCCCCTGGTCCGGAGGTGCCGATAGCGGTGCCTTCAACGCCCACGAGCTGGATGCGGGCCTGATCGCCGACCGTGCCGTGGCGATTGAATCCCGAGCCGTCGGGGGTCCACCGGGAGCCATCACTTTCGAGGGTGATCTCGTCCAAAGGCCAATGAAGTTGGAGGCCCGAGCCCAATTGCAGCAAGTCGACGGTTATAACCACATCTTCAAGGGTGTCGTAGGCATCCTCGGAATTGGCGTCGTCGACGGCTAGGACCACATTCACCGTCGGCGCCGTGGAGGCGCCGGTTTTACCGCTGACGGTCACGGTCTGGGGTGTGCTCCAATCCCCGGCGCCGAAATCGAGGGTTGTCGGTATGACAGTCAAGCGGGAAGGGTCGGTATTTTGAACCTGCAGCCTGACCCCGGAGGTGATGGGCACGCCGAGGGCCACTTGAAAAGAAGCCTCTCCCCCCAGCTGACTGACCGCCAAACGGTCGGCTGACACATTTAGAAAGGGATCGCCGTCGAGTTCGAAGACCGTGACGCTGCGGCTTTCGTATCCGGCTGCTTGTAGTCTGAGGGAGGCATCGCCCGACTCCGAGTCTGGATCGGCGCCCGCCAATACGGTCACGGTTTGGGGCTCCGAGCTGTTGGCCGGGGTGAAGACCAACGTGGACGGACCGTCGATTTGGATATCTTCGTCCCCCAGCGAAGCCATGCTGACGGTCACGGTTTGGGTCGCGGGTTGGGTCAACCACACCTCGAAGCTCGCCGAACCACCCTCGGGAATCGATAGGATCTCCGGCTCGACTTCTAGCCCGGCCACCGGAACAGCGATCAAATCCTCGGTGGTGGGCAGAATCGGCAGGCCGTCGCGGCCGTCGAAATATTGGAAATCGTCATAGAGGGTATTGCCGTTGGCCCGGGCCCGATCCGCCGGCTGATCGTGGAAAACGTTCTGGCCGTAGAGGTAGCGGACTTTCACCGGGCCGCTCGGCTCTTGGGCCAGCACCAGCTCGACGACGTTGCCCGGATGTTCGTCGGAGAGGCTCGCCGATTCAATCTCAAGCTCGTGACGCGCGCCCGAAACGACCCATTCACCGTCGGTCACCGTGAATCCGTCCACCGGCAAATGAGGTTCTTCGAGCCGCAGACGGGCACCTTGATCATGGCTGACGGCCAATTGGATTCTGCGTCCGTTTTGCACCGTCGCCGTGATACGCGCGCCGGTCACACCTTCGGTCCAACCGGTTTGACCCACAGCGCTCAGAACCGCGCGGCTATATCGGTCGGCCAGCTGTTGATAATCGGCGGCCCAAAAATGCCCGGAGCCCGCCCAGGGCTGGGCGCTCAAGTCGAGATCGATGCTGTTGCCGGCGGAGAAGCCGTGGGCACGTTCGTCCACCCACTCGATTTGCGCCCGCCGAACCGCGTTGTAGGCGTCGTCTTTGACGATCACGTCGTCGTACACGCCGCGGTTCTGGACCGCCACCAGCATCGGCAAAGGTCCGCCGTTGACGGATTCCGGTCGGATCGCGGTGATTTGGGCGTAGAGGGCGTCGAGCCCGGCCTTATGTTCGTCCACGGTCACCACATCGTTCTCGTAGGCGTAAGGCTCGTGGGCGTCGAACGCGCCTTGATGCCAAATCACAGCCTCCAGGCCGGAAAGCTGCTCTAGGGCGGAAGCAAGGCGCTGCCAACCGATGAAGGTCTCGGTTTGAGTCCAATGCTGTAAGAGACCGGTCCAATCCAAGGAGAAGTCCAGCAGCAACACGGGGATTTGGAGTTCACGAGCCAGGTTGTTGGCCAAGCGAATGCCGCCGGTGCCGGTGACCGGTCCCCATGAGACGGGAATGTCCGCGGCCCGGGGGCGGGCATAGGTATAACCGTCGGGCTCGCCGTAACCGTAACGCCAAGTCAACTCGTGAGGGACTTCGAAGGGAGCCGGCACGGAGCCGTCTGCTTGATCCTCGGTGAAGAGCTTGACCATATTGCTTTGACCGAGGGTGGCGATCACCGCGCCGACGCCGAAGCGCCACTCGGCAAGGGTGGTCAAGGTGGGGCGGCCGCCGGCGCGCAGCTCGACGGTGTACCAACCTCCTTGGGTGATGCCGGTCAAGTCCCCGGTCCACGCCCCGTCACCGGTGTCGGCGACGGTCTGCCAGGCTGTGATCGGCAGGAAAGTTTTTGCGTTGAGGACCCGGGCTTCGATAGCGGAGCCGGCATCGTCGGCGGTGTCGAGGGTGCCGGAGATGGTCAGCCGGCCGACCCAGGAGCCGTCGACGAGTTGCCGTTGGGCAACGTATTTATCCGGCCTCGGGTCGAGGGTCAGCTGCTCCGACTCCGCCGCCGGGCCGACATCGTAGGTGGTCGCCAGATATTGATAGAGATCTTGGCGTTCATTTTCGGTGAGTTCGCGATCGTAAAGTCCCAGGCCCGCCAGCTCACCATTGAACGCTTTGTCGCCCTTGAAAGCGCTCATCAAATAACCGATGACGAAGGAAGCGTCGGCGTTGAACGGGGCGCCGGACGTGACCTCTATTCCGTCGACCCAAGCGCGCACGGCACCGGCTGATCGAGAGATCTCGACAGTGGCCCAGGTGCCCAAGGGCAGCGCGCCGGAAGGGCTCAAATAGGCCGTCCACGAGCCGAGCCGCAAAAAGAGCCCGCGGTCGGGCTCGACGCAAAAATGGTGAAGGGCCGAGCCCAAGAGGCAGGATCGCTCGGATGAGGGTTTGGTCCGAATCACGCTCCACAGATGAAAGTCCGATCCCGAGCCGAGAACGACTGGTTCGTTGTGGGGCAGCTCTAGGGTCGCACCTTGGTTCCACAGGTCCGGTGCCTGGGCGACTTTCGAGTGTCCGGCGAAGCAAGGTCGGCCGCCGGCGCACTGCCTGAGCACGCACAGCTTCTGGGGGTCGTCCATATGCCACGGGTTCGAAACCCGGTCGACCGCGAAGCGAGCACAGCCGAGGGCGGCCGAGTCGCCGAGGGGTGGGGGAGCGCCGCCCCAAGAGGTGGCAGGGGCAGGGCAGCTTCCTTCGGCACCTTCCACCCCGGCGGGGGGCGTATCGCAGAAGCTTTCGGCCGCCAGGGCGTCCTCGATGTCGTGGTCCCGGCAATCGGCTGAATTGCAGGTCGACAGGTGGGTATCTCGCAGCTCGGCCGTATCGCCGGCTTCCACCAGGATGCGAGCCCCGAGGAAATCCGGTGCCGTCTGGGCACCCGTAATCGCAGATAGAAGAATTGCGCTATACGCGTAGGTGAATAGGATCTTTTTTGGGTTCGAAAACATGTGGATCCCTCGAAGGCACTGAATAGCAGGCGCTCATGGTGGGTTGTGAGTCCGTTAAACGTTGATTGGAAACACGTTGGGGCCTTCGGCCAAAGCCGGGAATGGGTTGAAACGACCCTGAACTGTGGGCTCGATTCCAAAAAATAGACCCGGAGAGCGCAATGCCTAAGTATGTGTGGAAAGTCGATGAGACGCTATAGGAGAAACACCGAAAGTCGCATATGACGTTGCGGAGACCGTAGGATTCAAGGGAGCGGGCTGGTGGCGATCCTGGGCTCAACCCATAGAATCCGGCGGGTGGACTTGCCGGCAGGTCGCCGGAGTCGTTGACCCTCGCCAACCTTCGTGGTACCTTCTCCGACCCTGCCACGCGGCACGCCGCCCTTCGTGTATCTCCAAGATCCCGACGCGGATCCCCGGCCCCGACAGGCAGTCCAACCATCGAACAGTCGGACGCGGACGTCGCTGCGTCGACGGCTGTTTCAGAGCATCCTTTCAAGGAGACCAAAGCGATGTATGCAGTGATTGAGACCGGTGGCAAACAATACCGGGTAAAAGAAGGTGACATCCTCGATGTCGAGCGTATCTCGGGTGTATCGGGCGAGCAAAAAGATGTCGTGTTCGACCGCGTCCTTTTGGTCGGTGACGGCGACGACATCAAAGTCGGCCAACCCATCGTCGAAGGTGCGAGCGTCAACGCGCAGCTGGTCAACGAGATTCGCGGCCCGAAAGTGATCGTTTTCAAGTTCAAGCGCCGCAAGCAATACCGGCGTAAGAACGGCCACCGTCAGGACCTCCACCGGGTCCGCATCCAGGGCATCCAAGTCTGAGCCCGACTGAAGATAAAGGAGACACGAGATGGCTCATAAGAAAGGTCAGGGTTCCAGCCGCAACGGCCGCGACTCCAATCCTCAATTTCTCGGCGTGAAACGCTTCGGCGGTCAAACCGTCACCGGTGGCACCATTTTGGTGCGCCAACGGGGTACCAGATTCAAACCCGGTAAGAACGTGGGTTTGGGTAAGGACGATACCCTTTTCGCCATGGCGGACGGCGTGGTTGAATTTCAGCATCGGGGCCGCATGGGCAAATTTGTCCACGTGATGCCGGCCGCTGAATAAGCCGCTCTAGAACCGAAAGATCGAGTTGACGTCCAAAGCGGGCGTCCACCGCAGCGCTACACCCCCGCAGGACCCCTGTGGGGGTGTCTTGCTATACGCAGTCCGGGACGCGCAGTCCGGGACGCGCAGTCCGGGACGCGCAGCATAGAGGAGAGAGCTGATGGCTTTTATCGACGAAGCAGTGATCGAGGTTGTCGCCGGCAAGGGTGGCAACGGCTGCATCGCTTTTCGGCGTGAAAAATTCGTGCCCCGTGGAGGCCCGTCCGGCGGTGACGGCGGCGACGGCGGCTCGGTGATTTTGGTCGGCGATCGGAATCTCAACACCCTCTACGAATTTCGCCACAGTCCCCGCCGAGCTGCAGAAAAGGGTCGCCACGGCGAAGGCTCTGACTGTACCGGCCGCAGCGGATCGGACCTTGAGATCAAGGTGCCTTTGGGCACGGTGGTGATCGATGCCGCTTCAGACGAAATCGTCGGCGAGCTGATGGAGGAAGGGGATCGCCTCATGGTCGCCAAGGGCGGTCATGGTGGCAGAGGCAATGCGCGCTTCAAAACCGCCACCCGACGCGCTCCCCGCTACGCCGAGGATGGCTGGGAAGGCGAAGAAAAAAAGCTGCGTCTCGAGCTGAAACTGCTGGCGGACGTGGGATTGGTGGGTTTGCCCAATGCCGGCAAGTCGACCTTGATCAGCACCGTCTCGGCCGCCCGCCCAAAAATTGCCGACTACCCGTTCACCACGTTGGTACCGCAGCTCGGGGTAGTGGCCCGCGGACCGATCGAGGATCCGTTCGTGATCGCCGATCTGCCGGGTTTGATCGCCGGCGCCTCGGCCGGCGCGGGTTTGGGACACCAATTCCTGCGCCACATCGAACGCTGTCGGGTGCTCGTGCATCTGGTGGATTTGAGCGGCGGCGAGGGAGCCTACATGGATGTCGGCGCCGAAGGCACACCCGAGATCCTTGGGGCCGAGGAGGAGTTGGCGTCGATCGAAGAAGAACTGAGAGTGTTCGATGCCGGCCTTTTGGCCCGTAAGCGGATCTTGGTGGGATCCAAGGCCGACGCCGGCGTTGAGGAACGGCGGACGGCGTTGAGGGCCGCGGCGGAGCAGCGGGGGTTGAGCTATTACGAGATCAGCTCGGTGGCGCACAAAGGGTTGGATCCCTTGTTGGCCGAGATCAGCACCCTGCTCAAAGCAACGAAAAGATTCGACGATCTGGATGCCGGCTCAGACCTCGATCTGGACCCGGAGCCAGAAACGAAGCCGGAAACGAAGCCGAAGCCGGAGGTCGGAATGTGAAGATCGGCCTGTACGGCGGCAGCTTCGACCCGATCCATCGGGGGCACGTGGAACCGATCCTCGAAGCCGAGTTGGCGGCAGGCCTCGATCGGGTGATCTATCTACCCACCGCAAGACCACCGCACAAGGAAAGCCGACGGCTGGCACCGGCAGAGCATCGTTTTGCCATGGTCGAGCTGGCCCTTTCCGACCATCCGCAGCTCGAGGTATCCCGGTTCGAAATGGGCCTTGACGGCCCCTCCTATACGGTGGAGACCTTGGAGCACTTTCGCTCCCAACGGCCGGCCGACGAGCTGCATCTGCTGATTGGGGCAGATTCGTTTTTGAGCCTGGACCGGTGGCACCGATACCAAGAATTACCTGCTTTGGCCCGGTTGGTGGTGCTGGTGCGACCCGGTTGGAAGCTCGAGCCGCGATCGGAAGTCTCATCGTGGATCCACCGCTTGGCGGAGGATCCGGCGGTGATTTGGGTGAAAAATCAGCAGATCGACGCCTCGTCCACAGAAATTCGACGCCTTTTGTCCATTGGAGAGCCGGTTCCCGCCGATTGGCTGACGGAGCCGGTGTTAAACTACATCCGCAGATTTGCGTTGTATGCCGAAACCGCGTGAGATCACCGGTGCCGGCCAAGGAAAGACACCAACATGGAGAGTTCAACCATCCCCTCCCAGCAAGAAATCCTGTCCCGGCTCGAAGGGCGTATCGACGACCGTCCGCCCGCCGAGCTGACCGCCGCGGAGCAAATGCGCAGCGCGGTACAGGCGGCTTTGGATCGCAAAGCCGTTGACGTCAAAGTGCTCGAACTAGCCGAAGTGAGCGATTTTACCGACCTATTCTTGATTTGCTCGGGCACCAACGAACGCCAGGTGAAGGCGATTGCCGATGCCATTGAAAAGGTGTTGACCAAGAATAAGGTTAAACCGTTGCACATCGAAGGGCAAAACCGATCCCGTTGGATCTTGATGGATTACGGTGGTGACATGGTGATTCACATCTTCCACCAGGAAGCTCGGGAGTTTTATGACCTCGAACGACTGTGGTCGGACGCGCCGGTCGTCACCGAGCGTTTCGCGGATCCCGGCGAGCTGGCCACGTCGGCTTCAGCTTGATCGCAGGCCGTCTTCTAGAGGCTTAATTAGAGCCTATCCAGAAATGGGATTTTCCGATGAACCAAGGCCGGATGGACCGAGGACGGAAGCGAGCGTGTCTGAGCGATACACCCGAAGCATCGGTATAAGCCCCTACTCTTCAGCAATTTACAGCGGCATTGCAGCGGTGGCGCGAGTTCGGAGCGACGCCCGCAGGCCATCCGGCCGACGCCCGCGACAGCATTTCTGGATAGGCCCTAATTAGTCCCGTGTTGGGCGAGTCCCTCAAGGAGCTGCTGACGGCTTCTCCGACCCTAGGGGAGAGCTTGCGCGGTATCGACCGGGCGGCGGCGACCCAAACACCGATCCTGATTCTCGGCGAGTCGGGAACCGGTCGCAGCACCCTCGCGCGGGCGATTCATCGGCAAAGTCCACGCTCTGCTTGCCCCTTGGTGGAAGTCGATCCTGGGGTGGTTCCGGCGAGCCTATTCGAGAGTGATTTATTCGGTTATCGCGCGGGTGCCTTTACCGGTGCCGAACTCGATACCCCCGGGCGCGTGGAGCTGGCCCGATCCGGCACCTTGGTGCTCGATCACGTAGAGGCCTTGCCGATAAGGGTCCAGCCCAAATTGCTGCGTTTGTTGGCGGAGCAACGCTATGCACCGCTCGGCGGAAGAGATCGCCAAGCGGATGTGAGGTTCGTCGCGATCGCCACCCCGGATCTGCGCCGCCGGGTCGACAGTGGCGCCTTTCGAGCCGACCTTTTTTTCCGTCTGGACGTCCTGGCCTTCCGCCTTCCCCCCCTGCGCCAACGTCTCACGGACCTGCCGACCCTGGTCGAACGCTTGCTGGCGGACTTATCCCAGCGCTTCGGCCGACCCACCCCGAAGCTGTCCGACGCGTCCTGGTCTTGGATGTCGGAATACGGCTGGCCGGGAAATCTTCGTCAAGTCAGGAACCTTCTCGAACGGCAAATGATCTTGGCCACCGGCGACGTGTTGGACCTTCCCGCGCCGTCGGATGCGGTGGAGCTGAGACCGTGCTCATTGATGGATTTAGAGCGCGAGCACATTCTTCGAACCTTGGCCTATACCCGCGGTCACCAAGGGCGCGCCGCCGAGATTCTCGGCATCAGCCGTAAGGCCCTGTGGGAGAAGCGTAAACGGTTCGATATCCCTTGACCGTGTACCTGCATTTTGCGGAATCGTAGGCGGATCGCCTGTCCTCGTTCTAGAAAGCCCCGGTCGAGCTATGATCCTGCTGACATGAATTCTTGTCGGCTCATCATCTGTTTGGTTTTGCTGCTTATCGGCTCGGTTGCAGTGCCTGTATCCGTGGCTCAAACCCCAAGTCTAGAAGTGTATTCGGCCGGCCAGGGTTTGCCCCAAGGGCAGGTGTTGGCCTTGCATCGAGACCCTGAGGGTTTCCTGTGGGTCGGCACTTACGGAGGCCTGAGCCGCTATGACGGCCGTGGATTCGTCACCTGGACGGCCGCCGAGGGATTGCCCACCAATACGGTCAGCGATCTGACCACCGATGCACGGGGCCGGCTGGTCGTCGCGACCTCCAAGGGCGTGTGCTTCCTGCGCAAACCTGCCTTGGCCGGGGGGGCAGGGGTCGGCGGCGAGGTGACGTGTCCGGTGGATGCCCGCGAGCCGGTGGAGGTGGGAATGGTCTGGGCCGACACCTCCCAGGGTGGATCCGGGGAAGTTTGGGCCGCCACGGAAGGAGGTGTGGCGCTCTACGTCGACGATTCCATTCACCACTTCGATCGCAGCCACGGTTTGCCCTCCGATCGCGTCAGCACGGTGGCCTTCCACGAGGGGCAGCTTTATGTCGGCACGGAGGCGGGGGCCGCGGTTTACCTGCCCGGCGGCGACATCGGGCGATTCGAACCCGTGGATCTCGGCGACCTGAGCACCATGGCGGTCACCGCCATGGCATCTTCGCCCACCGGCCTTTTGATCGCCGGAGAAGGCAAGATCGTCGCCAAGCGAGAGGAGGATTTTCGCGCCGAGCTGCTGCCGTCGGACCTCGAGGGGGCGACGATCGCACGCCTAGTGCCCACATCGGCCGGGGGCACCTGGATCGCGACTTCTCGGGGAGTCGCGCATTGGCAAGATACCCCCTTGGCCGAGGCGTCGATTCTCGATCGCCGACGCGGTTTGCCCGCCGCCCGCGTTTATTCCCTGATCGTCGATCAAGAAAACATTGTTTGGATCGGTACGGACGGCGGCATTGCCAAACGGGCCCCCGGCCCTTTTTCTACCTTCTCGGTGGCCGACGGTGTGCCCGACGTGTTGGTGCGGGCGATGGCCGAGAGACCCGTCGCCGAAAGCGCGGTGGCCGCCGAACTCTGGTTGGGTACCCGTGAAGGGGTTGTGCGGCAAAGGGGCGCGCGCTTTGAAAAGGTCGAGTTGTCGGACTTGAAGCATCCAAGGGTCTACGCCTTGACGCCCGGCACCCTGGGTGAGATGTGGATCGGCACGGTGGAGGGTCTGGTGCGATGGTTTCCCGACCGCCAACAGCGCTTCGGTGAAGCCGAAGGTCTACCCCAGGATTTCGTGCTCGCTCTATTGCCCCAAACCGTGGGCCCAAGCCCAAACAACCGTGGGGTTTGGGTGGGGACGCGGCGGGGATTGGTGTTTGTCGACGAAACGGGCTTGGTCAAGACCTTTGACCATCCCATTGGCCAGGCTCCCGTGCTCAGCCTGATCAAAGGGCACGACGATGCCTTGTGGGTGGGAATGAACGCCGGCGGAGTCCAAATTTTGGACTGGCGTGCCGGTCCGGACGGGCCAGAAATCGAAGGAGTGCGATTGCACGGCTCCGAAGCCAATGGTTGGACCGGCCTGTCGATTTGGTCCATGGATCGAAGCCTCGACGGCAAGGTTTGGCTGGGTACCAACGGTGACGGTGTGCTGGGAGTGGCCCTGCGAGGAGCGACTGCGGAGGTCGAGCGCCTGACCGTGGACAACGGCCTGATCAACAACTTCGTTTGGCAAGTGGCGAGCGATTCCGCGGGCAGCCTCTGGATGTTTACCAACCAGGGTTTGGATCGGTATTTCCCTGATCGAGCCGGCGCTGATCGGTTTAGGCACTTCGGTTTAGCGGACGGCTTGCCGAGTCTGGAGGGGGCCGCCGCGGCGATTCTGGAGGATCATAGGGGTCGGCTTTGGTTCGGCACCTCGGAAGGGGTGGTCCGCTTTGATCCCGATCGAGAATCGGGTAATCCGCTTCCGCCCCGGGTATTGATTCGGGAGGTCGTCACCGATGATGGGCAGAAGCTCAGCTCGGGAGCGGTCCTGGGTCCGGAACTCAGTTCGCTCACCGTGCGAGTCACTGCTTTGAGTTTTCGCCGTGAGGATCGCGTTCGCTTCCGTTATCGCCTGATGGGTGGCGACGATCGATGGTCGCAATTCATTGCCGAAGACAGGATCAACTTTGTCGGCATTGGCGCCGGGAATTATTCCCTCGAAGTAGAAGCGATCAACGAATCGGGTGTGCTGAGCGCTACCCCGGCGGTCTTCGAGCTAGTTGTACGACCCGGATTTTGGGGCCATTGGGAGGTCCGATTGCTCGGCGCCTTTCTCTTGATGGCCGGGGTCTTCGCCTTGGCACGCTTTCGGGTACGCCATCTCGAAGGGGAGCGTCGTCGTTTGGAATCCCTGGTGGCGGCGCGCACCTTGGAGCTGCAGAGGCAAAATCAGAGCCTGGCCAAGGAAATCGACGAGCGTATCAAGGCAGAAGAAGAGCATCGGAGGCTCGAAGATCAGCTGCGCCAATCTGAGAAAATGGAAGCGGTCGGCCGTTTGGCCGGTGGCGTAGCCCATGACTTCAACAATCTTCTGACCACCATTTCTGGATATTGCGATTTGCTCGGAGAACAGTTGGAACGGGACGATCCGAAACATGCGGATCTCAAAGAAATTCAACGGGCTTCGCAACGGGCTGCCCGGCTGACCCACCAGCTGTTGGCGTTCAGCCGCAAACAAGATATCGCGCCGACAATCTTGCACCTCAATGCGGTCGTCGGAGAAGTCAGTCGGATGTTGGAACGTTTGATCGGCGAGCACATTCGGCTACGTTTCGACCTCGATGCTCAACCCGATGTCGTGGTTTGTGATCGAGGACAGCTCGAGCAGATCTTGATGAATTTAATGCTCAACGCCCGGGATTCGGTGGGGTCCAGGGGTTCGATTAGTATTCAGACCCGCTACGAGGTTCTCGGGCACGACTTGGAGAATCGATATGGTGAGCCCGTGCCGGCAGGAGCTTATGTGGTTCTCGAAGTGCTCGATACGGGCCACGGCATGGACGACGAGGTGCTCTCCCGCATTTTCGAGCCGTTCTTTACCACCAAGGCAGAAGGTGAGGGCACGGGTCTGGGTCTGGCCACCGTTTACGGCGCCGTGTCTCAGAACAAGGGGTTTGTAGACGTGGAAAGCGCGGTGGGTAGGGGTACCCAATTCCGGGTGCGTTTCCCCGCTGCCGTGGATCAAGCCGTGGACACCGTCGCCACCGGTGTTTTTGAGGCGGTGCCCGAAGGCATGGGTTATACGGTTTTGGTGGTGGAAGACGAAGACGCGGTTCGTGCCTTAATTTCAGGCATCCTCAGCCGATTCGGGTACCGAGTCTTGCAGGCCGCTCACGGACAAGAAGCCATTCGGGTTTCTGAATCCTTCGAAGGCCGAATCCACCTCCTGTTGACCGATATGGTGATGCCCGAACTCGACGGCAGAATGCTCGCCGAGCGCTTGGCCAGTCCCCGGCCTGAAATGGAAGTGCTTTTCGTCTCCGGATATCCCGACGATTACCTGAGCCGTCGCGGACTGCTGCCGGAAGGCAAAAGCTTTCTCAACAAACCTTTCTCATCGAAACGTTTAGCAAGAACCGTCCGCCAAGCCCTGGGCAACGAAGCGGTTTCTTGACCCAGGCCGAAGGTTAGTTGAATCTTTTGGAATTTCCGCAAATCATTGATTAGAAATGGTTTGAAGTAGGGGCTGGGCATGCCCCATGCCGCTCTCCCTTGAGAAGCGGCTCGGCTTCGCCTCACCCGGGCGGGGACAAGCCCCGCCCCTACATCCGGAGGTTTGCGGGCGTAGCCCGCTAAGTTCCACTAACGCACTACCGGCAAAATCAAACGTGAAGGGTAGTCCTTCGAGTGGTGGACGGCGTTGCGGGCCGCCACCCCTTCGGTTTCGTCGTAATTGTTGCCGCCCGTATTCAGATTTCGGTCGTAGCGCGGGAAATTGCTGCTCGAAACTTCTAAGCGAATTCGGTGACCGGCCTGAAAAACGTTGGCGGTGGATAGGGGACCGATTTCCAGCTCATAGACCTCGCCTTCGGTCATGAAGACCTGCTTGTCGAAACCTTCTCGATAGCGGACCCGCAAGATGGAATCGTCGAGGTTGAAGGCCCGGCCGTCGGGGTAAACGTCGACCAATTTCACCGTGAAATCCGTGTCTTTGGCGTCGGAAGAAATGTAGAGGAGTACCCGCACCGAACCCGCCACGTCCAGGGGCTCGGTGAGTTCGTCGCTGGTGAAGACCAACACATCTTGCCGTGCTTCCACTGCCCGTTGGTCGAAGGAGCCCTCGGGCGCCCCACCCAAACAGCAAAAGTTACCGCCCCGGGTGGGCACCGGCACTGCGGGATCGTAAATGAAGCGATCGAGCACGGCCTCGTCCGCCGCCGGATCGGAGAGCAACACACCGTTGCCCCGCAAGCCGTTGGCCTGCCCTCCGCTGCCCAAATACAGCGTCGTGGTTTCGGAATCGGCGATCGGCCAATCGTCGGCCTCACGCCATTCGTTGGAACCCATGCTGAAATAGCGCACCCGCGGCTCGCCGGCATCGTAGGTCGCAGCCTGCTCGGTCGAAACCGGTTTGGTGAAACGATCGAGGAAGTCGAACACGATGTCGTCGAAGCCGAATTCCACCCCGCCCATTTCCATCTCGCCGACCACCGTCGGATCTTTGAGGCGGTATTGGGCGCAGTGCAAGGTCGGCGCAATGACCATATATTGCTGATCGCGGACCTCCGGCTCGGCTTTCGTGCGCACATGCTCGTAAAGGGCCAAATTCGGCCCCACCGATAGGTCGAACCAAGAATTCACCCACAGGGCGGGCACGTGGAAAGGCTCGTCGTCGTGGTAGAGCCCACCTTTGTACCAGTCCTTGTGATCGGGATTCCTCTGGACCAGGTCCGAATAAACACCCGGAGGACCGTCGATGTTCTTCATAAAGTCCATGATCGGTAAGTGCCAAAGGGCTTTATCCCAATCTACGGAGGGCATTCGGGGCGCTAGATCAAAATATTTGGCCAATCGGATGCGGTCTTCCTGCGACAGATCCTTTGGCAGCATGGGCCGTTGCATATTCTGGTTGCCATAGAGCCAAGCCGCCATGGGCATTTGCATGGCACCGCCGCGGTAGAAATTGCCGTGCTCATAGAACGGGCCCATCCGTCCGATGCCGGCTCCCTGGGCCATGGGCACAGCCGCCGCGTGGGCTGGGTGGTCCATGGCCGCCAACCCCATCTGCCACTCCGCCGTCGACGAGCAGCCCAAAGTCGCCACCCTACCGTTCGACCATGGTTGCTCGGCGATCCAGGTCAGAGCGTCGTAACCGTCGGTGCGCGGAAAACCCAGAATCTCCCATTCTCCTTCCGAGAAAAACTTGCCGCGCTCGTTTTGCACCACAAAGGCATAGCCCTTTTCGATCGCGTCGAGGGCATACTTCAGCATGGCGTTGGGCCGGTTGGGATTCGAGCCACGCAGGCGGCTGAAGTTATAAGGGGTGCGCCAGAAAATGGTGGGAAAGGGCCCGTCGATGTTTTTCGGAGTGTAAATGTCGGTCGCAAGTCGCACACCGTCACGCATCGGTACCATTACCATTTGCTCGACCTTGGCCGAGCTTTCGAGGTCGGCACGGCGGACCTCGTCCGTCACCCGATGAATTTGGCCCGGGGCAGAACCCACGACCATGAAACTAAGAGTCAAAAAGGCGACCCAAACCGAAGCGCGATAAACCATCATTTTCTCCTTGGATATTGGCCCCCCCGAGTATGCACCAATCGCCGGCCCTCTGCATCCGTCGGCTTCTACTCGGGACCCAAGGGCATCGCGATCCGCTAATCTACGGGTCATCGAACAGCCCCTGCCGAACCTTCGAATCGAGACATCCATGAACGAGCATCACTATCGCGCCCTTGAATCCATGTACCACGTGGCCCCGATCAACACCTTCTATCGGCCGACGATCCAGATTGCAGATCGACGGGCGGAGATTCAGATCGAGGTTGGCGAACAGCTGTGCCACGCCGGCGGCGCCGTGCACGGCTCGGTCTATTTCAAAATGTTGGACGACGCGGCCTTTTTCGCCGCGAGTTCCATCGAAACCGAAGTGTTCGTGCTCACCACCAGCTTCACCACCTACCTCACCCGTCCCATTTCGTCGGGATGCATGCGCTCCGTGGGCAGCGTCGCCCACACGAATCGCAGCCAGATTCTGGCGGAAGCCGTCGTGTACGATGGCGAGGGCCGAGGGATCGGCCGCGGAAACGGTCTCTTCGTGCGCAGCAAGAGGCTCCTGAGGGAGACTCCGGGTTACAAATTGCCCCCTGAGGCGGTGAAATCCTAGTTTTTTTCGCTGAAACGCAGAATTGAAGCGTCGTTTTGCGTCCAAGTCCCTTGTGGGACATCCATTACGAATTTTCAGCCGTCCTCAGCACGTTGTGTCTGAGATCACCCAAGTCACATTTCAACACCGGTCCTTAATGCGACCCGGGCTGCGCCTCAACGCCTTGATCGTCGGAGCCTTGGCGCGAGCCCAGGAACTCTATCCCGTCAAGCTACACGCCTTCATCTGTCTCTCCACCCATCTCCACGTCTTGGCCACCTTTTCCGACGCCGCCCAGATGGCCAATTTCATGCGCCACTTCACCGGCAAGATCTCCAAGGAGATCGGTTTCGAATACGATTGGCAGAAATCCGTCTTTCCGGAAAGATACAAACACGTGGAGCTGTCCCAAGAGCCTGCGGTCGAGTTCGCGCGCCTGCGCTATATCTTGAGAAATTCTTGTAAAGAGGGTCTTGTTTCATCACCGCTGGATTGGCCCGGGGTGTCGTCCACGGAAGCCTTGATCACCGGCGAGCCCATGCACGGGACCTGGATCGATCGCACCGCCCTGTCCAAGGCTCGCAGTCGAGGAAAAGACTTCGTTGAAGACGATTTTGCCCATCCCAAGACCCTACATCTCGAGCCTCTGCCGTCTCTGGCATACTTATCGTCTCGCCAATATCGAGACTTGATCGTCGACATGGTGCGTCAAATCGAGCAGGAAACTCTTCTTCAGCATCAGGAAGAGGGCACCGTGCCCTTGGGCGTTGAGGCGATCTTGAGCCGGGATCCACACAAGCGTCCGGAGCAAGTCCCGAGATCACCTCGTCCATGGTTTCACGCCCTCAGCCGCCAGATGCGAAAGGCGATGCGAGACGCGTTGACTTGGATAGTGGCTGCCTATCGGCAAGCGGCAGCGCGGTTCAAACAAGGAGAATTCGACGTCGAATTCCCCGAGGGGACCTTCCCACCCCCGCGTCCTTTCGTAAGTGTCACGCGTCTTCCCCTCCTAGAGCCGGGATAGTCGTCCCCCTCCACCGTGTCCGTGGCCTTACATGATTAGAAGCTCGCCGCCCACTTGGTGGGGAAGGGGAAGCTTTGTCTTCGAGCTTCCCCTCGATCAGCGAATGACGCTTGCGAAACCAAGTCTTCGCTTACCCCAAGAAGGTCGCATGACACCTTTCGAAGGTAGCTTCGTGTACCTATCCGCTTGCCTCGGAGGGTTTTGACTTCGTCTTTTCCTCTCGCCGGCGGTTTCAAGTTGCATCCTGGGGATCGCCGCTGATCTCATCAGGCCACCACTTTGCGTTTTGGCCCGCCCCCTTCGGCCCGGTCGTTCGGATCAGCTGTTTTCTTTTTGGAGATTCGCCGATGTTTCGACGCTTTCTATGGCTACCGCTCGCCCTTTTCTTCTGTTTTACCTCCGTAGCCACCGCGGTGCTGGGGTCCGAGGATTCGCCCATGGACCGGCCCAGCCTCAAGGCCGCCCCTGCTCCGTCCACCCCAGCCATCGATGGCGAGGTGCTGTCGGACCCCGCTTGGTCGGGCCTCAAAGCAGCCACCGGATTTGTCCAAACTACTCCCGACGAGGGACGAGCCGCGACCGAAAAAACCGAGGTCTTCGTCACCTTTGACGACCAAACCCTATTCGTCGGCGTGATCTGCCATGACCGAGAGCCGGATCGCATCATCATCTCCGACAGTCGTCGGGACGCCTCGCTGGACGAAACCGACAGCTTTCAGGTGATCTTCGACACCTTTGGTGACAGCCAGTCGGGATTCGTATTCGGCACCAATCCTGCCGGCATCCAATACGACGGCCAAGTGGCGCGTGACGGCGAAGGCTCGATCGGTACCACCGGCGGATTTAATTTGAATTGGGACGGTGCCTGGCAGGTGGCGAGCCGTGTCTTCGACGGCGGTTGGAGCGCCGAGATGGCGATACCGTTTCGCACCCTGCGCTTCCCCGCCGGCAGCCCCCAAGCTTGGGGACTCAACTTCCAGCGCAATATCCGACGCCGCAACGAGCGAGCTTTTTGGGCGCCGTTGCCGCTGCAATTTGGCCTGACCCGGGTTTCTTTGGCCGGCCGTTTGACCGACCTTGAAGTTCCGCGGCAGCGCCTGTTGCAAATCACACCCTATGTGCTGGCAGCTGCCGAAGAGGGACCGGCAATCGACGGCACCGATACCGAAACCGAATTCGGCTTTGACTTGAAGTACGGCCTGACCCCGAGCTTGACCCTCGACGCCACCTACAACACCGACTTCGCCCAGGTGGAAGCGGACGTCCAGCAGATCAACCTCGACCGCTTCAACCTCTTCTTTCCCGAAAAGCGACCGTTTTTTCTGGAAAACGCGGGCGCCTTCAGCGTCGGTGTGCCTCAGGAAGTGGAACTCTTCTTCAGTCGGCGCATCGGCATCGGGCCGAACGGCGAAAATATTCCGATCCTCGGCGGACTGCGGCTCTCCGGTAAAGCCGACCGCACCAACGTCGGCCTGCTCTACATGGGTACCGACGAGGTTCGAGGGGTACGTTCCGAGGACGAATTCGGGGTCGTTCGGCTGAGCCGAGATCTCGGCCAGAAATCCTCCGTGGGTATGATCTTCACCAGCCGGGAAGGCCAAGCCTCCGGTGACACCAACCGGACCTACGGAATCGATGGGCGGTGGGGTATCGGTCAGAAGGTCGAGATCAAGGGTTTTGCCGCCCGCACCGACACGCCCGGCATCGAGGACGACGATCACGCATTCCGGGTCGGGGCCCGATACGACTCGGAACGGCTGCTCTCCGAAGTCAACTACACCGAGGTCGGCGAAGGTTTCAATCCGGAGGTGGGATTCCTATCTCGACGGGGATTCCGCAAGGCCGACGGTGTGGCCTTGGTCCGCTATCGGCCCGAGAATTGGTTGGGGTTGCAGGAGCTGCGACCCCACATTTCTTACCGTGGTTTCTGGGATTTCGACGGTTTTCAAGAAACCGGTTATATCCACATCGACAACCATTGGGAGTGGAAAAACGGCCACGAGGTGCACACGGGCATCAACTTCACCAAAGAAGGCATCAAGGAACCGTTCGAGATCTTCCCGGGTGTGATCGTGCCCGCCGGCACTTACGATCATCATGAGTTTCAGCTGGTGGCTTTCAGCAATCGAGGAGCGGCGGTGAGCGCCGAAATGGGTTTAACCGTCGGCGGCTTCTTCGGTGGGGATCGGGTCGCGGTCAGCCCCTCGATCGCCTTTCGACGGGGCGAAAAGCTCAACGGCGAGCTGGCCTGGAGCCACAACAACATCGACCTACCGGGCGGCTCCTTTGAAACCGACCTCGGGCGATTAAGGCTCGCTTATTCGTTCAGTCCGAAAGTCTTCATCGACGGCCTGGTGCAATACAACGATCGCCGCGACCAATGGTCGTCGAATATCCGATTCGGTTGGCGACGGGATGCGGGCACCGGTTTCTACGTGGTTTATAACGACATCCAGGAAATCGGCATGGGAGCCGGGGATCCCCAGCGCAAGCTGATCATCAAATACAGCCGCCTGCTCGACCTGTTCAAAGGTTAGTCGGCCGTCACACGGATGGCGGCGTCCGGAACCTTTGGGCTGACACTGCCCGCCAGCGACAAAGCACCGATACCGAGCAGCACACAGCCCACCCCGGTCCATTGAATCGGCGACAGCAATTCGTCGAACATCAGGCGTCCCCAGAGCACCGTCAGCATCGGCTGCATCAACAGTAGCACCGAGGTCTCGAGGGCCGGCAGACGTGGCAGAGCGCGGGTGATCAACAGCCAACCGAAGACCTGGGACATCATGGCCAATGCCACCAGCCAGCCGTGGGCCGGCCAATGGGGAGCGGGGTCAAAGTCGCCCAGGACCAAGCCGAAGAAGAGGCTGGCCACCGCCGCCCCAAAGGTGGCGTCCAACAGCGGCCCGACGGGAGAGCCCTGAGACCGCCCGGAAGCGCGCAACATCATCAAATAGGCGGTATAAGCCAGGGCGGTCAGCACGCCGAAGATCACCCCACGCGACGGGTCGGCACCGTAGGCGTCACTACGCCCCAATCCCGAAACCAAAATCACGCCGGTGAACACCACCGGGATCAAGGCCAAAGCCCAGCGGGTTGGGCGCTCGCCGTGGAGCCACCAGGCCATTAAACCGACGAAAATCACCTGGGTATTGCCCATCACCGTCGCCAGACCGGTGCGGATGTGGTCGATGGCGTGGTGCCAAAAAATCAGGTCGACCCCCAGCATCGCTCCGGCGGCCACCGCCACCCCTCGGTCCCTGGCCGATCTACCGTCGGCCGAGCGCCATCGGTTGATGATGAAAAGTACCGGCAGGGCATAGAAGGAACGAAAGAACGCCGCGGTAATCGGCTCAACACTCGCGAGCCGCACGAAAACCGCAGAAAACGAAATTAGGAAGACGCCGAAGGCGGCTGCTAAATGGATCAAGGGCGAATCTCGTGGATCGGAAATGGCGGGAAGATAGGCGGAAGGATAGGCGGTGAGCCGCAGTGCAGCTTAGCGACCCCTAGGATTCTCGGTCAATCGATACTTCCGGTTCAGACCTCACTCAACCCGGCAGAATTCCAAGTCGTCAAGATATTACACTTGTAGTACAAACTACATCTGTAGTATATTGACGCCAACGGAGGCGATAATACCGATGGCACCAAGAAACAAGACCCCAGACAACGATATCCAAGGCAACGATATCCAAGGCGAGGCTCCAAAAGCCGGCGACGCGACGTCCGAAATCCTCGAAGATCCGCTCAAGCTCTACACCGTTCCCCGCCATGACATTTCAAGAGCAGAACTCGATCTGCTGAAAATCTTGTGGCACCGCGGGAAGCTGAGCGCCCGCGAGGTGCACGAGGCCGCCTTAGACAATACAGGGTGGGCCTACACCACCACCCGGACCACCCTCGACCGCATGGTCAAAAAAGGTCTCCTGCACCGCAAGCCGTACCATCGCCTCTACCTCTACTCCGCCGCGGTGGGCAAGGTCGCCACCATGGCCCGCTTGGTGAAGGAATTCGCCGAGCGCGTTCTCGAGCTCGACAGCTTGCCCGTCGCCGCCCTGTTTTCCCACAGCGATGTTTTGAACGAGCAAGAGCTGGCAGAACTCGAAGTGGCCCTTGCCCAAGCCGACTGGAACGGCACCGACGGCACCGACGACAGGGCCGACACCACCGATCCGGAGGAGCGATCATGAGCATCGACTTGCCGTCCGCGGTGGGCGCCCTGTGGGACGCGATGACCGTGCAAATGTTTTATGCCTCGGTGATCTTCGCCGTCGCCTGGCTTCTCACGCGGCGTCTTGCCCGACGCTCACCCGGCCTGCTCTACGGCATTTGGGGTTTGGTGATCCTGAGATTGGTGTTGCCGGTCGATCTGGCTTCGCCGATCAGCCTGGCCACGGCCTTCGACCGATTGGCTGCCCAGGTCGGCCCGAGCTCAGAACAAGCGGTAGAACTCATCTCACCGGCCACGGCATTGAGCTGGACCCACCTCCATGCAGCAGGCCCGTCGGCCGACGGATGGCCCATGTGGACCACCCTCTTGTTGCTCGCCTGGGCCACCGCAGCGATTTTGTTCGTCGCGAAAATTGCAAAACGCCGAAGACCCTATCGGCAGTTGGCACGCCAAGCTCCCGAAGTTGAGGAGCCGGTCGCAACCCATCTGTTGAACCGCTGGCGGGCGATCTACGGCATTCGGCGACCGGTTCGTTTGGTCTCCCAGGAGTCGCACCCATTCACCGGTCCCTTCACCCTGGGCACCTTGCGACCCACGGTCTTCGTGCCTAGCTCAGTGCTGCGCCGTCCCCAGCTTCTGGAGGTCACCCTCGCCCACGAGCTGGCCCATGTGTCGCGATTCGACGACCTACGCCTGTGTTTTCAAGAGGCCGTGCGAGCCCTTTGGATCGGTTTTCCCCTGGTCCACCTGGCCACGGCCGCCATGCGTCGCGAGCGGGAACGCATTTGCGACCAGCTCGCCACTTCCCAAGGTCGACTGTCCCGAGGTCGCTATTTGGCGGCCCTCCAAACCCTGCTTCGGGAAGGTTTGACTCCAGCTGTGGCGGTGCCCGGTCTGGGCTCAGCCGAGCCTTCCCGAGCTTGCTCCACAAGGAAACCCACTATGCGTTTCGATTCCCTTCTCTCGGATCCTCGCCCTACTTCCCGCTCTGGTCGGCTGATTTACTGGGCCATGCTCGTGTTGCTCCTGCCCATGGCACCCATGGCTCCGTCGGCAATCGCCGAATCGCCGAGCCCGGCGGATCCGCCCACCGTCGCCCCGGCCTCAATCCCAACCCGTCCCGCGCCGGCACTGCTCGAGAAAATGATCAATCCTCTGCCCGGCGAAAAGCTCACCTCGGGCTTCGGCAACCGGAAAAACCCCTTCGACGGCCAAACCGTGTTTCATGACGGCGTCGACGTGCACGCCGGGCCGAGTTCCAAAATCTTGGCCCCGGCCGACGGTCTCGTGGAGCTGGCCACTGAGAAATGGGAAGGCAATGAGGCTTGGGGTACCGTGCTCATTCTGGACCATGGCCAAGGGGTGAAAACCCGCTACGCCCACCTCGAATCCCTGGGCGTCAAAGCAGGTGATCGCGTCGAGCAAGGCCAAGTCGTCGGCGTGCCCGGCAGCACCGGCAAAAGCACCGGTCGACACCTGCACTTCGAAATCTGGCAAGGCGACCAACGCATCGACCCGGCCTCGGTCATCCCCGGCTGGCAGTAGAGATTCGCAACGGCAACGACCTCAAGCGTTGCCCGGTCAGCCTGAACACGCCGTTGGCGATCGCCGCCCCGATTGGCCCGAGGGGCGGCTCGCCGACTGCTCCCGGCTCGTCGGCGTTTTCCAGAATCACCACGTCGATTTCCCGTGGGGCGTCCTTCATCAGCGCCATTCGATAGGCGCCGTAGATGGTCGGCGTGAGGGCACCGTCCTTGACCGTCATCTCTTCGTAGAGGGAAGCGCTCTGACCCATGATGATCGCGCCCTCACATTGGGCGCGAATCTGATCGGGATTCACCGCCAGACCAGGATCGATCGCACACACCACTTTGTGAACCTTAATCTCTCCGTCTAATACGGACACCTCTACCACCTGGGCAACGGGGGTGTTGGCGTCCGTGGAGGCGGCGAATCCCAGGGCTCGACTTTCGCCGGCGCCGTCCGGCCAATTCGCTCGATCCCTGGCGGCTTCGATCACCCCGCGCAAGCGTCGCCCGGCTTCGTCGTCTGCCAGGTGGTCGAGCCGGAATTGCACCGGGTCGGCCCCGGCCTTTTCCGCCAGCTCGTCGATAAAGCTTTCAATGGCGAACGTATTCGCCAGAAGCCCCAAGCTCCGCCACCAGCTGGTGGCGAACGGCAACCTGACCCGCCAAGAAACGGCCCGATGGTGGGGAATCCCTTGATATTGAATCATGCCCCCACGCCAAGCTCCCAAATCGGCGCCGAGCACGGTCTCCATCAGCTCGGGGATGAACGGCGAGCCGAAGGCCACGTCACCGCTCGACACATGATGTTCGATCGCCTCGATCTGTCCACCGCTGAGCTTGGCCTTGAGCACATGGTGGGTGGGTGGACGGAAGGTGTCGTTCTGGAATTCCTCTTTGCGGTCGAAGAAACATTTGACCGGTCGGCCCACGGCCTTCGAAAGCACCGCGGCTTGCACGGCATTCGGAGTGTGCAAGCGTCGCCCGAATCCGCCGCCCAAATAGGTGGGTTGGACGTTGACCTGCTGCTCGTCGAGCCCCAGGCGCTCGGCGACCTCCCGGCGGGTGACTTGGGCCACTTGGGTGGAGATCAAAATCGTGGCTTGATCCTTTTCCACGTAGGCGACGGCGCCGTTGGGCTCCAATTGGGCGTGGGCACCGATCGGAGACGAATATTCGGCGGTGATCACATCACTGTGGGCGGACAGAGTTTCCTCCGCGTCACCTTCTTTCTGAATCTCAAAGGGTGCGCCCTCGCCCACCCTGAGCATCGCCTCGATATCCGCCTGCTGCCAATTCCTATCCACCTGCCAGCGAGCTCGGATCGCTTTCTTGGCAAGCTCGGCTTGGACCTGCGACTCGGCGACGACACCGACAAAATCCGGCTCCTTGACGATTTTGACCACCCCCGGCATGCCCTCGGCCGCGGAGGTGTCGGCATCGACGAAGGTCGCGCCGATTTTGTCGGGTCGCACCACGGCGCCGTAGAGCATGTTCGGCAAGGCGGCATCGAAGCCGAAGATCGGCGAGCCGAGGACCTTGTCTTGGAGATCCACGCGGGGAATCGGTCGGCCGACGTAGCGGTATTCGGACACGTCTTTCAGCGGCGGTGGATCGGGCACGGTCCACTCCTGGACCTGGGCGACGATCTCGCCGTAGGTCATGGACTGCCCGCCGCCCGAGATCACCCCGGCGTCGGCGCTCAACGTCGAGACATCGACCCCCATCAGCTCGGCGGCTTCGGCCTTGAGCATCTCGCGCATCGTCGCCGCCAGCCTGCGCAGCGGGGTCCACAAACCGGCGATCGAGTCGCTGCCACCGGTGGAACGGGGGTCGACATGAAGACGGGTCGCGGCGTGGACCACCTCCATGCGCTCGATCGGCACCTCGAACTCGTCGGCCGCGATTTGTGCCAACCCCGTGAAGATGCCTTGGCCCATCTCAACCTTGGGCGAGTGCAAAATGATCCGATTCTCCGCCGTGATCTCGAACCAAACGTTGGGTCCAACCTGGTTGTCGTAGCTCTGCACCATCGTGCTGATCATGCCCGCCATATACCGTCGACCCAAATCTCGACTGAGATATCCCGCGCCAAGGATCACACCCACTCCGGTGGCCGCCCCGACGAGGAATTTCCGCCTCCCGAATCCGGACTTCTTCGCCCCTTTCTTCGCCGTGCTCATGATCGATCCTCAGGGGTTCCGTTCCGGAGTTCGGCGGCGCGATGGACGGCTTTGCGCATCCGGTAATAGGTGGCGCAGCGGCAAACGTTGACGATGTTGTCATCGATGTCCTGGTCGGTGGGGGAGGGGATTTTCTCCAACAAAGCGGCCGTTGCCATCATGAATCCCGGTTGGCAATACCCACATTGGGGCACCACTTCTTCGATCCAAGCCTGTTGAACCGGGTGCAGGCTCTCTCCCGCCGAGAGACCTTCGATGGTGGTGATCTCCTTGCCCTCGGCGAATTTGACCGCAAACGAGCACGATCGCACGGCTTCACCGTCCACGTGGATCGTGCAGGCCCCGCACGCGGCCTTGCCGCAGCCGAATTTGGTGCCCTTGAGGTCCAGCAGATCTCGGAGAACCCAAAGCAGGGGTGTGTCGCCGGCCACTTCGACTTGCTGGGCCACACCGTTGACGGTCAATGAGATGCGTTTGCTGTTCTCCATCAGTCTTCTCCGGCGTCGGGAATGGGAGTCCCTGCGGCGAACCAGGCCTTCACCGCCGCCAGGTAGTCTTCACGGGAAACCGGCGGTTTTTCACGAGCTTTTTCTTCGTGGTCGACGCCCGGCTCAAAAACCCAGAGCACTAACGGGTCGGTGGTGAGATGTTGCTCGATCTCCGCCGGGTTTCGTCCACCGTTCTTGGCGGGATCGAGTATCGATCGTGCGATCTCATAGCGGTTGAGACCCTCCCAAGCCATGCTGCGCGGCGCGAGATGCCAATGGGGCGCACCGGGAACCCCGGAAAAATCATTATTTTCTGCCTGATGACAAGTGCCACAGGTTAGGGCAGCCGGCCCGAAACCGTCGGCACCGCGCTGCACGCCGAATCGGTGGAGATGGCTGTCTTCACCTTGGTGGGGACGGTCTCCGGCGGGGTGGCAATTGATACATCGCCGGTGGGTGAGGACCCGCATCAGCTGATCAAAGCTCGCAGCTCCGCCAGCCGCCGACTCGGCGTCGGCATTGGCTTGCGGCTCGGCAGCGGTCCACACCGCGCCAGAAATCGAAGTCAGAGCGAGCAGGAAGACGATCCAAAAACGAAAGCTGCGATACGGACGGATTCCCATAAACCGGCCCTTCAAGAATTGCGTGGCGATGACTCTTGTATCCAAAATACCACGAGTCAGCGGATCCGACCGGTGACCGATGACGGCTCATCCCTTGCGGATGGCGCCATTCGCCCAGCAGCGGACCGGATCGCGGCTCAGCTCAGCCGGCAATCACGGCGTGCTGAGAGACCAGGCGGAGGTGTCATTGGATTCGAATCCATCAAAAAAGAACGATCGACAAGTCGAAGTCCCGTCTTCGCAGGGTAGAAAGAACATTCGACCTTGAACCGACAGGAAGGAAGTGTCTTCACCTGCGGAGCTGTAGCTGTCCCAAACCGCCACAAGTCGCCCCGCCGGGTTGATCGCCAAGTCGGGTCTGGCCTGGAGAGGTTGAGAGCCCTCCGGCCCGGTGCTGGTGATCAGCTGGAGATCGCCCACGGGCATGCCTAGGGAGTCGACGCGCAGGGCTTGAACCGAGTCGTCTCGCCACCACATCACGACGAAGGAGCCGTTAGGTTCCGCCTTCACAATGGGGTGATAAAGAAAATCGGGAGATGACTCTGCGATCAAGAACTCACCGCCGATCGGATTGCCCGAGGCGTCGATCCGCTGTCCCCGGGCCTCTACGCTCTCGGTCTCTCCGAGATCGGCGGTCCTGCCCTTCAACGTTTCGGAATTCGAAAGAGTTTGGCGAGGGTAGGAATAATACTGCCGGCGGTCCCAAACCACCACAAACTCCCCAGCCTCCGTCGCGCTGACCGTCGGCCCAAAAGAGCTGAGCATGGTGCTGACTTGGTATTGGCGCGTCAGCGGCATGTTCATCGAATCGAAAGCCCGACCTTGGATAGATTTAGTCTCACCGGACAGGCCTGCTTCCCAGACCACGAGAAAACCCGAGTCCGACAGGGCGACCTCGGGTTTTGCGTCATACAAAAGGGAATGGGCGACCTCGAATTTAGATCCGATACCAGCCCCATTGACAGAAAATCTCCGACCAAAAAGCGAAAACCCGTCTACGGAGCCCTTTCGTTCAGAGCCGAAAGCGATGGGTTTATCGGCGAAAAGTTCCTCGGTTTCCGCAGTCCAAACGACGACGAAGCCACCGTTGGCGTCCATGTCGATGTCCATATTCGTGCTCGGCAACTCGGTGGCCACATCCACCTCGGCGCCGAGTTGGTTTCCGGCGGAGTCGTAGCGCTTGAATCGCAGGGACGCCTCTTCCAGCGCCGATGCATGCCAGAGCACGACGAAACCTCCGTTCTTATCCACAGCCACCTCGTGGCCATCGAGCGGAAAATCCCAAGTGACCCAAGATTCATTGCCAATGGGTGAGCCCGCCGAAGTGAAACGACGCGCCACAACGGCCTGGTATTTGCCGTCGAAGTCGTCCGATTCCCAGACCACGACAAAGGAGCCGTCCTCCGCCATTCCGACCCGCGCCCCGTCCTGATTCTGCGCAGAAACGGTGTTGACCTGAAATTGGTTGGTGATCGGCACGGGTCCAGGCCCCTCTCCACCGAACTCGTCGAGGCTGGGATTCTCGGATTCGGCCGCTGCGATGGCCATGGTTGAGAGGCTGATTTGAAGAAGCGAGGCGAGAAGAGCGGAAAAAAGAGCGGAACGATTGAAGCGCATAGCTGGCACCTCCTGGAGATCACCAAAGACCTCGCGGATTAGGCGGTTGACAATAAGACGGCTAAATAGCTAGGCGGATACGGTTTGGTTAGTCAATCAAGGCCAGCGTTTTTAACCAAACTCCAGCGCGAGCAAAGAGAGCCACCAGCTCGAAGGTCGAACCTTGGGCAAACCCAAGAAACCTAGGCGACGCCTCCCCGACCGTGGGCGCGGGAAGCCATCGAGTGTTCAGTCGGCCAAGCTCCTCAGCTCGAAAGCCTGTTCCTGCTGCTTCTCCATGCTCTGCCGCAGCCCCGACACGCTGGGGCCATGGCTCAGCACGCCCCGCGACGAGGTGGGGATGACGCGCCCGATGGCTTGGCCGAAGACTTTTCGCACGTCGTCGAAGCCGGCGCCTTGGGCGCCGATTCCCGGGGCCAGGAAGAGGGATTTGGGCAGGCGCTCGACCACTGAAGCGGCGGTTTTGCCGAGGGTGGCGCCGATCACGGCGCCTACTGGACCGACTTCTTCATCGGTCACGCTGTTGAAGTCGGTGATGGAGTCCGCCAGATACTCGGCCACGGTGCGACCGTCTTCGAGGCGGGCGGCTTGCAGCTCGCGACCTTCGGGATTCGACGACAACACCACGGGGAAGAGCATGGCACCTTGTTCGGTGGCCCTTTCCACTGCCGGTCGCAGGGTTCCCGGGCCCAGGTAGGCGTTGAGGGTGAGGGCGTCGGGCCCCATCGGGCTGCTGCGGCCGATCAAGCCTTCGGCGTAGGCGGTCAAGCTATGGCCGATGTCACCCCGTTTGGCGTCGAGCAGCACCAGGGAGCCTCGCTCCTGGGCTCCGCCGATGAATCGGCGCAGTTCCATGAGGCCGGCGGGACCAAAGCGCTCGAAAAAAGCCGATTGGGGTTTGAAAATCGCTAGACGATCTTCGGCGGCCTCTAAGACCCGATCGCAAAAAGTTCCAACCCCGGCCGCATTGAGGGACAGCCCCCAATTCTGAAGCAAGATGTCGGACGGGTCGACGCCACAACAAAAGGCTGAACGCTCTTCGGCTAGGGAGCTGAATCGGCGCCAAAAACTCAGGGTCTGCTCGGTCATATTTAGACGATCTCCAGGCTGTGGGACGGCGGATTCGTGGCTCTGTGAGTCGCCTTATGGTGGCATTCGCGACGGCAGATTGTAAGCCCTGCCGACCCGCCTCCAACAGAATGACCTGCCGCTGAGAAATTCGCCGACTGGGCTCGTTGATCTCCTGCGTGGCGAACAACCGTGACGTGCACATCAGGAGATACCCCCATGTCGATACCCTTCCTCAACGACCCTGCACAGAAATTATTGACCGCCCTAGGGGCTGTCGCGTTCTGCACCCTTGTTACGGCCGCTCCCGAAGCTCGAGCCGCTGAGGTGATCACCACCAGCCAATACGACGGTACCTTGCAACAGGCGATCGACCAAGCCGGCGAAGGCGCCGGCGCTTCGCTCGACATCGACTTCAACTCGCGCTTTTTGAGGATTCGTCATCAAGCACGGGTGATCGTCGGCGCCGGAGCGAGAATCCACTGAACCAGGCCGAGGACGGGCACGGACCCCGATCAGGAATAGGTATCGAGCAGCTTCGACTGGCTGCGAATCGCTTGGGTCATTTCGGACTTCAAGCGCTCGATCAATTCCTTCACCGGCACCACGTCGTCGATGGTCGTCACCCCTTGGCCCGCGGACCACAGGGTCTTCCAGGCTTTGGCTTCGGCCTCGGCGGCGTCGAGTTCTTTGCCGAAATCTACTTTGGCCTTGGAGTCCCACATTTCCTTCGTGATACCCATGGATTCCAGGCTGCGGCGTAGGAAGTTGGCGGGCACACCGGAAACGGCGGCGGTATAGACGATGTCGGAGGTCTTGCTGTCGATGATCATCTGTCGATAGTCGTCGTCGGCCCGGCTTTCGGTGACGTTGATGAAACGTGTGCCCAAATAGGCCAGATCTGCTCCCATTTGCATGGCGGTGGCCACGTCCCGACCGTTGCTCATGCAACCGGAAAGCAGCAGGGTGCCGTCGAAAAAGCTGCGCATCTCGGCGATGAACGGCATCGGGTTCAGGGTTCCCGCGTGGCCCCCGGCGCCGGCGGCGACGCAAATCAACCCGTCCACCCCGGCTTCGGCCGCCTTTTCGGCGTGCCGTCGATTGGTGACGTCGTGGTAGACCAAACCGCCGTAGGAGTGGACCGCTTCCACCAGCTCGGACACCGCACCGAGTGACGTAATGACCAGCGGAACTTTGTGCTTGACCACGATCTCCAAATCCGCCTGAACCCGGGGATTGGACCGGTGCACGATCAGGTTGACCCCGTACGGGGCCGCGGGCTCACCGCCGGCTTGGGCATAGCCGTCCAGGGCTTGGTTGATTTCGACCAACCACTGCTCGAAACCTTCCGTGGAACGTTGGTTCAAGGCGGGAAACGTGCCGACCACGCCGTTCTTGCAGCATTCGATCACCAGCTTGGGGCCGGAGATCAAAAACATCGGAGCGGCGACGACCGGAATGGAGAGGCTTTTTTGGAACGGCAGACGATCGGGCATAGGTCTCCTCGGTTAAGCGGCTCGGTTATGCGGCTCGATTAAGCGGCTCGGCTCAGCGGTAGTTGGTGAATTGCATGTCGATGCCGAAGTCCTTGGCCTTCAACATGGTGATGACCTCTTGGAGGACGTCGCGGTCCTTGCCGGTCACACGCACGAAGTCTTCTTGGATGGCCGCTTGCACCTTGAGCTTGGAGTTTTTGACCTCCTTGACGATCTCCTTGGCCTTCTCTTTGGAAATGCCCTCTTGCAAGGTCACAGTTTGACGCACGGTATCGCCGGAGGCCGGCTCGTACTTACCGTGGTCCAAGGCTTTCAAGGAAACTCCGCGGCGATGCAATTTCTGTTGCACGATGTCGTCCACCACCTTGCAGGTATATTCGTCCTGGGAGGCGAGGATGATTTTGTGCTCTTTTTCCTGAAGCTCCACACTCGAGCGAGTGTTTTTGAGGTCGTAGCGCTGACCGAGCTCTTTATCGGCTTGGTTGATGGCGTTCTTGACCTCGGCGAGATCGACTTTCGACACGATATCGAAGGAATTCTGCTTGGCCATATTCGGGCTCCTGAAAAAAAATTGGCTGAATGAATGGGCTAACAGGCTGACGTGGATCGGGCCGGGCATCGGCGTCGGCAGGCACCGATCACCACGGGTGGGCCCTGATGTTTACCACAGCCGGCGGCGGGATGCCGGCTTCGAGGCCGAGGCGATCGGAATGTCGGCTCGCACGAAGCTCGACCGTCCTTGGTGTTGAGCCCAATAACCAACAACTCAGGAGCTGGAATGCTTTATTCCGTTTTGATTTACGACTCCGAAGCTTTGGTCGAGCGCCTGAGCCCTGAAGAGCACCAGGCTCGCCTCGAACGGCATGTGGCGCTGCAAGACTCCCTGCGACAAGACGGTGACCTCGGTCCCGTCGCCCGTCTCATGCCGACCTCCGCCGCCGTCACCCTGAAACCGGCCACCCAATCCACCTCGAAGCCCCTGGTCATGGACGGCCCCTTCACCGAAACCAAGGAGCATTTGGTGGGTTTCTACATCATGGAATGTGAATCGCTGGAAGAAGCCGTGGAACGGGCAGGTCGGCTACCCCTGGAAAGCGGCGCCTTGGAAGTGAGGCCGATCGCCTGGTTTGAGCCCGGAATTCGTCCGTGAGCGAGGATCGGTGGGGTCTACAGCTCGAGCAGGCGCGCCCCCGGGCCATGGCGGCCTTGGTGCGAGCATTCCGCGACTTGGATATCGCCGAAGAAGCCTTTCAGGAAGCGTGCCTCCGAGCCCTCAAGGCTTGGACGCGACAAGGGCTGCCCAAGGACCCCACCGCTTGGTTGATTCTGGTGGCGCGCAACGCCGGAATCGACGCCCTGCGTCGCCACGCGCGCTCCCAAGAGCTGCCCGACGAGCCCCAGCTGCCGGCCGACGTGGACTCTGAGCGTCGCTGGATCGAGGATCTCGAAACCCGACCCTACGGTGACGACCTGCTGCGCCTATTCTTCGTCTGCTGCCATCCCAGCCTCAAGGCCAAGGACCAAATCAGCCTTGCCCTGCGGGTGGTGGCAGGACTCACCGTGGAGGAGATCGCCCGCGCCTTCTTGATGAAACCTAGAGCCTTGGAGCAACGATTGACCCGCGCCAAACGCCGACTGGGCGAAGCCGGCGTGCGTTACGGAACCCCCAGCCCCGAAGAGCGCGGCGCGCGGCTGCCCGCGGTGATCTCGATGATCTACCTGGTCTTCAACGAAGGCTATTCCGCCTCCCAAGGGGAAAACCACACGCGAGTCGCCCTGTGCGAGGAGGCCATCCGCCTTGCCCGTCTGCTGCTCAGGGCCACCCCGTCGGAGCCCGAGGTCATGGCCTTGCTCGCCCTGTGTTTGTTGCAACACTCCCGGCATCGAGCACGGCTCAATCCTAAAGGCGAGCTGATTCTGCTCGAAGATCAAGACCGAGGTCTGTGGCTGCGGGAGCTGATCGACGAGGGCCGTGTATTGGTGGAAAAGGCCTTGCGCAAAGGCCGGGTGGGCCCATTGCAAATCCAAGCGGCCATCGCCGCTACCCACTCCATCGCGGAATCCCCCGGCGCCACCGATTGGGCCGAAATCGATCGCCTCTACGCCTACCTGGAGCAGCTCCAACCAACACCCATCGTCAGCCTCAACCGGGCCGTTGCGATCGCCAAAACCCGCGGACCCACGGCCGCTCTGGAAAAAATCGAAAGGGTCGAAGATTGCCTCGACGGCTATTTCCACCTGCACGGCACCAAGGGCCTGCTGCTGGCCGAACTCGGGCGCCTAGACGAAGCACGGGACGAGCTGCAAAAAGCAGCGGCCGTGGCCCGGACCCAAGCGGAGCTTCGCCATATCGAAGATCAGCTGAACCGTCTCGAGCCACACGGCCGAAACACTTGATGGCCGGCATCCGGAAACAACCCCACCCGGAAATTTCTCAAAAATCCTGACACCAAGATGTCGGCTGGGCCTGGTTTCATGCGTCCTAGGGATGATCGCGATGAGGCGATCACCCAATTAGGAGAGACCCCCATGGACGAAAGAACAACCCACGGCGCTTTCAGTTGGATGGAGCTACAAGGCAAGAACGCGGCAGAGACGCAAACGTTCTATAGCGAGTTGTTCGGCTGGAATCCCGTGCCGATGCCGATGCAGGACGGCTCCACCTACTCTGGTTTTGCCCTGGGTGAAACGCCGATCGGCGGATTCGCCGCCAAAACCGGCATCGAAAGACAATGGCTGCCTTACATCACCGTCGACGATGTGGACGCTACGGTGGAGAAGGCCGGTCAAGTCGGTGGCAAGGTGTTGAATCCAGCTTTCGACGCGCCCGGGGTCGGACGCATCGCGATCCTCGAAGACCCTTCGGGTGCCGCGGCTGCGGTAATCGAATATCCGAAGGATTGAAGCCAGAGGTGAAAACTCGACGCGTCTGCTCAGAGGCTTCCTTCGGCAGAGATCTAGCGCCAAGCGGGTGGTTTCTTGGTGTCCAAGAAGGTCGCGATGCCGTGTTTGCAGTCGGCGGTGGCGCGGGATTTGGCGTTGATTTCGGCTGCCAGCTCCAAGGCGTCGGACAGCGGTAGGCCGATCGCTTCTAAGAGCAAGCGTTTGGTGCGGGCGATGGATTCCGAGCTGGCCCGGCTGAGTAGGTCCTCGACCAGCTCCAGGGCTTCGCGTTCGGCATCGTCCGCAGCCACGCGATTGATCAGGCCGATGTCGAGCGCTTTTTGGGCGTCGACGAATTGTGGATCCAAGAGCAGTTCGCGCAGGTCCCTGCCCTTGACCCGCAAGGGTAGATAGGTGGCCACCAAGGCGGCGACGAAACCGATTCGCACCTCGCTGTACATGAAGCGCGCGTCGGCGGTCGCGACCACGTAGTCGTGGGCGGTGGCCACGCCGCAGCCCCCGGCCACGCAGGCGCCGTGCACCACGGCCACGGTCAATGCCGGCTGGTAGAGAATGGACGCGAAGAGGGCCCGCAGGGATTCGGAATCCCTGCGGTTTTCGTCGGGACCGGCGTTGCGCAGCCCCTTCAAGTGATCGAGATCAGCCCCGGCGGAGAAGTGTTTGCCCGCGCCTTTGAGCAGCACTGCCCGCACTCCGAGAGCGCGCAAATCCGAGCTGTAAAGTTCGGTGATCTCACGCAACAAGACGGGGGATAGGGCGTTGGCCTTAGACGGATTGTCGAGGGTGACCCACAACAAATCGCCGTCCTTGCCACTGCGCTGCAGGCGCAACATGTTGAAATCACGATCGAGGATGGTCATCCGAGCAGCTCCTCGGGCACCTCGATTTGCATTTGCAGCAGGCCTTGACCGTGGGTCTTGCCTTGGGCGTCGGTTTTCAGGCTCTCGGTGCCGCCGCCGCCCAACGAGTCGTGCAGAATGAAATTCAAGGCGTTGAGGTTCGCCACTTCGTAACGATCGACGTTGCCGAACACGAAACCGCGAAAATGTGCTTTGACGCGCTCGGGGGTGACCTCGCGGGCGATGACTTCGTAGAGTTCGGGGCTGTCGGCGATCAGGCCGACGTTGGAGCCGTCGCCTTTGTCACCGGAACGGGCGTGGGCGATCTCAGACAACTTGACCTTGCGGTTTGCCATCTCAGGCCTCCTCCACGGACACGGTGATACGGGTTTCGACTTCTTCTCGGGCCAGCAGGGCCGGCCAGTAGGCCACCACCTGTTGGGGTTTGGGGCGTCCACCGGCGAAACCCGTGACGCCGGGCGGGCCGGCCGTCACCAAAGGCGCGAGTTCCTTGCCGAAGCGCATGACCTTGTCGTAATTACGATCTCGAACCCCCAGACGCAGGACCACTTCCGGTGGATCAGAAGGGGTAGGGAAGACTCCCGGCAAGCAGGCGTCCACGCCCACCAGCTCTTCTTCTCGATGCTCGGGCTCAAAGGTTACCCCGGCTCGTTCGAGGCGCTTCCACACGATTTCGGCACATAGGCGAGCCTTTTCCACCGCCCGGGGGCCGGTGACGGTCAAGGTGCCGGAGGATTTGAATCCGGCCAGATAGGAGGCCGAGACTTTGAGGAAGGGTGTGTTCTTGGAGCCCCGGATACCCGAAGCATGGACCCGGTCGGCACCGTCCTGCTTTAGCTGAATGGACGAGAAGTCCGCGGTGACGTCGGGGGTGAGATATTCCTTGGGATTGCCCATCTCGTAGAGCAGCTGCTCGGAAACCGTGTCCACGGTCACCAATCCGCCGGTGCCTTCGTGTTTGGTGACGGTGAACGTTCCGTCCTCACGGGCCTCGACGAGGGGATAACCGACATCCCAGAGATCGGGCACTTCCCACCAACGGGTGAAGTTGCCGCCGGTGCATTGCGGGCCACATTCGAGGATATGACCGGCGATGGTGCCGGCTGCGAGACGATCCCAATCGTCCGCCGACCAACCGAATTCGTGGATCATCGGGGCTAGGGCGAGGGCCGTGTCGGTGACCCGGCCGCAAAGTACGATGTCTGCGCCCTGGGCGAGCGCTTCGACCACCGGTGCGGCGCCGATATAAGCGTTGGCGCTGGATACTTGGTCGAGCAGCGGCGCTAATGGCTCGTCCGTATCCATGTTGCGCATTTCGTGTCCGGCGTCGATCAGCTCTGCCAGGCGAGCGGTGAGGTCGTCGCCTTCCACCACGCCCACTTTGAGGCCTTCGACGCCCTGCTCGCGAGCCAGCTCGAAGATTTTTTCGCGGCAGGCGTGGGGGTTGAGCCCGCCGGCGTTGGAGAGCACCTTGACGCCCCGCTCCTTGAGTTCGGGCAAGACTTGGGCTACGAAATCGACGAAGTCGGTGGCGTAGCCCTTATTCGGATCTTTGAGCTTCTGGCGCATCATGATCGATAGGGTGACTTCGGCGAGGTAATCCATGCCGATGTAGTCGACCTCACCGCCGCGCAAAAGACGCACGGGAGCATCGACATTGTCGCCCCAGAAGCCCTGGCCATTTCCAATTCGGATGGTCTTCATGGGTAGGTTCCGCTTTGGCCCGCGCGGCTCGGGGAGATTCCGGACGGCGGGACAGATATGGGTTGGAGCCGACCCGGAAATGGGAGATCAGAGGATCTTTTCGGGCTCGGCGAATCATCGAACGTTTCGTCCGATGATCGCATATTTGTCATGATTTGTCAGCGAAGAGTACGGTGGGAGGCGCGGGGTGTCAGGGCAATGTCAGATCCGGCTAGGAGTCCGAGGTCGTCTCTGAGGTTGCGCTTGTCGGCGTCATCTACGGCTCAGCAGGTTGAGCAGGTTGAGCAGGTTCAGCAGGTTCAGCACCAGCAGGGTCATGGGTTTGACGCCATTCGGCGATTCTTTGGCTGACCTCCTCGTCGTCCACCTTGCCCACCAAGCCTTTCACCAAGTCCCTCGCCGCTTGCTCACGTCCTTGCAATCGCCAGGCGTCCGCCAGAATCAGATCTGCCACCACAAGGGCTCTCTCCACCCAATCGGTGCTCTGGTGGCTTTGGGAGGTCACCATGCGCTCCAGTTGTTGGTCACGAACTCGGTAGGCGGCTTCTTGATCGCCCTTGCGGCTGTGCAGCTCGATCAAGGTCAAAGCGAGCACGACATTAGGCACTTTTGCCAGCACGGTTTCCGTCAGGGTGATTCCCGGCTGTGGGGATCCCGCGTCGTAAAGATAAGTGTGGCCTATCAGGTTGTAGGCGTCGGTCATTCGAGGGTCGAGTTCCAGAGCTTTCTTGAACGACTCGCGGGCTTTCAAGATGAGGGGAGAGGTCGATTGGGAAAAGCCCGGGATCATGCCGTCCTGAGCATCGAATTGACTCAGGTAGGCGCGGCCGGAATAGAAATGGGCCCCGGCGGTCGGGGCTGATTTGAGGGCCCGGCCGAATTGCTCCAGGGCGCCTTCCGGATCGTTGCGATTGAGCTTCAAGATTCCTTGACCCATCAGGGCCTCTGCCCGATTTGGATCGCGGCTGAGGACGTTGTCGAAGAAGAGTTGGGCCTTAGCTTGCTCCTCATCGTCACCGACCATCAGCAGCTCGCCCAAGCGCACCAGGGCGTCGTCGTGGCTCAAATCGTGCACTTCCAGGTCACGGCTTGCGGGCAACACTTTGAGATCCAAAACCTGGATCTTGCGATCCGCGAACATCACATTCTTTTTCAGCTTGGACTGGATCTCGTCCAGGCTCAAACCGAACGCCTGAGTCAACGCGTCGGCTGAGGGGACCCCAGAATCCAAGAGTTGGAAGAGGCGCAGGGTTTTCTCCCGTCGGCCTTCTTCTCGTTCAAAAAGGAAATCCACCAAAGCCCAGGCTTGACCCCGAAAGTCCAAGGTTTTGACCGGATCCCGGTAGGCCGCGCTGCGGTTGGTGACTTCGAGCACCTCTTCGAGCGGCATCCAATTGCTGGATTGCAAGTGCCGCGACCAACCCCGATGCACGTGGCCGAATCGGGCCTTATTGCGCTCGATCGAAAAGGTTTCGAAATACTCCGCCAGGCCTTCGTCGATCCATTGGGGCAAGTAGGGCAGGTTGTTCCTCAGCACGTAGTGGGTGTACTCGTGGTAGAGGGTGGGTCCCGGTGAGTAGTCCGAGCCGTCCACCACCATCAAGCTCATCCGGGGTCGTCGGGTGAAGAAACCGGCCAGCTGGGATCCGTTGGCGACGTATTGGTCGAACGAGCGGGTCTTGGCGAAGAGGTAGAGCCGGAGGGGTCTGAGGGGCTCGGGATTAAGGCCGGGAAAAAGCACGTGCAGGACCTTGGTGTACCCCTCGAGTTCCTTGACCCACTTTTCGGCGTCCCGTCGGTCGGCGTTGGTGAAAACCGTAAAGCTCTCGGTTTCGAGCCGGCGCCACTTGCCGACGTCGATTTTGGTGGTCGGATCGGCCTGGGTGGGCAGGGATGCCAGGAGCATGAAGACACAAGCCAACAAGGCTTTGATCGACAAGGCTTTGATCGACAAGGCTTTGATCGACAGGGTCCTGAGACGGATCTCAGGGGTGGGGATGCGGGTAGTCTGAAGGCCCTTTGGTGTCTCTATTTGCATGGTCTCTCCGATGGGGTGGCCCGTCCGGCTGTGGCAGCCTTGGTGCTTTTTAGTATGGCATTTCTCCGGTATCCATTTCAGGTGCCGGGTAGATCGTTGGACCGGTCCGACGCGGTGGGGTCGGTGACGATAGAATAGGCGGATCGAACCGTGTTCAGGCGTTCGTTAGTCGACTCAACTTCGAAGGATTTCTCCATGACGACTTTCACTAGCGGCCTTCCAACGCTCCGGCCCGTGACGAGCCGGTGTGTGGTTTTGGGCTTTTGTGTTCTGCTCGCGTCTCCCATCGTCGGTGAAACAGCCCTCCGGGTGGCGCCGTCCGGTCCGGACGACGCGCTTCCCGCCCTAGACCCGGATCTCGTGGGGGCCCGGGCTGTCTACGATTCCGAATATGAGGCGCACCGGCGTTTTCGGAGCGTCCGTTTCGAGATGGGCAGCCCATTCGGCTTGCTGCCGACCGACAAATTGGGCGGGGATCCGGTGCTGAATCTCGACAGTGGTCTCGGTTATTCGAGCTTGCAGGCAGCCATTAATGCCGCGACCGCCGGAGATACCCTGCAAGTGACCGCGGATCTGGCCGAGGGGCCGGTGACTGTCGATCGCAATCTCTTCATCCAAGGTTTGACCGGCGCCGAGGTCGTGCGTCCGACCCAGGACACGGGTTCGTCCGGTGATGCGCGCGCTTGGTTTTTGGTCGATCCCGGGGTTGCGTTGGTGGTTCGAGACCTGATTTTCGATGGCAGCGGATTCAAGATTTTTCAGGCTTTTCGCCATCGGGGTTTGGGTTTGTTCGAACGGGTTCACTTTCGAAATATTCAATTCGAAGCGTCCGGGCCGGCTTATCAGGGCACGGCTTTGGTGGCGTTCGGCGATCGAGTCGACGTGATCGATTCAACTTTCGAGCAGATCGGACGGGTCGGGGTGCTCTTTTTCGGGGTTTCGGTGGTTGGTGCCGAGTACCGGGGCAATGTCTACGCGGGCAAAGGAGACGGCGATTTTCTCGACTATGGGGTCGAGGTCAATGGCGGGGCGGTGGTCTGGTTGCTCGATAGCCTAATTTACGACTGCCGAGGTCTGGCGTCGGACGGCTCGGCATCCGCAGGGTTGCTCGCCACCACCGCCTCCGGCGCCGGCACGGTTGCGGTGGCGCAATCCAATCAGCTTTTGAACAATACCTACGGTGCGCGGATCGGTGCTTTCGCCGGTGATACGACCTTTGCCTTGGCGGCGTTCAACCGCTTTTTCGGCAATGAGTTCGGGATTACCACGGGTTCCGACTTGGTGATGGACGGTCAGAATAATTGGTGGGCTTGCAATGGCGGCCCTGGAGCCTTGGGCTGTGATACCGCTTCGGCGGTGGACGGCGGCTCGATCGATTCGGATCCCTGGTTGGTGTTGGAAGTGCCGGTCATGCCGTCGGTCAAACCCCACGGTTTTGCTCCCTTGCGGGCCCGCCTGTGGCGAAATTCCGACCAAGAGGACACCCGTGCTCTGGGTGGTGTTGCCGATGGCATTCCCGGCCTTTTCGATCCGGGATCCCTCGGCTCGGTCGTACCCGCATCGACCGCCACGTTGGGCGCGGAACTCAGCACCCTCTTTATCGCCGGAGAGCTGGAGGGCACGTCCGAAGCGTCATTGACCGTCGACCATCAGACGGTCATTCGCCCTGTGGCGGTGGAAACCGGTATTTTTTGCGATGGCTTTGAATCCGAGGACAGCTCGGCATGGAGCCTGTCGATTCCCTGAATCGCTGTGATTCGAGCCCCCAAGGCGCGAACGAGCCTCAAGGCGCGAACGAGCCACGGGCCGAAGCCCGGTGGCTCCACATGCCTTGCCCCTTCGGGGCTGCCCGGAGGATCAGGCGAGCAGGGCTTCGACTCGGCGGACGGTGTCTTCGGTGGTGAAGCCAAAGTGTTTTTTGAGGTCGGCGTAGGGAGCCGAAGCGCCGAATCCGTCGATGCCTTGGACGTCGCCGTCAAGGCCGACGTAGCGGTGCCAGCCGTGGGTGGTGCCGGCTTCGATCGCCAGCCGTTTGCGGATCGAGTTGGGGATGACGGATTCGCGGTAGTCGGCGTCCTGGGCTTCGAATCGATCCCAGCAGGGCATGCTGACCACGCGGGTTTGAATGCCCTTTTCCTTGAGCGCTTGATGGGCGTCCAGGGCAAGGGCGACCTCGGAGCCGGTGGCGAGCAACAGCACTTGGGGATCGTCGGAGTCGGCGATCACATAGGCGCCCCGGGTTACCCCTTCTCGGGCTTGCTCGGCGGTGGTGACCACCGGCAGCTTCTGGCGGGTGAGCACCAGGGCGGACGGTCTGTGAGAATCCTCAAGGGCGACTCGCCAAGCTGCCACGGTTTCGTTGGCGTCGGCGGGGCGGAAGGTCGACAAACCCGGCAACGTGCGCAGGCCCATCAGCTGGCTGATCGGCTGGTGGGTCGGTCCGTCCTCACCGAGGAAGACCGAATCGTGGGTGAAGATGAATATCGCCGGCTGCTCCATCAGCGCGGCGAGCCGCAGGGTGGGTCGCATGTAGTCGGAGAAGATCAGGAAGGTCGCGCCGTAGGGGCGGATTCTTCCGCTGAGCGCCATGCCGTTCATCACCGCGCCCATGCCGTGTTCGCGCACGCCGAAGTGGAAGTTGGCTCCTCCCGGTTGGTCTTTGGTGTGCACGGGGCGGTCTTTGATGAAGGTGTTGTTGGACGGCGCCAAGTCCGCGGAACCACCGATCAGCTGGGGCAGGGTGGCGGAAATCGACTGCAGGAATTTTCCACTGGCGGAGCGGGTGGCCAGGGGGCCGTCCTCAGCGGTGAATTCCGGCAGATCGGCGTCCCAGCCGGCGGTCAGGGTGTCGGCCCCCCAGGCCTCGAATCGGGCCGCGGCTTCCGGATGGGCTTGGCGATATTGCTCGAAGAGTTTTCGCCATTCGGCGCTGCTCTCGGCACCTTTTTGCTTGGCGGCGTCGAAAGCGGCGCGGGCTTCGTCGGGCACTTGGAAGTCTTGGTCGAAGCTCCAACCCAAGTTTTCGCGGGTCGCTTGGCGCTCGGAGTCGCCCAAGGGAGCGCCGTGGGCGCCGGCGGTGTCTTGTTTGTTGGGGCTACCGAAACCGATGTGGGTACGCACGAGCACTAGGGTGGGACGCTCGGTCTCGGCGCGCGCGGCTTCAATCGCAGCATCTAGGGCGTCGAGGTCGTTGACGTCGTCTACTTCCAGGGTAAA
>CBDUGP010000004.1:0-212448 GCA_965366625.1 uncultured bacterium
ATCATCACTGGTCAGCGGGCTTGAGGGAAGGTGTGGTTGCCCAGGCGTTTACCTTGCCTGGAAATACTGACCACCGAGCCGGTCTATAGCTCGGCAGGTCTGCTGCACCACAACGGCAACACCGCGATCCTGCACTTCGCGGGCCGGCCCATTGGCCAGCTCGATGATTCAGGTCTGCGATTCCTGACCGTTGACCACCTGGGAACACCGGTCGCGATGTCGACGTCGGCAGTGGATTGGTCGGGTGGATTTGAGCCGTTCGGGGCTGACTACTCGGGAGCGTCCGAAGTCGGGGTGTTCTTGAGATTTCCGGGGCAGTGGGCGGATGGGAGTTGGGTCGCGAGTGGGGAAGGGGTGGGAGTGTCATACAACGTCTGGCGATGGTATTCGGTTCGTCATGCGACCTACGGCAGGAAAGATCCTTTGCTGAGCGGGTCCGAGCACTACACTGAGAGCTTGCGGCTTGCCGATTTATTCCGGCATTCTGTACTTCCGTTTTATTTCTATGCAAACGGTAACCCTATCTCATTCTCCGACCCGCTAGGTCTCTTTATTGTAGACCCCTCCTGCTACAAGAATGGCTTTAGCCCATCCGAAATATCGCGTGCGGCTCGCCATGCGCTGGTTAGACTAAAAGGGGGATGCTTCTTATCTGAGCCTCTTCGATCCAAGACGATCAAAGCGTTAAGAAGCGCTCGTATCAAATGCTCAAATCGGTGGGTGTGCGGAATGACCAGGAGGATTCAGCCTTTCGGGAACGAAATACACATTGGGAAACGACACATTATGGACCCTGAAAAGTGTCCAGGTGGAATTGGTGCAACTCTCGTGCATGAAGCAGTACATCGTACCGAGTGGAATGTATTTGGAAACGAGAAACGAGCAGAAGTTTGTACGAGTTTGTGCTATGGCTTTCCGTTGAAAAAAGATCAGTGTCCTGAAGACTGCCAGTGACAGAAGGGAGAAGCCGTGCTGCTCAGATCTAAGAAATTTCATTACCGCGCATCTGGGTTAATAGTGTTTGTGGCATGCAGTTGCCTAGCAATGCCTCTATTAGCCAGGTGTGGTCTCGATGGGTATACCGTTGAAGGTGTTGTCCACCCTCCTGTGAACGGGATGGCAATCAGTGTGTCGTTGGCTCCATGTCAGAACAGCCCCGCAGGTCCTGTCTGGCTCCGAAACAACCTGAAGTGGCATGGTGTAGATTCGGCTACAGGCGTATTTGAATTGGAGGTTTTGTTCGACCCCACGAGAAAATGGCGTATACCGTTCTGGGGAGAAATCTGCAACAAGCGTCCAAGTTTGGTCGAGCTTATGTTTCGGAGGCCTGGAGAAGAGCTCGTTTACCTGAAGAAGCCTATTGAGCGGAAGGACATTGAGCTTCGGAGAACGAAAAGCGATGGGGGACCACCATGGTCATTCAGGATTGACATCGGTGAAATAAAGCTTGCTGAGATGAAAAAGGTCAATCCCAATAGATAGAGATTAACGACCGGTATTGCTAGAAACAGGCATATATACCTTTGCATTCAGGAGGACGCCAGATTCTATTGATCCCTTGGCTCGGAAACCCGTGCGCCAATTACCCTCGGTGGTGTCCACGACTTCAGCTATGACGCGATCGGAGATCAAACCCAAGCTGACCTGGCCGGCAACGTCATCGATCGGACCTACGACGATGCGGGAAGGATGAACCGTCAAGAACGAACCGCAGCCGAAGCGTCGACGGATTTCCTCTACGCCGGCCGTGGCTTCTTGCGTCAGGCGGTGGGCATCGCGCCATACCCGGCGAATCAAGCGGTGTTCTGCGACGGCTTCGAGTCGGGAGACATGTCGGCTGGGGAAGATGCCGGACTACCGTCGATAAGCACGGTCAGCGTTTCATCGGTTGCGGATGGTCAATTCCCCTAGGACGAACGATCCGGTTGTGTGAAGCCGGCATAAATGAAAGTGCGACTTGCGGCCCTCGGGGTTGCACACTCGCTCATGAAATGACCCATAAACTTGGCCATCCCGGCGAGGAGAAGTCGTCTTTTCGCCGGTGGATGATGTACGGTGCCGGCGGAGACCACCGGGAAGAAGGCCCGCTCGTGGCCCCGTGGCGGGTAGGACCAGCGTTGGGTGACGGTGATCGACGGTTGATGCTCGTGGCCGTGCAGGATCATTTATGCTCGCCATCGTCGGGCGTGGTAGAGCAGCTCCGAGGCGTTGGCGAAAGTGCTGATGCGTTTGCCGAGGGCCGACACGGCGCAACTGATCCCTAAAGTTGATCTGAAAAGGTCTCAGCGGGTCTGCTGCACCACAACGGCAGCACCGCGATTCTGCACTTCGCGGGTCGGCTTGTCGGCCAGCTCGACAATTCAGGTCTGCGATTCCTGACCACCGATCATCTCGGAACACCGGTCGCGATGTCGACGTCGGCAGTGGATTGGCCGGGTGGATTTGAGCCGTTCGGGGCTGACTACTCGGTGGCGTCGGCGGACGGGGTGTTCTTGCGGTTTCCGGGGCATCTTCAACTCTTCTCCATGAAACTGTCCATGCCTGTGGCGGTGACGAACGTGAGTCTTATGCATGCGAGGTCCGGTTTTTCGGTCAGACATGCAGGCTCAATGTGCCTGAGAAACATCGTCCAACTAAGGAGTGTCCTAAGCCATGTGGTTAAGAGTCTTCCTTGGAGCCTTTGCAGTAATTGCACTCTCTCTGCCGGGTAAGATTAAAGGCGAGTAAGTTTAAGGTGCCAGTAAATATCTAGGGCGCAAGATTAGGGGGGCAGAAATTGACCAAAGGCTAGATCTTGCGAAGAAGAATACAAAGGTTTATGGGAAGCTGGCGAGCCGGTTTTGGGGTTCATTGACGATTCGAATACCCAGCGGGGAGGCTCGACGGAGCAAGTCCGAGCCTTAATCCTGAGAGAATGGATTTCTCTAGGAAACCTGTTTTATGCTTTACTATTCTTGGGATCTGACACTTCGGCAGTTGTCTTCGACGATGGCCTGGAACCTGGGCGAACCCATTTCTGTGACGCAGGTCCTCTCAAGGGTCCGGCCTCAGGCGCTAGGCGGTTCGTCTTCCACCCACTTTTCGACCTGGTAGACCGCCAGCTCCACGTCTGGAGCCCAGAAATCCTCTCGAAGGCCGGCTTTTTTCTTCAGCTCTCGAAGAAACTGCTCAGCCGTGGGCAGCTGTTCCCAAACCTGGGGCAGGAACGTCGAACGATGTTCTTGCCAGCTGAGGATGACGCCGTCGACGTCGGGGCGCAGGAGAAGGAGGGCTTGGGATTCTGGGTCGAGGTGGGGGGTTTTGGGGTCGGGTGAGAGGTCGAGGTTCTCGGGGGGTGTGAGCACGGATACTTCGAGGGTCAGCTCGTCGAGTTCGGACGGCTGGACCGCTGGGAAGCGTGGATCACGAGTGGCTGCGGCGATGGTGTTGGCGCGTAGGTCGTCGACCAGGGGGCGGCTGGCTTGGAGGCTGCCGATGCAGCCGCGTAGCTTGCCGTTTTTGCGCAGGGTGACGAAGGTTGCACCGTGCTGGAGGAGACCTTGCTCGTGGAGACCCGGCGCGATGGACATCGGTGATACGGCTTTGGAAGAGGCCGACTTGCCCTGGAGGTGTTGCTCCAAAAAGGCTCGGGCCAGCCGGGGCAGGCTTGGACCGTCGAACTTAGGCGAGGTGGAGGAGGTCATCGGCTGCTGGGCCGATTCCCAGGCGCCGGCTAGGCCGCCGGGACGGTCACCACCGAGAGGAACTCACCCAGGCTGCGCATGGTGTGGGTGAAGTGTTTGAACTCTAGGGGTTTAGAGATGTAAGCGTTGGCCCCGAGATCGTAGCAGCGCTCCATCTCGCGGGTGTCGTCGGTGGTGGAGATGATGACCACCGGAATTTTCCGGGTTTTGTGATCCGCTTTGAGCCGTTCGAGCACTTGGTAGCCGTCGAGCACGGGTAGGTTGAGGTCGAGGAAGACCACCGTGGGCTCTGTTTCTTCGTGGGCCTCGAAGAGGTAATCCACGGCTTGCTGACCGTCGCTGACCCTGACGATTTGATTCTGTGGCCGCAGAGGGCTCAGGCTACGTTGGATCAGAATGGCGTGTCCGTCGTCGTCTTCCACTAGAACGATCTTCAGTCCTTGTGGGATTTTGTGGTCTACAGATCGTGTTTCCATCAGTTGGCACCCAAAAAAGAAAGATCAAACGTGAAGTAACCTAAGAGCGTTGTTCGGTGAAACGCATTCATCCGAGCACGGTGGTCAAGGAGTTATAGACAGAAAGGCATATGAGTCATTGGAGCTGTGTGGCGACCACCTCACTGGATTCAGCCTCCAGCTTATCACGGGGCTGGGCTGGCTGGGAGCCACCAGGGCGTAGGGTGGGGCGGGCCGTCCGATTCGATGGATGGGTTCAAGTGGAATGATGCCGTGGGTGGGCCGCTGCGGGCGGCTCAACCTTGGTAGGCTCGGCACATGAGTGATAGCCACTTGGATTCAGACGCCGGCTCCAAACCCGCCGATCGACGATTCACCAAAACCACAATTTGGGCCATGCTTGGGCTCTCGTTTGTGCTTGGCCTTGTCGGGATCCAGCGGTGGATTGAGAGTCCGGCGCCGGAAGTCCAAGTCGCCGAGAATGTTACGAGTGCTCTGGATTCGCCGCTCGGCCAGGTTTCCTATGACCGGCTCTTGAGCCGCAAGGCGGGCACGGAGATGTCGGGCGCGGACCTGGCACGTCGAGCGGCGGAGCGGTGTTCGGAGCTGGAAGTGGAGTTGGAGCAGCTGGCGATCCAGCTCGACGGGACCGACTGGCGACAAGTTTTCGCGACGTTGAGTCTCGATCATCCACCGACCCGTGAGGCGGTGCTCGAAACCTACCGCTTGGAGATCGAGCGGGCCCGAGTAGCGGTCGTCGAGCTGGATCTGGTGGCCCTGCCGGAACGGGTCGTGACGGTGACGGAGATCCACAATCCCGCTTTTCAGCAATACTTCTCTTTGGCTATGTATTTGGACGGTCGTTTGGCGGTGACCTTAGGCTCGTCAGACCTGGTCTCATCGCAAGACCTGAGCTCCGGCACCGGCTCCACCGACAACCCAAACGAGTATTTGCGCAATCACTGTCGGATTTGCATTCCACCCTTGGCGGTGCACGAGGTGTATCCCGGCCATCATGTGGCCTTTGAGCGCGTGATCCAGGAGCTCGACGATCCAATGGCCCGACGTGTGGTCAACCGCCGCCAAGGGATTTACCACGAAGGATGGGGGCTCTACGCGGAGCAGCTGATGTTGGAGCAGGGTTATTACGAGTCGACGGAACGGCGTTTCGGGGCGTTGCGGATGCTCTACCTACGAGCCCTGCGGGCCTGGATCGATCCCTTATTGCACAGCGGGGAGCTAGACCGGTCCGAGGCCGAGCGTTGGTATCGCGAGAAGGCCTTGATGACGCCTTCAGCGGCCCGTTCGGAAGTGGATCGTCATCTCAAGGATCCGGTCATGAAGGCAAGCTATTTCGTCGGTTTGGAGCAGATCTTGCAACTCAGAGGCCTATGGCGCGAGCGGAATCCCGAGGTGCCGCTCAAGACGTTCCACAATCGCTTTCTCGGTCGACCTCGTGCCATCCCGGAGGTGGCGCAGTCGGCCTTTGGGTTGGAACTCGTGGGTCCTTTTTAGTGGACGCCGTGCCCGGTCCGAAGCACAAGGCTCGGCGCGCCTCTAGCTTCTGGACTGTCGATTCCGTCTCAGTTTGCGTGGCAAATTCGACTTTCATCGTTTTATTGATCAGTATGGTGCTGATGTTCCTCCTGAACCAAATAGAATTGCAGCCTGAGCGATTCGTGCTCGATACCGAGGCGTATCTCGATCAAGACTTGATTCAACACATGCGGGTGTCTCGAGATGTCTAAATTGGCCCTCGAAATTCACGACGTCGGATTGACCGCTTTGGCGGACGATGGCCCGGAGTTGCGGGCTGAAAGCCCGGGCGTGGCCCTCTGGGACGGCTATCGCCTGGTGGTGGGTGCCACCGCTGAAGGGCGGTCGCGGCTGCGCCCCAAAGAGGTGCAGCGCAGATTTTGGCAGGAGCTGAGCCTGGCCCCGCTCGGCAAGCCCTTTCCCGCGAGCTGGACTGTCGCCGAACTCGTGCACGCCCATCTGGAAGCGGTTTGGGAAGAAGTCCATGAAGGTGTGGATTCGGTTCTGGTGGTGGCTAGCGGCGCGTTTTCCGGCAAGCAGCTGGGGTTGCTGCTGGGTATTGCCCGCTCGCTGAAGATTCCGGTGCGGGGATTGGTGGATACAGCTTTGTCGGCCGCGCTGCCGGCGGCCTTCGATCTGCCCCGCGGACGTTTGCTGCATTTGGACTTGCACCAACATCGAGCAGTTTTAACGGAAATCGAGCGCCGTCGTGAGCTGGCACGGGGTCGTATCGAAGTGGATGACACGGTCGGTTGGGTGGGTTTGCAGGATCTTTGGGCGCGACATATCTCTGGGGTTTTTATCGAAGCGACCCGTTTCGACCCTCTCTACGACTCGGAGTTGGAGCAGATTCTTTATCACCAGATGGTGCGGTGGCTCGACCAGCTGAAACACTCTGAAGTGACGATTCCCCGTCTCGAAGGCCCGAGCGGCGAGATGTCGGTGGAGCTTCAGCGGGATCATCTGGTCGCGGCGGCGCAGCCGCAATACGATGCCCTGGTTGCATTGGTCGGGCGGCTCGTCAGCGGCGGAGAGCTGCCGACTTTGCTGCTTTCCAGTCACGTTGCCCGGCTGCCGTCCCTCGCTGATCGGCTGCGGCGAGAATTCGGCACGGACGTGCTGGAGCTGGATAGCGCGGCGCCGGTCCGTGGGGCGCTCCTGGGTCGGTCCGCGGTGGAAACCTCGGTCGGCGAGCTGGCCAATGACGAAACGCTGCCTTATGTGGTGAGATTGCCGACCGAGGTCGAGAGATCGGGGCCGATCGTCCATGTTCGGGATTCCCAAACCGGTTCTTTCAAGGTCGGCGGCGTCGATGACCAGAGCCCCGACGATCCGCCTCCAACCCACATCCTGCATCGTGGAATGGCCTATCCCATCGGCGATGGACCCTTTGCTCTCGGTACCCAACCGGCTCCGGGTGGCCGTGGTTTGGTGCTCAGCGGCTCGACCGCCGGAATCTCTAGGCGGCATCTTTTTTTGGAGCTGAGGAACGGTCGGATGGTTCTCGAGGACCGCAGCACCTATGGCACTTGGATCGGCGATCAGCGGGTCGAAGGGCAGGCGGTGCTCAGCTCTGGAGATCGAATTCGTTTGGGTTCACCTGGAATCGAGGTGCAAGCGATCCGCGTGCCGGATCCCGCGCCGCCAAGCAGCCGGCCCAGCGCAGCGCCCGACGACCATGGTTCGTCGAGGTAGCAGCTCGCCTAGGCTCAACGTTTTTGGGCGGGAGTCCCCTCACCCGTGGCGATCAGCCTTTGATGGTGAAGTGGAATGTCGACCCGCGGCCGGGCTCGGATTCCAGCCAGATGCGTCCGCCGTGGTGCTCGACGATTCGTTTGACCAATGCCAGGCCGATGCCGGTTCCGCCGGAATCGCCATGTAAGGATTCGAACAGACCGAAGATCTTGTCGTGAAACTCTGGATCGATGCCGATTCCGTTGTCGCGCACCGAGCAAAGGACTTCACTTTCAAGGCGGGTCGCTTCAATCTCGATGAGCGGGTTTTCCCGTGCTTCGGGCATGTAGGTGGCCGCGTTGGCGATCAGGTTCTGGAAGACCTCGCGCAAACGGGGTAGATCGCCCCGAATCGCCGGCAAGTCGGCAGCGATGTGGACCTGGATTTTCTTCTTCGAAATCTGACCGCCGGTCAGCTCAACGACTTCTTCGATCAGGGAGCGCAGATCGATGTCACAGCTTGGGTTGACCACCCGTCCAATCCGTGAGAGTTCCAAGAGATTGTCCACCAGGGCTTGCATTCTCTCCGCGGTGGCTCGGATCTGCTGTATGGCCTGAACTTGATCTGCCGAGCGCGATTCTGCTTCTTCTTCGAGCACCCCAAGGAAACCTTGGATGGTGATCAGCGGGCTTTTAAGATCGTGGGAAACCGTGTAGGCGAATCGTTCGAGCTCTGAGTTTTGTGCCTCCAAGCGATGCTTCATGCGCACCAGCTCCAGGTTGTCCTGTTCGAGCTTTTGGCGTTCGATGATCTGATCGAGCATTTGATTGAAACCATCGGTCAGGCGACCGAGTTCGTCGTTTTCAAATTTGCGCGCCCGCAGGCTGTAGTCGTGGGTGGTGGCGATGCGATCCGCGGTCTCGACCAGGTGCTGGATCGGCTCTGAGATCACACTCAACCAACGAATCGCGACCCAAAGGGCGAGCAGGGCACATCCGCCGAAGACGAAAACCGCCAGGCTTATCAGCCGGCGCAGCTGATGGTGCACCGGCTCCAAACTGGAAATCAGCTGGACCTCACCGATCTTCTCGCCGTCTCGCATCACATCTCGTCGCACGGTGAGAGTTTGGCTCGAAAAGGCGTGGCCCATGGCCGCTACCGGCGGTACTTCCGGTCGGGGCCCGTTGACATAGGAGGCAAACACCGAGCCGTCCGGCTGTAGGAAATCGCCGGCGAGGATGTGGGGTTTGGCTGCCAGTGAAGAGAGGATTCGCTCGGCGTCGTCCGGTTGGAGGAAGACCAAAGCCGCGGCTCCATTGGCTCCCAATACCTCGGCTAGGGCTTCGGTCTCTATCAACATCCACGTGCGTGCGTTGGCTAGCTGGCCGATCACAATTCCGGTCAGCGAGAGCAGCAATGCCATGGACGTGGTCAGGATCAAGGCGACTTTGAGCTTGCCGTCAAGAGTTGTAGGGCGTAACCAGCTCACGAGGCTTCCTCTTTGGGTTGCGAAATTACCCGTTGAGCGATATCGAGCAGGCTGGAGCTGATGCGCAACCCGGCCTCACGTGCCCGGAGTTCGTGGATCTCCAACGCGACTCGACCCTCGACCAGGGTCATCAGAATCATGCCGCCGTCGGCAAGGAAATCCGTTCCTTCGCCGACCGTGAGAACCGTGGGACCGACCGGGAGCTTGGACGGTGAGGTCGCCGCCCTGCGGGGGAAGAAAACGATTTGAAAATCCGCGAGATCGCTGTCGCGGGAGACCTTTGAGATCTCCACGCTCCTACCGGTGAGCAGCTTTTCATGGGCGATGGCGCGTAGGGCCTCAATCAACCGTTGGCTGCCGGGTCCACCTTCCACAACGCCGATCCGAAATGGCGTTCGGCTGTCGGCGAAAGCGGTGTCGGGCCAAGTGACGAACCTGCCGAAATTGAACAGCAGGGCTGCTTTGACGGCGTGCTCTTCTGCCTGCAGTTCGGGTTGCTCACCCGAGGGTGTGGGGACGCCGACCACATGGCAGGTGAAGGCTGTCGAGAGCAAGAGGATGACCAGGGCCCAAATTCGGCGGGGCCTTGGATGCTCCGGGCTGCAAGGCAGGAGCGCTGCAGATGGAATCACGGCGGGCGGCCGGCCAGGATTCGATCGGCGGCTCAAAAGTACGATTTCCAGCCGGCAGTCGCTTCCCAGCGACGCTTCGGTTGGGGACCTTGCAGATCTTGGTGAATCGGCAAACCGGCGGCGATTTCGAGCACTGATCGAAGTTGTTTGCCGAGGTGGGCACGAAAACCGATTTGGAGGTCCAGGCGCTGCCCACCAAAGAGCCGCGCATCGGCCACCGGGGCGATTTGAGCGTTGAGTTCTGAATCGCTGCCGTCAATCCCGCCCCAGATTTCAATCATTGCCTTGGCCCACGGCTCGATCTTCTTGCCCGGGCGAGCTACCGCTTGGGAAGTGATCAAGAGTCGATCCCCGAGGCTGTAATCCCGGTCGTTGCGGCCGAGGCGCACCACGGCGGATGCCTGGGAGGTCCAGCTCAAGCGCTCGGACTTGCCTGAGAATGCCACCGCCGGCTCGAAATTATAGGTGCCTGAACCCGTCTGCATCGTGTACGGAACCTGGGTGTCTCTGCCCCTGGGGGTATCCCCTTTCTGGTCAATCGAGCCGGAGGGCAGGCTGAAACCCATCTTGAGAACCCAAGGATGTTGCTCCGAGGTGTCGACGCCACTGGATCCGAGGGCGTAGGCAGCTGAAAAGCGGACGTCTCCAATGCCGCGGGTGGTGATGTTGAAGTCGCTGCCTGCCCGCCGAATGTGGTCGGTGGATTGCTCGAGAAATGGGACCATCACCGACAACTGAACCCGTTCGGAGTAGCGGAAGGTGGCTTCGAGAATGTGCGCTTCCTGGGTGATGGTCGTCGGCACCACGGGATAGAGCAGAAGCATTCTGTCGAAGCTCAGACTTTCGGTGCCGTCGAGGTAGCCTTCGAACGAACGAATGACATGACGATAGCCAATGGCCCATCGCCGGTCGCTATTCGAATCGTCGGGAAGGACCCTGATACTGACCAATTCCAACAAGCTGAGATCGGCCAGATCGGTCGGAGAGGTTTGCGCTCCTAGGTCGGCTGGACCGGTCAACCACCAATAACCGATAAGCAACATGAGCGAAATTCGCGCTGTTGAAGTCGCAAGAGTTTTGACCATGGACGATGTATGCCTTTCTCGGTGGAACTCTGCGGAGTATAGCAGTCGAGTTAGCGGGTTTTGGACGTCCAAGCAGGGGAGAGAAGGGACTTGGGCTGGAATGCGAGAGCCGAGAAAGCGGGCTGTTGAATGCTTCGATTTCAGGGGGCACGATGCTCAGAGGCCGTATTTTTCCAGCCGTCGATAGAGCGCGCTGCGGGATAAACCTAGGACCCGAGCGGCGTCGCTGACGTTGCCGGCGTAGCGTTCGAGCGCCTTGCGAATCAGCAATCTTTCAGCGTCCTCGAGGGTCATGTCGTCGAGGGACGGCGGTGCGGCGGTGCTCTGTAGCCCGAGATCGTGGGCTTGGACCGTGTCGCCGTTGGCCATCAAAACCGCCCGCTCGACCACGTGGGACAGCTCGCGCACGTTGCCTGGCCACGCATGACCCATCAGAGCCCTCAACGCTCCGTTATCGAAGCCTTGCACCTGCTTGCGGTAGTGCAGGGCGTGGCGACGGAGGAAACCCAAGGCCAGCTCGGGAATATCCTCTCGCCGGTCCCTCAAGGGTGGAATGAAGATCTCAACCGTATTGAGGCGAAACAACAGGTCCTGGCGAAACGTCTGCTGACGCACGGCGTCTTGCAAATCGGCATTGGTGGCGGCGAGGATCCGGACGTCCACTTTGCGAGTGCGGGACGATCCAACCCGTTCGAGTTCCCCGGTTTCGAGAATTCGCAACAGTCGCGATTGTTGGCCCATCGAGATGTTGGCGATTTCGTCCATCAGCAGGGTGCCGCCGTCCGCCAGCTCGAAACGGCCGACGCGGTCGGTTTTGGCGTCGGTGAAAGCTCCCTTGACGTGGCCGAAGAGTTCGCTTTCGAAGATAGACTCCGACAATCCGCCGATATTGACCGTGATCAGGGGGTTTTCCGATCGATGGGAAACCTGGTGTAGGACTTGGGCCACCAACCCTTTGCCAGTGCCGTTTTCGCCGGTGATCAGGACGTTGGCGTCGGACGGGCCGACCCGTTCGATCAGGTCGAGCACCGGTTTCATGGCCGGGCTGCCGGCGATGAGTTCGGATTTGCCGCGGTCCCGCAGAATGCGATTCTCGGCCTCCAACCGCTGCCCTCGCCGAATAGCCCGGCCGAGCGCGGTTTGAGTTCGGAGGATCGAGAGCAGCCGGTTGTTGTCCCACGGCTTTTCAACGAAATCCCGGGCGCCTTCGCGCATGGCTTCTACCGCGACCTCGACACTTGCCCAGGCGGTCATCACCACGATCGGTAAGGACGGATCGATCCGTCGAATATCGCGAATCAAGTCGAGACCTTCGCGGCCCGAAGTGGTGTCTCGGGCGTAATTGAGATCCATGAGCACGACATCGAATTCGTCGTGGTGAAGCTGATCGAGAACCAGCCGCGGCGAAGTGACGGTTTCGACCGCGCAGCCTTCTGAGCGAAGCAGGAACCGCAGGGATTCGAGCACGTCTCTTTGATCGTCTGCCACCAGCACCTTGGGTGCCGGTCCGGCGTCGGGTAGATGGAGGGGGGCGGAATCGGTTCGGGTCATAGATCGGCCGGGGTCTTGCGGGCAGGGGGTTTGAGGTGACCCATTCGCTCCATCCGTCGACGCAGCTTTTGGCGTGATATGCCCAGCAGCTTCGCGGCTTGGACTTGATTGCCTTGGCAGCGGCGCAAGGCTTCGTCGATCGCTTTGTGTTCGAGTTCTTCGAGGTCTAGGGAGTCCAAGCTGAGGCCCACGGGCCGGGATACGATCTTGCTGTCGTCCCGGCTGCTACGGTCCCGGCGAGGTAGCTCGCCGCTTTGGGTGCCTGGAGTGGAATGGCCGTCGGAGCTTTCGCTACCCAGGCCACCGAGCCCTTGGGTGGCGTAATGCTGACGCAGAGTTTTGGACAGGGTCGAAGATTCGATCGTCCGATGCTCGGGGCAGAGGTAAACGGCCCTTCTCACCTCATTGGCCAGCTCGCGCACGTTGCCCGGCCACGGGTAGTCGGTGAGCATGCGCAAGGCGTGCACGGTCAAGCCGCGGATCGAGCGGTTGAGTTCACCGGCGCACTGGCGAATAAAGTGTTCCACCAGGGGCGGGACGTCTTCGCGCCGCTCGCGTAAGGGTGGAATCTCGAGCACATAACCGGCCAAGCGATAGTAGAGGTCAGCGCGGAACGAGCCGTCGCTGATGCGATGTAGGAGCTCTTGGTTGGTCGCTCCCAGGACGCGCACGTCCACCGAGACCGTCTCTTCGCCCAGGGGACGGACTTCCTTCTCTTGTAAAGCTCGCAGTAGCTTGGCTTGTAGGTCCGGTGACATATCGCCGATTTCGTCGAGGAAGAGGGTGCCCCCGTCTGCCAATTGGAATCGACCCTTGCGCGCCGTCACACCGGTGGCGACGCCGTCGCCGATGCCGAAGAGTTCGGCTTCGAGCAGCTCGGCGGGAATCGCCGCGCAATTGATGGCGACAAATGGGCCCCGGCGCCGGGGTGACGAGCCGTGCAGGATTTGGGCTAGGTATTCTTTGCCGACGCCGGTTTCGCCGATGATCAAGATCGGCAAGTCACCCTGGGCCAACGTTTGCATCAGGTCGTAGATCTGGCGCATGACCTCGGATTGGGCATAAACGTAGTCGGGCGGCACGATCAAACCGGGATAGGTGCCTGAAGCATCCTCGGTCTCACGCGGACTACCTCGTCCAACCTTGGGCCGTTGGGCCTCGAGCATGCGGATTAAAAGGCGTAGGAATTGCTCGCTGTCGAGCCGCCCGGGAAATCTGCCCCAGAGGGCGAGCACCAATGGATCAGCTCCTGGGGAGCGCAGAGCGGCGATGGTCAGGGAGCCGCCCTGGCTGTCGTTCAGGGTGTCGTAATAGATCGTATTGCGACCAGAGGGCTGCTGGCGGAAGGGCTTCAGGACCCGTCGAAGCTCTTTGGCCGCGGCGTCGTCGAGACGACCGACGGTATGGATCAGGACCGGGTCTCGGCCGTCTGGAAGCTCCATCATGCACACGGTTTCGAGGTGCATTTCCTCGACCAACAAGCTCAGGGCGGCGGTGAAATCGCCGGCATCGCCGTACATCAACCGTTCCTGGAAGGCTTCGGCGAGAATCAACCATTGACGGGTCAGGGAGCTGATCTGGGTACCAGTGTTGCGTGCCGACCCCTGCACCGGGAACGACATGGTCTGCTCGGTGGGGTTGAAGTCGAAGCTGATGGCGAGCTTACCGTCGTCCCGATGGAATTCCTCAAAACGCAAGCTGACGGGCCCAAATCGAAGCTCCGAGCCCACCGGCACGGTCGCGGTTTGGATGCGTTGACCGTCGGCGTAGGTCCCATTCTTACTGGAAAGGTCTTCGATGCTGAGGTCGCCGGTCGATAACAGGCTGAGGCGGGCATGCATGCGGGAGACCCCTGGAATGGGTAACGTCACCTCATTCGAGTCGAGGGCTCCGAGTCTATTTACACCAGGCTTCAGCAGATAGAGCTGCTCCAGGCCACCGATTTCTCCACGTAGGCAGTATTCGGTACCTTGAGTAGGGGCCATATGGGTCGGAATATTCATCAGAGTGAGACTTCAGCGTCGATACGAGTGACGTCTTCGGTGCTTTCGAGGCACCTATTGGAGACGACATCGGCAATCCGTGGAGCCGGCCTCAAAGCATCGACTTGTCCGCGAATCGTCAGAGTATACCGGCGTCACGGCCCGGCTCGCCAGCTGCGCCATTAGCCGAGTCGTTGCACGATGGGGTCGTGGCCCCGTTCCCGCGCCAAGTCGAGGGCTGTTTTTCCGGTGTCGTTCTCCCCTTCCGGGTCCGCACCCGCTTCCAATAACAGCTCCAGCAGCTCGAGATGCCCGCTAGCCGCCGCTTGATGCAGGGGGCGAAAGCCGCCGGCTTGCTCAGCGTCGATCTGTGCTCCAGCATCGATCAGCTTGCGTGCCATGTACAGCGATGCCTTCTGGTCGCGATGAGCGGCTGCGCTGTGCAGAGGCTGTACTTTGGCGAGATTGCGGGCCGCCATATTCGGATCGGCGCCTAGTTTCAGCAGTAGATCGAAGCTTTCGATCCGGCCGAAGAATGCTGCCAGCCCGAGCAGGGGAAAGCCGTCCTCGGACCAAGAGGTGAGCAACTCCGGATTTTCTTCGATCAAGGCTTTCAGCCGAGCCGCGTCGCCGACGGCCGCAGCCTCAAAGGCGTCGAGTGGGACCTCGGCCCGCAACAAGACCCCGAGCATGTCGTCGAGCCCATGGTAAACGGCCAGCTGCACGGCGGTGGCGCCGGAGGGGTCCCGACTTTTTACCAATCGATCATCCTGAACGATCATTTTGGCGACGTCTTCTCGGCGGTCTTCTTGAATGGCTTGGAGGAATTCGGGAGTTGAGATTTCTCGCGGCTGCTCCAGGAAGTCCTGATCGGAAGTTTCTCCTTCCGGGGCCGAGTTGCCGAGGATGGGTAGTCCTTTTTTGGCCATGTGCTCTTTCTCCTAACCGCAGCGCGGTGTGGTGGGGTGTCGTCGGCACAGCGATCCTAAACAAGATCATAGACCATGACCTCGTCCATGCGGTGGTCTCGAGCCCGGGGCCCGGCCCCGTGGAGCTTCAGCCCCGTGGAGCTTCAGCCCCGTGGAGCTTCAGCACCGAGGAGCTTCAGTGCCGTGCAGCTTCATGCAGTGCGCTATCATGCGCGCTCTATGGATGAAAATTTATCTTCCCAGAAAGGGCCTGTCTTATGGTGTTGTTCAAGAACTCCCCACGGCGATTGCATGCCTCGAAAACGGTCCGAGCGGTGCTTGGGCTCGGCCTCGGTTGGATGGTATTTGGAATGGCTTTCGGCATGACGGGTTGTGCTGAACCGAGTTCCGACACGGGAGCAGGGGAGCCGACTGGGGGCGCGGATCTGGTGATTTGGGGTGGCAAGATCGCCACTGCCGGCGAGCAACAACCCGAGGTGGAGGCCTTGGCGGCCAAAGACGGCAAGATCGTTGCGGTCGGCACCCGGGCGGAGATTGAAGGATGGGTGTCGGATTCCACGGAGGTCGTGGATCTGGCCGGCCGTTTGGCGATCCCCGGTTTCGTTGAATCTCATGCCCACTACCTGTCGATCGGTGATGCTCGGATCCAGCTGCCCTTGGCCAAGGCGGAAACTTGGACCGAGATCGTCGACATGGTTCGCAATGCGGCTGCTGAGGCGGAGCCCGGAGAGTGGATCCGAGGTCGCGGTTGGCACCAAGACAAGTGGGCCGACGCACCCGGTCGGGTGGTGAACGAATTTCCCACCCACGATGATCTCACCGCCGCAGCTCCCGAGAATCCAGTGCTTCTGACCCACGCCAGCGGCCACGCGATCCTCGCCAATGCGGAGGCCATGCGCCTTGCAGGAATCGACGCAAACACCCCGGACCCCGCCGGCGGAGACATCGTGCGCGATGAGTTAGGCGAGGCTTCGGGCATGTTCAACGAGACCGCCCAGGGTTTGATCCATCGCGCCCGCGGAGGTGCAGAAGGTGCCGCCTCGGCGAACGAGGCGCGCAAGATGATCAAAATGGCGGGGGACGAATGTCGATCCAAGGGTGTGACGTCCTTCCACGACGCCGGTTCGCCGTTCAGTGACGTCGACGCGTTCCGCAAGGCCGCCGACGAGGGGCAACTCGGGACCCGCTTGTGGGTGATGGTGGAAGGCTCCAACGACGATCTGGCCGAAAACCTGGCCGCTTACAAGACCGCTAACTACGGCGATCATGACGTCTTGGCGGTCGGTGGTATCAAGCGTTATATGGATGGCGCGTTGGGATCGCGCGGTGCATGGCTGCTGGCTCCCTATGACGATGATCCGGATACCGTGGGTCTGCAGCTTTCCGAACTCGACGACTTGCGCCGCACGGCCGAGCTGGCTCGACAACACGGTTACCAGCTGGCGACCCATGCCATCGGGGATCGTGCCAACCGCGAGGTGCTCGATGTTTATACCGAAGCCTTGGGTGGGGGAGATTCTGCTACCGAGACATCTTCAGATCTTCGCTGGCGTGTCGAGCATGCTCAGCATTTGGATCCCGAGGATATTCCACGATTTGCCGAACTCGGGGTGATCGCCTCGATGCAAACCGTGCACTGTACGTCCGACGGTCCGTGGGTTCCGGAGCGCATCGGCGATGAGCGGTCCGAAGCCGGTGCCTATGTGTGGCAGAAGCTGCGGCAGACCGGAGCCACCGTCATCAACGGCACGGATGCGCCGGTCGAGGATGTGGATCCCATTGCCAACTACCACTCGGCGGTGACCCGCCTGATGAAGAATGGCGAGACTTTCTATCCCGATCAAGCCTTGGGCCGTCTCGAAGCCCTGCGCTCCATGACCCTCGACGGTGCCTATGGGGCATTTCAGGAAGATCTGGTGGGCTCGCTGGAGGTCGGTAAGCTGGCCGACGTGGTGGTGTTGTCGAAGGACATCTTGACCGTGCCCGCCGAAGAGATTCGGGACACGAAGGTTGAGCTGACGATCATGGGAGGCGAGGTCGTTTATCGCCGTGCGGCCGAGTAGGCCGAAGGCGTCAGCGGATTTGTCGCCAACCCTTGTGGCCAGGTGCTTCTCGGCTTATCACCTCGCTTCGGGTTGAAACCCGAGGCTACAGGCTGGTCTTGCCCTTGGTGGGGTAGCCCTGCATTTTTCAGGACAGTCCCGTAGGGACGAGCCAAGGGTAGCCTCGGAATTCATTCCGTGGCGCGGGGCGGTAAACTGGATGGGACCTATCTAGGGCCCGTCCAGAAATGCAGTCGCGGCGGGTCGGCGCGGCGCCCTGCGGCCTGGGCGGCCCCCACGTGCTCCGAACTCGCGCCACCGCTGCAGTGTCGTCGCAAATTACTGATGTATAAGATCTTAAGCCGATCTATACGTTGTGTCGCTCAGACACGCTCGCTTTCCGTGCTCGGCGCGCCGCGCCTTCTAGACCTCGAAAAGGTCAAAACTGGACAGGCCCTATCTAGGCCGCGATCTGCGGTCGCTTGCGGCTGATCAGCCCCCGGTAGACCTCGGCCAAGCGCTGGGCCATGGTGGCGGCGTTCCATTGCCCAAGGGCGTAATCTCTCGCCTCACGGCGTAGGCGGTTGCGCAATTGGGGATCTTGCAGCAGGGATTCGACTTTCGAGGCGAAGTCGGCTTCGTCTTCTTCGGCAATCAGGCAGCCCTTCTCGGGGGCGAGAATGTCTTTGGTGCCCATCACCGCAGTAGAGACCACCGGAACCGATAGGGCCATCGCTTCCAACAAGACGAGACCTTGGGTTTCCGTGCGCGACGCAAAGACGAAGCCGTCTGCGGCCCGATAACAGTCCATCAGTTCCGTAGCGCGATCCATATAACCCAAGAAGAGCACGTGACCGTCGAGTTCGAGCTGCTGGACCTGCTGCCGCAGGTTGGGTACAGCCGGGCCTTCGCCTGCAATCACCATTAGGACATCGGGAATGTTGTCCACCACCTTGCGCAACATGCGCAATAGGAACGAAATATTTTTTTCGAAGGCCACCCGTCCGATGTGCACCAAAGTCGGGCGATCGGTGGCGATCCGATATTTATCCCTAAATTTCGCCCCGTTACCGAAAGCAAAATCTTCGGGTCTCAGCCCAGTGGGAATTCGTGAAATAGGGGTGGTGACACCGTAGTCGAGCAAGGCGTTTTCCATTGCCCGGGACGGGACCACCAACGCGTCCACCCGATTGCATTGGTTGCGGGAAAAGTACCGGGCCACGCCACGCATCAACCGTCGGGGAGCAAAGGGCACATAGTGGTAGAGATACTCTTCAAAGAAGGTGTGGTAGGTCTCGACCGCCGGGATCCCCAGTTTTTTGGCTAAGCGAACCCCAATGCGGTGAGCGACAAAAGGGGTCTGAATATGAATGAGATCGTATTGTTGGTCGACCAGATGCTGGTGGTAACGGAGGACCGATCGGCGCTGGATCCAGCGATCCTCGGGGTCGAACGGCACCGCTCGGCCTTCGAATCTGAGAATACCGGCCTCGTCGCGTTCGTCACCGTATCGGGGCGCGGCTAGGTCGACCCGGTGCCCGAGCTTTTGAAGCTCCGAGCGAAAGGTGGAGATGGAGGTGGAAACCCCGTTGACTCGGGGAAAGAAAACATCTGAAAGATAGAGGATCTTCATATTGGCTCGGGGTGGTAGGGCTTCAGATCGGGAGAGAAGAGACTTGGAAAGAGAGAAAAGTCAGTAGGCAGCCGAGCAGGGCCCCAGCTACGACGTCGGTGGGATAGTGCAAACCGAGCACGATGCGGGAGGCGGCTACCAGAACAGTAAAGGGAATCAAAATCCATCCCATGGCGGGAAAATAGGCGGTCACAACGACGGTAAAGGCAAGGACATGTAGGGTGTGACCCGATGGGAAGCTGTATTTGTCCAGGGGTGAAACGGTCAGGTCGAAACCTGCTTCAGCAAAGGCAAATGGGCGAGTCCGCGCGGTGCGATTCTTAAGGCTTCTGTAGAGCACATGGCAAATCAACCCAACGGAAGCGACGTGGGTGAAAGCGGGCACGGCGTCGGGGCCGTGAAAGGTGAAGAGAGAGGCCAGGACCAAATACCAATAGTGACCGTCGCCGACTTTGCTGATCATGGAAAAGAATCGATGCACGCGGCGGCTGCTGAAGCGATGGCAGAATCGGCAGACCGGAAGCTCCAGCTCGGACATCCGGTGGAAGCTCAATAGGTTTGGGGCTACACGCACGGTCACCTCTCCTTGTGGGCGTTGCGAACGCGGGGTCCGACCTTGGACGCTGAGAATTTAAGGAGGGAATGTGAAGCCGGGGTGAATGAGCTGTGATGTTTCGAGGAAACGCTGAAGTCCTTGTTGAGTGCTCATGGGAACTACGAAATATCTACTCCATTTGTAAATTTTTTCTGAAGTAAGGTCTTCGCGGCACTTTTCAAGACACACTTTCCCCCTCCCCACGGAGTAGGCATCGTCGTTCCTATCTGTAAGGCCGCGGACTTAGACGATTTGAAGACTATTGGGGCACACGACTTTCGATCGGACGCACAAATGGCATGGCCGGCGGAAAGCAGTAATCCGGGAATTGAACATCTGCCTCTCCCGCCTTGAGACGATCTGCCGCAGCTCGATAGGCGCTCAAGAAGTAAAGAAACGCTGTCCTCAACGCCTCACGGGCGCTCTTAGACCACGCGTGGAACCACGGACGGGGTGAAGAACTCGGCTCCACCTCGGGTCGATGGTGTGGGTCGCGCGCCAGCACGGCCGCTACACCGACGGGCGATGTTCCCTCGCTTCGGTGACGGGCGGCAGTCTCCTGCTCGATCTCCCGCACCCAATCGAGCACCACTCGGGCCCTGGCCTGTCTCGACATATGCGCCAAGCCCGGTAAGGGATCGAGACGCAGGGTTCGTTCCTCGGTGAAATCCGCCTCCGACACCTGCTTTCCCCGACTGCGGGCGACGCACAAAGCCGTTCGATCCACCCACACCCCGCGCAGTGGCTCGCCGCTGATCATGGCTTCCGTGGACGTCACGCCCGGCCAATCGAGGGGCGAGGCAACGAGGCCCTCTTTGCATCCTTGGCTGAGCACATACTTCAAGCGGGCATGCTCGATCTCTTGCTCGTCGGAAAGCTCGAAATGACGGTAGCGCTCCGGAAATACCGACCCTTTCCAATCGTGCAAGATGCCGACTTCTTTGGAGAGCTTGGCGGTGAAGAAACGCATGAAACTCGCCATATGCTCCACATCGTCGAAGGTAGCGAGCCAATGCCAATGGGTGGAAAGGAAGGCGAATGCGTGGATCTGTGCCGGGTAGCGCTCTTGGGCTTCGGCCAGGGCACCGACGATCAACTCGTTGAGGCGCGGGCTCGGTCGCAGCAGGGACCGAAATTGAAAAGTGGATTGGGTGATCTCGACCAAGCGTCGAGGGCGGCTGAAAAATCGTATGAGGTTGCTCATACGATTCTAGAGACGCAAAACTCCGCCGCAATTCTGCGGTCTTCGCACTTTTCGTCGAAAATTTTGCGCGAGCCGTCGAAATCTAGGCGTAGCCGGTGAATATCGAGCCGATGCCGGCCTAGTAGGCCTGGCAGCTAGTCCAGAAAATAATTCGTCCGTCCCAGCTCGACGATCAGGGATTCGAGTCGCTCTGCGATTTTTTCAAATTCGAAGGTAGCTCCATCGCCCTTGCCGACCGAGAGGAGCTGCGCGATCTCTTCTAGGATCCCTAGGCCCCGTTGGGACTGCTCGCCCGGGAAGTGCTTCGACACGATCTTTTCGGCAGCGGGTAGATGGCGAAGGCGTTTGCGGACTTGGGCTTCATCTTGTCCTAGGGCAGCGAGCCGACTGGATTCCATCCATTTGCCCAGGCGGTAGGTTTGAATGTCGGCAAGGCGGAATGTTTCTTCGAAAGTCTTGTTCTGTTCGGCCAAAACTTCAAGCCAACGATCACGATCCTCCGGTGCCAGTGGGGTTTCACTTTTGAGATCCAGTAGGGACTTGTGAAGTTCTTCAAGAGAAGCTCCCGCTTCAGGGAAGCGAAGATCCGCGCGGGTCTCTGCGGAGAGTTGCCGGGCGCTGGATTCTGCGACTTTTGGATTGTCGGTTTCGAGGGCGACACGAAGATCGACATAGTGGGCACCCAGGTGGACTCCGAGCGCGACCGAATCAAAGTCTAAGAGAGGGGGCTCATTGCCGCTGCGCATGGTCGGGTCCAAGGAGTCGATTTGCCAGGCAGAGGCCCCTATCACCAGCGGGCTTAATCCCGTGGGGTCAACAGGGCCGAGGGAGTAGCGGGGCATGACCCACATGATCAGCGTGGTACCGGTCGCTAGAATCGCCGTGGCTGCCAGGGGCATAGCGGTGACCCAGTTCCTCCGACCGGTCGCCGGCGCAACAGGCGAGGGCATTGAGGCAGCAGGCTCGTTCTTGAGTTCTTCGAGGGTTTCGAGGGTTTCTGAGTAAACTTCGTAGTAATCCTCGTCTTTGGCCAGGCGTTCCTCGACCCGACGACGGTCAGCCTCGGGCAAACGACCTTCGATAAATGCTGCCAAGGTTTCTAGATCTGAAGACCGAGGGGATTGCGGGCTGGTCATGGTGCAGCTCCTAACCCGTCGGCGGGCGGGTCCTCAAGGCTTAGGCTCGAGCCGAGGTCTTGGTTCCATTCGAGCAGATCTTTGACTTCGGCCCAACCCAGACCTTGGGCTTCGAGGTGGCTTCGCAAGGTGTCGAGAGATTTCTTCTTGCGGCTGTAGAGGGGGCGCTGGGCCACCTGGAGTCGGTTGGCGATGGTCGCCAGTGGCTGCCCGTCTCGTAAATGTAATTTCAAGATCAGAAAATCCTGGGCAGATAGCGCTTGGAGAGCAGTGCGCAAGACGGTCGACAATCGATCGGCGACGCGCGCTTGCTCTTGGTCGAGCAGCCGTCGCTCCGTCTCTGAATCGCCACTCGACGACGGCAATTGCTCTAAAGTCTGCTCGCCGACGAATCGTCGCTTGACCTTGGCGGGAGGCAGCTGGTCGGCGATGCTCAGCAGCTCGGCCTCGGTGGTCTCGAGATCGGCACGACCGACCAAACGTTGGACGGCCGATTCGAGATCCAATTGCTCCACGATCAAAGCTCGTTCGAGGGCTCTTCCGCATGGGCCTAGTGCCTTGGCCTTGGCAGAAGGTCGGTATTTTCCGAAGCGTTGGTCGCAGTGATCTTTAAAGGCGTTGTGCACCACGGTGATGAGATAGGTCGACATGGAGCTTTGTCCACGGTGCTTACGCAGCACGGCATAGTCGTCCTCGATCAGTTTCAATCGAACCCCGGCGACGAAATCTTCTACCTCTTGGGGTAACAGCCCCGCTCGCTTCGCAACCCGGCCCGCAGCTTGCTCTATTCGGGCACGATGCTCCAAGAAAGCTTTCTCCCAGCGGGCTCGCCGGTTCCAAAGGCCCCATCGTCGGGCAGTGCCGGTTGTTTCAGTCACAGCTTGAGCGAATTTCGTTGGCGTGGGCGTGGTTGGCTGACGGTGAATCGCTGACGGTGGATGGCTGACTCTGTGTATTGTAGCGGCAAATCAGGTTAGGATGCCCGCGTTTAGGCCGTATTCAAACCATCAAGGATTCCAGCTCGGAGTCGGCTCTAATCGGCTCCATCCGAACCCAGGAGATGAACATGAGCATTCAAGTCGGCGATAAAGCACCCTCCGGCGTCTTGCGTCGCCTCGGCGACGGCATCGAAACCCTCAACACCGACGATCTTTTTAAGGGCAAGAAAGTCGTGCTCTTCGCGGTTCCGGGAGCCTTTACCCCCACCTGCAACGATACCCACTTTCCGGGTTTTATGGTCAATGCGGACAAAATTAAAGCCAAGGGCGTGGATTCCCTGATCTGCATGGCAGTCAACGATCCTTTCGTCACCGCGGCGTGGAGCAAGAGCCTGGGAGCCGAAGGTCATGTGGAGATCCTCTCCGACGGCAACGGCGACTATTCCGAAGCTCTCGGCCTGGTCTTGGACCTCACCGCCATCGGTCTGGGCAAGCGATCCGCCCGTTTTGCCATGGTGATCAACGACGGCGTGGTGGAATATCTCGGTGTGGAGCCGGGCAAAGAGGTCGGCGTTTCCGGCGCTGAGGCGGTGCTCAAAGCCCTTTGAGCCGGTCGAACGGGCCGCGTGAGCTTTGAGCTCGAGTTCCGAGGGCCCGATCGATGATCGGGCCCTTTTCGCGAGGCCCTTTTCGCGAGGCCCTTTTCGCGAGGCCCTTTTCGCGAGCCAGTTTTTAGAATCCAACTCCGAGGCCCCGAGATCAGCCATGCTTTTTCGACTGCCAGTCTTACTCCCAGCCCTTTTAGCCTTGACCGCATCGGCCCAAGCCGAGAGCCCGGTCGTCCATGCCGAATTGCCGCCCGCTTTGGAGTGGCAAGGCGCGAGTCGATCTCTCGCGTTGGACCCGAACTCGGACGACCCATGGATTACGCCGAGTGAGAAGAGCGCCCTAACCACTACGCCGACCTACGACGAGACCGTTGAATGGCTCGGGCGATTGGTGGAGGCCACGCCTCTTTTGCACAAAGTGTCGTTGGGCAAGAGCGCTGAACAACGGGACGTCTGGATGGTGATCGCCTCCGCCGACGCTTCATTCACTCCCGAAGCGCTCAGAGCCGCCAAGAAACCTGTGGTGTTGGTTCAAGCCGGGATCCATTCCGGGGAAATCGACGGTAAAGACGCCGGCTTGATGCTGCTGCGGGACTTGGCCTTCAAGGGCGACAAGAAAAAGCTGCTCGATCGGGTGAATTGGCTGTTCGTGCCGATTTTCAATGTCGACGGTCACGAGCGTCGAACTCCCTTTGGTCGGGTCAACCAACGCGGCCCGGAACAAATGGGCTGGCGTACGAATGCTCGAAATCAAAACCTCAATCGCGATTACGCCAAAGCCGACACCCCCGCCATGCGGGCGATGCTGAGGGCGATCGAAGCCTATGATCCCGATCTCTATGTGGATGTTCACGTCACGGATGGGATCGACTACCAATACGACATCACCTGGGGTTATATGGGAGATCAAGGTTATTCGCCCGCCATCTCCCAATGGCTCGAGCAGACCTTAGATCCGCCCGTCATCGCGTCGCTCGAAGCTTCGGGCCACATCCCGGGATATCTGGTGTTTGCCGGCGACAATGATAATCCCGACGGCATGTTATTCAAATGGTCGGCCGCAACTCCCCGCTATTCCGATGGTTATGGCGGCGCCCGCCACCTGCCGACCATCCTGGTGGAGAATCACTCCCTCAAACCCTACGCCCAAAGGGTTCTCGGCACTTATGTGTTGATCGAGAGCATTCTCGGAACCGTCGGCTCTAACGCCGAGTCCTTGATCAAGGCCATTGAAGCAGACCGCGACCGACGACCCGAAACGGTGACCCTCGGTTGGACCGTCGACCGTGCCGAAGCGCCGGAGGAAGTCAGCTTCAAAGGCGTGGCCTGGAAAAAGAAGATGTCGGAAGCGGCCGGTGCGGAGGTGGTGGAATGGCTCGGCGAGCCGGTGACCCAAAAACTACTCCGGGTAGATGCCAAACAACCCGTCAAGAGCGTGCGCCTGCCCAACGCGTGGTGGGTTCCGGCAGCCTGGCCGGAGGTGATTGAGCGTTTGCGTTTACATGGAATCCGCACCGAGCCCATCGCGGATTCCATCGAGGTCGAGGTGGAGCTTTATCGGGTCCATGGGGCCAAGACCGCATCTGAGCCTTTCGAAGGCCATGTGCGGGTAGAGTTGCAGGAAGAACCGGAAATCGAGCGTTTGAAAGTCACCTATGCCGCCGGTTCCGTCCGCGTGCCGTCCGACCAACCTTTGGCGGACTTGGCGGCTTTATTGCTGGAGCCGGAGTCTTCGGATTCCTTTTTCCAGTGGGGATTCTTTTCAGAGATCCTCAGCCGCACGGAATACGTGGAAGGGTATGTGATGGGGCCGACAGCGGATCAGATGTTGGCCGCGGATCCCGCGCTCAAGGCTAGATTTGAAGCGATTTTGAAGGACGATCCGGAGTTCGCGGGCAGCCCGAATCGGCGGTTGGAGTGGTTCTATCGGCAAACTGGATACCACGACTCGTGGCACCTGCTTTATCCCGTGGGGCGGGAAGTTACGCCGCGCTAAATCGGTTGATTGGCATTGCCGACTAGGGTGAAGTCCTCTATACTGCAAGCTCGTTTTCAGCCTCATGCACGGCGCTGGTGATCCCCACCCTCAAGGCGATTTTTCAGAGCACCGCCTGCGGACCGTATAGTGTCTGCGGCGCGAGTTCACTCCTATCTCTGTTTCTTCTTTTCTACGGGAACTTCTCGTCAGGTTGAGGTCTCAGGCCTGCTAAGGCATCCTTTCTACGCATCGGGAGCAATGTTCGGTGGCGTTTGAATTCAACGCCCGGCGTATGCTTCCGCAAGGAGACTAGCAGTGACGAGAACCGTATCCTTACGGAATGTTTCCACATTCTTGAGTGCTGCCCTGTTGATGGTGAGTTCGCCGATGATGGCAGGCGAGCGGTACATCCACCAGGGTGAGACCTTGAGAGCCCCCGGCTCATTGGAGGCCCTGTCCTCCGCCCGTCCGGGTGAGCCCCAGGCTATTGCCAAAGATTTCGTGTCCCAACGCACAACCGACTTGGGTTTGGTCGCCGGCGATGTCGGCGAAGCTGAGGTCAGCTACACCTCCCACAGCAAATCGAGCGGCGTCAGCCACGTTTACCTGCAGCAACAACTCGCCGGTATTCCCGTGCTCGGCGCGATTCTCAACATCAACGTAGCGGCTGACGGAAGAGTCGTCAGCTTGGGCAATCGCTTCATGCCGGGGCTCGGCAGCTCGGTGAACGATGCCACTCCCTCCATCACCGCACTGCAGGCTGCCGACGCAGCGGTCGGACACCTGGAGCTGGGGGTGCAACCGGCTTTTGCGGCCCGTACCGCCAAGCCGGATGCACGACGCCATACGGTGTTGAACGACGGCGGCATTTCCGCCGGTGACGTTCCGGTGCAATTGATCTGGTATCCCCGCGCCGCACACGACGTCCGCCTGGCTTGGCATGTGGAACTCGAGATCACCGAGACCGCCAATTGGTGGCAAATCTATGTCGACGCCCACACCGGTGAGGTGCTCGGCAAGGACGACTTGGTGGTCCACGATACCTTCGGTGAGCTGCCCGCCGGCGAAAAAGCTCGTCGGGTCAACCAGGCTGCTGCCAAAGCCGAAGCTCCGGCCCAGGTCAGCAGTCCCGCCTATGAGGTCTTCGCCATGCCGGCGGAGTACCCCTACGAGAACAACGATCCCACCAATGGCGGCGACGACGTGCCGGCAGGTGATCCGGACGGTGGTCGGTCGGTCGTGGTTGATCCTGCCGACGCCACTGCCTCCCCTTTCGGCTGGCACGATACCGACGGTACGGCGGGCGCTGAGTTCACCACTCCTCAGGGTAATAACGCACACGCCTACATCGACGCCGACGCCAATAACGTGCCTGATGCCGGCGAGCCCGACGGCGGAGCAGGTCTGGACTTCACCGGCGCTCTGGTGGCTCTCGACCTGATCAACGACAGCCCGGCGGATTACAAACCGGCTGCGGCGGTCAACTTGTTCTATTGGAACAACATCATCCACGACGTCTTCTACCACTACGGTTTCGACGAAGCGTCCGGTAACTTCCAAGAGAACAACTACGGCAACGGTGGCTCCGGCAGCGACTATGTCTTCGCCGAAGCCCAGGACGGCAGCGGTGTCAATAACGCCAACTTCGGCACGCCCGCCGACGGCTCGAATCCGCGCATGCAGATGTTCACCTGGAACACCACCACGCCCAACCGCGACGGTGACTTCTCCAGCGGCATCATCATCCACGAATACGGCCACGGTATTTCCAACCGCCTGACCGGCGGTGGTAGCAACGTCAACTGCCTCAACAATTCCGAGCAAATGGGCGAAGGTTGGAGCGATTGGCTCGGCTTGGTGCTGACCGCCAACGCCGGTGATTCCCGCACCACGGTGCGTGGTCTCGGAACCTACGCCTTGGGCGAGTCGCCCGACACGGGCGGCGGCATTCGTCCTGCGCCCTACACCACCGACATGGGTACCAACGGCTTCACCTACGGCGATACGACGAGCGGCCTTTCCGTGCCCCACGGCATCGGCTTCACCTGGTCGACGATCATCTGGGAAGCGTATTGGGATCTGGTCGACGAGTACGGCTTCAATCCCGACTTCTACCAAGACTGGACCACCGGCGGTAATAACCTGGCGATTCAGTTGGTGATCGACGGCATGAAGCTACAAGCTTGCTCTCCGGGTTTCGTCGACGGTCGTGACGGGATCCTGCAAGCGGACGTCAACCTCACCGGCGGTGCCAACCAGTGCCTCCTCTGGAAGGCATTCGCTCGCCGCGGTTTGGGAGAAAGCGCCAATCAAAACAGCTCGGGAAGCAATAGCGACAACGTGGAAGCCTTCGATGTCCCGGTCGCCTGTGATTTCTTGGGCGCGACCCCGGACACGGTTTCGGTTTGCGCCGGTACCGACGCGGTTTACGACATCACGGTGGGTGCAGCGTTCGAAACCTCGGTCTTGATGAGCACTCTCACCCCGCCTGCCGGTACCACCAGCGGATTCGATCCGAATCCGGTGATGACCATTCCGGGAAGCACTGAGCTGACGTTGGGTAGCACCGGTGGGTTGGCCGCCGGTACCTACGACTTCAACGTGCGCGGTGACGACAAGGCGACGCAATTCGACCTGCCGGTTTCCCTGGAGGTCTTCGACCAATCGCCGGGTGCCGTGACCTTGTCGACGCCCACCGATGGTGCGCAAGACCAAACCGTGAATCCGACCCTGACTTGGACGGCTGCCGCCGGGGGTGGCACCTACAACGTGCAGGTCGCCACGGATGCAGCGTTCTCCAACATCGTGGATTCCGCCACGGACCTGGTCGGCACCTCCTACGTGGTGCAGACCGGTCTCAACACGGCGACCACCTACTATTGGCGAGTGCAAGCGGTGAATCCCTGTGGCACCGAGTCTTACACCAGCGAATTCAGCTTCGTCACCGCCGTCGCCCCGGGTGATTGCCCGATCGGCGTGGCGCCGATGGAGGCCTTCAGTGAGGACTTCGAAACCGGCGCAGCGGGTTGGACCACGCCGGGTGGTGGCGTGGGCGCCAACACCTGGGCTTCCGTGGGCGATCGAGTTCACAGTGGTGTGGCTTCTTTCCACGCCGCCGATCCGGCCGCCATTTCGGATCAATACCTGGTCTCACCATCGGTGGCTCTGCCCGCCGGTCAGACGCCGACCACCATGCGTTTCTGGACCTACCAGGAGATCGAGGACAGCGGCACGGGTTGTTTCGATGGTGGAGTCGTTGAGATTTCCACCGACGGCACCAATTGGACGCGCCTGGAGTCGGAGATTGTGGTGACGCCGTATGACGGCCCCGTGAGCGGAAGCTTCAGCAACCCGATCGCCGGACAGAATGCTTGGTGCGGCGATCCGCGGGATTGGACCCAAACGGTGGTGGAGGTGGACGCCTGGGCCGGCCAGAACGTGCAATTCCGCTTCCGCATGACTTCCGACTCGTCCGTGGACCACCCGGGTTGGTGGGTCGATGACGTGACCGTTCAGTCGTGCTTGGCCAGCGACCTATTCGCCGACGGATTCGAATCCGGCGACGTTTCGGCCTGGGCCTCTTCGGTTCCGTGATCTCGGCCGTCGGATCGCCCCTTAGGTGATCCGACGGTTTGTTGATTCTTTAGAGCGGGCTTCCTTACGGGAAGCCCGCTTTTTTGCTGCTCCGGACCGATTCAACACGGTGTGCCTACGGCACTGCGGAGGTCCAAAGGTCAGTGTTGCCGGCTTCGAATCCGTTGGCGAAGAGTTCGTTTTGAAGCTCATCGGCGCCGATGTCGGTGGCGCCCAGGGCTTGTCTCGGCTCACCATCCAGGTCTAGGTTCAGCCAAGCCAAGGGATTCAAACCGCGATTTCGAGCGCAGGAATCGGCGCCGGTGAGGTGGAAGTTACCTTGGGATTTGTCGGCAAAGGCCGGCTCGCACAGGAGCGAAGTTGAATCCCCCCCGGTTAGACTGCGCCAAACCCCCAGACCCGTTCGTGGCCCACCGTTCCACACGAACTGCCCGTCGGGGCCGAAAACGTTACGTTCGGATCGAAGATTCGACGGGCCGATGGTGGTGTGGATGTTGAGGTCCTTCTCACCGTTGTCGGTGGAGATGAAACCGCCCAGGATGTTGTTTTCGATCACGTAGTTTTGGTGCGGGAAAATCCGTTCGGGCCCTTCAACGTTGCCGATTACAATGGCACCGTAGCGGTTGACGTTGCCGTAGAGGGTGTTGTTGGCAATGGTGATCGTGCCCGTGGGCGGGATCGAATCGTGACCTGGATTGGCCCAGATCGCCATTTCCCAGCCGGTCGACGAGCTGAGGAAGTTGTTGGTGATGAACACGTCGCCGACCATCTCTCCTACACGGGTGCCGCCATCTTCGATCCGAATGCCGTGGTCACCGTAGCGCCAGGGCTCAAAGGTGTTGCGTACCACGTTGCCGTCGAAATAGATGCCGTCTGTGGGACGTGCCGCCGGAAAGTTGCAGAATCCGTCGGCGTATCCTTGGACGATAAGTGCAGTTTTGAAGTCGATCACCTCGTTGTTACGAATCATCCAATCCTGGCTACAATGGGCGGCGGTGGCAAAGGTCGAGCCCGATGGACCCCCTTGGACTTTGGGCTCCCAAGCCCTGGGATTGGCATCCCAAATCGAGTCCAAAATTTCCACGCCGGACATGTAACCCCACAGCTTAAAGAGAGTAGAGCCCGCGCTGGTGCCACAATCGGAAAAGTCGCAGCTATGGGAGGTTCGGGTGATGTTGATGAATCGAAAAGGACCGAAGTCGGGAGGATTGTCGTACCCCGAGCCGCGCGCGAACCACTGGCCGTTGTCGGGGGCGTACCAATTGGCAAATTGGATCCATTGGGGAGTGGAGTTGGTAGGGAAGAAGCTGATCATGGCGACTCGCGAGGTGGTCTCCCGATCCATGTTGATTTGCAGCAGCTCAAGGTCGTGAAAGTACTGATATTCCTGCTGATCGAAGGATGGACCGAATCGAAGGAACCCCGTGTCGTCGGCGCCGGGTGTGAACCGGCCGTAATTCTTCACCGAGAAGTGGCCCATTTCGAGGTAGTCGGTGTCGCTGTCGAGGCGGAAAGCCCGTTCTAGGCCTGAGCCGTCGAGCACCGCTTCGTCATCCCGATCCTCGGGAGGATATTCGCCGTCGCCGTCACTATCCCAACCTACCAACATGGTCGGATTTCTAGGGTAGCGCCAATCCCGAGCTTGGCTGCCGGAAGCAGGAACCGTGTAATGACCGATGACGCCGCTGTTGTTGGGAGAATAAAACTCCACCGTCGTGCAACTGCCACGGAAACAGATGATGTCTTCGATGTCGCCCACCGGTCCATCGCCGCGGTTGTCCCATGCCCATTGGATGGTTCGGCACGGGTTGCCGGGGGTGCCGCAGTTTTGGGAGTCCGTCCCGTTGTTGCAGTCGACGTAGAAAAGATCCTCGTCGACCCCGTCGGAGTCGGGATCCGTGGTGATGCCGTCGCATACGGTGCAATCTTCGGCCTCGCCAAATATTCCATTGCGATTCATATCGAATCCGCAGGCGCGGGGTTGGTAACCGCGCGCCGGCCTATTCGGATTCTGCGCTTTGTGGGCTTCGAGCAGATCCGAAAGCTCGGCCGAGGGGCTTTGAGCCTCGAGGGGAGGGGAGAGGAGAAAGAGAATACAGAGTAAGGAAGTTGAGAGATGACGGCAGAAAAGCTCGAACATGAAACCTCCGACATGAAGAAATGAGTATCAGCGAGCAAACGAAAAAGAAGGGAATGCTACTGGAGCATTAGAAAAGGCAATATACATCCAGAGCCGCCAAAGATCCAGTCTGCCACAGCTTGTTAAATACCCTTCATCTTCCGGCGAATTCGGTCGCCACGACCCTGAAGGGCGCGGGTCAACATGCCGGCCACCGATGGGAATAGGTCCGCCAGTCTGGCGAGAAATGCCCGCCGACGGGGGATGGAAATCAGAATGGGTCGATGTGGAAGCACCTTGCCGAGAATGACCTGAGTGACGTCCTCCGGGGTCAAGATGCGGGGCGCGGTGAAGGTAATGGCGGCTTCGGGGTAGTCGAGCTGCAAGTCCAACATGGGCGTCTGCACCGCGTCGGGACAAACGGTGCTGACCGCGATGCCGTGGGGGGCGAGTTCTTGGGCTGCGGCCATGGAGAATCCGCGGACGGCATATTTGGAGCCGACATAGAGACCCAGGCCTGTGACCGGTGCCATGGATGCCAGGGAGGCAACGTTGATGATGTGCCCAAACCCTTGGGGAATCATGGCCTGGGCAGCAGCCCGGGTGCCGAAGATCAAACCTTTGACGTTGACGTCGAAGTGGGTATGAACGTCGTGGTCCGTACACTCGTGAATCCACGACGGCCTCAAGAATCCCGCGACGTTCATCACCACATGGAGCCGAGTCCAAGTTTCGATCAGAGTGTCGATGGCGGTTCGCCATCCTTCGACGTCGCGGATGTCAAAGGCTTGGAGCAACGTTCGGTCGGCGGCCCACTCGTCCGAGGACGCAGTGCTTTCGAGAGCTTCCAAATCCAGGTCGGCAGCCATGACTCTGTGGCCTCGGGCGAGCAGCGCTCCGACCAGGCAACGCCCGATACCACTTGCGGCGCCGGTTACCAAAAAGGTGTCGTCAGTCGTGCTCATGGGCCTTCTCCTCGCTCAATAGGAGCCACTTGAGCATGGGCCTCGATCGGTTCAGTCCTCAACGGCCAGGTGCTCGGGGTTGAGGGGCTCCAGCTCCGGCAAAACGAAGCGTCCATCTTGGCGAATCAGCCGATCGTCGAACCAGATTTCCCCGCCTCCGACGTCCTTGTTCTGACGCAAGACGAGATCCCAGTGGATTTTGCTTTGATTTCCGTTTGAGGCATCCTCATAACAAGAGCCGGGCGTGAAATGCAGGCTGCCGGCGATTTTCTCATCGAAGAGGATGTCTTTCATGGGCTCGGTAATGTAGGGATTGAAGCCGATGGCAAACTCCCCGATGTACCTGGCACCTTCGTCGGTATCGAGCACCTCGTCGAGGGCTTTTTGGTTGGAGCTACGGGCGTCGACGATGCGCCCTCGTTCGAAGGTGAAGCGCACGTTTTCGTGGGTCACTCCGTGGTAAACGGAGACCGTATTGAATTGAATCGTACCTTCCACACTGTCGCGAACCGGCGCCGTAAAGACCTCGCCGTCGGGAATGTTGTTTTCACCGGCGCAGCCGACCGCCGGGATATCTTTGATGCTGAAACGAAGGTCGGTTCCCGGAGCCAGCAAATGGACTCGCTCGGTGGACTCCATCAGCTCTTTTAGGGGTTTCATCGCCTCCGCCATGCGCGCATAATCCAGCGTGCAGACTTTGAAATAAAAATCTTCAAAAGCTTCCGTGGGCTGATGGGCTAGTTGGGCCATGGACGGATCCGGCCACCTCAGCACCACCCATTTGGTCTTGTTGACCCGCAGGTCGCGATGGGTGGGCACCCACCAGAGCCGTTGATAGAGGTCCATCTTAGACGCGGGGATGTCTGACCATTCCGAAACGTTGGGATTTCCTCGAATACCGACATAAGCGGCCACTTTCGACATGCGTGCGGCCTCCACCTCACCGATGGCGCGCATCTGCTCCTCCGTACCTGCCAGCATCAGATCGCGCATGATCGCGTTTGATTTGATGCTCACCAACGGCTCGCCTCCGCACTTTGCAGCACGGCGAATCAGGCTGCGGACAAAGGGGAGGGGGGTGTCGAAGGCCTCGATAAGCACCTTCTCACCGTATTGGAGGTCGCAGGAGTAGCCGATCAACACGTCGGCGAGGCGGTCGTAGCGGGGATCAAACATGATTCGTCTCTCAAGTCCTTGGCGCTGGCCGTGGGAGCGGTTTTTCGAAGCGAAGCCCCAGAGGGGTGCCTAGTATGCCCGACCGTGCCGCTGAGGGCTATCTCTCGACCCAGTGGTTGGTTGGGGGGGGGCGCCGAGGTCGGGCCGCCCAGTGGGACCGCTCAGGCAGGTCGCTTGGCTGTTAGTGAGTTAGCCGGCAGGTTTTACGGGTGGTGCCTTCGCCAAGTCGGGATGATTGCGCAGGAAACTCTGGGCGAAAACCTCGCCGATCACTCGATGACCGTCGACGTTGGGATGCCAAACATCGTTGGCATAGGCCCTCGGGGGGCCGCCGCGGGTCCGGAAGACCTTGAGAATGTCGGTGAAGGGGATATCTTCACTCTTGGCGAAGATCTCAACATCGTGGTGGATCTCCTCGTGGGGATAGTAGGCGAAGCTATTTACCCGTTGCGGAAAGATGGGCAGCAGAGCCATTTCAAACGAGCGGCCGGCCTGTTCCGCAGAGCTTTTCATATCGAGGATTTCTCGGTAGACCTGCTTTCGGTTCTTGCGGAATTTGTGGGTGTGAAAATCTAGACCGCGTAGCTTGCGGTAAAGGTGCTCCATCTTGACCAAGAAGAAGCTCGTGGGCTTGCGAAAGTATCGAACTTTTTCGCCGGCGCTAGTGGTGAAGTCGAAGTCGTTGAGGCAGATTGTGTAGACGGTGTGATCCGGTTGGAACGACACAACCTTGGTGCGCATCAGCTCTGCAATTTGCGGGGTGCTATAACCGTCGACGCCGAAGTTCAGCGCCTCGACGGGCTGAATCGATTGGCGCTGGATTCGGTCGCGAAAAACGCTGACGAAAATGTGCTCTTCCTCAACTCCATAACCGAGTGTGACGGAATCGCCGACGAAGGCAATGCGCACCGTATCGGGAGTTTTGGTCAACTCCACGTCGGCCCCACGGAGACCGAAATTATTGGTTCGAATGCGCTCGTACCGCGCGTGTGGCCGGTATTCCCACATCAGCGCAGGATTGTCCGACGGCACTGTTACCGTGCCGAGCCAAGCCTTACCGCTGAAATCGGCATGCCACCGGTAATAGCGGACGTTTTCGATCGCTTCATAGCCGCCGATAAATAATAGGGCGGCAATCGCCATGCTGGTCAACAGCAGGCTCAGCTTTTTCATGGGTTCGGACAAGATTTGCTCTCGTACACTCGTGATCCGTTACAGAGATACCCGGGCGCCCGCAGGCAAGGGCAAAAATCAAATTGAAAGAAAGGCATATTGTAACTCAAGCCTCGATCGACTCACCGGGAGGCAGAGCGATGGTTGCCAAATTCAAACAGCTGGGCTGTCTTGCGGCTCGGCGACCGGCGCGGTGAGAGTCGGGCCGGTACGTCTTTCTCTGTGGCCTCGAGATGGGTTAGGGTTTGTCCATGAGCGGATATCTAGACCTCGAATCGTGGAATCGGAGCCGACACTTCTATTTTTTTCGCGGCTACGACAATCCCTACTTCAATCTTTGCGCCGAGGTGGACATCACCACCCTCCGACGGCTGAGCCGGGAGCCTTCAGGCCCATCCATTTCGATGGCTCTCTTCTACGCGAGTTTAAAGGCTGCCAACTCTGTTGAGGCCTTTCGATATCGGATCCGTGATCAGAGAGTGTGGATCCACGACGTGATCCACGCCGGCTCAACCGTGTTGCGCGAGGACGAAAGCTTCGGCTTCGGTTACTTCCCCTTTGTGGAAGACTTCGGGGAGTTCAGTGAACGTGGGCGTGGGGAGGTGGAGCGGGTCAAGGTCACCACCGATCTCGACCCACACGGCGGCGACGACGATCTGATTCACTATTCGGTGATCCCTTGGGTCCGCTTCACGAGCTTTTCCCACGCTCGCCGTTGGAATACCGACGAAGCCATTCCGAAATTGGTGTTTGGCAAGTACTTCGAAACGGACGGGCGTTGGCTTTTGCCGGTATCGGTAGAAGTCCACCACGCCCTGATGGACGGCTTACACGTCGGGCACTTCTTCGAACGGTTCCAAGCCTTGCTCGACGACCCGGATACCTTTACGCCGGTACCTTGAGCGCGGTACCTTGAGCGCGTCGAACGTGGCTCGGCCTCACCAGCGACCCGCGAAACGAATTAGCCCCACTAGAAAACCGCTGCCGTAACCGAGGTGTAAGAGAGCGAAACAGAGGGGCAATCGCCAGGCGATGGGGGCTTCCAAGCCTTTGGCGCTCACCACGGTGGCGATGAGATTGGCGATCAAATAACTGCCCGTCACCGCCAGCCAAAGCGCAATGCCCCAGGGTGGTGCCGCCGAAGCAATGACCGCCGAAGCAAGAAGGGTGAAAACAAAGAGGGGCGGTACGAATTGGCGTACGCTCATTTGCCGCGGATGCTCTTGCAACACCCTGACCTTCCAGTAGCCGTATTGAAAATATTGACGCCACAGCTTGCCGAACGAAGCTCGGCTGAAATATCGCGCCGGCATGTCCGTGGCGAGCAGCAACCGGGCCCCGTTTTTTCTTAGGCGATAGTTGTATTCGTCGTCTTGGTTGCGGACAAATTCTTCGTTGTAGGGCCCGGCTTTCGCCATCACCTCACGGGTGTAGGCGGGAAAGGCGACCGTGTCCACCTCGCGCACCGCTTCCAGATCCAATGGCGGCTCCATGCCTGCACTTGCTTCCGTGGTTCGAAATGCCACTCCACCGACGCCGAATCGACTGCTCATGGCCACGGCAATGGCTTTCGCGGTGGAACCTTCGCCCAGGGTCTCGAGAGGCCCGCCGACACCGTCGGCCCCGTGTCGCAAATGCTCCACCGCATGGGCTACGTAGTGGCGGCCGATTTCACAATGCCCGTCGACCCGCACCACCACCTCTCCGCTAGATCCCCGAATTCCGATATTCAATGCGTAGGGCGCGGTCTTGCCCGGATTGTCCAGGATGCGGATGTCGGCATGGGGTTCCCGCTCCTGAATGGCAGCAATGCGCTCGCGGGTCTCGTCGTCGGACATGCCGTCGACGATCAAGATCTCCATGGCGTCGAGGCCATAGGATTGTGCCAGCACAGAGCCCAGGCTGCGATCGATGAAGCTTGCCTCATTGCGCACGGGCATGATCACGCTGACCAGTGGTCGGGGTGTCACCTTGGGAGGGCTGTCGACGAGAGGGCTGTTGGTGGTCATTGGAGCCAGATCATAGTCGAACACGGCGGTGTCATAGCGGGGCCTAACCTTCAAGAAGCTCTAGTGTCTACCAGAGATGACACCAGATTGCGTAAGAGCTGACGCTTCCGAATCGCTTCGGAATACCTGCTGTGGTTTTAATTCCGGCTTAGATCGCCTAGGCAGGCCGCAATCAGGCCATCCTCCTGAAAAAATCTAGGAATTGCCTTACGTGGCACGTGAGTTGCTAATGGGTTGTGCAAGGCACGGAAATCCGGGCCGATATTCTCAACGAGGAGAGAACCATGTGGAAACGCATCGACCATAAGTTTGCAGGGATCCTGATTCTATTCAGCCTACTCTTGGCGGCGGCCTTGCCCGCGGCCGCCGAGCGGCCCAAGGTCGGATTCCTGGTTTCGATTGAAGAGCCCGCCGGTGAGGATCTACTGTTGGTCACCCGAGACGGTCGGGAATTCCTGGGCCGAATCGCTCGTTCGAGCTCCAAGTACGGCAGTGTGACGAAAGTGACCTTCAGGACCTATGACGGTCTCAAGGTCAAGCTACGGGCGGACGAAATTGAGCGCATTGAAATGCCGATCAACGATTTTTGGAAATCGGTCATGGTCGCCAAGTCCACCGACACCCTGGAAGAGATTTGGAAGACCGACTTCGAGCGTATTTTCGAAGTTGATCGGCTCGAATTCCATTCCATCCGTCACCCGAAATCCGAGCGAATCGCCTTGCGTCAGCTGATCAACCCGGGATTCGACAGCCGGTTCCAGGTCTACTATCTGCCCAGCTCCAAGGAAGGTATTTCCCGGATGGACGGCATGGGGCTTTTCGGGGACATGCCTTACGCTTTCCTGGTGGTCAAGGACGGCCAAGAGCCGATCCGGGTGACCCAGCGGCGTTACCGTGAGCAAGTCTTCCCTGAGATGTTTGCCGATTGCCCAGAGCTGTTGAAGCGCTTCCAAGGTGATATGCGCAAGTTCAAGTTCTTTGCCGAGCACGTCTTCCTCTACGACCAGCTGTGCCCTGGGCCGGGGTCGCCCACCTATCCCGGCACCGCGAGCGCGGTCCATCCTGGGCAGGATTCGGCCCCCGGTCATCCGGTGTCCGCGGATTCGGTTCAGGGCTTTTGAATCGGCCGAGCTGAGTAAGACTGGCCGGGCATGGGTGTTACCTGGGCCCGGTCAGTCGAGCATCCTGGATTGGGTGGTGGACTCGACGAATAGGAAGGCGTCGAATTCGTCGGTCAACACGATCGACAACTCCGACGCTTTCTTGCCTCCGTAGGCAACTCCGATGTCGCGGATGGGTCGAGGCACTGAGAGCCATCGATCGACCTCTCCGCCGGTCTCGAAGTGCCGCAGGTCGTGAATCCCCAACTTGCCGCCCATCTGGACAAAGAGGTAGTCCAAATGTTCCTTCGACGGCGGGGCGAGCCAGAATCGCTTTGGGGTCGCATCCGGGGTCGGTGAGTCGGCGAGGAAAGCCCCCTGGCTGAAGAAACCGCCCATGGCTAGATATTGATCCCCGAGCTCTTCGGCCAGCAGCCGCCCCATGGACGCCTGGCCCCCCGACGCCTGGCCCCCCGACGCCTGGCCCCCCGACGCGAGGTCCAACGACGTGAAGCCCAACGACGTGAAGCCCAACGACGTGAAGCCCAAGGGACCGCGGGCAGCCGATCGATTGTCGGTCCAGACGATCAGCTTCGAGTCCGGCGAGGCCGCGAGTCGTTTTTGAATCGCCGCCGATTGCTCCGCGGGCGAAAGCTCGGGACCGTAGCCGAAGATCTCGAAAGTCTGTCCCGAAATCTCGAGTTGCCTCAGGACCTTGACGAAATCGAGAGCTTCCCAGGTACGCCAGCCCCACGGGTCCAATCCGTGAAGGATCTTGCGCGCCTCGCCATGACCGGACTGCACGAAATCGTGTAGCTTTCGCCCGTCCTCTGCGGAAAGAGGAAGAGCCAGACCGGTGAAACCCAGCTGGGTCGTCAACAATTGGACTAGGCGGTTTTTGAGTTCGAAGATTTCGCGGGTTCCGGGGGACGACTCCCCGAGCGCTACCACGCGCGCGTTGCCGATGATCTCACCGACGTCCTCCAACTCGCCCACCGGCTGGTTGGGATGGGTGGTTGCGAGCACGATCGATCCGGCCACGAAATCGGCGATGGTGCCTTTTCTGGGCACTCCCCGTTGGATCGCCCAGAGGTTTACCACCGAGTCGGATTCGTCCGAGGATCCGAGCGCCCTACCGACTGCCAGGGTTGCATCCTGCAGCCATCGAACGTGGACCCAATCGTGTTTGGGAACCCGGACCCGGTACTCCCCCAGGTCGTCGGTACGGGCGGCGAATATGTGGACTTGGTTTAGGGAACCGACGGAGATCTCGAGGTCGGCGTTCGCTGCCGGTTTACCGTCCAAACCCAAGACTCGGCCCGACACGGTTGCACCTTTCTCTCCCAATTCCAGGATTTGAGGCTCGGCGCGTCCATCGAGTTCAAGCGCTTCGGCAATCGCAAAACCGCTGGAGCTGGAGGCGGTGAGTTGGTACTGCCCTTGAGGTACCTGCTCGAACGTGAAGCTGCCGTTGGTTTCGGTGCGGGTGGTGCGTAGCTCGGGCAAGGTTTCCTGGGAGTGGGGGGCGAGCTGGGCTGTGGCGGAGAGCGCGACGTGGGTATTGCCCAACGGCCGGCCCTCGGAGCCCATGACTTTGCCGCTGAGCGCAAAGTGTTTCACCGGCGGCAAGACTTCAGCTTCGATCTTCAGATTGTCGACCCAAACCGTGCCGATGCCGGTCAGGACGGCGCCGTAAAAGATGCGGGTGGCGTCTTCTGGAACGTCGAGTTCGATGGTGTATTGGGTCCAGGGGCTGGTGCCGCTGACCCCGCGGCTGTCCATATTGTCGAAGGCCGCCATTCGATGCCCGGCGTCCACGCGCATCCATAGGCCTGCATGACCTTGGGCAATCTCTTCGCTTTTCAAATATCCGGTTAGTCGTAAGCGTTTGCCGAGCACGGTTTTGGCGTCAAAGGGTAGGGAGGCGACCGCGAATCGACCGTTCTGCTCATAGCGGATTCGCAGCGAGCGCCGGCCGGATTGCACGACCTCCGAGTCGAGTTCCAAGCTGTATCCCCGTCCACCGAGGATCCAAGGGGCGGCGGTTTCGCCGTCTTCAAAATCTAGGTTCTGCTCTGAAGGGGGCGGAATTTCTTTTTTGAGCCGCGCCAGATCCCGTCCTTCTTCGGACGGACGGGGCATCTGTTGTTGCTCGGCGTGGCCCTCTTGGGCGTGACTGTGTTGGCTGTGGTCCTCTTGGGAGTGGTCCTCTTGGGAGTGGTCCTCGGCCAATTCAGCAGAATCCTGGGCGCCGGCGGGCCATCCAGCGAGCGAAATCATCAAAGTGAAGACGAGAAGTCGACGTGCAGCAAAAACAAACATGGAAAATCTCCTGTCGAGACTGGCTTCCGGAGCGGCCGGAAAGTGGGTCCGTATCAGGAGTGAATTATGCCAGATGCGGAGTCCCGTCAACCTCTTCAATACTCTGTCGCAGAGATGCCGCCACGGGGCGAGCAAATAGATCGGCTTTCTGGGGGCTGATGATCATGGCTTGGAAGGGCAGGAATTCCGTCGCCAGCAAATCCCGTCGAATTTCAAGACACAGGCATTTGCCCGGCCAGCGTTTGCTGTGCCAATAACCCATGGTGGCGTGGAACAGCCGGTAAGTAGCGTTCTCCTTGACCTCTACTCCCACCTTCTCCAGCCGCTCTTTCAGGGCATCGCGGAGGCGCTCCGGGGCCATCAACCGATCATCCGCCGCGCGGGTGATCAGATCCACCTCGGGGCGCATCGGCCAGGTGTTGAAAACTCCGGGCTGATAGGCGGCCCGCAAATCCTCCACGATCGAGTGCTCGATTCTGGTCAGCGCAATAGACCGGGGAGCGAAGGTGTGGAGGTTGACGGCAAGACCCGCCTCTTGGCTACAGACCACGGCATAGGCCGCCCTCGCCGCTTGAGAATAACGGCCGTGGAGATCCAGCAGAAGGTCCCGGTCGTCTTCGTCGTCGATGTAGCCGGGCAACCCGGGCGTAACCGCGCCGGCTCCCGGATGGTCGAGAGCGCGGTTGCAATCGATGAAGGTTCGCGGAACCAAACTTCGGAGCACTACCGTCCGGATGCCCGCGTCCGCCAAATACTTCGCCGTCGTGGCGGCCACCTCGGGAGCCCCGATGTCGGTGTTGATGTGAAAGAAACCCTCGAGCCCCTCGGGCAAATCGCTTCTCAGGCGCTCACGCAAGGTCTCGTAGTGCTCCGTGGCCGTGGCCCCATGGGGAATCTCGAAAAGCACCTGGGGAACTCCGGGAGCCGTGGGGCCGTAGATCTCCACATCGAAGACACCGGGAACCGAGGTGGGAAGAGAGAGCGCGTCGTCCTGCTTGTCCATGGCCCAAAGCCTACCTCAGTCTGGGGTGCCGGGTGAACGAGACCCGATCCCCTTCGTCCGCTGGTCTTACTGTTGAACTTGAGTCGCTCAATCCCCCCGCAACGCCACGGACGGTTTGATTCGGACCGCGCGCAAGGCCGGCAGCCCGCAGGCTAGTCCTGCTGCGGCGATCAAGACGGCGGTGACCAGGGCGAGGGTGATCGGATCGTAGGTTTCGGTTTGGAATAGGTAAGCCGATAGCAGGTGTCCGAAGGCCAAGGCGCCGACCAAACCGATGGCCAGGCCGATGAAAACCAGACGTAAGCCTTGCATGAGGACCATGGTCCAGACCGTGGATGCTTTGGCGCCTAGGGCCATGCGGACGCCGATTTCTTGGGTCCTTTGGCCGACGGACCAAGCCATGACACTGCCGACGCCGGTGGCGGTGATCGCCAGTGCCAAGCTGGCGAAGAGGGTGAGCAACATGGCCGATGTTTTGGGCGTGGCGAGGGAGGCGTCGCGGGTATCCTGGAGCGTTTCGAGGCGATCGATGGGTTGCTCGGGATCGACCGCCAAGACCGCTTGTTTGAGATCCTTGACCATGGTGGCAGGCTCGGCCCGGGTGCGCACGAAGATCCGATTGGAGTTGCCGGTTTGGGCCAGTGGACGGTAGAGCTCTTGGGTGGCCGCTTGATCCAAGCCGTATTGACGCACGTCACCGACCACGCCGACGATTTCGGTCCAGCTCTGACCACCGTCCATGGACAAGCGTCGGCCGATGGGGTCCTCGTTGGGCCAGTGGCGTTTGGCCAGGGAGTGGCTGACCACCGCAGTGGCGGGTGAAGTGGCGTGGTCGCGGCTATCGAAGAGGCGTCCCCGTTCGAGCGGAATACCCAGGGTGCGGAAAAGGCCCTCGGTGACGAATTGCACGTCGAGGGTGGGGGAGACGCCCTCTTCCGGGGGCTGGCCCTCGATTTGAAAGTTTTGGGTATTGCCGCCGTTCTGGCTCAGGGGAGTGACCGAGCCGATCGCCGCCGATACCACGCCGGGATGTCCTTCGAGCTCGTCCAACAGCCGATCGAAGAAAGCGACGCGGGAATCCCGATCGGTGTATTTGGACCAATTCAGAGAGACGCGGGCGCTGATCACGTTTTCCGGATCGAATCCCGGATCCACCTGCTGGAGGGCGTTGAAGCTGCGCAAGAGGAGCCCGGCACCCACCAGGAGCACCACCGACGCCGCAACTTGCAGCACCACCAAAGCACCTCGGGTTTGAAGCTTGCCTTTGCTCGCTGAGGACCGACTGCTTTCCCGCACCACCCCGGCCAAGGGAATGCGTTGGCCGGCCGCCGGAACCGCGCCGAAGAGCAGGCTGGCACCGACCGCCAAGAAGAGGGTGAACAGTAGAACGGTGCCGTTGATTTCGATGCCGATCGCCCTGGGGGTGAATCGGGCGGTGAAGTGCACCAGCAGCTCGAGGCCGGCATAGGCCACTCCTAGGCCGACTACCGCTCCGGCCAAAGCCAGCAAGGCGGACTCTACCGTGACTTGGCCCACCAAGCTGCTCCGGCTGGCCCCCAACGAGGCACGGATGGCCATCTCACGTTGGCGTCGGATCAAACGGGCTAGGGTGAGGTTGGCGACATTCATGCAGGCCAGGAGCAAGACCAAAGCGGTGGTGGCCAACAGCATCCACAACATCGGCCGTGCGTCCTTGGTCAGCTCTTCTTGGAGCGGCGAGGCCGAGGCTCCGAACCCTTGGGCCTGCTCGTAAGTTTCAGGATATTCGGACGAAAAACGCTGTGCCAAGCCGGCCACCTCGCTGTCGGCTCGGCTCACCGAGGAGTCGTCGAGCAGCCGACCGAATACGGTCAGTCCGCGAAACGCGCCGCGATTTTCAAACATGGCTTGTTGACCGGCAGCTCTGAACGGGCAAGCCGAGGTCGGCATGTAGATATCGTGCTCGTTGGGGAATTGGGGAATCGGCGGCAAGACACCCACCACCGTGTGTGGGCGGTTGTTCATTTGAAAGACCCGGCCGACCACCCCTGGATCTCCGCCAAAGTGTTTTTGCCAGTAGCCGTGGCTGAGGATCAAGACAGCTTCGGCGCCATGGGTTTCGTCGGCTTCGGCAAAAAATCGCCCCTGCGCCGGCGCCACGCCCAGCACGTCGAAAAAATCATGCGACACCACCCCGGTGGAAACCCGTTGGGGCTCTCCCTGACCGAGCAGGGTAAAGCTCATGGAGTGGTATTCCACCAATTGCATCTCACGAGCTTGGTCCCGGTAGTCGAAAAACTCAGCGATCGAAAACGGCACATTTTGCACGTCGGCCGTGCTCTGGCGAAGCACCACCAAATCCTCACCGTCGCGGTAGGGGAGTGGTTCTAGCAAGACCCCGTGGATGAGGCTGAAAATTGCCGTGTTGGCGCCGATGCCCAAGGCCAGGGTCAGAATAGCGGCGAGGGAAAAACCAGGGTTCTTGCGGATGCTGCGCAGGGCATATCTAAGATCTCGGGCGATCAAGGGACTCTCCTTGGGTAGTGCTCGGGAAACAATACGCAAAGGAGAGTCTAAAGTTCGCCGCCCCTACATCCGGAGGTTTGCGGGCGTCGCCCGCTAAGTTTCTTGAAGCGGCTGCAATGGGGCCGACTAGTGGTTCGTATCAGGTGAAAAAGGATTTTCTCCACGTGCGTAGCCGATGCCGATGCCGATTACGGCACGTCCAAAAGTCGACGTCATCCGTAGTGCTTGTCATACTGAGCCCCCGCTAAGCGATCGATTCTAGATAAAAGGAGCTTCCCCTTGAGCCGCTTCACCCTTGCTACCTGCATTTTTGTTTTGCTCGGCCTCGCGACCACTGCCGGGCTCGAAGCCCAAGGCACGGATACCGCGGTCTACCAAGTGCGATTCAAATCCACTTGGAGCGCCCAAACCCACCCCAACAACTTTCCGTCCAACCCCCATTTTTCCGGCTTGATCGGCGGCGTGCACAACGACCAAGTGAGCTTCTGGCAGGAAGGCGGCATCGCCAGCGACGGCATGGAGCAAATGGCGGAGCGAGGGCAACAAAGCCCGCTGGACGCCGAGGTTCAAGCGGCGATCGACGCCGGCACCGCGCGGGCGGTCATTTCTGCCGGGGGCATTGGGACTTCGCCCGGCAACGTCAGCACGACCTTCACCGTGACCCGCAACTATCCGTTGTTGACATTGGTGACCATGGTGGCGCCGAGCCCCGATTGGTTCGTCGGTGTTTCGGGTTTGTCGTTGGTCGAAAACGGCGATTGGATCAACGAAAAAGTGGTCACCCTCTACGGTTGGGACGCCGGCACCGACAACGGCGGCTCCTACACCGCCGGCGACAGCAATACCTCGCCCCGCGCACCGATCGCCCTCAGCACTTATGGTCCGATGAACAACGGCACGGCCTTGGGCACCTTCACTTTCACCCGACAGGATGGTTTTGAGCCCGAGGCGTTGATGTTGCGCAACGGCCGTTTCAAGGTCACCGCGGCGTGGAAGGACTTCCAGCTGACTCGCGGCAACGGTCAACCGATTCCTCTTTCCGACGATACCGGTTACTTCTGGTTCTTTGACCAAGCCAATGTGGAGGCGGTGGTCAAGGTCTTGGACGGCTGTGGCATCAACGGCCATTTCTGGGTCTTTGCGGGTGGTTTGACCAGCGTCGAGGTGGAGCTGACGGTGGAGGACACGGAGACCAGTCAAGTTAGCATCTACTCCAACAACCTGGCGAATCCGTTCCAACCGATTCAAGACACCGAGGCGTTTGCGACGTGCCCCTGACCTCTCGTCCTTAAGGGATGGGCTTGCCCCGCACCCTACGAACGGTGGGTCCCCTCGGATCCCGACGCCCGATTCTGCCCATGGCGGGATCGGGCGTTCTCCGTTTGACGAAACGCGCTGTCGGCGGTAGTGTCGAATCCCGGTGAACGCACCGGCTCGCGCCGGATCCCCTTCCACCGGGACGACCCCAACTCGCCCCATTCGCCCAAGAGCATTTTGATGGCAGAAGGCCGCATCATCGGCGCCATTCCCGCGCGCTATGCGTCTACCCGTTTGCCTGGTAAACCCCTGCGATTGATCGCCGGACGGCCGATGATCGAGCATGTGGTGCGCCGGGTCGAGGCGGTTCCCGAACTCGACCGTGTGGTCGTGCTCACCGACGACTCACGGATTTTCGACGCGGTGTCTGCTTTCGGCGGCGAAGTGGAGATGACGCCGGAAGATTGTTTGTCCGGCACCGACCGAATCGCTTGGGCCGCCAAGTCGTGGGATTGCGGGGCGGTGATCAACATCCAAGGCGACGAGCCCTTGATCGACGCCTCGGCAGTGGGGCTTTTGGCTCGACTCTTTCGAGAGTCTACCGAGCAGCCGTCGACCGAGCAGCCGTCGACGGAGCTTGAGATGGCCACTCTGTCGGCGCCGCTCGACCCGAGCCGATTCGAAGATCCCAACGCGGTGAAGGTGGTGACCGCCCTCGACGGCAGAGCTCTCTACTTTTCGAGGTCGCCGATTCCTTTTGCTCGCCATGCCGGAGTCTCCGGCGCCGGTCCGAAGTTACATATCGGCATTTATGGCTATCGTCGCGACGTGCTCCTGCGTCTCGCATCCCTGCCACCCACGCCCTTAGAGCTGAGCGAGTCCTTAGAACAGCTGCGGGCGTTGGAGCATGGAATCCGTATCCGTGTCCTTTCCCTTGATCGCCCTGCCCATCCCGGCGTGGACACGCCGGAGGATCTGGACAGGGTTAGTAAGCTGCTCGAAGAGCAATATCCAGAAACGTCCGCAGCGGGCTCTGAATCCGCAGGGTCCTGATCGATATTCAGGAAATCGTCATGAAGACCAAATATATCTTCGTCACCGGCGGCGTGGTGTCGTCCCTCGGCAAAGGCGTTGCCGCTTCATCCATCGGCTTGATTCTCGAAAGCCGGGGGTTCAAAGTCACCCTCATGAAGCTCGACCCCTACGTCAACGTAGATCCGGGCACCATGTCGCCGTATCAACACGGCGAGGTTTACGTGACCGACGACGGCGCCGAAGCGGATCTCGATTTGGGTCACTACGAGCGCTTCACCCACACCACCACAACCAAACATCACAACTACACCACGGGCAAGATCTACGACGCGGTGCTGAAGAAAGAGCGACGCGGCGACTACCTGGGCAAAACGGTACAGGTGATCCCCCATGTGACCGACGAAATCAAGGCCGCCATGCGACGCCTGGGTGAGGGGCACGATGTGGTGATCGTAGAGATCGGCGGCACCGTGGGTGATATCGAGTCGTTGCCGTTCCTGGAGGCGATTCGCCAATTTCGCCAGGAACTCGGCCGACGCAACGCCATCGACGTGCACGTCACCCTGGTTCCGTATTTGGCCGCAGCCGACGAGCTCAAAACCAAACCCACCCAACACTCCGTGCGCGAGCTGAGGGCGATCGGCATCCAACCGGACATCTTGATCTGTCGCACCGATCGCGAGCTGCCGGAGGAGCTGCGGCAAAAGATCGCTCTCTTCTGCAACGTCGATCCGGAGCAAGTGGTGGAAGCCCGGGATTGTAAGTCGATCTACGAGGTGCCCCTCGAATTCGTGCGCGACGGTCTCGACGAATCCCTGCTCGACCTCCTGAATCTGCCCCACTACGATCGCGACATTTCAAAGTGGCAGGACCTTGTGCGTCGCTCTCGCAATCCCAAGCGCAAGGTCAAGATCGGTATCGTGGGCAAATACGTGGAGCTGGCGGATGCCTACAAAAGCCTCAATGAGGCCTTGATCCACGGTGGGCTCGAAAACGACGCCAAAACCGAGCTGATTTACATCAGCGCCGAGGAAATCGAAAGCAACCATTGGCCGTCTGAAATCACTGAAGTCGACGGCATCGTGGTGCCGATCGGTTTCGGCAAGCGCGGCTCGGAGGGCAAGATCGCCACGATCCGTTATGCCCGAGAGCAGAAGGTGCCCTGTTTCGGCATTTGTTGGGGCATGCAAATGATGGTGGTGGAATTCGCCCGTCATGTTTGCGGTATTCAGCACGCGGCGTCGACGGAGTTCATTGAGGACACCCCGGATCCGGTGATTTACAAGTTGCGCGACTTGCTCGGGGTGGAAAACCTCGGCGGCACCATGCGCCTCGGCGCCTATCCTTGCCGGCTCCAGGAAGGCACCCGAGCCCAAAAGATCTACGGTGAGCATGTGATCAGCGAGCGGCATCGACACCGTTATGAGGTGAATCAAAAATACCTACCGGCCCTGGAAGAACACGGCATGGTCGTGGCCGGCAAAAGCCCGGACGGCAAATTCGTTGAAATGGTGGAGCTGCCGGACCACCCTTGGTTCTTGGGCAGCCAATTTCATCCGGAATATAAGAGTCGACCGACCGAGCCTCACCCTCTCTTCGTGTCGTTCATTCGCGCGGCGATCGACGAACAAGAGCGCAAAAAACAGCCGGAGCGTCGCAAGGAGCGCGCGGTGACCCCGGCGGTGGAGGTACCGGCTTGAGCGAGCTGGGGATTTCGGATTCTAGAAGCCTGAACCTGCACGAGCCGGAGGAAGGCGTCCGCCATCGGCTGGATCCCATCGAGCTGACGGACGGAATTTGGCTCGGCGGTGAAGCCATGCCGATCATCGCCGGTCCGTGCGCGGTCGAAAGCGCCGAGCATGTGCTCGAAGTGGCGGAGATCGTGGCGTCGATGGGCGAGGCCCTCGGTGTGCCGATGATTTTCAAGGCTTCGTTCGACAAAGCCAACCGGAGCTCCCTCGATAGTTTTCGGAGCATCGGCATGGAACCGGCCTTGGAAGCTTTGGCCCATGTGCGGAAAACCGTCGGCCTGCCGATCCTCACCGACGTGCACGAGCCCGGACAATGCGCGCGGGTGGCCGAGGTGGTGGACGTCCTGCAGATTCCGGCTTTCCTTTGCCGGCAAACGGATCTGCTGCAAGCGGCAGCGGAGACGGGCAAAGCGGTCAACCTCAAGAAGGGCCAGTTTTTAGCGCCCGGGGATGTTCCCAAAGCCGTGGACAAGATTCGCGCGGCGGGCAACGCCAAAGTTTTTGTCACCGAGCGGGGTTATAGCTTCGGTTACAACAACATGGTGGTCGATATGCGCGCTTTCGCCCAGATGCGCTCCGAAGGCATTCCCGTGGTCTTCGACGTCACCCATTCCTTGCAGTTGCCCGGCGGCGGCAAGATCACCGGCGGGGCAAGGCGTTTTGCCGAGCCCCTGGCGCGCGCCGCCGTGGCCGCGGGTGCGGACGGGATCTTTCTCGAAGTCCATCCAGATCCGGATCACGCCTTTTCCGACGCCACGACCCAGCTGCCGCCGGATCGAGCCCAATTGCTATTGGAGTCGTTGATTGCGGTGCGTCGGGTGATTTGGCCGAGCCTGCAGCAGATCACGGATTCGGGAGTCTCCGAATGACCGCGTCCATGGGCTCCAGCGCGCCTCCCGGCTCCAGTGCGATCACCGGTTCCGACGGCCCGCGATCTGCCAGGGAGATCGCGCGCTGGGTGATCAAGCTGGAAGCCATGGCGGTCAGCGGATTGGTGGATCAGCTGGACGAAGGATTCGATCGCGCCGTCGACATCATCCGCTCCTGCAAAGGGCGATTGGTGTGCACAGGCATGGGCAAGAGCGGTTTGGTGTTGAAGAAAATCACCGCCACCCTGGCGTCGACCGGCACGCCTTCTCTATTCCTGCACCCCGCCGAAGCGATCCATGGCGACCTGGGCATGATCACCAAGGACGACGTGGTGTTGGCGGCTTCCTATTCGGGCACCACCGAGGAGTTGCTGCGTCTGGTAGAGATCGTCAAACGGCTCGGTGTTCCACTGCTGGTGATGACCGGAAACCGTGAGAGCCCGCTGGCACGCCATGCGGACGTGCACCTGCGGACCGAGATCGACAAAGAAGCGTGTCCCCTCAACCTGGCACCCACGGCCTCGACCACCGCGACCCTCGCCTTGGGTGACGCGTTGGCCATGGCACTGCTCGAAACCCGCGGATTTACCCCCGAGGATTTCGCTCAATTGCATCCCGGCGGGCGCCTGGGCAAGCGTCTGCTCAAGGTGTCCGAACTCATGCACTCCGGCGATCAGCTGCCCAAGGTCGGCACCGACGCCTCCATGCGCGATGCGATCCTGGAAATGTCGGGTAAGGGCCTCGGCATTACCGCCGTGGTCGACGAAGATAATCGCTTAGTCGGCTGTATTTCCGACGGCGACCTGCGGCGCTTGTTGCAAGAAGGGGACGTCTCCTGGGATCAAACGGCGGAAAAGGGCATGACCGCCGGTCCGCGCACCATCGCCGGCGATCAGCTGGCGTCGGCGGCCTTGCTTCAAATGGAAGAATTTCGCATCACCAGCCTTTTCGTCGTCGACGGGGAGGGGAGATTGGAAGGCGCAGTGAATATCCATGACCTCTGGCGCCTGGAGCTGTTTTGAGAGTCGAAGAGTCCGTGGTCGACGAAGCCTTTGTCCAACGAGCCACCCGTCTCGAATGGTTGCTGTTCGACGTCGACGGCGTGCTCACCGACGGACGCCTTTGGTATACCGCCAAAGGTGAGGAGATTAAGGCTTTCCACGTGCGGGACGGCTTGGCCTTCAAGCTGGCCCAGAAAGCCGGTCTCAAGGTCGGTATTTTTACCGGTCGCCGGAGCCGGCCATTAGAGCGTCGCGCCAAAGATTTAGGGGTCGACGAGATGATCCTGGGCTCCAAGCATAAGGGCGCTGATTTCGACGCTTTTCTCGAGCGGCGCGAGGTCGCCCCGGGCAGGGTGGCCTTTGTCGGTGACGACTTGATCGATCTCGCAGTTCTGGGCCGTTGCGGCTTGGCCTTTTGCCCCAACGACGCCGTCGACGAGGTCCAAGCGGTCGTGCATCGCGTGTTGACCGCCGCCGGTGGACACGGGGTGGCGCGCGAGATGATCGAGCTGATCCTGCAAGCCCGCGGCGATTGGCGACGATTGGTGGCCGATTACTCGCTGGAATCCTGACCCAATGGTCGAGCCTCGGCGGCAACGGTCTTCCGCCTTTCAACGCCTGCGTCGCTGGATCCGCGCTTCCGCCTTAGCGCCTTTGCTGAGACTGCTGCGTGCGTGTTTCGGTTGGCTGCCTTGGTCCATGTGTCAAGCGTTGGGGGTCGCCCTTGGACGGCTGGCTTGGGGGCTGAGTGGCCGTGACCGCAAGCGTTGCCTAGCCCATTTGGAGCTGGCTTTTCCTGAGCTGTCGAATGCGGAGCGTCGTGCTCTCGGTCGGCGCTGCTTTCGCCATCTCGGCATGTCCCTCTTCGAGCTGCTGCACATTTGGGGCCGACCCGCCCCCGACGCCGATCGCTTGGTGGAAGTGGTGGGTTTTGAGGAGATCGAGCGAATTCGGGAGACCGGTCGCCCGATTGTGGTGTTAACCGCCCATTGCGGCAATTGGGAGCTGATCTCCTGCGCCAACCACAGCCATGGGCTCGGTTTGGCGGCCATGACCCGCGGCTTCGACGACGAAGGATTGCAACAACTGACCGTAGACCTTCGATCCCACCTGGGCTCCGAAGCCATCGCCCGCGGCAGCCGCCAGTCGAGTCGGCAGATGCTCAAGACCTTGAGAGCGGGCGGGTGCTTGGCGATGTTGATCGACCAAGACATACGAACCGATGGGGTTTGGGTCCCGTTCTTCGGCAAGCTCGCCCACACGCCGACTGCTGCCGCGGACCTCGCCCTGCGACTGGGCGCGGATGTGGTGCCGACCTTCGCCGAGCGATTGGAGGACGGACGCCATCGCATCACCTTCCATTCGGCCCTCGACTTGCCGAATGATGCCACCCAAGCCACGGCAGTGATGACCGCCGCCATCGAAGCCCAGATCCGCCGTCGCCCCGAGCAATGGGTGTGGATGCATCGGCGATGGCGCCGTCGTCCTCCGACTGACCCTCAAACCGCTGACCTGGCCTGCGAGCAAACCCGATGATCGAATACTTTCAGCGTCTCGGAAATCGAATCGAGGATCAGTGGAGCGCTTGCTACTACGACGAGGAACGATTTCCCGATTTGGTGAGCGAGCAGCTGAGGCAGGAGCCGCCGGTCGAGCACGTGGCCCTGACGGATATATATGACTGGCTTTTCGAATCCCATCACGGAATCCAACAGCCCGTCCAACCTCGATTGTTCGGCGAGCCACCGATCCTGTTGTATGAGTCGTCGCGCTTTTATATCGAGGCTCTTTTTTGGCGCACGGGCACAACCCACATCCACGACCATGGGTTTTCCGGGGCTTTCTACGTATTTGGGGGTTCGAGCGTGCACAGCCTTTGGAGCTTCGAAACTGAGCGACGGTTCAGCTCGAGCTTTCGCACCGGCCGGCTGACCCTCGACTCCACGGAGCTGCTCGGTGTCGGCGATCTCAAACCGATCCGATCCGGTGATCGGTTGATCCATCAGCTTTTTCACCTGGATGCGCCGTCGGTCACCCTCGTGGTGCGGACCTACCAAGATTCGGACCGCCTGCCTCAGCTGAGATATTTGTATCCCGGTTTGGGTATCGGCTCGACCGTGGCGGATCCCTTGAGGCAGCGTCGGCTTCTCTTGCTCGACGGCATGATCAAGGGTGAGATCGAGGGCCTCGAAACCTATCTGCCCGGCCTGTTGAGTCGCGGAGACTTAGAGTCTGTTTATTTCGCCTTAGACATGCTCAATCTCAGCCGTGGCAAGGTGAAAGAAGATTTCTTCAACCACTGCTTCCAGCTCGCTCGGCGTCGGCACGACGAGGTCGTCGAGCTGCTGTGGTCGGCGTGTGTCGAGCAAATGCGAGTCCGTCGGATCGGGTTGACCCGCCGCCGGGTTCGACAGGCCGACGCCCGATTCCTCCTGGCCCTATTGATGCTGATGCCCGATCGAGATTCCCTCTTCCGGGCGATGCGCCTGCGCGAGCCCGAAGGCGATGTCCTGGAGCACGTCGAGCACTCCTTGGCCACGGTCGCCGACAGCGGCGGCGTGGAATTCAACATCACCGGCGTCCAGCTGCCGATTTTCCGTGGCCTCGTCGCCGGGCACGACCGTGAGCAAATCCTTGCCGCAGCCGGCAGAGTCACTGCACCCGAAACGGGCTCCCAAGCCTCCCCGGAACAAGCCCTCCAGCAAATGGCAGAATCCACCCTGCTGAGACCCCTCTTCTCCGAGTCCCCTTTGACGTCACCAGTTACTTTTCCGGGGGATTGAGGTCGAGATTCTCCAAGGGTGTCTGTGCCTCGCGTGGTGAACTCGGCGCGAATCAATCTAAGTTGGAAGCTTCAAGGCCGGCCGACGGGAGGATGGATCGGTGTCTTGCGATGGCAGAGTCGGGTCGTTGTCGGCGGCCTGGAGGATTTCAAGCACCGATTGCGCTACGGCTTTGCCGAGCAATGGCGGCACTGCGTTGCCGATTTGTCGGGCGATTTCGGATTTGCTGCCCTTAAAAACGAAGTCGTCTGGAAACGACTGCAAGCGCGCGGCTTCCCGATGGGTGATGGGTCGATGTTTTTCCGGATGCAGGTAGCGGCCCTTTTCCGGTTTGAAGAATTCCGTTCGGATCGTGACCGAAGGCCGGTCCCACCAGAGGCGGCCGAAGAGATCCGTGCCACCGGACTTTTTTCGCACCCAACAGGCCGGGGTCAGCTCGGGGGCATTGCGTTGCAGGTCGAAGCGATTGCCGCCCGGAGGCACGGCGCGGTATCGGAAGCGGCTTTTTTCCGTCGGCGAGCGGCCGAAATGCAAGTCCAAGGGGGCGGGTTGGTCGCCCAGGGTCGTGCCGGTCGGCTCGGGAAGGGTTTCGATTGTGTCGCGCACGGTGCGCCACGGGGGTAGGCGAGAATTTGCTTGGGTGGCCTTTCGATGGCTGGGCTCGGGCGGGAAGGCCGGGGTCGGAGAACCCTCCCGTGAGCCGACCACAAACGCCCGATAGCGCTCTTGGGGCACGCCGTAGTCGGCCGCGCACAGCAGGGCGTCGGCGACCCGGAAACCGAGCGATTCAGCCACCTCCCGGATGGCCAGCAGCTCCTCGGAGCCCAACAGCTGGCGGACGTTCTCCATCACAAAGACCCGTGCCCCGGACCGTTGGACGATGTCCATGAACGGACGCCAGAGCTGCTTGCGCGGATCAACCCGACGATTCCGATTCAGCAGACTGAATCCCTGGCAAGGGGGTCCGCCGATCACGACCTCTGCCTGGGGAATCTCCGTGGCGGGATCTTGAAGCAAATCCACGATGTCCCCGTGGCGGCAGTGATCGCCGAAATTCGCGTTATAGGTCGCGGCGGCGTGGCGATTGAAGTCGCTGGCCCAGATCGGCTTAAAGGCCTTGCGGCGGCCGTGATCGACCCAGGTAAAACCGAGGGTCAAACCGCCGGCACCGGCGAAGAGGTCGATCAAACGATAGGGAGGGGTCATGGCTTGCTTGGAAACGGGGCGGCTTAGAAGCGTGACAATCGAACGTGGTTGACGTAGAACTGGAGTAGACCTAATACCGAGAATTCGGAGAGCCGAGTGGAGCCGCTCACCTTGGAACATAAAATACTGCCTGATCCCGACCTTAACAAACCCAGCCACAAACCCGGCGATCCGTTATCGCCGCGCGAGCTGTGGGGTGGTCCGCGCTTCGGTGGCTCTTGGTGGAGCGCCGCAGCGTTTGCAGTCCTCCTCTTTGGTGTATTGAGGGTCGGAGTCGGCGGAGCCCAGGAGCTTGAGGAGGCCCAGGGCCTCGACGAGGCCGGGGAGTCTAAGGGCACCCGCATCGAGATTTTCCATGAGTTTTCGGGATCGCCAGAGTCTGGGTGGTGGGTAGAGGTGACGCCGTTGACCGGTCGGGGCCCGGGGCTCTTGCACCGGTGGGCGGCGGAAGAAGCCCCAGAAGCCGCAGAAGCCGGCAATGCCGACTTAAACGAGGCCGAGCCCCAGGCCGAAGGCTCGGATCCTCAGGCTGAGGAGCCGAAGACCCTTGGGTTCGAGCCGCAGGTGCCCCCGGGACCGGCCATGATTTGTTTCGGCGGGCCGGGATTCGGCGTCACTTGTGGGCGCCACTACATCTATCGACCCGATGGAATCTATCGACTCGATGGAGCGGGTTCTGGGATCGAGCCCCAAGACGGGGGTGACGCCGTGAGTTCGGCGTCGGTAGCCTCGAGGCTCCGACAAGATATCGAGCCGGCAGAGCTGACGGTGACATTAGAACCCGTCGCCGGCCGATCCACGACCGGACGGGTGATTCAAGAGGGCTTTCCCGTGGTCGGTGCCCAGATTTCGTTGGTGCCGGCCGACTTGGTGGCTGGACGCCCGTTCACGATTCCGTGGCCAGGGGCCGGAGATTCGGCGGCGGGTGAGCGGACGACGGATGGGCTGCGACGATTCGTTTCCACGGATGACGAAGGTCAGTTCGAGATTCCGCCCGTGGCGGCGGGTGACTACGTGCTCGAAGCCCATTTGCCGAGCGCTCAGCTCTACAGGGTGCCCTTCTCCTTGCCGGAGCCGGACGCCTTGGAGGACCCCGAATCCCCAGAAGCATCCAAAGACGCGAGCCAATATCCGTTCGAACTCGGCGACATTGAAGTGCCGGCTGGATTGTCCCTCGAAGTTCGGGTCGTGGATCAAGTGGGTCGTGCGATTGAAGGCGCTCAAGTGCTGGCCCGTCAAGGTTTTGAGGTCGCGGATTGGACGGAGCTGCGCGCCCGCAGTGACGCCGAAGGTTGGGTCGAGATGAGTGGGTTGTCCGCTGAGATGCCCGTCACGATCAGCTGTGATGCGCGGGGGTTTGTCTCCTGGCAACAGCAATTCGAACTCTTGCCGGTCGCCATGGAGTGCGAGCTGTCCCAGCTGGCGTCGGTTTTCGGCTCGGTGGCGACGGCGGATTTCGACATCGCACCCGACCGCGTAGGCGACTCCGAACCGAACAACAAAACAGGTGACGAAACAGACGATGAAACAAACTCGGTATCGGATGTCGCGGATCTTTCCCCACCCACGATCTCGATCTCGGCCAAGGGAACCGGCGCCGAGGCGTCCTCTGTACTCAGCTCCGTGGCGGATGCGGAAGGGGTCTTTGCTCTCCACGGGTTGGACCCCGGCGACTGGAGCCTGACGTTGGCAGCGCCGGGTTTCGAGCCGTGGGTGGGAGAGATTTCTTTGACGGCGGGGCAAACCTTGGATCTGGGGCTGATCTACTTGCCCGCTTCACCGGCGTTGATTGGACGGGTGGTCACCGAGGAGGACGGTTCGCCCATCGCCGGAGCGTCGATTGCGGTGGTCGAGCCCCGGGGTCTTGACGACACCTTGTCCGACGTCGAGGGCCAATTTCAGGTGACCGCCGCCGGGGACCGGGATTTGGTTTTGAGGGTGGCGGCATTGGATCGGCCTCCGGTGCACGTGGTTTGGAATGAGGCCGTGCAAAAGGACTCAGCCCAGGATCCGGGACGGGTTGTTGAGCTGGCGCGAGGGGGATGGATTCGCGCCGTGGTCGGCGATCTTTCCGCCGATGGAGGGCCGTGCGCCGGTTGCATCTTGCAAGTGGTGCCGCCCGCCTCCATTCGAAGTCGATCGGGGCCGGTACCCGCCATGGAAACCGATTCCCGGGGCGAAGCGCTTTCGTCCGCCTTGGTGCCGGGTGGTTATTACGTGGTGTTACCGCGGTTCGACGTCACCGGTACGACGGTGGTCGAAACCCGCGATGGGGAACAGAAATTTGTCCGAGTAGAGGCCGGAGAGATCGCCACGGTGAGCTTCGATACCGGCCGGGAGCTGATGCGTTTGCAGCTTCTGCCCACGGAGCGGGTGACGCGGAGCCAGGTAATGGTCCGTGGAACCGGGACGCGCCAACGGGCGGTGGCCAAAGGCGGGGGTTTGTTTGAACTGCGTCGGGATCCCGGCCCGCCGGCCGATGTATTCCTTCTCCGTTGGAATGAGCAAACCCAATTCGAGGAGCAAATCTACCTGGGCACTTTAGGCGGCCCCCTAGGTGCCGTGGGGGGACCGGCCTTGGGCAGTGGAGCCGCGTTGGGGGTGGGTTTCGAATCTACCGACCCACAAGAAGTCCCGGAAACGGTGACCTTAGAGCTGTCGGGAAGCGTCGTGATCGGGCGGCTGGAAACCCTTTCCGCCGAACGGCTCCCGGGGGTTCGTGTGCGCTTACGAGACGTGGCGGGCAATCGATTTTTGGCCGAGGTACGGAGCCGTGCGGACGGTACCTTCCGACTCGAGGATGTGGCGCCAGGCGTTTATTCCCTAGTGATTGGAGAGCGGGGTTATCAATTTGTCAGCATCTCAGCCCGCCGATCCGTGGATTTGGGCGCTTTTCAGCTGATCCCTGGTGCCTATTGATTCCTGGTGCCGATTGATTCCTGCCCGGTCAGGCCTTCTCGGGTCCTTCGGCCAATCGGCGGATGCCGGTGCTTTCGCCGGGAACCTGTCGGCCCATTTCTTCCCGGGTGGCGAGCGCGCGTACTTCCACGGTTTCGCTCAAACGATGCACGTAATAGCGACCGTGGTCGACCCAGGCGCTATGGTGGTCGGAGTTTGAGCCTTCCTCCATGGCGCGGCGGGTCAAATCGTAAACCGCCGGGGTGGCGAGGGCTTGCCCGCCCTGGGCGATTTCCAAGAGATCACAGGCGACGTCCAAGGTGCTGCCCGCGACTTGCAGCCGGAGGCCCAAATGGGAGAGCACGAGTTCACCCATGTGCAATCCCGCTCGAACGCGGACCGCGGGCTCGTCGGGCAGCTCCTCGGCCCAACGCAAACAGGCCAGCGCGCATTGGCAGGCGAGGCTGGGCCGTTCAAAAAGCAATAGGCTCAATGTGTCGGCATCCGCTTGTTGACCTTCATATTCCAACGAGAAATATCGTTGTTTGCGATTGAAGAGCACCTGAATGCGCTTGTCCGGCGGTTTGCCGTCGGTGGTTTCGAGGCTGAGAGCCAAGACCGTGCGCAGGTAAACCCCCGATTGAGGGCGGGTGGTGACGGAAGTGGCGGAGTCCGTGTCCATCGACAATTTGACCGGCGCGTACACAGGCATCTCTTCGGTGGAACTGGTGGTGGAAATCTTGCCCTGGTGGGCTCGCCCGATCAGCTCGGTGAGCTCTTGGCCGGCGGGCAAGGGCGGCAACTCCGTCATGGGCGGGGTATCGTCTCCCCGGTGCCGCGACCGGCTCGGAGCCATGGTGGGTGCAAGGCTCGGATCCGAAGGGGGGCGGTCTGCGGTGCCGCCGGGTACGGAAGCAGGGGCGTAGCCGGCCAGGTCGCGCAGTTTGGAGGCCATCGGCGGTCGGTCGGGCGGAGGCAGTTGGGCCGGGTCGAGGTCCAAGAAATCAACGTTTTTGCCCTCTTGTTCATCTCCGTAAGGGCCGTAGACGCCGCCCCACTCGGGTAGGGGCAGCTTTTCGATCACCCGAAGCTCTACGATCACTTCCCGGGCGGACTGAGGGCGGTGCTCGGGATTTTTTTCCAACAATCTGTCGATCAGATTCGACAGCTCCTCAGGAACGTGACGATTGACGTCCCGGGCCGGCGTTTGCCGGGCGCTGCACACCTTCGCCAGGGTGTTGTAAACGCTGTTGCCGGCGAAGGGCGAGCGTCCCGTTACGGTTTCGAACATCAACGTGCCGAGGGAGAAGAGGTCGGATCGGTGATCAACTTCCTCACCCATGGCTTGCTCCGGGGACATGGCACGGCCGGTGCCTAAAATCGCCCCCAAATCGGTGATTTCCTCGGAATCGGAGCTGAGCTTGCCGCTGCCGAACATATTCTTCGCCAGCCCAAAATCGAGAATCTTGGCGTGGAAGGCCCGGGTGACCATGACGTTTTCGGTCTTCAAGTCCCGGTGCACAATGCCCTTGCTGTGGGCTTCCGCCAAGCCTTCGGAGATTTCGCGTGACAGACCCACCGCCTCCGCTAGACCGATGCGATTATCCTCGATCAGCACCTGCAGGCGATCGCCATCGACGAATTCCATCACAATCCAATCGAAACCATGGGCTTCGAAGATGTCGAAGATCTGGACGATGGAGGGGTGGCTGAGACTGGCCGCCGCTTGGGCTTCGCGGTGCAATCGATGACGGGAGGATTCGTCGCCGGCGATGTGAGGCAGGATGTGCTTGATCGCAACCGTGCGTTTGAGCCGGTCGTCATAGGCTTTATAGACCGCACCCATCCCACCCACGCCGAGCCGACTCTTGATGAGGTACGGCCCGACCTGCTTTGGAATGGGGTATGGCTCCGAGCTCGAGTTGCTCACGGGGTCCAGTTTAGACGCCGGTACAACGGCTAGCAAGACGGAGCTCGGGTGATCTCAAGGCGTGAACTCAGGAGATCTGCGGCGGGGAGAGGGAAAAAGCTGAAGCGGCCCTGCACCCTCGATGAGCGATGCAGGGCTGAGCCGGGACTGGGAGACGGAGAGCGGGCCCCAGTGAGGTGGTAACCGAGAGAAACCCCGATAAAGGGGTGAAAATAGACCGTCTGAACAACTGCCTGGTACAGGCGAAAAGCTCGGACGGTTTCGATGGTCAGATTGTGTATCAAGGCTCTTAAGACTTGCATTACGGGACTGAAGTTCAGTCGAATAGGCTAAATCTTAAGGGGAAGATCATTAAAAAAATACAGATCTTCCGGCCGGTCCGGCTTCGGCCGGCCGATCTGGTTCTATTGGTAGGTCACTACCAGCTGGGGATGGTTCGAGCTGTTGCTGTGGTCACCGGAATAGAAACCGACGAAATCGTTTCCGAGGTCGTCGTTATCGCCCAGCTCGAAACCAAAGCGAAGCTGGGTGGTGCCCGAGGCGTTGATCGCCGCCAGGCCCGATGCGTCGAGAACCGCTTCCGACCAATCTCCGTTGGCGCTCGGATTCGACAGGACTCCCGCTCCGGGTGCGGTGGCGGCGGCTTCGAAGTCGCTGGTTTGCAAGCTGGTAGAGCCCGAGAAAGCGCCGCTTTGGACATCGACCTCAGCTTGGCCAAAGCCGCCGTTGAACGGGTTGGTGCCGATCACCGTGCCGCGCTTCAACCTCAAAGTAACCGCCGTGATCGTCGCACCGGCCGGCAAGGAAGAGGTGTCGAACGAGACGATGCCCAGGTATTGCCGGTCCTTTTTGTGATCGCCAATGCGCAGAGCGCTGGTGGTGGTTGAGCCGGAGTTGATCCAGCTACCCACGCTCGAGTTTTCACTCGACTCGCGCACCCAGCCGTCTTGGCTCGCGATGGACGTGAAGGTCACCGTGGTGGGGCCGGCCGCCGGCTGGACCTCAATCGAAACGCTGTCTCCGGCGCTCAGCCCGCCGGAATCGGTGACCGAGATCGACAGGGTGTGGAATCCAACCGACAAACTCGATGACGAGAACGAGGCTCCGAGGCCGATCTGGCCGTCGAGGTTCGAACTCCAGACCAAACTTGCCGAAAGGTCGCCGTCCTCGTTGTCGGAGGCTCCGCCCGCAAAGCTCACCGTATCGCCGTCAACAAATACTGAGCCCGAATTCGGGGTGCTGATCGACGCGCTGGGGGCGGTATTGGTCGGTGGGGAGGCGAAAGGTGTGCTGTTTGGGGTCGGTGAACTCTGAATCTGCCAGCTGCCGGCGAGGTCGATCCGTTCGATCGACGAGCCGGCTCCGGCATCGCCGACCTCGGGGGCGTTGGCGGATCCGCTTTCATCGATCAGGCCGCTGTTGTTCGAAGAGCCGTAAACCACGGCGTCCATGGGCACCGTGGAGGCGGTGATCGCACTTGCGGCGACGTTAAAGAGCGCCACGCCGTCCGCCGTTGAGCCGCTGTTCTGGAAGTCGGGATTGAAGTTGAAGATCTGGTCGTAGCTGGGATTTCCGTTGTTGCTGCCGGACGAAGCGCCGCCGACGACAAAGATTTGGCCCGGAGCGAGGGTGCCGGACAGCTGCACCGTGGACCAAGTGTAGCTAGTTCCGCCGTTGCCCAGAGACCAAGCCGAAAGATCTACGGTAGAGGTCCCTCGGTTGTAGATTTCTACCCATTCCCAGCCGTCGTCGGTGGAAGAAACGTCGTAGAGCACCTCGGTGAGGATCAAGTCGCCCGCGGGATTGCCACCGCCCCCGCCACCACCGCCACCACCGCCCCCGCCACCGCCACCACCACCGCCACCACCGCCACCACCGCCGCAACTGGTGCCTTGGTAGATGCACAGGGCCCAATCCGGATTGTCGATGAATGGATTCCGGTTGCCTTGAAAGCCGTAAACGATTTCGTTGCGGTAGAGTTCCCGCGCGTCCACGGGGTCTTCCACGTGCCATTGCAACAACACGGACAACATGCCCATGTAGGCAACGCTCTCGTTGGAGCCCGTATTGGATTGATCGATCAGAGATTCGTTGTCGGTGAGGCGTAGATCGGGCTCTGAATAACCCGTGCCGCTGTGGACGCCGCCTTCGTAGCGGACGTCCATGTAGAAGAGCGCTCGGGCCACATCGCCCTTACGTCCCGACCAGGTTTGCCAGGTGCCTTGGGTAAAGTCGCCGGTTCCCCAATTGGAATTCCCGGGATAAACGCCGGTGCCGCCGCCTCGACCATCGGTGAAGTCGGTGGCGTGTTCAACACACCCTGAATTGCACTGTCGGAACGGTCGATTGGACCGCTCGGCGTTATAGCCGACGTCGGACGCGAAAAGATGGTGGCAGTCGGTGTAAGCGGAGTTGTCGGCGCCATCATTCGGGAATCCGTAGGATTTCGGCCAGGAGTGCTCCCGATTGTAGGCTCCTACGCCGCCTGAGATCTTCGCGTAGGAAGCGTTCTTGTAGATGTCGACAATGCGGTTGATGTCATTGGGGTCCTCATCGGCGAGATTGAGGATGTCCCAGGTGTCGGTGGTGGATGCCGTATAAGGAAATCGCTCGTGGTCGTCGATCACCTCATGCAGGGTGGCCCGCAGGGTCGTGGCATTGGTGGTGTCTACCGAGCTGTAATACTGGGCCGAAGCCGTGGGAGGGGAGAAAAAGGTGATGATCAAGGTCAGAATTACCGAAATTCCGATCCCGGGGTGACGACGAGAAGTAGGGACACACATGAGGCAGCTCCTTCAACACAAAAACGTTCAAAGACGGCAAATGAGAAAAGGCAGAGCAAAACCTCTCCTGGTGCAAGAAGCAGACCGGACGCCTGGATCTGATGCAGTTGTTCTGGCCGCAATTTGATCTTTGGGCGAAGGAAATCTCTGAATGGCAGAGATCTGAATTCTCGGAAGTGAGAACTGGGGCTTCTCGACTTTGAGAATCTATGGGCAGGTATTTTGTCAAATCTCGGGTAGGGCTCAGGAGGACAAGCGGGGCCCACACGACGGATTTCGAGCAAGGAGCACGGCCTGCCGAAGGAGCGGCCGGGGTTAGCTGCCCGTTTTTAAGAGGGGTCGGTAGTTGCGAACCGGTACGGGGCCGAGGGACATCATTCGATCGCTGAATTCATGGGTCGGTGCCTGCGGATGGCGGGCTCGCCAACCTTGGTAGAACTCGGAAATGTCTTTGAATCCCAGATAGTAGGTGGTGAGCTGAGGGGACGAAGTGGTGGCTCGGGTCCACATATTGATCGCGAATTGGCCGTCCTGAAAGGCTTGCTCGCGCAGGAATTGGAGCATCTGCTGCCGGTCCATAGTTCCGTTGTGCACTCGGATATCAACCAAGGTGCGGGCGATGTTTTCCAATTGCTTCTTGAGGTGAGCGACCCGGGTGAGGGGGCCTCCCCAGCCGTGATCAAGCATTAGCTTTTCGCTAAAGGTTCCCCAGCCTTCCACATAAACCCCATCATAGAAAATTGCCCGAATCTTTGAGCTGCCGAGGGCCGCCGCCTTGCCCTGTGCGTAGTGGCCCGGGGTGGTTTCGTGAGGGGTGATCATGAGATTGAAATGGAGGTTGAAGTCGCCATAAAAGGCGTTCTTCATCTCCGGAGGCGCCGAGTCGGCAATCGTCGGCACAAAGAGCAAGGCATGGGCATGGGGTGAAAACGGACCGCTGGGATAGATACCGCCTACGGCTTGGCCGGCCAAGAAAGCCGGCGATCGGTCGACGGATAAGGTTAAAGTTCCTGGCTGTGTGAGAATTTTGTGGTCGTTTACAAAGTCGAAAGCTTCACGGGTAGCTTTTCGATAATAGTCGACGAACGCGTCCACAGACTCGATCCGATCGCGGGCAATGCGCCTGAAACAGGCCCTGATGACCTCGTCGTCTTCGTCGGGCTCCGGATCGCTCGGCTGCGTTGCGATTTGGGACCAAATCGCTCGGCAATAATTTGCGGTGGCTAATGCGGTCGCTTGCAAATCCGACTCGGCCTTTTTTTCGAGCGCATCCACCGGTTCCTCGATACCGGTACCGAGGTAGAAGTTCCGGGCGTAGAGAGGCCCCAGCCGGGGGTCGCCCGTGCCGTTGACCGCCAACTCGTCGATGAAATCTGCCAGCTCGGTCATGGCTTCGGCGGCCTGGCGACCCTGGGTGCTCAATCTTCGACGCAAGGTGTGCGTCGTCTCACCCTGGGTTTCCTCGCCCTGTAGGGGCTCCGCAGATTCCACCAATCGATTGGCGAAGAAATCGGCCGCAGCACGAATCTGAGCAGCGGCCATTTGGGCGTGATCACTGACCAAGCGTTCTGGGCTTCCAAGGCTCAGCGATGTTTGGGCTTGGCCGCAAAAGCGGGGAATCAGCGCCGTACGATCCGCCAGTCGATCCAATCGGTCGGCCAAGGGTAGGTCGTCGCGAACGAGCAGAAAAACCGCGGAGCTTCCGAGCACCGAAGACCAAAAGAGTGGATCTTGCCGGCTTTGATCCAAGGTGTGGAAGCGGAAGATCTCGCGCGAAGCCCAGCGCAGAATGATCTCCGCATCTAAGCGCACAGCATCTCGCCGCTCTTGGACCTCGGGGTTCCACGAGTGGGAATCGTCGCTCCATTCTTGGAGGAAACGCTCCAACCGATCCTTGATCAGCTGGTTCTCTGCTACCCAGGTGTTGAGATTGCCGGGTGAATAATCTTCGAGTCGGCGATCCTGCCGGTGGTCACCGGCGGCTGTGGCTCGGCTAGGGAATGTGGTGAGGTAGGCTTCCAAGTAGCCGTCGAGCAGAGATCTGATCTCTTGATCTTGCACCGCTTCCCGGTCGAATCTGTCGCTGCCGCTGTTGCCGACCCTCTCGCTTTGGTCGACGGGGCCGGTACTTTCACCGCAGCCTGTGATGAAGAGAGTCGGCAGCGCCAAAGCCAGCAGAGACAGCGAGAGGATTGGACCTTTCATGGGGCGGGCTCGTCGCTCTTGTCGGGCTCGGGCTCTCGCCAGCCAAAATCCTCGAAGTCTATTTTTTCCGTAACGCTGGCCAAGGATTTGGTCGAGTCCGCGGACTCCGTCCTGCCTGCGGCTTGTTCCTTGGTTTCCCTGCGCAGTGTCCGCAGGTCGGCATTGCGAACCAGCATGGAGGTGCTGCTTTGGGCTGAGACGTCGGGCTGCCACGGGCTGGAACGGTCGGAGTCTCGGTTTTTGCTAGTGGGCTCGTCGACCACCCGACCCCAGCCGGTGGAAATGGCGAAGAGCATCACGGCCAACAACGCCCAAGAATGGAAGTTGTAGAGCCCCACCGTGAGGGCGTTCAATTGGGGCATGCCGTAAGCCCCGGCTCCCACGGTCGTGCTGGCGGCGAGAATGGTGGGAATGCAATAAGGCAATAGGAACGGGTAGGTGCAAACGGTGGTGTCGAGGATGTTGGCCCGCCGGTCGGCGCGAATACCTTGACGAAAACCGGTCTCCCGGACGAAAGAGCCTACTGCCAGCAGAGCGACCACGGAATGGGTGGTCAGCAGCGTTGCAGCGGAGACCGTGCCGAAGGCCCACCACTCCGCGCTGCGCGGCGAATCGATGTGGGATTTGGCAAAATTCAACAAGCGGTGGATGACCCCGGAAGCTTCTAAGCCGGACACCAAACCCATGAGCAGGATGGTGAAAATGGACACTCCGACGCCGCGCTGCATACCTTCCACCAGAATTCCGGTGGCGGTAAAGGCCTCGGGCTCGACATAAATCAGCTCTCTGATCGAAATCAATCCCGTGCTCAACCCAATGGCGATCGCCGCCGCGATACCGCTCATCAATCCTTCCAAGAGGTGGACGTGGCGGAAAAGCAAGAAGATGACCAAGGCGGGGGCGATCAGCATCGGGAGGCCGCGGGGGCTCGAGGCGGGCTGCGCCGGCTCGAGGGTTGGGCCCTCGGCCTGTGGGGCGATGAGTTGCGAGTCGGAGGCAACCGTCGGAGCGTCCGGCGCCGATCGGGTTTTGAGCGGGCCGTGGAAGATCACCAAAGCGACCAACGCCAACGCTGCGGCGGGCAGGGCGTAACGAAGCCGGCTTCGAACCACCTCGCCGATTCTCGCTCCTTGGGTCACGGTCGAGGCGATGGTGGTGTCCGACACCGGTGAAACGTTGTCTCCGAAGGTCGCGCCGCCGAGGATCGCACCCATCAAGAGTGCAGGGTCTGCTCCTAGGGATCCGCCGGCCGGGTACAACAAGGGCGAGCAGAGAATGAGGGTGCCGAGGCTGGTTCCAGTGGAGGTGGAGACGGCCGAAGCGATGAAGAAGGCGACCAGGGCGAAACCGACTCCGGTCACACCCACTTGCTCGGCGGACCAAACCAAGGCTTGGACAAATCCAGCTGCATTCATCAGCGACGCCAAAACCCCGGCCAGCAGCCAAGCTAGGATCATGACCATGATGATCGGCTGGCTCATGCCCCCGATGATGGCCTCGGCGTAAGCATTGCGGTCGCGGCACAGCAGGAGGCCTAAGCCGATCGCCAAGACCAAAATCGGCCAGAACCCCTGTTCTCCAGGGGCGCCGGAGAGACCGAGCCAGATGACCCCGCCGAGAAAAAGCAGTAGGGGGGCAAAGGCCCCGGCCAGCCCGCCGCGATAGCTCAGGGCGGTAGGTTCGTGGTTCAACCGGTTTTCCTCCAAGGAAATAACGCTATGATCTGCGGCTAAAGATTAGCAGAGAACCGCATCGGACCCGAGCCTCGACCAAGGACATGGTGGCGAGCTTCGGCGTCGACGAGCGAGGCCACGGAAGGATCAATCGACATGGGATCACCGGACGAAGCATCAGCGAGCGACGATAGTTTTTGGCTCTACGACTTGCGGGTCGAAGTGGTCGCCGTGCCGGGGCGAAGAATGGTCTGCAATCATCCAGAGGGAAGTTTTTTCGAGCTGCGTGGAGAGAACCTCCATTTGCCGGCAGGGCAGTCTTTCCCGATCTATCCTTTGGCGGCGTTGCTGCCGCTTCTGCCGGCGAAACAAAGGCCGACCCACGCCAACGATTGGATGACCACGGACATGGACATCGCGTGTCCGGATCCCCATTGTGGTGCCCTATTTCGGGTGCGCCGTTTGGGCCGCCGGACCTTTCGACATAGTGAGGTGACCGCCGTGCCCCTGGCTTCAGATCGGCCGCGCGGCGGGCAGGACTCTTGAATTCCAACGGTCCGAAACCCGCCAAGGACTCCATGCCTTCCAAAGCATCCGGCAAAGGTCAGGTCCAGGAGTTTGAGCTACGGCCTGGATATCGTATCCCGCGCCTCATCAACGGCGGCTGGCAGCTGTCCGAGGGCCACGACCCGACTGCAAACGTAGGGGCAAGCCGTCATGGGGAGGCGAAGCTCGCGGAGCTTCGATCATTGGTGAATGCCGGGTTGACCACCTTCGACGGTGCCGACATTTACACCGGTGTCGAGGCCCTTTACGGTCGCCTTCTGAGTTCGTTGCCGAGTCCGGCGCAGGGCGGTCCGAAGATACGGATTCATACCAAGTTGGTCCCGGATCTCGAGGTTCTGCCGCGGATCTCACAGACCTACGTTGAAACGTTGATAGATCGCAGCCTGAACCGACTGGGCACGGACTGTTTGGATTTGGTGCAATTCCATTGGTGGGATTGGGCCGTCGACGGTTGGCTCGACACCCTCGGTTGGCTCGATCAGCTGCGGGCCGCCGGCAAGATAAGGCATTTGGGAGTGACCAACTTCGATAGCCGACGCTTGTCTCAGGTTTTGGACCAAGGCATAGAGGTCGTCGCCCATCAGCTGCAATATTCGCTTTTGGATCGCCGGCCCGAGCGGTCGATGGTGGCTTTGTGCCGGCGTCATCGTGTGCATCTGCTCTGTTACGGAACCTTGGCCGGTGGATTCCTCTCGGACCGTTGGCTGAACAAACCGGCTCCGGCCGGGCCACTGGCGAACCGTTCCCTGGTGAAGTACCGACTAATCATCGAAGAGCTGGGGGGATGGTCCGCCTTTCAGGAGTTGCTGCGGCGGTTGGATACGACCGCCCGACGCCACGGGGTTTCGATTGCCAATGTCGCGGTACGTTGGGTCTTGGACCGACCCGGGGTGGCGGCGACGGTGGTCGGGGTGAGGAACGCCGACCATTTGCAAGACAACCTTCGAATCTTCGGTTTCCAGCTGAGCCCGGACGACCTGAGTTCGATCGAGTCGCTTCTGGGAAGATATTCAGGTGCCGAGGGGGATGTCTACTCGGTCGAGAGAGTGCCCGGAGGAAAACATGCTGTGATCATGAAAACCGGGCTCAACCGGTCGGGCTGATCCACAGTTCTTGGTCATTTTCACTGGATTGCAGAGTCGTGAGTCACTTGTTCGTCCTAACCACTTCGTGGGACATTCAATACGAGCTTTCAGCCGTCCTCAGAACGTCGTTTCTGAGATTACTCAAGTCACCTTTCAACACCGGTCCTTGATTCGGCCGGGTCCGCGCCTCAACTCTTTGATCGTGGGGGCGTTGGCCAGGGCCCAGGAGCTATATCCGGTCCGGCTGCACGCGTTTATCTTTCTATCGACCCATTTTCACGTTTTAGCAACCTTTTCAGACGCGAGTGAAATGGCCGGGTTCATGAGGCATTTCACCGGCAAGATTTCCAAGGAAATCGGTCTCGAGCACGATTGGTCGGACTCGGTATTTCCCAAGCGCTATCACCACATCGAGCTTTCCGTGGAGCCCGAGGTAGAGTTCGCTCGCCTGCGCTACTTGACGAAAAATTCTTGCAAAGAGGGCCTTGTCGCGTCACCGCTGCATTGGCCCGGTGTGTCGTCTACGGAGGCTTTGATCACCGGTCGGGTGATGCGTGGCATTTGGGTTGATCGCTCCGCGTATTCCAAGGCTAGGAACCGCCGCAAGGGAGCCGATGAAGCAGATTTCACCCAAGAAAAGGAGCTGCATCTCGAGCCGATTCCATCCTTGGCGCACCTGTCGTCGCAGGAATATCGGAACGTGATGATCGACATGGTACGCGAGATCGAAACCGAGACCCACGCTCTGCATCGCGAGCAGGGGACCGTGCCGTTGGGAGTCGCCGAAATCTTGAAGCGGGACCCTCACCACCGTCCCGACCAGACTCCCAGCTCACCCCGTCCTTGGTTCCACGCCCTCAGCCGCGCTTCTAGGAAGGCGATGGTCGAGGCTTTGACGTGGATCATCGCCGCCTATCGAGATGCAGCGGATCGTTTCAGAAAGGGCGAGTTCGACGTCGAATTTCCCGAGGGGACTTTCCCTCCTCCCCGTCCATTCCTCATGCGACCTACCCCTCACGAAACGGGTTGAGGGTGCTTTCGTCCTAAAGATCCGGGGTTCACAGAATCGGAACGTGACCGCCTACGTTGTGGGGAGGGGGGAGGTTTATCTGCAGGGGGGCACAAGGCTGAAGATTGGGAGGCAGAGATTTCAGACGACGTGAGAGCTAGGAGAGATTTAGGAATTCGAGTGATTCTAGTGATTCTGACGACGTGAGAGCTAGGAGAGATTTAGGAATTCGAGTGATTCTAGTGGGGAAGATCCTCTATCTTGTGGCCCTGGGACGTGTTAGATTAATCGTTCCGGGTTTCGCGATCTTTGCACACCCGGTGCTCGTAACCCTGGAGCCTATCGGCTCGGGACGAGCCCCCTTCCCTTTGACGTCGACGGTCCACCGTGGCGTTACCCACCTTTCTTGTAGCAGCTAAGGATTTCCATGAACGTCGACCAAACGACGCCTGCATTCTCTGATTTAGGCCTGATTCCTCCCGTTCTCGAAGCTTTGGACTTGGTAGGTTACGAAAACCCGTCTCCGATCCAAGCGCTCACCATTCCGCCGATTTTGGCGGGCAAGGACGTGCTCGGCCAAGCCCAGACGGGCACCGGCAAAACCGCCGCCTTCGCCCTGCCCTTGCTCTCCCGCCTGGACCCCGATCAAAAAACACCGCAGGTGATGGTGCTGACCCCCACCCGTGAGCTGGCGCTTCAGGTGGCGGAAGCTTTCCAGAAATACGCGTCCAAAATGAAGGGCTTTCGAGTTCTGCCGATTTACGGCGGACAAGCTTACGAGGGCCAGTTGCGTCAACTTCGACGGGGGGTCCACGTGGTGGTGGGTACGCCCGGCCGGGTCATGGACCACATGCGTCGTGGTACCTTGGATTTGAGTGCTCTGAAGTGTTTGGTGCTCGACGAAGCGGACGAGATGTTGCGCATGGGTTTCATCGAAGACGTGGAGTGGATTCTTGAAAAGACGCCGCCCGAACGCCAGGTAGCGTTGTTTTCGGCAACCCTGCCCGGAGTGATCCGCAAGATCGCCCAAAAACACCTGCGGGAGCCTGAGGAAATCACCATCAAGGTGAAAACCACGACCGCAGAGACGATTCGGCAACGCTATTGGACGGTCAGTGGATTTCACAAGCTCGACGCTTTGACCCGGATTCTCGAGGCCGAAACGTTCGACGCGATGATCATTTTTGTGCGCACCAAAACGGCGACGGTCGAACTCGAGGAGAAGCTCGGGGCTCGGGGATTCGCCGCCGCAGCGATCAACGGTGACATGGCCCAGCAGCTGAGGGAGCGCACGGTCGAGCGATTGCGCAACGGCAAGTTGGACATCCTGGTGGCGACGGACGTTGCCGCTCGCGGTCTGGACGTTGATCGCATCAGCCACGTGGTCAACTACGACATTCCCTACGACACCGATTCTTATGTTCACCGTGTGGGCAGGACGGGCCGAGCCGGCCGCCAAGGAGAGGCGATTCTTTTCGTCTCGCCTCGGGAGCGGCGGATGCTGCGCTCCATTGAGCAGGCCACACGTCAGCGCATTGAACGCATGGAGCTGCCGTCCACGGAGGTCATCAACGACCGACGGATGATCCGCTTCAAACAAAATATTACCGACACCTTGGCCGAGGAAGAGTGGCGGTTCTACTACGATTTGCTCGAGCAATATCAGGCCGAGCACGATGTTCCGGCGCTCGAGATTGCTGCTGCGTTGGCCAAGCTCTTACAAGGTAACGAGCCCCTGCTCTTGACCGCCCCTCGCTTCCAGCCCAGGGAGGAAAGAAGAGAGCGCGGAGAGCGATCCCGTCCGACGCCGTCTCCCCCCGAGCCGGGCAAGGAGCGGTATCGGCTCGAGGTGGGACGCGCCCACGGAGTGCAGCCCGGGAATATTGTCGGGGCGATCGTCAACGAGGCGGAGATCGACTCGGAGCATCTCGGCCGAATTCATATTTATGACGGTTTCAGCACCATTGATTTGCCGGAAGGCATGCCGCGCGAGATCTTTCGACTGCTGCAACGGGTCCGTGTTTGTGGCCAGGCATTGAAAATCAAGAGCCTGGGCAAAAACCAGGAGGCCGCCGAAGCTGGGGCCAAGAGCCACTCTCGCCGGCCCTTCGGCGCCGGACCTCGGTCGGGGGGCGGTCCACCAAAGGGAAATTTTCGTCGAGGCGAAAACCGATCCGACGGCCCGAAAAAGCACGCCGACAAGAAATACAGCGACAAGAAGGTTGAGGACAAAAAACTCGGCGACAAGAAATTCGAGGACAAGAAAGCCGAGGACAAGAAAGTCGAAAAGGATCGAGCCGAAGGTCCTCGACGGGACCCAGGGGGTGACGGCGCCGAAGCCGCACCAGGTGCGGGTCCAAGCCGGTCCAAGGATTCAAAGCCTCGTCCGGACGGTCCTGCCGGCGAGGGTTCGCGTTTCGACAAACCCCGTCGCCGACCGACTTCAGACTCTGCCGACGAGGGTCCAGCCTCGGAGGGCCGCGCGCCCCGATCGGCGGAAGGTGGACCGAAGGGGGAATTCAAACCCAAGCGCAAGAAAGAGCGATGGAGTGGAGCCAAGAAAAAGGCTCTCAAGACGAAAAAGAAGAAAAAGTAGCCGCGACCGGTTTTGAAGTTTGAGGCTCGCGTGTCCAACTCCTCATGGGCACACGAGTTGCACTTCAGCCCAGCTCAGTTTTCGCATTCAGGCGCCCTGTGGACCGCGGTTTTTCCAAATCGCGGTGCTCGGGGCGCTTTTGGTGTCGGCGGACCCTGAACCACCGATTCTCGACGGTCGCCGATGGGCTTCTGCAAAGAGCCCTCTAGCGGCCGGATCGGGATCCGTCGATGTGGGCAACAACGGCGCCGCGGATTTGTCGGACACGGATCTGGCCGGCAACCAGCGGATTTTCGACGGCGATGGTGACGAGGTCGCGGTGGTGGATCAAGGAGCCTACGAGTTTTTAGAGATCCCCCTCTTTGCCGACGGCTTTGAGTCGGGAGACCTCTCCGTTTGGTCGTCGAGCCAACCTTGAGCAGGTAAGCCTAACCGTCGATTTCGACCCAGCGGGCCCAATGCTCGATTGAGCCTCGCTGGTCGCGCAGCTTGGTGTGTTTGATTTCGACGCCTTCGAGTTCGGAGGGGTCGGGAAAGAGGAAGATCGAGCCGAGTAAGATTTCGGACGCTGGGATGCCTAGGATTTCGAACAGCTCGGGGCTGCGTAGCGCGCCGCCGCTCGACCAATAGGTGGCGATGTCTCGGGCGGTGGCTGCGAGCAGCAAGTTTTGCACCGCGGCGGATGCGGCGGCGATATGTTCCATATTTGCCAGATCGGCTTTGAACAGGCCGCTGACCGGCTCGGTGGATGGATTGGGCAGCCAAGTCACTTGGATCGAGGCCTCGGCGGTGGCCAGCATCTTGGGGATCTTGGTCACGTCTCCCCGCTCGAGCAAGATTCCGCGCAGGCGTCGGCATGCTGCCGAGTCGAGCATGTAGAAACGCCAGGGCAGAACGGACGGCAAATCCTCACGGTCTTGGTGGATTGCATGGGCCGTGCGATGAAAAGGCGCCCAGCCCGCGCCGACGATCAGCTGTTCGATGTCAGCCCGTCGATCGACCAAGGGCAAGTCGTTTTCGGCCAGCACTTTGGTGGTGCGGCGCCGGCGTTGAATTCGATCCACGGTGGCAGACGCGGTAGAGGTGGCAGAGGGGTCATTTGGCATCTTGAGATTCTACCTCGGTAAGACTTCGCTCCGGTGAGATGCTACTCCGGTCACGGGGTCGATCTGGGGCGCGACTGGAAGCTCCTGGGATCAATGCCTCGCGGACGGAAATAACTGCTCTCCAATTGTCGCAGCTCGCGACCGCGGTTCAGCCGTGCGTAGAGCTGCCATAGGGATTGCGCCAACGGGAGGTTTTCCGGGCTGAGTGCATGGGCCCGCTCGAAAACCCCCAGGGCCTGCTCGGCGTCCCGTTGCGAAATATCCGGATCCACATAGGTGGTGGCCAACAGTTGCCAGGCGAGGGGAAAGTCGGGTTCTTGGCCCACCAACCGCCCTAATCCTGCGCGCACCAACCGCCGGTCCTCACCGCTTTGTAGACGGGCGCGTAAGGAGAGCGCCCGGACCATCCGATCTTGCGGATCGATCGCCAAAGCGCGGTCGTAGTTGGCCACGGCGGCGGCAAAGTCCTCGGCGGTTTCCGCCGACAGGCCCAATCCCCGCCACGCTCGGGAGTTTCGGGGATTCCGATCGAGGGCTGCCCTGAACAGCGCGTCCGCCTCGCCGCGACGTCCCGACTGGACGGCGATCAGGTCGCCGGCGAGGCTGTAGGTTTGGGCTCGCGTCAGCTTTTGGACCCGGGTCGCGGCCGTGGGAATCTGCTCGATGGGCAGCTTTTGGGAGAGATGCACTTTGCGTTGGGCGTAACGACGCAAAAGTTCTTCAATTTTTGGATAGGTCGCGCCAAGGGCCGCCTGGAAGGCTCGGTCCCGTGGGGCGCGACGCAGGCCCGTGAGCAATTTTCTCAACACCGACGAACCGTCCCCGTGGCCGTGAAAAAGGTAATGCACCAAGAGCCAGCTTTGAGCGTAGAACGCGCCCTTGCGCACGTTTTCGTTGTAGGTGGTAGAGCCCCGGTGGACGGCGATCAGCTCTTGGAGTGGAATCCACGGCTGTTGACGCAACCAGCTGAGATGCTCGGGGATCACTTTGCCGAGCAGGGCGTGTTGGCCGTCGACCGCGAAGGTGCTGTAAAGCTCGGCCAAGCCTTCTTCAAACCACAGCGGAACGGGCGGAAAGTTGTAGCTGACGAAGAAGTGAACGTATTCGTGATAAATCAGGCGCCGGGCACGTTGGGGATGCTCGCCGTCGACCAGGATGAAATTGCCGTGGGGATTGCGAAAGAACGCCCCGTCGACCGCTTGGACCTGTCCCGAGGGGGTGCGATTCAAATAAGGCCGCAAACGCCGGGAGTTCTTGAACACGTAGATCACCGTGGTATCGGCTGCTTCGAGATTCAAGCGGCTGATTTGGGATAGGGCGGACCTGAGGCGTTCGAGATCCTGCCCCACACCGATCAAGGTGCTTTCCTGAGCATCGCCCACTAGGGTGAAATGGGGGGTCCGCACTTCGAGCCAGCGGCCGGGCAGCTCGCCGGCGCTGATCGAGCCGGCGAGAATTATCGATAGCAGGAAGAGGAGAAGGAGATGCCTCATACCTGCTGAAGGTATCACTTTCCCGTCAGTCCTCCGGCCCCAAGTCTAAGGCAAAGAGTTCCCGTCCCACGGTCGGGGAGGTGGCGGCGAAGTAGACCGTGTTGCCGATCTGCAAGCCCTGCCCTGGACTGGACGCCTCGGGACCCGGATAAAGGTCGATGAGCAGGTGCGTGCCGGCCAGGGTGCCGTCGCTGACCCAGGGCTCGTGCCCGGAGCCTTGGCCATGGTCGGCGGCGAAGAGGATGCCGCCGGAGATGAGGGTGATGTCGGCGACTCCGGAGCCCCGCGGGCCGGGGCGCAAATCAAAGACTCGGTGCCCTTGGGCGCTCTGACGGTTGAACACGTGCAGCTCGCGGCCGTGCTCCGGGGTTGAGGCGGCGATGAAGAGACCCCGGGCGGTGGCGACGATTTGGTGGATCTGGGCCTTGGGGCCGAGATCCACCAACCGTTGAGCCTGGTGTTTGGCCAGCCACAGCTGATCGCCGGTTTCGGTGCCTAAGGCGAAAACCACTCTCGATCCCCAGGCGGTCAAATGCCGGATGTCGGACGACTCGGCTCCAGGGCTGAGATCGGCCAGGAGGTGGCTGCCCTCGGGGGTGCCGTCGGTAGCCCACAGCTCGCGTCCGGTGGGTAGGTCGAAGGCGGTGAAGAAGGCGACGTTTCCGGCGGTGGTGATCTGCTCGGGGTGGGGTGATTCGACAAAGGTGGGAGTGTCGGGGTCGAGTTCGAATTCCGCCAGCAGCTGGGCATCCCCCACCTCGCCGGAGGTCGACCACAGCTGGGATCGGTCGTCGTCCTCAAAGGCGACGAAGAGCACCTGGCGGCCGAGGGGCGTGAGTTGGTCGGGGTACCCTTCCAGGGGCGTCGGGTAACACAGCAAAGGCGGGCAAGGCGGGAACCAATCGGGGTTGATGTCGGCGATCTGCTGGGTTTGGAGTTGGGTGCCTCGGCTGATCCACAGGGGCTGTCCGCTGCGGGCGCCGGAAATCAGCACCCGCCGACCGATGGCGACCATGTCCCACGGCAGCTGACCGATATCCACGGTGCTGACGTCGCCGTCGGGCTCGAAAACATCGACCCATTCCGCATCAAAATCCGCGGCATAGAGGCGACCACCGGCCACGGTGGTGGTCCAGCGGGAGGTATCGGTCCGAAGCAAGGTGGAGGTCACACCGTCCGTGCGCCTCAGCTGCCGGGGCCAAGGGTTGGGCAACCGCTCCTCCTCGGTCCAAAACACTAAATCCGAGCCCCAAGCCAAAAATTCCGTGGGATTGGAGTCGGTGGTCGGTGGGTAGATCTCGAGCAGCTGCCGGGTGCCCGAGGGAGTGCCGTCGCTGATCCAAGGCTCGGAGTCGTGGGTACCGTCTGCGGAAGCCACGGTGCCCTGGAAAATCACCGAATCCCCGAGGATTGCGAGCTCGTCGGGCTCGACGTCGGCGAGCTTTTGGATCGAGCTGCCGTCCGTGGCCCAAAGTGCCGCGGCGCTACCTATTTCGGATCGGGTCGCGTAGATCACTCTGCCGTCGAGCTCGAGGTCGACCTCGATGTTGAAGAGCCGGAGCCAAGGGGATGTCTGCAAGCGACTCATCTCGGCGCCGCCGACGTTCCACAGCTCGTAGCGTTCCTCGGTCTCGTTGTAGAAGCTCATGACTAGATCCGAGCCCGCGGTTTGCATTTGGGAGGGTTTCAGCCCTTCGACGTCGGGATAGAGCTCGGGGGCGAAGCGGGTTCCCTCGGGGGTGCCGTCGGTGGCCACGATGCATAGGTCCGGGCACTCGTAAAGCAGGCCATAGATGGTGCCTTCATATTCCAACCAGCCGTAGTCGTAGTTGCCGATCGGCCCGGGGATGGTGTCGATCAACATCTGAGTGCCTTCCGGGGTGCCGTCGGTAACCCAGGGCTCGGGGCCGGTGGCGCTGCTGCCGGTGGTGAAATAGACCTTGCCTCCGGCCGGGGTCATGAAGGTGAATTCCACGTGACAGCCTTCGCAGAGGGGTTGATAGGGCAGGGTACCTTCAGGTGTGCCGTCGGATCGCCAAAGGGTGTAGTTGTGGTCCGTGTCGCGGACCGGGAAAACGGCGGTGCCCGCATCGAGCAGGCCGAATAGGTTCGGCATGAATCGGGGGAAGCTCACTCCGGGCATGGGGCCGGTGCCTTCCGGGGTGCCGTCGCTCACCCACAGGGCGCCGCCGAGGGTCCTGTGGTCGACACGGAAGAGCACCTTATCGCCCCGCTTCCCATCGCTCAGGGAGATGCTGCCGACAATTCTCGACGAACATTCCGAGCACAGGTCCGCCAGTTGTCGGGTGCCTGGATCGGTGCCGTCGCTGACCCAAATGCCCAGGGCCTGGCGGAAGATCACTTGATTCCCGACCGTGCCGAGGAGGGTCATATAGCTGCCCTGGCGGCCCGGGGTCAGGTCGGCGACGAGGCGAGTGCCTTCGGTCGTGCCGTCGGATCGCCACAGCTCTTCGCCGCGGGTCGGGTCGGTGGCGATGAAGAACACCTGGTTCTCGGCGGTGATGGTGGATTCTGGATTGGAGCCGAAGTTTTTGGCTTCGCTTTGGGAATCCGCCACCAAGCGCACAGGGCCGGGGTCGGCCGCGCTTGGGCCGGCGAATAGACCCGCTAAGGCGACGAGGCAAAAAGCCGTCGGGAGGTGTCGGGCGAAAGAAAGGGAACGGAGCAATACCTGGTTGAGCTTCATCGAGATCTCCTTCCAAATTCAGGGACAGGGGAACGCTTGATCGTCGGTAATAGCTGTCGAGCGGGTGCCGATGGGATTGGAATAGGACCGGATTTCGCCGCTGAGGGTGTCGGTCGCGGTGAGGGTGTAACCCACGTCGGTACCGATGGCCGCGAAGATCCAATAGCGATCGTTGATGGCGCAGCCGTCGAGCACCTTGACCATGGCCTCCCAATTGTCGGGCTCGAAGAACCACAGCAGGCCGGAGCTGGGGCCGGCGGCGACCCGCTGTGCGGTGCCCGATTGCTCGGCGGTTTGCCAAGCCATGGTGACCTTGAATCTCGCGTCGTGAAAACAGAGTTCGTCCAAACCGCAGGTGACTTCGGCGGCGGTCAGGTCCACGGCGAAGAGCTCGCGGCCGAGCTCGGGATGATCGGCGGCGAAGTAGAGCCGGGATCCTCCAACCGGCTGGGGGTGGAGGGCGGCCGGGCCGGGATTCGAAGGGGTCGGTCCGGGGAAGAGATCCACCATCCTGCGGGTGGTGGACCTGCGGCCGTCGCTCAGCCAGGGCTCGAGGCCGAATTCCTGGCCCTGGGCATTGGGACCGTCGTCGGCGGCGAAAAAGATACCGCCCGGCACCGGGCTGAGATTCGACACCCCGGAGCCACGGGCCCCCGGCCGTAGGTCGAAAGGCACGGTGCCGCCGGCAGCACCGTTGCTGATCCACAGCTCTTGACCCAGGCTCGGGGTGTCGACCGCGAGGAAGAGAAGACCTTCCGAAGCGCGCATTTCCAGGATCTTGGAATCCGGCTCAAAGCCGCTGATCAGAGTGATCCCATCAGGTCCGGCGCGCAGCAGGCGATGGCCGTCGGGCGTCGGCTCGACAATCGCCACCGACTCCCCCCATGGGCTCAACTGTTCAAAGGTGGAAGACGCCGCGCCCGGGCTGTAGTCGGCGACCATGGCGGTGCCGTCGGGGGTGCCGTCGGTGGACCAGAGTTCGGTGCCGGAGCCTTTTTGGAAGACGGTGAAGTAGGTGCGAGCCCCGGCGGTGGTGAGGTGGGCGGGTCCGTGATCCCGAGCCAGGATGCCCAGGTCGGGATCCATCTCGAATTCGAAGATCGACTGCGTGCCGAGCTGGGTGCCGTCGGAGATCCACAGCTCGGCCGGTCCGTCGGCACCTGAGGGGGTGGCGAAGGCGTTGAACAGCAGTCGGTCGCCGAGGGCGGTCATGGACCTTGGGAATTGTTGGGATTGGGGGCAGGGCGTCGACTGGCAATAGGGGTCCCACCCGGGTTGGACGTCCACCAAGAGCTCGGTGTCGTCGTTGGAACCGGAGGTTACCCATAATCTTTGGCCAGGCTGCGAGGTCGAGACGAACATGCGATCTCCCGCAGCGGCGATGAAAACCGGCAGCTCACCGGCTAGATCCAACTCTTCCCGGGTGCCGTCGGCGCGCAGCGCGATCGCCGCCTCGGTGCCGTTGCTTGGATTGTCGTTGAACGAAAAGAGGGTGCCGTCTGCGATCCCTTGCATCTGGGTCGGCGCTTCGGTCAAAAGCTGCTCGGCCCAGAGCTGCCCGGCGGGTCTCGCTCCACCGGCACGCCACAACGAGCTGCCGGAGGTTAGATCTTGGTCGGCGCGAAAAACAACCGAGGGTCCGCCGGGGCTTTCCGGCCAAATCAGCAAATCTCGCGGGTTGGCCCCCCCAGGGCGCTGCCCGAACGGCTCCGGCAAGGGCTGGGCGTCGAGGGTCTGCCCGCGGGTGATCCACAGCTCCGACTCCGTCCGGGTTTGGCCATCGCCGTAGGGCACCCGGGCGAAGCGGTTGAAGATCAGGGCGTCACCGAGCTGAGCCCCGAAGCCGGTAGAAGCCTCGGAGAGGGTGCGCAAGGAGCTCGGATCACCGTCCACGGCTTTGAGCCTGGATCCCGAGCCGCTGGATGTTGAGAAGGCCAGCGCTGCCCCCACCTGGCCTACAAACCGGATGCCGTTGCCATGGTCGATTAACTTTGGGTCATGGTCGCGCAGCACCCAGAGTTCTTCGAGGCCTGCAAAACGGTGCACCATCCGGGCATAGAGATGCCCGCCCACCGATCGTAATTGGAGCAGATCCCGAGGGAAGAGGGTGACGGGCAGCAGCTCCGGCACCAACCGGGTGCCTTCGGGGGTGCCGTCGGTGCGAAAGAAGCAGTCGTCTTCGCAGTTGGCGAGTTCGCCGTAAACGACTCCGTCCACCTGCTGCCAGCCGTGGGTGTAGCCGGAGAGGGGCCCCGGAGCTAGATCCGCCACCATTCGCGTTCCTTCGGCCGTGCCGTCGGTGACCCAGGGCTCGAAGCCGAATTCCGGCAAGGAGGCCGCGAAGAGGATCCTTCCATCCCGCAGATCCCAGTGGCCGATCGGACCGCTGTTGCAGCCGTCGCAGTAGGTCGTAAATAGGACGGGCTCGGCCGAAGGCTCGTCCAGGCGCCAGAGCAGGGTCTCGCCGCCGCGGTCATAGGTGGCAAAGATCAGCATTGAGCCGTTACTGAAAGGTTGACCGTAGAAGTCGATTTGCCCGGGAAATGCCGCCGGCGCGATCACCGGCGAGGTGCCTTCGGGTGTGCCGTCGGATCGCCACAGCTGGGAGCCCGTGAGAACCTCGTCGTTGGACAGGAAAAAGACCGAGCCGCCGAAGGTTTGGCCGTGGCTGAAATACGGTGTCTCGCAGCTCGGACAAGGAGCCACCAGCCGTCGAGTGCCCAGATCGGTGCCGTCGGAGGTCCAGAGCCAATTTCCGACACCGAGGAAGGCCCGATTACCGATCGTTTCGATGGCATAGGCATTGATCGAGCACGATCCCGGGCAGAAATCCGCCACCAAATTCGTGCCCTCCGCGGTGCCGTCCGTGCGCCACAGCTCGGAGCCCCGTGAGCCGTCGTCGGCCATGAAATAGACGAAGTCGTCGGCCGTTGCAAAACGGTTGGGATTCGAGCTGCCGTCGAAGGGCAGGGTGGCGATGTCGGTGATCGGATTCGGAGTCTGGGCTCCGGCCGGGACCAGGCTGAAGATAAACCAAAATAGGACAAAGATCGGTGCTCGAAGGGTCATGGTGCTCATCGCTGTGGTTAAAGGTTGACGATCTGAACAGACTAGGGCGGTAGGCCGCCCAGGTAAATGCTTCAGCTGGATGGCTGAGATCCGCAAATGCCGGCAAAGATGCGCTTAGCCGTGAAGCTCCGGTGCTCATGGGCAGACCGCCAGGGCCTGGGTGTCGGTGATCGCGGCGGCGCTTTCACCGATCGGGTTGGTGTAGGTTTTCCTCTCGCCGGTTTGCAAATCGTCCACCGTCAAGGTGTAACCGACGTTGGTGGAGGTGGCAGCGAAGACCCAGAAGTGGCCGTTGAGGTCGCAGCCGTCCAAGACCTTGACCATCGCCTCCAAATTGTCGGCGTCGAAGAACCAAAGCAAGCCGGAATCGTCGGTAGAAGACACCCTTTGGGCCGTGCCCGAGCTGCCGTCGGCCGCTTGCCAATCCATGGTGATTTCGAAACGTCCTTGTTGCAGGCAAAGGCGATCGGCGGGGCAGCCCAGCGGGCCCAATGCGTTGAGATCGAGCACAAAGAGCTCGCGGCCGGTCTCGCCGTTGGTCGCGGCGAAGTACAGTCGCTCGCCGAGCAGGGTTCCCGGCCCCGGATTCGACGCCGAAGGGCCGGGCAAGAGGTCGGTGATCAAGTAGGTATTGTGGGGCGCCCCGCCGCTGACCCAGGGCTCGAAACCCGTGCCGTTGGACCCGGAGCCGGCTCCAGGGGGCGGCCCGGAAGCCGCAGCGAAGAAGACGCCTCCGGGGATGGCGGTCAGATTGGCGACCCCCGAGCCCCGTGGATTGTCGGTCCGCAAATCGAGCAGCCGGGTGCCCTGAGGAGTGCCGTCGGACACCCACAGTTCGCGCCCGGCGGTCGGGGTGGTGACGGCGAGGTAGAGGTGCTCTCCCGAGGCAACCACCTCATGTACCTCGGCTTCTGGGCTGCCGAAGTCAGAAATCCAAGAGGCTCCAGGGGGACCTTCAGCCGCTGCTCGCCACAGCTGGTCGCCCCGTTCGCCACGTAAAATCCAAACGGCCGAAGGGCTGCCGGTCGGTGGCGCCCAAGCGGTCAGCATTACCGGCTCTGCATAGGTCCCGTCAGGGGTCAAGTCGGCCACCAGGGTGGTGCCGTCGGGGGTGCCGTCCGTGCGCCAGACCTCCCGGCCGGTGGGGCGGTCGAAGGCGGTGAAATAGACCCAATCGCCGACTCGGGTGAGTTCGCTGGGCGAGTGAAAGTCCGCGTTGCGCCCTTGATCCGGATCCAATTCAAATTCCCGCACCACCCGAGTACCGGGGGTGGTGCCGTCGGTGCTCCAAAGCTGGCCCGGACCCTCGACGGACTCAAAAGCGACGAAAAGAGTCTGATCACGGAGGGGTGTGAGGTCTCTGGGGAACGGCTCGTTGAAGGGGCCAGGGCAGATCAGCGGGCAGTAGTAGGTCCAGTCGGGATTGACGTTGAGGATCAGCTCGGTTTGATCTTGTGCCCCTCGGGTGGACCATAAGCTTTGGCCCGGGGCGAGCGCAGCCATGAGCATTCCGTCTTGGAATGGCACCATTTCCGTGGGCGAGCTGTCGATGTCGACCGAATCGACGAGGGCCCCGGATTGATAGACCGACACACCGGGAAACGCACCGACATAAAGCCGATCCTGAGCCACCGCCAGCGTTCGAGGGTGAATGCTCTCGGTCAACGGGAACGGAGATCCTCCGTTGAGAAGCCAGACGGATAACCGGTCGTTGCCGTCCTCGCGACCGACCCAAGCTAAATCGTCTCGCCAGGCGATCAGTTGGGAGGGATCTGAATTCGAAACCGGTGGGCTCAGCTCTTGGAGCAGGGAGGCCTGCGGCCCGAAACCGTCGGTCAGCCAAAGCTCCGAGTCTTCAATCTGGTCATCCACTAGGGGATAGGCTCCGAGCACGGTTTGCTCGCCCACCTCGGCGAGCTGGTAGACCAGCAAATCCGTCGCCAAGGACCGGGTAGTTTCGGGTGTGCCGTCGGTGGCCATCAGGCGAAGGTTGGGGTCCCTGACGCGATAGAAAAATGAGCCGTGCGCGTCGCCGAGCAAGTCCATGGAGGAGCTGTGGTTGAGCCGTACGCCTCCCCCCATTTCGTCCAGGGCCCAAAGCTCCTGCCGCTCACCCTGGGTTGCCATGTAGAGCGTCGAGCCGACCGCTATGAGCCGGTACGGGCTCCCGGCGGCGGCCGGCGGAAAGAGTTCCGGCGCCAAGCGGGTACCTTCACGGGTGCCGTCGGAAAGGAAGATACAGCCAGCGCCCGAGCATCCGCTCCTCAGCAGGCCGTAGGCGGTGTCGCCGGAAGTGGCGCTGCCGAGCACGGTGACACTGTAGGGGTAGGAACTCTGGTTGCCCGGCGCAAAATCTGCCAAGCGCTCAGTGCCTTCAGGCGTGCCGTCGGTTATCCACGGCTCACTTCCTCGGCTAGGGTTGCCGGCGACGAAGAAAAGCCGGTCCCCCAGCGGTTGGAGATAGCTGGGCACAATAAAGCAGTCGCCGCACAGCTCCACCACGACCCGAGTCCCCTCGGCCGTGCCGTCCGAAACCCACAATCTGGACGCGCCGGACGAGTCGAGATTTGAGAAGAAGACCCGGTCACCGATTTGCGTCCAGTCGATGGGCGTAGACATGGTGCCGAAAGATACCGACAGGTCCACGGTGCCCTCGGCGGTGCCGTCGGAAATCCACAGGGCTCTGCCGAATTCCTCATGGGGGGCTACGAATAGGATTTGGTCCCCGAGCACGAAACCGCTGGAGATGTCGTAGGTATCGGAGGAAGGGTCTGGCTCAGCGATGAACGACGTGCCGGTGTCGGTGCCGTCGGTTTTCCACAGCCGGCCATGGACGGCGAAATAGAGCAAATCACCGGCGGTGTCCAGCGGCACGACCTCGCCGTCGCACGCGCCCGGGCAGAAGTCGGCGACTCGCCGGGTGCCCGCGGCGGTGCCGTCGGTGCGCCACAGCTCACGTCCGTGGATCGGATCCGTGGCCATGAAGAAGGTTTGGCTCTCGGCAACCCTAAAGTCGTTGGGGTAGGAGCTGCCGTCCACCGGAATTTGCACCACATCGGCGGCGACCTGGATGAGCTGGGCCGACGCGTCGGCAGTGACGAGCAAGGCCAGCGTCAGCATCAGGAAGCAGGGCCACGGGGCCATATTTTTCAAGGACAGACCTCCAAAGCCTCGGTGTCGGTGATCGCAGGGGCATTTTCGCCGATCGGATTGAAATAGGTCTTGATCTCGCCGGTCTGCAAGTCTTCGACCTTCAAGGTGTATCCAACATTGGTCGAGGTGGCGGCGAATACCCAGTAGTGGTCGTTGATTTCACATCCGTCCAGCACCTTGACCATCGCTTCCCAATTGTCGGCATTGAAGAACCACAGCAGACCGGAGTCTTCGGTGGAAGCGACCCGCTGGGCCGTGCCCGTGGCACCGCTGGCCGTATGCCAGGTCATGCTGACTTCGAAGCGTCCTTGTTGTAGGCACAGGCGGTCGGTCGGGCAACCCAGTGGTCCCAATGCGTTGAGATCGAGCACGAAGAGTTCGCGGCCTATCTCGCCGTTGTCGGCGGCGAAATAAAGTCGGTCGCCGTTTTCGGTGGGCACCACGGTGCCGGGGCCGGGATCCGATCCGGAGACCCCGGGAAAAAGGTCGGCGACCAAGAAGGTGTTGCGCGCGGTCCCACCGCTGACCCACGGCTCGAAACCGTCGCCGTCGGGCCCGGCCGCGGCAGCGAAGAAAATCCCGTCGGGAATGGCGGTGAGATGGGCGACCCCCGAGCCCCGTGGGTTGTCGGTGCGCAGGTCGAGCACCCGCGTGCCCTCAGCCGTGCCGTCGGACACCCACAGCTCGCGGCCGGTGGCCTGGGTCGTCACCGCGAGGTAGATACGTTCTCCGGAAGCCACGATTTCGTGGACCTCGCCGCCGGGCCCACCGAAGCTCGAGACCTGATGAGCCCCGGGAGACCCTGCCACCGAAGTGCTCCATAGCTCGTCGCCATCGTCGTCGCGCAATACCCACAACAAGGCCTGATTGCCGGTGGACGGGGTCCAAGCGGTGAGCAGGGTCGGCTCAGCGAAACTGTCGTCCGGGGTCAAGTCGGCCACGAGGGACGTGCCCTGAGCCGTGCCGTCCGTGCGCCAAACCTCTCGGCCGGTGGGGAGATCGAAGGCGGTGAAATAGACCCAATCGCCGACCCGGGTAAGGTGGTTGGGCGAGTTGAAAATCGGGTCCCGCCCTTGTTGCGGATCCATTTCGAATTCCCGCACCACCTGGGTGCCCAAAGTCGTGCCGTCGGTGCCCCACAGCTGTGCCGGCCCGTCTTGCGACTCAAAGGCCACAAAAAGGGTTTGATCGTCCAAGGGGGTGAGGTTATTGGGAAAAGGGGCGGGATAAGGACCAGGGCAGAGGATCGGGCAGAAGTAGCTCCAATCGGGGTTGACGTCGATGATCAGCCCGGTCTGTTCCTGGGTCCCCCGACTCGACCACAGCCCTTGGCCGGGAAAGCCCGAGGCGATCAAGAGTTGGCCTTGGAATTCCACGAATTCGCTCGGTGAGCTTTGAATGGTGAGCGGACGGCTTTGGCCGTCCCGTTCGAAGACCAAGAGCCCAGGATCGACGGAGGTACCGGCGAAGAGTCGATCGTCGGCCACCGCCAAGGGAACAGGATAGAAGTCGTCGGCCAAAGATTGGGCCGACTCGCCATCGAAAAACCAGAGAGAGCGTCGGTTGACGCCGTCTTCCAGGCCGACGAAGGCCAGATCATCACCCCAGGCGATTAGCTGTGACGGATTGGAACTCGTGGTGGCTGGGGCGAGATCTCGCAATAAGGCGGTGCCGGCCGTCGAACCGTTGGTGGTCCAAAGCTCGGTTTCCTCACCCAAACCCAACGCGTCCGTGCGGGCTGAAAATAGGGTTCGGGAGCCCACCACCGCCAATTCGGTGACGTAGGCCTGATTCAACAAGACGCGGTTGGTTTGCGGTGTGCCATCGGTGGCTCTGAACGTCCAATGGTCGGTTTCCACCGTTTGATAAAAGAGTGAGCCGCGAGCGTCTCCCAGCAAGTGGATGGTGCCGTGATTGCCCAGGCCGGCGGCCCCTCCCGGTCCGCCCACTGCCCACAGATTTTCACGGCTGCCACCGCGAGTCCTGAGGTAGAGGGTCGAGCCGGCAACTTGGACTCGCAACGGATTGCCTTCGGCCAAGGGCGGGAAGAGTTCGGGAGCGAGACGGGTGCCCGCGGGCGTGCCGTCGGTGCGAAAAAGGCACATGGCGCCCGCACATTGGGTGCTGAGGGTTCCGTAGAGGGTATTTCCCAGCATGGCGACGCTGTTGGGGGCTGAGCTGTCGGCCCCCGCGACGAGATCCGCCAGCATTTGGGTGCCTTCGGGCGTGCCGTCGCTGATCCAGGGTTCGCGGCCGTGAATGGAATCACTGGCGACGAAAAACAGACGGTCACCCATAACCGTCAAGTTGCTCGCGTGCACATAGCAATCGTTGCAGAGCTGTTTCACCACCTCGGTGCCTTCGGCGGTGCCGTCGGTGATCCACAACCGAGAAATTCCGAACGAGCCGACGGTGGTGAAGAAAGCCCGGTCGCCGACCACGGTGAGATCGTTCGGCCCGGACAACGAGCCGAATGAGAAGGGCAGATTCGAGGTGCCTTCGTCGGTGCCGTCGGAAATCCACAAGGCCCGGCCGAGTTCTTCGTGGGGGGCCGGGAAGAGTAGCTTGTCGCCGAGCATGACCCCGCTGTAGATGGAGTAGTTTTGGAGGGAAGCCGCCGGTTCGGCAATGAACGAGGTGCCGCTGTCGGTGCCGTCGGTTTTCCAGAGTTGGCCGCGTTTGGCGAAGTAGAGCTGGTCCCCGAAAGTGGCGAGTGGAATGACGACGGAGTTGCAAGATCCGGGGCAGAGGTCAGCTACCAAACGTGTGCTGTCCGCCGTTCCGTCGGTGCGCCAAAGCTCACGCCCATGCACCGGATCGGAGGCGACGAAGAAGGTTTGCGTTGCGGCTTTAGTAAAGGAGTCGGGAAAGGAGCCGATGGCGGTCGGAAGCTGAACCAAGTCAGCGGCCGGCTGGACGAGCTGAGCCCGAGCTGTTGCCGGCATGAACAAAAATGAGACCGAAAGCAAAGATGGCAAAGCGAGGCGAAATAGAACGAGCCGTCGATGGACTCGGCGATCCCGGCATGTGGATGGAGCATGGGTCATGGGGGTGTCCTCTCCTCGTTCAGCTTCGACGCGAGTCGTCATCTCTTCAGATGCTCAATAATCTCAGTAATAGTTGGTAACGGCCGACGAGACACATTGGGAGTTCTCAGGTGATACTTGATGCTATAACGACATTTTCTAAAAGTAAATGCCTGCGGGCCGGTTCGTCCGAGCGTTCCGGATGTAACCGCAAGGGCAGTGGATGCACCAAACTGATCAGCCTTTTCTAACGAAGATTAGCTTGAGATCGAATCCAATTGAGCGCAAGAGGAGTCCCGCCATGAGCACCGACGCCGAGAAACGAACCCGCGGAAAGATCGTCTGGCATAAGGCAGCGGGGTTGGACGAGCTTCCCGAGGGCAGGGTCAAAACCGTCAGCTGTGGATTGAAGACCCTCTGTCTGAGTCACTTCGACGGTCAATACGCTGCCCTCGACAACAGATGTCCTCATCAAGGAGGTCCTCTCGGCGAAGGTTCGATCGAGAACGGCTGGCTGCGCTGCCCGTGGCACGGCTGGGATTTTCATCCACTGACCGGCGGTTCGCCCGGTGGTTTTGAGGACGGAATCGAGACCTTCGAAGTGGATTTGCGGGACGACGGTATTTACGTTGCGGTGGAGGAAGATACCCCCCACATTCGCACGATCACCGACGTGATGGCCGAGACCATGGTCAATTGGGGAGTGACCCAAGTGTTCGGCATGGTCGGCCATTCCAATCTCGGCTTAGCCGACGCGTTGAGGGTGCAGGAAGAAGCGGGCCATCTCAGCTATTACGGTATTCGCCACGAAGGAGCGGCGTCGTTCGCGTGCTCCGCCTACGGCAAGCTGACCGGTAAACCCGCGGCCTGTTTGGCGATCGCCGGTCCTGGAGCGACGAATCTGTTGACCGGGTTGTGGGATGCCAATGTGGACCGATCGCCGGTTTTGGCGTTGACCGGCCAAGTGGACACCCAAGTGCTCGGCCCGGGAGCCTTCCAAGAAGTGGATCTCCAAGGGGCGTTCGGCAAGGTGGCACAATGGAGCCAAACCGTGCTGCACAGCTCACGACACGCTGAGCTGATCAACCTGGCCGCCAAGAGTGCGATCCTCAATCGAGGAGTCTCCCATTTGATCTTCCCGGATGAGGTCCAGACCTTGCCGGCGGCGGAAGGGGCCAAGGCGGGCAGTCCGGACGGACGGGTCACGGCGCGTGAAATTTCACCCCCGGAGTCTTCCCTATCAGCCGCGGTGAAGCTGCTCGAAGGTGCCCAGCGACCGGTGATCATCGTCGGCCACGGTGCCCGTTTCGAAATGGAGGGGGTGATCGAGCTGGCGGAATCCCTGGGAGCGCCGGTGCTGACGACGTTCAAAGCCAAGGGGCTGATCGCCGACAATCACCCGCTGGGCTGTGGGGTGCTCGGACGCAGCGGCACCCCGATCGCCAGTTGGTTCATGAACGAATGCGACGCCCTGTTGGTGTTCGGCGCCAGCTTCTCCAACCACACCGGCATCACCCCCAAAAAACCGACCATCCAAGTGGACTTTGATCCGATGATCCTGGGCAAATTCCACGCCGTGGACGTGCCCGTTTGGGGCGAGATCGGTGTCACGGCGGGGTTGTTGCAGCAGCGATTGAGCGGCAGCCCCAAGATGGACCAGCGACCGGAGGTGGCCGAAAGGTGGGCGATCTGGCGCCAGGAGAAGGATCGGCGGCTCAAGGACGATCGCGGGCAGGGGGTCAGCTCGTCCCACATCTTCGCGGCCATGACCCGTCAGGTGCCCGACGATGCGATCATCGCCGTCGACGTCGGCAACAACACCTATTCTTTCGGTCGATACTTCGAATGCAAAAACCAAGCGATCTTGATGTCGGGATATTTGGGCTCGATCGGATTCTCTTTGCCCGCCGCCATGGGCGCCTGGGCCGCGACCCGCGAGTCGGGCACTGCCTTCAGCGGGCGCAAGGTGGTTTCCGTTTCGGGCGACGGCGGCTTCGGCCAATATATGGGTGAGCTGCTGACGGCGGTCAAATACAACATGAACATCATCCATGTGTTGCTCAATAACTCCGAGCTGGGAAAAATCTCCAAAGAACAACGGGCGGGCGATTGGCATGTTTGGCAGACCACCCTGCACAACCCCAGCTTCGCCGCCTACGCCGACATCTGTGGTGCCCTGGGAATTCGTGTCACCCAGGCTTCGGAACTCGACGAAGCCCTGGAACGAGCCCTAGCCCACGACGGCCCGTCGTTGGTGGAAGTCGTCGCCGACGCCTCCCTGATTTAAGGCCGGCTCCCGTCGTCGGCTCCCATCGTCGGCTCGTGCCCGGAGTCGCGGATCCAATCGGCTGGGTTGCGCTTCGGGCTGCGCTTCGGGCTGCTAAGATGGGCTCATGTCAGATAGAAAATACAGCCAAAAGGGATATCAAGAACACGATCGAAGTCAGGAGCGCGGCCAGGGACGCTCCCGCCCGAGTTCGCGGGGTCCGCGCGATCCCACCGAGCGTCCCAGGGGCCGCACGGTCGGCAAACGGACCTTGGTGGTCTTCCGTTGTGCGGTTTGCGGCACGGAGAATAGCGGCGAAGGCAAGCTGAACCTCGAATCGACCTGCCTTAAATGCAATACCGATTTGCACACCTGCACCCACTGCACGTGGTTCGACAGCGGCGCGCAGAATCAATGCCGAAAGCCCGTCGAGCACTACGTGTCGTCGAAAGCGAAGCGCAATAGCTGCGAACTCTTCGAGCCCAAAGCGGCCAGTGAATTCGCCGGCGAGCCCGCGGCGCCTAAGGATGCCAAGTCTCCTAAGTCCGCTAAATCCGCCTTCGACGATCTGTTTAACTTCTGAGCTGAGTCCCGTCGTCCTGCTGGGGCGGCTGGAGAGCTTCGCCGCGCCAGATTGCGTCGTGCCAGATCGCCGGGCAAGGCGCCTCGGTTGGGGGCGGCCCGGCAAATCACCACGAGCTAAAGCCGGGGGCGCCCAGCCCGAGGCTCAACATACCTTGCCCCTGGCGGGGCGGCCCGGCAGATCACCACGGGCTAAAGCCGGGGGCGCCCAGCCCGTGGCGCTGTCGCGCCCGTGGCGCCCACTCGAGCACCTGCAACCGATGATCGCTCGATCCGGTAGAAACGTAGCGAAAGCTGCGCGGGTCAATTCGCGGGCCGACGATGCATTGATCGATCGCCAGGAGCGGTAGGGGCATGGGCCAGGTGTAGGGCCAGCCGCTGCCCGCGACGTCGTAGGCGTGCCGATAGCCGGTCGGGAGTTGCTGCAGGCGGCGCGAGCGTCTGGGGGCGTTGAAGTCACCGGCGATGAGGTCCGGTTGGCGCTCGGCGATTTTGGCGACCAGGTGGGCGAGCACGGGATCTCTGGCCATCAGGGGATTGGCCGACATGTCGACGGCCAGAATGCTCACGGTCAGAGGTTTTTCTTTGGGCTCAATCACGAGGTCGGCAGACGGGTCGTCGGCAGGCGAGTCGTCGGCAGGCGGGTACAGTTCGCATTCGACCCACAGGGTGATCAGTCCCGGATCGATTTCGAGCTTTTGGCTCAGGACTTTTCCTCGGCAGGCGACCATCATCAGCTGTCCTTGGGCGTAATCCATGCCCGGGCCGAGCTTGAGGGCCCAATTGCCTCGGGCCACTTGGCGGGGCAGCTCGTTCAAGACGTAGATGTCTGCTTCCAGCCTGCGCAGTCTTTCGATTTTCCCTTGCCACGGTAGAAAGTTGCGAAAGACGTTCCAATGGACCAGTCGCAGCGTCGGCAAGTCGGTATTCGCGGCCGAGTCCACGGAACGCGTCCAGCGAACCTCGGTGGAGGCCCAGTGGGTCGTGAGCATGAGCGTTAAAACGAGCGCGAGCAGGGCGTGGCGAGGGCGGGCTCGCCGCAGCAAGATCGCGGCGGCCGCACAGGCGACGATCGGCACTGGAGTGGGGATGTAATAGAGCAGGCCGGTCCACCAGCTGCCGTCGCCGAGCAGGCGCCCAGCCAGCCACAGGCCGACCAAAATTAAGGTGATGGCAAGAGCTGATCGCGCAATGTGTGGTCCAAGGCGGAGACGGCTCATATGAAGATCGACTCGATGGCCATCGTTTGATCGCGAGCGAAGGCGGCACTCAAAGCGACGAAGGGTCCAGCGTAGGAGGGCCGATGGTTTGATGGCCCCATCCAAGGTGATGGATGGTAGCACTGCCGGAGCAAGGTTGGGCACGGGGCAAGGTCAGAGAGAGACTAGCAGGAGGGAGGTAAAAAGAGAGGACCACCCCACCGTGTGCGCTGAGATCACGGGTGGCCCTCAGACTATTCATGCGGCAGATTCAAGAAAAGTGCGTCATCCTTTTTGAGGTTTTTTTGCTGCGACCGTTTTGGCGCGACAGTCGGCTAGGAAGATAGATTGGGCAGCACCCGCGACTTCACGAATAGAATCCCCCGGTTGCGGGTATTGAGACCCTCTGATCCACTCTTGGATCCACCCCGGTAGCTCAGTCAGCAGATTCTAGGAGGCCTCATGGAGCCGGCTTTAATTCTCGACGGCGTGACCAAGCGGTTCGGCTCGGTCACCGCCGTCGATTCAGTGTCTCTCAATATTCCCAAGGGTTCGATCTACGGCTTTTTGGGCCAGAACGGTGCGGGAAAAACGACCACCATTCGCATGATCATGTCGATCATCTATCCGGACGCGGGCAGCTTGAGCGTGCTCGGTTCACCCAACGCGGAGTCGGTCAAGGATCGCTTGGGTTATCTGCCCGAAGAAAAAGGCCTCTACAAAAAGATGACCTGCAGCGAGATCCTGACCTACTTCGGTCGGCTCAAGGGCATGCCTCGGGTGCGCGCCAAACAACGATCCCGCGAGCTGTTGGAGCTCTACGGCTTGGGGGAATGGACGGATCAAAAATGCGAGACCCTCTCCAAGGGCATGGGCCAGAAGGTCCAAGTCTTGGGAACTTTGATCCACGATCCCGAACTGGTGATTTTGGACGAGCCTTTTTCCGGTCTCGACCCGGTCAATGTGGAGGTCATGCGGGATTTGATCCTGACCATGAAACGTCAGGGACGCACGGTGATTTTTTCAACTCACATGATGACCCAGGCAGAGCAGCTCTGCGATTCTATTTTCTTGATCCACAAGGGGGTCAAAGTGCTCGACGGTAGTTTGGCGGAGGTGAAAGCCACCGGTGATCACGGCATCCTCTTGGACTACGACGGTGACGGCGCGGTGCTTCGACAGCTACCGGGCGTGGAGCGCATCAACGATTCCGGTAAACAAGCCGAACTCTACTTGTCGCCGGAAACCAATCCCCAGGACATCTTGAAACGATTGGTGGAGCTCGACTTAGTGGTGCGTCGATTCGATCTGCGCGAGCCTTCGTTGCACGAAATTTTCGTCCGCACGGTGGGTGAGGTCCCTGTAGTCGAGGAGCCTTTAGCCGAGGCGCTTGCTTTGACCGAAGAGGTCGGGGGAGGGCAGGTCGATGCTTGATCACAAAGCTTGGTTGGTGGCCCAGCGGGAAGTGCTGGAGAATATTCGAACGAAAGCATTTTGGATCGGTATCTTCGTTTTTCCGATCATCCTGACCTTGGCGGTGGTGGTGCCTGCTTGGTTGGAGGGTGCTCGTTCAGCTCGTTTGTATACGGTGGTGGATCACTCCGATTGGCTGTTGGACGCGGTGGACCAAAGGGCCGCCATGCCGGATCTGGAAAAGGTCTTCTCTCATCTGATGGCCACCGAGCAGCAGGATCCCGAGGCTTTTGCCGAGTTGCCGGCGGCCCTTCAGCAGACCGCTGAGCAGCTCAGGGTCGCCATCGACATGGTGGCGAGCAACAACGACGAGCTGAGCGATCAAGAGGTCGAAGGCCGGGTGGTGGAGGGTTTTGCCGCGACGATCTCAGGACTGTCCGGCCCCCGGGGCGAAGCCCTGAAAAAGATCGTGCCCGCCCAAGCCATGGCCGAACTCGAAGGCCTGCGCGATGCGGTGCGCGAATGGTGGAAGGGCTTGCCCGCTGACGAAGCCGAAACATTCGGCGGTGCGGTGACCAAGGACCGCTACGTGCGGGTCGAGAATCCGAGCCTCGAGGGCGAGGACTTGATCGAGGCCCTTAATCAACAAGTCGCCGACGAGGAACTCTTCGCCTATTTTGTGATCGATCCCGATCCTGTGCACGCTGAAAAGGCGATCAAATATGTGTCGGCCAATCTCACGGACGAGGATTTGCGGGGTTGGTTCGGAGATCTGGCGTCTTCGGCCGTGCGAGAGCAGCGTCTGGCGGAGAAGGAAATCGATCCGCAGGTGGCCCAATGGGTGCAGGAACCCCTCGATTTCGAGGTGAAGAGGGTCGGCTCCAAGGGCGAGGAAGAGGTCGACGATCAAGCCCGGGTCCGTCAGTGGGCGCCGGCGGTATTCGTTTATTTGCTGTGGGTCTCGGTCTTTTCCATTTCCCAAATGCTGCTGACCAACACCATCGAAGAAAAGAGCAATCGGATCATGGAAGTGTTGCTCTCTTCCATCTCCCCGCTGCAACTGATGGTGGGCAAGATCGGTGGCATCGCCATGACCGGTCTGACCATGGTTTCCGCCTGGGTGATCTTTTTTGTGCTGCTGGTGAAGGGTTTGCCGCTGGCCTTTGGCCTGGAAATGGGATTCGACCTTTCCGGCATCGCCGCAGATCCGCTCTTCCTAACTTCTTTCATCGCCTACTTCTTGTTGGGATATCTCTTTTATGCAGCGGTGCTGGTGGCGATCGGCTCGGTGTGCAACAGCCTGAAGGAAGCGCAGAATCTCATGGCGCCGGTGTCGGTGCTGCTCATGGTGCCGTTGCTGACCCTGATTCCGATCACCCAGGATCCCAACGGTAGCTTGGCCAAGTTTTTGTCCTTCGTGCCTCCGTTTACCCCCTTCGTGATGATGAATCGCGCCGCCGGACCCCCCGCCGGTTGGGAGTATTTGGCCACTACGGGTGTGCTCTTCGTGTCCCTGGGCTTGGTGATGTGGGCTGCGGCGAAGATTTTCCGGATCGGCATTTTGATGACCGGCAAGCCCCCAAGGCTTGGTGAGATCTTGCGCTGGATTCGCGCGCCTGTCGGTGTGGTGCCCGAACGGGTCGATTGAGCTGGGCTGTTTGGGTGTCTCCAAGGGATAGGCTCTTGAGGTCGGCGGCTCAGGTTCGGTACGCTGAGCCGCCGTCCGAGACCCCGTCCAACCCAGGAGAACACCGTGACCGACGCCGATTCTGATCTCGACTCCCAAAGCCCTGAGCCTGCCGATGCCGGATCCACCCGTGTGGATTCCGCGGGTCCATCCAAGTCGGTTCTGGGGGTGCTGGTGGCCCTGGGCGTGACTTCCGCGTTTTGGGCCTTCTTTCTTTGGTGGCAGCTGTTGCGGGCTCGCTCGGGATTTGAGCCGGTTTGCATCGGCTCAGGTGGCTGTGCCGATCTGTGGGACGCGGCCTTCGCTTCAGGAATCCATCGCTGGACCGGATTGCCTGTGGCCGCTTGGGGAGCAGTGTGGGGCACCCTCGCGGCCTTTCTTCCGCTCCAAGCCCTCGGCGCTTCCGACCAGGAGCAGCCGAGTTCGGTGCCCTGGGTTCCGGCCCTGCTTTGGGTCGGCGTCGGAGGACTGGCGAGCGTGGTTCTGTTGTTGGCGGTTTCGGCGGTGGAAGGCACGTTCTGCGGCAGCTGCGCCGTGACTTACGGTCTGACGATCGCCTATGGTCTGCTGGCTTGGTTCGGAGCTAGGCATCGCGGTTTTTCTGCCAAGGGTTTGGCGACCGCAGGCATTGCCATGGCCGTGGCTTGGGGCCTCTTTCTCTATCCCGGCCTCCGGACACCGAAGAATGTGTTCAAGGAGAGCCGTGAAGCTTTTGAAGCCGCGGCGAGTTCGTCCGTCGAGAATCCCCATCGGGTCGAGGAGCCGGTGCATACGGATAAGAGTGTGGTGCCCGAAGACAATCCCTTACGGGTCAGCCAGTGGCCGCTGAGCGCGGAGGAGCAGAGCCGGCGCCTGGCGGAGCGTTTATCCGCCGCGCCGACCCCATGGTTGGCAGCGCTCTCGGGCATCATCGAGAAGTACCGCAACTCTCCCTTGGCCTCCCCGTCACCGGCTCCCCGTCACCTGATGGGCCCGGCCGACGCCGATCTTCGACTGACCGTGTTTACCGACAGTCAATGCGGCCACTGCGCCCAATTGCATGGGGCTTTAACGGTGATGGGTCAGCTCTTTCCAGAAAATGCGTTTTCGGTCGATTCCAGGCACTTCCCCCTCGACGGGCAATGCAATCCCCATTTGGGGCCCAATCCGGATCGAGCGAGCTGCCCGGCAGCCAAGGCGCGGATCTGCATCGAGCATCTGCCGAATGCCTGGGAGCTGGAAACCGACATTTATGCTTTGCAGCAAGATATGTCGGAAGCGAAGATTTTCGACCTACTGGCGCCGCATCTTTCCAATGAAGAGCTGCGGGCCTGCATGGGCAGCGCGGCGACGGCCCAAGCGCTCAGCGAGGATGTGGAATTCGCCATGGTCTACGACCCCCACGGCACGCCGGTCGTTTTTGTCAACGGCCGGGTCTGGACCCACGATGCCATGATGATCTACGTCCTGATCTTGGCCGGCGGCAATGTGGATCACCCGGCGTTCGCCAACTTGCCGCCCGCGCCGCCGGAGTCCGAGCACCAACACCAGCACTGAGATCGCCCTTGAGATCGCCCTCTTGGGCTGGTCGGTCAGTGGGTCACGCTGTACCAGGCGAGCAGCATTAGGGCCAAGACGGCGATGATCGGTGAGACCTCCCGTCCCCTGCCGATCAGGAATCGAATCACCACCCATGCGATCAAGCCGAGGGCGATGCCGTTGGCGATCGAATAGGTGAAGGGCATGGCGACCATGGTCAAGAAGGCGGGCACGGCTTCCTCGGGACGATCCCAGGGCACGGTTGCCGCGCCGCGCATCATCATGGCGCCGATCACGATCAGCACGGGGGCGGTGGCGAACGGGGGGATCGCCATGAACAGAGGGGCGAAGAACAGCGAAAGCAAGAAGAGAATGGCTACCACCACGGCCGTCAGACCCGTGCGTCCGCCCTCTTGCACGCCCGCGGCGGATTCGATGTAGGTGGTTACGGTGCTGGTGCCGAGCAAGGCCCCAGCGGAGGTGCCGATGGCATCGGCGGCAAAAGCTCGATCACTCTGAGGGAGCCGCCCTTGCTCGTCGGTGAGGCCGGTCGTTTGGCCGACTCCGATCAGGGTGCCGGCCGTGTCCAAGAGGTCGACAAAGAAAAAGGCTGCCACCACCGTCAGCATGCTTAGGCTGAAGATTTGGGAGAAGTCCACCGCCAGAAGGGTTTCGCGGGGCAGCTCGGGCCAGGTGAGCAAGTGGTCGGGTCGGGCTGCCAGGCCGAAGGCCCAGGCGCCGACGGAAATCGCTAGGATCGTGCACAACATGGCGGCCGGTACCTTTCGGCTGAGCAGGGCCGCCAACAACAGCAAGCCGAGGGAACTGAGCCAAAGGGAAGGCGAACCGAGGTCACCCAGCGTCACCAAAGTCGCCGGATGATCCGCCACCCAGCCCGCGTTGCGCAGGCCGATGATCGCCAAGAACAGGCCGATTCCCGCCATGATCGCTTGTTTGAGGGCTGCGGGCACGGCGTTGACCAACGCCGAGCGAGCCCCGCTCAGGGAGAGGCCCAAAAAGAGCAAGCCTTCAACGAAAACCGCCGCCAAGGCTTGTTGCCAAGGAATACCGAGCGTGCCCACCACCGTGAACGCAAAGTAGGCGTTGAGACCCATGCCCGGGGCCAACGCAAATGGCAGATTGGCCCACAAACCCATGATCAAACACGCGACTGCCGACGCCAAGGCAGTGGCGGTCAGCACGTCCTGGGCGGGCATGCCGGTCGAAGCCAGGATCTGTGGATTGACCACCAGGATGTAGGCCATGGTCAAGAAGGTCACGCAACCCGACCGGGTTTCCTGGCCGATGCTGGTGCCGCGGGCTTTTAGATCGAAGAAATCGGAAGGCAAGGAAGAACTCCTACCGGCCTGTTGAACGGGTCGTGACGGACCGTCTCACTTTATCTCAGCCGGGGAGTTGGATCGGAGGTCGATGGAGCCTAGACGAGAAAGTCTTGAACGGACTGGTAGGAGGAGTTGCCGTCGAGCAAGCCTTGTAGCTGGAGTAGGTCGAAGCGGGTCTGGTCGAGTTCTTTGAGGTGAGGCTCAGTGGGCGCCAAGGATTCGAGCACATCGACGGCGCGTCGAAATTGGGACCTGGCTTCTTCGATTCGATCCAGCGCTCGATAGGCTTTGCCGAGGCTGCGGTGCAGGATGGCGTGAGTGAGAGTCTTGGTCCCCTGCCAAGTGTCTTGGCTCTGTTCGGCCTTTTCGAGCATCGCGGCGGCTGTTTTGAAATCTCCACGGCGGATCGCCAGATTTCCGAAATAGCAGAGGGGTACGAGCACCATGGGGCCGGTTGCGCTCTCTCCGGAAGCGATCGGGCTCGGTGCCTCGAGAAAATCACCCAGGTCCTCGGCAAGCAGATCGAGAACCTCAGCCCTTAGAGCCGGATCCGGGCAGTGCTCCAGCAAATAGGGTTCTCTCTCGTTTTCAGGCAAATCCAAGGTCTGTTCGAGCAATGCGTTCAGAAGCCTATCCCGTTCCAAACCCGGGGATTCTTGCGATTTTTCGGGGTAGCTAAACATGGGATCCGCTTTCTCGGTTGGCATGGCTTAATCCTCCCTCGTTTAGTTATGCGCAATAATCAAGGAAATACCGTCAAAAAACTTCAGCTTTCCTTCAGTTTGGTCAAAATATTCGTCCAAGCCAGCTGATTGGGTCGGAAACGGTGAGGTCTTTGGGGGTTTCCTACCCCGAGAGGTGGTTGAACCGGCGATGAGCCTACCCATCGGACCGACTCGGACAACCCGTCCGCGGGTGGTGCCCTTCGAGATGCCGATTGAGAATAGTGGAGGGCCTGGAATGCGGTTGCTGCCCCACGGCTCCTGAAATACCGCCGAAGAGGAGATTTGGTGATGCAGATCAAGAAGATTCTAGTTCCGACAGATTTTTCGGATTGTGCGGACGCGGCTCTGAGCCAAGCCCTGCTGATCGCCTATGAGCACGACGCCGAGATTCATCTTCTGCACGTGGTGACTTTGCACGGCGAAGACCCGAACCATCCAGATAGCCACTTTCCCGAGATCGAGGCGATCTTTCGGAGCTTTGAGAAGAGAGCTTCCGAGGCCATGGCCAAACTGCTGGCAGATACTAAATTCGGCGCCGTGCGGGTCAGTCACGATTCGGTTCGTGCCATCGCTCCCGCGCCTGCGATCGTCGAATATGCGGACAGTCGAGACTTCGACCTGACGGTGCTCGGAACCCACGGCCGGCGGGGAGCACGCCGACTTTTGCTCGGTAGCGTTGCAGAAGAAGTCGTTCGAACGATCGGCTCACCGGTGCTGACGGTCGGTCGAAAGGTGGACGGCAAACCTCGGCTCTTCAACCGGGTCATGGTTCCCTACGACTTTTCCGATCATGCCGACCACGCCCTCTCGATCGGAATCGAAATCGCCCGTCGTTACGAGGGCAAGGTGGAGCTGGTCCATGTGGTGACCCCGCCGGTGGCTCCCGCGGCGGTGGCGGGTATCCCTACCCCGGGCTTTTTCGGTCCCGATCTCTCCAAAGATCTCGGGGCTGTGCTCGAAAGCCGAGCGTCGAAGGCAGCGAAAGCCGAGGGCGTTCCGGTCAGCTCCAAGGTGCTCGAAGGGCATACTGAGATGCTGTTGGTGGACTATGCGACCCAACAAGACGTGGATCTCATCGTGATGGGTAGCCATGGGCTCACCGGTCTCTGGCGCTTCCTCTTGGGAAGCGTGACGGAAAAGGTGGTGCGGGCAGCCGAATGCCCGGTGTGGATTGTCCGCTTCCACCCCAAGGACAGTGAGGTTGATCAGTCCGCTGAGGACCTGGCCAAAACCGGCTGAAGGTCCTGGCAGTGACGATGGCCGGACTTCAACTCTGACTTTGCCTCAGACTCAGACTTTGGGGATCGGTGTTTCATGCGCCCCGGGGGCTGCCAGTAGGGTGTCCGTGGAAGTCGGAAATCCGAGGAAGACCGGCTCGGGGGTCAGCAGGACGCCGAAGACCCGATACACCTCGTGGCGAATCTCTGAGGCGAGGGCGACGAGTTCCGCGGCGGAGGCCTCGCCACGATTGATCAGGGCCAAGGTGTGTTTCGACGAAAGGCCGACGTGACCGCGGCCGAAACCCGGCGGAAAACCCGCTTCTTCGATCAACCAGGCGGCGGAAAGCTTGATGCCGTCGGCGGTGGCGAAACGGGGCATTCCGCGGCTGGTCCCGCGTTTGCGGGCCCGTTTTTGAACCGCGTTGGCGATGCGGTCGGACACCACCGGATTGACGAAGAAGGAACCGGCGCTGCGGCGATTCGGATCGTCCGGGTCGATGACCATCGATTTTTCACGTCGGATCTCAAGCACCGCGTCGCGGATGGTCGCAAGCTCCGGCGCCAAGTCCCGCTCACTCATGCCCAGGTGCTGTTTGAGCGCCGGATATCGGACCGTGCCGCGAGGGCTGCGGGCAAGCCGAAAGTCGACTCGCGTGATGACGTAACGGTCGCGCCAATCCTCCTTGAATCGACTCAAGCGGTAGGCGAATCCCAACATGTCGGCGGGAATCTCTTCGGCCTCGCCGGTGAATCGGTGCACGACCCGAACGCCGGCTAAGGTTTCAGCCACTTCTTGGCCGTAAGCACCAATGTTCTGAATCGGGGCGGCACCCACCCAGCCGGGAATACCGGAGAGACATTCCACTCCGCTCAATCCCTCATCGACCATGGTCGCTACGAACTCATCCCAAACACAGCCCGCTCCTACCCGAACCAAGGTCTGATCGCCGGTTTCCGGCTTTAGGGAGATGCTCGAACCGGTGAATCGAAGCACCAGGCCGTCAAAGCCGGCGTCCGAAACCAGAACATTCGACCCACCGCCCAGAACCAGGGACATCAAACCTTCGGACTTGGCCCAAGCGAGAGCTTGCCTCAGATGCGCTTCGGAGTCGCAATCTGCCCAGAAACGTGCCGTTCCGCCGACCTCGAGGGTCGTAAATTGGCTCAGCGGGATTTCGGATCGGATCGGCGGTGTCATGGGCTCAGACTCGGTGCTTGCGATGGAGGATCTTGGAACTTATTCGCCGTAGGGGACCCAAATATTCTTGACCTGGGTCGCACGACGCAGGAATTCGTCACCGCCGGCCTGCTCGGCATCGAGCCAATCTCGCCGTTTGCCGTGGTTGACCCAAGTCTGTTTGAGGTTGCCGACGCTTTCGCGCTCGACCATCGCGCTGCCTTCCTTTGAGCCGAAGTACCACATGGCCGCGACCTCGTCGTGTTGGGCCAGCACCTTGGATAAGGCTTCACGATCTCCGGTGACGATGTTGATCACCCCGGCGGGCACGTCGGAGGTGTCGAGCACCTGATAGAAGTCCGTCGCTATCAACGGCCAGCGGGAGGACGGCAAGGCCACCACCCGATTGCCCATGGCCACGGCCGGCGCGACCAGTGACACGAAGCTCAGCAGGGGTGCGCCTTCGGGGCAAGCGATCGCCACAATGCCCAGGGGCTCGTTCATCGCCAGGGTCACATTGCGGGCCGGCACGCTGTGGACGCGGCCGTCGTATTTGTCGGCCCAGGCAGCATAGGTGAAGAGCTGCTCGATCGAGGTCGAGACTTCGAGCGCCGCTTGTTTGGCGGCGCAGCCGGTGAGCTTGCGCAGCCTGCTCTCGAATTCGTCCGTCCGGGCTGCCAGGTTCTCACCCAGGTAGTAGAGGATTTGGGCCCGCAGATGGCCGGACGTATTACCCCAGCCGGCGCCTTTGCGTGCGGCTTCGACCGCGTTGCGGATGTCCTTGCGATTACCCAGGCCGGCGTCGCCCACGTGCTCGCCGTCAGCGGAAAGCACGGGATAAGAGTTGCCGCCGTCGGGTCGGGCCTGTTTGCCGCCGATGTACATTTTGGCGGTGCGATCGATGCGCGGCAGACCAAAGGAGGCCACCGCGGAACCCGCGTCGGTCGAGGTCGTCAACGGGGTCGTCGGCTCGAGCTTCTTGAGCTTGCTCTGCCAACCCGGCCGGGTGTATTCGCTCAAACCCTCCCGGCCGCCTTCGCGGCCATAACCGGATTCCCGATAGCCGCCGAAGCCGGCGGCGGCGTCGAATTGGTTGGTGCAATTCACCCAAACCACGCCCGCTTGGATTTGAGGCGCTATATCGAGGGCAAGGTTGACGTTTTCCGTCCACACGCTGGCGGCCAATCCGTAGCGGGTGTCGTTGGCGAGAGCGACCGCTTCCGACGGGGTGCGGAAGGTCATCACCGACAAAACCGGGCCGAAAATTTCTACTTGGGCCAAGGTCGATGCCGGCTCGACACCGGTGAATAGGGTCGGCGGATAAAACCAGCCGTCCTTGGGGCAGGCCCATGACGGCTGCCAGCAGGTGGCGCCCTCTGACTTGCCCTGCTCGACCAAGTCGGCGATCCGCTCGAGCTGCACCGGTGCGACGATGGCGCCGATGTCGACGGTCTTGTCCAGCGGCCGGCCGACACGCAGAGTCTCCATGCGCGCTCGGAGCTTGCTCACCAACTGATCGTGGATGCCTTCTTGGACCAGCAGCCGCGAGCCGGCGCAGCAGACTTGGCCCTGATTGAACCAAATCGCATCGACCACGCCTTCGACCGCCGAATCCAGATCGGCGTCGTCGAACACAATGAAGGGTGATTTGCCGCCGAGCTCAAGGGAGAGTTTTTTGCCCGAGCCGGCGGTTTGCGAGCGCAGAATCCGGCCGACGTCGGTGGAGCCGGTGAAGGCGATTTTGTCGATGTCCGGGTGGGCGACGATCTCGGCGCCGGTGCGCCCGTCGCCGGTGATGATGTTGACCACCCCGGGAGGCAGCCCAACCTGATCGAAAATCTCGGCCAGCGCCAGGGCCGTGACCGAAGTGAATTCAGCCGGTTTGAGCACCACCGTATTGCCCATGGCGAGGGCCGGGGCAATTTTCCAAGCCATCATCAGAAGTGGGAAATTCCACGGAATGATTTGTCCACAAACACCCACCGGCTCGTGACCCGGAAGGGTGGCGGGCATGAGCTGCGCCCAGCCGGCGTGGTGGTAGAAGTGCCGAGCCACCAAGGGCACGTCGATATCCCGCGTCTCGCGGATCGGTTTGCCGTTGTCGATCGACTCGAGCACCGCCAACCGACGGGAGTGCTTTTGCACCTGGCGGGCGATGGCGTAGAGGTAGCGTGCCCGTCCGTGGGCGCCCAGCTGCCACCATTTGGGCAGGGCCTTGCGCGCCGCAGCTACCGCTCGGTCCACGTCGGTCTTGCCCGCCTGGGCAATCTCGGCGACCGCCTCAGTGGTGGATGGGTCGAACGATTCGAACGACTCGCCGGATTCGGCTTCTTGCCAACCTCCGCCGATGTAGAGGCCGAATTTCCGGCCGTGATGTTCGAGCCAGGCGTCGGCTTCGGCGGCAGATTCGGGGGCGGGACCGTAGGTCATGGTCTTAAAAGCTTCCAGAACGCTCATTTTTTTCTCGGAGATCGGAGATAGCAGGGGTTGGAGACCCGGGGGCTCAGGCCATGGGGTGACGGAATGAGGCCGAGTATCGACCGGTGACGTGGTGTTCGAGCTGCCGTTCGATGTCGCCCAACAGGCTGGAAGCGCCGAAGCGGAAGAGGTCGGGGCGAAGCCAACGGTCACCGAGCTCTTCTTTCATCAGAACCAGGTAGGCGAGGCTGTCTTTGGCGGTTGAGATGCCGCCCGCGGGTTTATAACCGACGAAGCAGCCGGTGCGTTCGCGGAATTCACGAATGGCGCGCACCATGGTCAAGCTGACGGGAAGGGTGGCGTTGACCGACTCTTTGCCCGTGGAGGTTTTGATGAAGTCGGAGCCGGCCATCATGCAAACCAGGCTCGCGCGATAGACGTTGCGCAGGGTGCCGAGCTCGCCGGTGGCCAGAATCGCTTTGAGATGGGCGTCGCCACAAGCTTCACGGAAGGCTTTTACCTCGTCGTAGAGGGCCTGCCAATTCTGGGTCAGCACGTGCTCGCGGGTGATCACGATGTCGATTTCGGCGGCACCGTCGGCCACGGAGGCTTTGATTTCTTCGAGCCGCTGGGGAAAAGGAGAGAGCCCGGCGGGAAATCCCGTGGACACGGCGGCGACCGGGATGCCGCTGCCTTCCAAGGCCTCGACCGCGGTTTTTACGTAGCGGTGGTAGACACAAACCGCGCCGGTGGTCAGCCCCAGTTCGGTAACCCCCAGGGCTTCGAGCAAGTCCGGTCGGATCGGGCTTCGGGCCTTAGCGCACAAGCGACGCACACGGCCGACCGTATCGTCACCGGCAAGGGTGGTGAGATCGATCAAGGAAACCGCGCGCAGCAACCAACCCGCTTGGGCGTCCTTCTTCACCGCGCGGCGGGCGAAGAGGGTGGCGGATCGGCGTTCCAGGGCGCTGCGGTTGACTTGAACGTTGCGCAGCCAGCCTAAATTCAACGGACCGATAGGAGGGCGTTCAAAGGTGGCGTCGGTTTCGGCGGGCGAAACCGCGGCAGGGCGAGAATGATCTTGTTTCATTGGATTGAGCCTCGTTGGGAGAGCTTATTCTAGCAGCTCGGTTCAAAACCACCGGCTTTTCAGCCATTGATATTCCTTGGCGATGCCTCGGCCCAGGGCTGAGAGAACCAATTTGACGGGTGACATCTTGCCGAAGGCTCCGCTGATGGCCCACAACGTGCCGATCCCCACCCTTCGTTCGCTGGTGATGGCGTAAATGGGCTCCCAACGCTGGGGCAGGAATTTCGCTTTGAAAGCGTCGAGGCCGTCGAAGTTGTAAAAACGTCTTCCGTGGGCTCTGAGCCATCCGAGCAAGATTCGGATCCACAAGGGCGGTGTCGGCGCCTCGACCTCGGCGCGGCGTGACAGGGGCGAAAGGCCGAGGGTGACGTAATCGGCTCCCAAATTCGCCAGGTCGCACCACGCGGCGTCGAGCATCAACTCGGTGGTGCCGTTGGGGGCATCGTGACCGCGGACGAATTGCTCGATCAACCAGCCGTTGCGCAACGGCACGGGCGAAGCGACGAGGAATCCGACCACGGTATTGTCGCTTTTTTTTTGATGGCCTTGTTCGGTACAGCGTTGCCCGGCAGGGCTTCGTTTGGCTACGTAGACGCGCCGGTCGTATAACCGTCCGAGGGTCTCCGGCTCGACCAGAAAATGCAGAGGTGGCAAACCGCGCGTTTCCAACCACTCTTCGAGGCAACGGTGAAGCTCGGGATTTTCTGCCGCCCGATCCGTAGACCAGCGCTCGACCTCGATCCCTTTGTTGCGCGCCCGATTCAGCTGAGCGCGCAGGGATGCCTTGCCGGCCAAGATCTCAGGCCAAACCGCGGGGTTCCAAACCGGCTGAGCCCCGAGCAGAATTCGATCGAGGGGACCCCGCCGTGCCAGCTGCCGTGCCAGCCGATCGTCGGCAGCAAAATAACAAGTCCAAAGCCCGAGCCGCCGGCTGGCGGTTTCGAATTCGTCGATCACCGACGCGAGCCTTTCGGCGGCGCAAATCGGTGATCCGGCGACCACTCGATATCCACCGTAGGTCACGAACCCCACGACCGCATCTCGATGGGTTGAAAACCAGCGGCTGATGCCTGGATTTAGGATTTGATACGCGGTTGCATTCCAGCCCCATCGATCGATCAAGGCCTTGGCGGCTTCGAGATCTTCCGGGCTCATCCCGAGCCGGCCGCTGCCATCTCGACCCGGTGGCGAGCGGCCAACACCTTGACCCTCGACCGCTTCAGCTTGGCCTCGTCCATCTTGCCGAGGGATTCCAAAACACTGGCCTCATCCTCCAACAGGTCGATCCAGCCGGGATGATTGGAAGGCCTCACCTTTTCGCCTTTGGCCCGGGAAGCTCGGTAGCTTTCCAGCGCTTTGTCTAGGTGGCCCTCGGCTTGGTTCAGGTTGCCCTCGATGCGCAAGAATAAAGATTCGCGCAACACTTCGCTGGACTTGGAGTTGGTCATGAGGGGGCGGGCACGTTCCAGCCAGACCCGAGCTTCTTGGAGCCGACCCGACCGACGCTCGAGATCCGCTTTGAAAAGCTGGGCGTCGCCGTCGAGGGGAGTTTGGGCGGAATCGGGCTCCCGGATGACCGGCAGGGCGTCCAGGATTTCTTGGGAGCGCTCGAGCCGGCCCTGTTGCATGAAGAGTCGGGCGAGTTTGGCGCGCGAGTGGCCGACGCTGGGATGGTCGTCGCCGAAGACTTGCTCGAGCAGGACGATGGATCGGCTGAGGCCCTCTTCGGCTTCCGGCCAACGGCGTTGCCATCGATCGATATTCGACAAAATACCCAAACACAGCGCCACACTCGGATGGACCTCGCCGAACGTGCCGCGGAAGATCGCTTCCGCCCTTTTTAAGGAAATTCGCGCGGCTTCGTAGTCGCCGACTTCGAGCTGAAGGGTGCCCCAATTGCCGTAGAGTTCACCCACTCTGGGGTGGTCGGGGCCGAGCAAGCGCTCCAGAACGGGTCGGCTCTTGCGGTATTGCTCCTCGGCCTCGGAATAATGAAGGGCCTTACGGTAGGCGCTGCCCAAATTCATGGCGATGGTGGCGGGTAGATAATGCTCGTCACCCAAGCTCACATTGGCCACGTCGATGCCTGCTGAATAGGCCTCAATGGCTTCCTCTACCTTGTCCTGTTGATCCAACACGATGCCCAGTCGATTGTAGATCTCCGCCACCTGTGGGTTGTGGGTTCCCAGGCGGCTTTTGGCCGAGCTCAGGATCTCGCGCAACAGGTCTTCCGCCGTCGCGAAATCGCCGAATTGCTCCCGCACGGTGGCCATTTCCATGCGTACCTTAGCGATCAGATCCCGGTCGGGGTCGTCTTGGGATTGGAAAACCGCCAAGGACCGTCGCAGGGCCGGCTCCGCTTCCTCGAAACGGCCTTGCTCGGCGTAAAGGGTGCCGAGCTGAAAGTGTGTTTGGCCGACCTGGGCCAACACCGGGTCGGAGGAGGCCGTTGTCTGGTCGAGTTCTTGGTAGTGGTCCAAGGCTTCCCGGAGTTGCATTTCAGCGGTCTGCAAATCGCCCGAGCTTTTGGAGACGATCGCGAGGTGGGTCAGAACGCCCACCAGGTCGGGAGAGATTTCAGGTAGCTCGGAATGGAGTTCTTTAGACTGTTCGAAAAGCGGCCGGGCGGCTTCGAATCGACCCAGGGAAAGCTGTGCTTCGCCGACACTGGCGAGCACCCGGGCCCGGATTCGCGGCTCGTTTTGGAGGTCCTGTTCGAGACGTTTCATGCCCCGTTCCAGAACCTCGCCAACGGTCAGGTCTTCGCCTTGCTCTTGCTCCTGACTGGCTTGCCAGGGGTCGGCCGCCTGAAAAAGAGAAAGAAAGTAGTTGAGCACCTGGCGGGTGGTTCGGGCTTCTTGCTCCGCTTGCTCGGCCGCGAGCTGGGCACGCGTGGCTTCTTGATCGATGCGGAAGGCTTGAAACGACATGGCGATCGCCACCGCGAAGAGGGCGGCGACGCCCGCGTATTGAAGTCGGCGTCGGCGTCTTCGGGCCGGGGCCCGTTGAATCCACCGCAGGCGTTCGGCGGTATCCCGGGCGGAGGGGCGAGATCCGGGGGCTGCAGAACACAGGCGCTCGATCAACGTGGTGAGGTCGGGACTCAATCCATGCACCGGCTCGGTGCGTCCGTTCTGCACCGCGTCCAGCAGCTGCAGCATGGAAAGAGATGAGGGATAAGCCGGGTTGCCGGTGAACAGCTCGTGCAGCAAGAGGCCGAGGGAGTACATGTCGCTGGCGCTGCCGGCCCGTTCGCCGCGAGCTTGCTCGGGGCTCATGCTTTGAGGTGTTCCGACCACCGAGCCGGTTTGGGTTCGGAACCGGTAATCGGCGGGTCGTGTGGTTTCGCCCAAGACTCGGGTGGAATCGTCGGCATCCTCGGCGTCCGGCCCGTCCGCAGTTGAAACTCCCTCCGCATTTAAAACGACCGTGTCGGCGACCTCCATCTCGGAGGATATTTGTGACCCGGCTTGGTTCTGAGTCCGGGTTTGATGAGGGCCTTGGGCCTCGGTTGCGGGACGCCAAAAACTGGCCACTTCTTCGTCGATGATGCTCTGGGCGATGCCGAAGTCGAGAACCTTGGCATGTCCTTCTTCGGTCAGCATGACGTTCGCCGGCTTGAGGTCGCGGTGAACCACTCCGGCGTCATGGGCGGCGGCCAGGACTTCGGCCAGCTCGAGGGCAATGGCTAGTTTCTGCCCCTCGTCCAGATCGGCGGAGCTGAGTTCCTTGAGGGTTTTTCCTTCGATCAGCTCGAGGACCAGATAGTCGGCGGCGTTGGGCCCGTTGTCTTCACTTTCGATGAAGTCGTAGATCTGGCAGATGTTGGGGTGCTGAAGACGCGACAGGATTTGCGCTTCCTGCAGAAAACGGGCCTTCATCTCGTGGTTCTGGGCGTGCTGACGACGAATGCTCTTGAGGGCTACCGCGCGCTTCAGCTTTTCGTCGAAGCCCGCGAACACTTGACCCATACCGCCGGCGCCGAGAATGCCCTGGATCCGGATCTTGCCCACGGTCTGGCCGATCATCGGATCGGACGGCGGGCCGCCGATGTTGGAGAGTTGGACGGCGGGCGGTCCAGAATCGTCGACGGTTTGGGTCGGCGAGCTACCTTCGTCTATGAGCTGTTGCTCGACGGTTCTAGGTGGTTCGTCCGGGCCGGAATGGGGGATGTGAGGGGGCAAGTCTTCTTCAGGCACTGGATGTTCTTTTAGCGCTTTGTTCCTAGGCGCCAGGTCTTTCTAGGTACCAGGTCTTTTTAGGTACCGGGTCTTTTTAGGTACCAGGTCTTTTTAGGTACCAGGTCTTTCTAGGCACCAATCAGGGGTCTTTCGATCACCGAGTTTACTCGACCGACCCTTTTGGGGGGTTGTTGAGCGTCCAATTTCTGGCAAACTGGTTAGGTATCCGGCTGTCATACCTCATTTCTTTGGCTGGTTTCATGGTCCGGCGTGTTTCATGGTCCGGCGGCGATCATGCAAGAAAGCTCGGTTTGTCGAATGGTTAGAAGTCATGGGCATCGCTTGGAGCGCCTGGAGGGCTTGGCCCACCGGGGCGGGCTCGCGACCCGTTTGCGGCGGTTGCGACCGGAGCCCGGGTTGATCGATCGAATCGGTGGCCGGTCGACTCTGGAGAGGGTGATCGACCGCCTTTACGAAGGCATTGCCCAAGACCCTCTATTGCAGCCGCTTTTCGGCGGTCGGGTGCGGGGTGAACATCGCAATCAAAAGCAATTCTTCGAAGAATGGGCCGACGGTGAGCCCCGATATCGACAGGCGGGCACGGGCCACGGCATGTTTCTCTTGCACTACCGCTTCGGCATCGACCGCAAGAGCGCCGGCCGATGGCTGCAATATCTGGTCAAGGCTATGCGTGAAGAAGGAGTCGCACCGTCGGTGGTTCGGGAAGTGGCCCAGGTCCTGGGACCCATGGCCCATGCCCTGCGTCACAGTGACGGACCGCCGTTGCCGCCGGAGCTGCGCAATCTGACCCACGAGCAGCTACGGGCGACCGTGGAGCGGGATCCCGAACTCTTCGAACGGCATCGTGGCGAAGGGCGTCGGCTGATTTTCCGAGCGGCGGAAGCGGGCGATGTGGAGAAGATCGAAATCTTGGCCTCGGCAGGAGTTTCTTTGGATCAGCCCCTATTGCGTGAAGGTCTGATGTTGACTCCCTGGTGTGTCGCCCGTTCCCGCGGACATGGTCCGGCCGCCGACTTCTTGAGACGGAAGGGTGCCCGAGTCGATATCTTTTCGGCGGCCTACCTCGCCGATCTCGAGCTGCTGGAAACGCTGTTGGAGCAAGATCCGAAATCGGTGAGCCTCGAAGATCCGGCGATGGATCTGAGGGGTATCCAACCTTTACACCATGCTATCCGGGGCCGCGTGACCCGTGACGGCAGCGAGGGGGATGGCGACACCGCTCGGCCCAAAGCCGTGCTTCTGTTGCTCCACAGAGGCGCCAAGCCGGGTCCGGACAGTGCTCAGCTGCTGCGAGTGGCGGCGGATGCCAGATGGGTTGAGGTGGTGGAGAGGCTGGTCGCTGCGGGTGCCGATGTCGAAGGTGTCGGCCCGGGGCCTTGGGTTTTGAATGCTCAGATTTCACGGCTGTTGATCGAGCAAGGTGCCGACGTCAACCGTCCGCCCGGGGCGTGGCTGGCCTTTTGTACCGCCCGGTTCGGCCAGCAGGACGATCCTGATTTAGTGCGCCGGCTGCTTGAGCTGGGTGCCGATACCGAGGCCCGGGATCGGGAAGCGGGCCCGCTGCATCTGGCGGCCGGGGCCGGCCACCTTGGGGTGATCAAGATGCTCTTGGCCTCAGGTTTGGACGTAGATTGCCTCGACGGCTCGGGTGAGACCCCTTTGGCCCATGTGGCTTGGGCCGTGAAGTCGGCGGATCGGGTGGCCACCGCCGAGCTGTTGTTGGAGCACGGTGCCGATCTCGAGCATCGTGGCCCCGGCGGTTTATCGGTCCGTGAGCGTCTGCAGAGACTTCGCAGCCGCAATCGGGATCGTTTGCTTGCCTTGTTGGGTCTCTATGGAAAAGAATCAGACGGATCGCCTCGGCGATCGGACGGATTCGGCCGGAATGACACGTCGCTGCGACCGAAATGACACAGCCAAGCCCAGGAGCCGAGCAAATTTCGATTTGGAGCGCAAGCAGTCGGCAAAAACTGACCCCCTCGTCCTCTCGATCGGTTAGAGTCTGCCTCCTACGAGTCTGTGGCTCATGGGCCGAGCTTCGGAGCGCACCCGCCTGGAGAAGCTCGCTTTTAAAAGAAATTCTCGCCTCTAAGTAGCTTGCCTCCCACTGTATTGCCTTGTCCCGAGAGCCTTGCCGCCGAAAGCCTTGCCGCCGAGAGCCTTGCTGCCGAGAGCCTTGCTGCCGAGAGCCTTTGTATGGATTCTTCCAAGACCCCCATCCTTTACGTCGACGACGAGCCGTCCAACCTGCGCCTATTCGAGCGCTATTTCGAGCGGGATTATCGTATTTTTACCGCCCGATCCGCGGACGAAGCCCGTGAGCTGTTGCGCCGCGAAGAAGTCCATTTGGTGATTACCGATCAGCGGATGCCGGGCATGACCGGGGTCGAGTTGCTGGCAGCGATTCGGGATGAGTATCCGGACATCGCGCGCATGATCGTCACCGCCTACAGCGACGTGCGGGTGGTGATTCAAGCGATCAACGCCGGCCGTCTCGACCACTACGTCACCAGACCGTGGGATCCCGACGAGGTCAGGATTGCTATCGATAGAGCGGTCGAGGGGTACGCATTGAGGCGCCGTCATCGCCATTTGACCGAACGCTTCATGGCCAAAGTCGGTAAAGATGCAGCGGAATCCATGTCGTGGAGTCGCAGCACCCGGCTGCCGACCATACTGTTCGTCGACAACGACGACGAACATATCCGCCTATTCAAGGAAGCCTTCAGCCGCGAATATACGATTTACACTGCATCCTCTGGCGTTGACGCCCTCGGGGTTTTGCAGTCTCGGGAAATCCACTTGCTGATCACCGGTCAGCGCTTGCCGGGCATGACCGGGGTCGAGCTGCTGGAAAAGGCGCTCGACGAGTCACCCCAAACCCAGCGGATTCTGCTGGTGGCCTACCTCGAATTCAATGTGGTGGTTCAGGCGATCAACGTCGGTCGAGTGGATCAATTCGCTCTCAAACCGTGGAAGCCCGATGAGCTGCGTCTGACGATCGTCGGCGCCCTCGACGCCCACGAGCTGCACCAACGCAACGCGCGATTGGTGGAGGAACTCGAGCGGCTGGAATCCCCGGCCTGATCCAATCGCCTCGGGGCCGTCGGTTTCAATGCCCTAAAGCCGACTCCACAGCTTGGCCGTCAATTTTGTAGACCGTACCGCCTTTCATCACCAAATCCACTCGCGACAGCAAGTTGATGTGGCGCAGCACATCGCCCTGGACCGCGATGATGTCCGCCAGCTTGCCTTCGGAGACCGTGCCCCAGCGGTCGGATACGCCCATCATCACCGCCGGCCAATAGGTGGCGGCGCGAATCGTCTCCATGGGCGGAATGCCCATCACCTCGACCCACACCGCCAGCTCGTTCCAGGTGGATTGGCAGTGGAATTTCATCGGAATGCCACTGTCGGTGCCGATCAGGAAGACCACGCCGGCTTCTCTCAGTTGTTCGATCTTGCGCTTGAGGGTCGGCTGACGGAGGGGTGTGAGCTGGGAGTAGGGGAGCTGTCCCGGTTTACGGATGGACTGGTGGATGTCGGCGATCAAGTCGTCCGACAGGCCGCGATGCCAACAGTCGTCGTCCAATTTCTCGGGATTGTCGACAGTGTATTGATAATTCCAAAGCCCCTCTACCGTCGGCGTCCAGAAGAGCGGCCCGCCCGCCATTCGGCCTGTGGCGGTTCGTTCTCGCAGAGTTCGGACGATGTCTTCGGGATATTCCGGCGCGGTGGTCAAACCGGTGTGCTCGAAGTTGTCGACGCCGATCTCCAAACCGCGTCGGATCTCGTCGGGTCGGTGGGAATGTGCGATTACCTTAAGCCCGTGGAGGTGGGCCTCGTCGACCACGGCTCGGGCTTCCTCCAGGGTCATCTTGTCTTGGTCGATCAGTTTGATGATGTCGACGCCGGCTTGCGCCAATCGACGCACCTTGGCTCGCGCGTCTTCCACACCGCGCACCGCCCAGCGATAACCCTTCTGCCAATCGTCGACCTCGTGTTGAATGAACGGTCCGGAGACAAATAACCTCGGACCCGGCAGCTCGCCTGCTTCGATTCTCTTTTTGACCGAAATCGACGCGTCCAAGGGCGCTCCCAAATCCCTCGCGGTGGTCACCCCTGCCAGGAGCAATTGCACTGCCGAAGCGGGCATGATTTCGTTTTCGAATCGATGGGGATAGCTACGCTGCCAATGGGGGTAGTCGGCGTGACCGGTGATCATCAAATGGGCGTGGTTTTCCCACAGGCCGGGTAACACGTCCATGCCTTCTGTGGAGACCACCTCATAGTCCGGCGGAACCGGCAAGCTGTCGACCGTGCCGACGGCTTCAATCGTGTCGTCGGTGATCAGGATCACGCTATTGGCCAGTGGCCTGCCCCCGAAGCCGTCGATCAGTCGTCCCCCGACCAAAGCTTTTTTGTCGGAACTCTCGCCGTTGTCGGAACTCTCGCCGTCGCCCGTGGTCTCGGGGGTAGATAGCTCTTCGGTGGCCCCTAGGGGACCGGTGGGCGAGATCAGCAGGCAGACCAGGGCTCCAAGAATCCAAGGCTTTTGCATGGGGACTCCATTCTTTCAGCGCTTCCGCGCGCACCGAGCTGGGACAGGTCTTTGGCAATCGCAATCAGAAACCGCATGCTACCCCATTATCTGGGACCTCCGTATCTGGGACCTCCGTATCTGGGAACATCGTGTCTGGGAACTCAAGCGCGCTCGATCCGGATATCATCGCCTTCCCGTTGAACACCCGATCCCTCGCCCATGACCCGGAGCCCGCCATGATCTTTCGTGTTTTTTGCCGTCGATCGATCCGACCCTTTCAGCCCGCGTTTCGCATCGGTTGGAGTTCGGCATTGGCATTGGCATTGGCTATGACAATGACACTGACAATGACAATGATGGTTTCCTTGGCCTCGGCCCAGGATGTGGAGTCAGTGCCGACCCCGGAGTCAGTGCTCGGTTTCGAAGTCGGCGCGGATTTCAAGCTCGCCGACTACGACCAAAGCCTCGAATATTTTCACCGGCTGGCGGCGGCTTCCGATCGAGTGGAGCTGAAGAAAGTCGGCCAAACCTCGGGAGCATTGGATTGGTATGTGGCGGTGGTGTCGTCGCCGGAGAATCTCGCCAATTTAGACCGAATCCGTGAGATTTCCTTGCGCCTCGCCCACGCCCGGGAGCTCGACGACGGGCAAGCTCGGGCCTTGGCTGTTGAGGGCAAGGCGGTGGTGCACATCGACTCCGGGCTCCATGCCACGGAGGTGGCCCATGCCCAACATGCGATTCAGCTGGCCTATGAGCTGGCGTCGAGCGACGGCGATCCCGAAATAGCCGCGATTCTAGATCGGGTCGTCTTGCTGTTGTGGCCGTCCATGAATCCCGACGGTCAGAATATGGTGGTGGATTGGTATCGATCGAATCTGGGCACTCCCTTCGAGGTGGCACCCATGGTTCAGCTCTACCAAAAATACGTTGGGCACGACAATAACCGGGACGGTTATATGTTGAACGTCAAAGAGTCCCGGGTGACCACCCGCGCTTTGCGCCGGTGGGAGCCTCAAATTCTCTACAACCATCACCAAACCGCGCCCTTTCCGGCTCGTATATGGATTCCACCCTTTGCCGAGCCCATCTCACCCCACGTCCATCCGCTGATGTGGCGGACAGTCAATCTTCTGGGCATGGCCATGGCGCAGGCGCTCGAGGAACGGGGCCAGGAAGGTGCCATGCACATGGGCACGGGTTTCGACAATTGGTATCCGGGGTTCATTGATCACGCCAACAATTTCCACAATGTCGCCTCCTTTCTAACCGAAACCGGTCTCTATAAATACGCCACTCCACACTTCTATGAAGTGAAAGATTTTCCTGAGTCGAAGAAGGATTTGCGGCCGGGATCTCTTTACGCCAGCCCGTGGCAAGGGGGGTGGTGGCGCTTGCGGGACGCGGTGGACTATATGTTGACCGCGTCGGTTTCGGTTTTGGACGTCGCCGCGAAATATAAAGAAGATCTGCTCTACAACCGATACCAAGCGGGCCGCGACGTCATCGAACTCTATCGGCAGAACCCGCCCTACGCCTTTTTCATCCCCGAAGCGCAAAGGGATCCTGTGGCAGCGGTCGAGATGTTGCGCCGTTTGGCGTTCAACGGCATCGAAATCCACCGGTTGCGGTCTGAGATCTCCCACGGCGGCCAAAGCTTTCCGGCCGGCACCTGGGTGATCGCCATGGATCAACCGTTCGCCAATTTCGTGCGCCAGCTCTTCGACCAACAGAGTTATCCGGATCTGCGGGAATATCCGGAGGGTCCTCCGGATCAACCCTACGATGTGGCGGGTTGGACGTTGCCTTGGCAAATGGATGTGCGGGTGGTCGCCGCCAACGAGCCGTTGAACGGCGAGCTGCGGCGGCAGTTGGAGCTGCTGGGTTCGAAGCCGGCCGAGCCGGGCGACGAGTCGGCGGACGAGACGCCTGGGGCTTCTTTCGACAGCCCGCTGGATATCGGCTTTGACTCTCATCCGGTGGCCCGGGCGATCGTTCCTCCGCCGGGAGAGATTCGAGGCTCGGGCCCGGCGTTGGCGTTGGATGCCGGGCAGAACAATTCCTTCCGTTTCATCCAACGGGCATGGGCTGCCGGGGCCCGGATCTCATTCGTCGATGGGAAACCCGCGGAGCAAGGCGAAGTAGGCCGATCGGGCACTTATGTGGTCAGCGGTCTTTCGGAGTCGGGCGCCGGCGACCTGGCTTCGCAGTTGGCGATCCGGGTGGAGAGGACCCAAGAGCGCGGCCGACCTTTGCGTCGGGCGCGAGTCGGGCTATTTCGTCCCTTCCAACCGAGCATGGACGAAGGTTGGACCCGTTGGTTATTGGAACGATGGGAGATTCCATTCCGCAACCTCGATGACGCCGAGGTGCGGGCCGGTGAGTTGAGGTCCCGATTCGATGTCATCGTTTTGCCCAGCATCGGCTCGGAGCAATTGGAGCACGGTTTTGAGCGCGGGGTCGTTGCGGCCCGTTTGGCCGGTGGCCGGGGGGGTCTCGGGGCGCGGGCCCAGGACGATTTTGTTTCCCGCGGTGGCTATCTGGTCGCCGTGGATAAAAGCGCCCGTTATGTGATGAAAATAATGAATCTCGGGGTGGTCGACGTCACCGAGGATTTGGACCGCAAAGAGCTCTTTCTGGGTGGTTCGATCGTTGAGATGCAGGTGGATCCGGCCCATCCGTTGATGACCGGTATGCCGAGTCGCGCGAAAGTGCTGATTGCCCAAAGCCCGGTCTTTGCTCTGCCGGAAATAGGGGGCGTCGAGCAGCCGGAAGCCGTGGCCTTGGCGATGTACTCCCAACAAGGATCACCCCTGCTGTCGGGATATTTGTTGGGCGAAGAGCACATCCGCGGTTATGCCGGAGCGGTGGAGGTCAGGCACGGCAAGGGGCGGGTCGCTCTTTTGGGTTTACGGCCACAATGGCGGGCTCAGCCGTTCGGCACTTTCCGCATTCTCTTCAATGCCCTGATGCACCACGACTCAGAAACGCCCAGACCTTTAGGGCTGTGGCCGGTCCCGGTGGTGCGCCCCGAAGCGCCGCAGAGCGGTGCGCCGGAAGACGACTCGGTCTCGAGTCGATAGGGTCTCGAGCGGCAGGTGCGGCGAGGTTTAGCTAACTGTTAGGTTCCGTCCAGATTTGGCTCGGTGGGGTCGGCCGGATGGCCTGCGGGCGTCGCTCCGAACTCGCGCCACCGCTGCACTGCCGCGATAAATTGCTGAAGAGTAGGGGCTTAGGCCGATGTTCCGGATACCCCGCTCAGACACGCTCGCTTCCGTCCTCGGTCCATCCGGCCTTAGTTTCATCGAAAACTCCATTTCTGGATGCACTCTAGTTAGGGCCTATCCAGAAATGCTGTCGCGGGCGTCGGCCGGATGGCCTGCGGGCGTCGCTCCGACCCACCGAGAATCCATTCCTGGATGGGCCCTAGTTAACTATAACTAGTCGGAGATCGTGATCACTTTGACGCCGCTGGTGGCGAAATCGACCGACACATATCCGATGCCGCCCCGGTTGCTCTTAACGAAGTCGACCACTGCCTGATCCGTGTCGAGTTCCGGCGGCGGTGTGTTGTGGCCGGAAAAGATCTGTCGCTGCCAATAGTTCTTGATGCTGGCAACAGATCTCTCGTGGATGAACTGTGACATTTCGGCGCGAACGCTGGACCGGCTGTCCAGGTCCACTGGATCGACTTGCCATCCATTCTTCCAACGGGATTTTTTCTTCAGCAGGAAGTTGGAAATCTGGCTGCGGGACAAAGACCCGAAGGGGTTGGAAGGGTGTACGACGACCTTGAATCCCGTTGGGGTTGGGGGAGTGGAAGATTGCCCATACATCGCCGAGGCCGCGACTAGGGCGGCGGCGGCAACGAGAGAGAGCAAGAACAAATTCTTCATGACGATAAGAGCATACTCAGGCGAAAGCGGCAAAGAATAGCGGTCGTACCCGACAGCTAAAAAGATCAAGCGGCAGTGGCCTCCTGGGCTCGGGAGGCATATCCTCCGAGATGCTCTCGAAGGTTAGAATTCAGCTGACGTCATGCTGAGCCCTGCAAGTGTCAGTCGGAAAACCAAGAGCGAGCCCATTTTACCGGAAAACCACTACCCCGGGCGGAATCGAACCAAATAAATTATATCACCCAATCTCGAACCTTAATCAATGTCGGTGGGGTGAGCCGCAAGTTGGATCTGTCCCCCGCCTAGACATTTTTCTTCTTGATAGACCACCGCGGCTTGCCCGGCCGCTACCCCCGGGTCTGCTTCGGAGAGCTCGACGAGCATGGGGTCGGCAGCTCTGGTAGGCACCGTGAGCTGGGCCTGAGCGATCTGCGGGCTGTGGCGAATCCGCACGCCGACCTTGTGTGTGCCCGGATCCAATGGGCTGCCGATCCAATGCATGGCGGGGATAAAAAAGCGGTCACGGTGATGGTCTGAAAAATTCTCCCGATGGGAAATCCAGATCACGTTGTCGGCGCAGCTCTTGGCCACCACATACCAGGGACCGCCACCGAGGCCCAGTCCCTTGCGCTGGCCGATGGTGAAGAACCAATGCCCTGAGTGTGATCCCATGGTTTCGCCAGTTTCCACGCTTTTGATCGCCCCTCGTTTCTCACCGAGGTGGGCGCGAACAAATTGGTCGTATTGGATCTTGCCCAGGAAGCAGATGCCTTGGCTATCCTTACGTTCGGAATTCACCAGCGCCATTTCTTCGGCCAGGGCTCGTACCTCGGTTTTGGAGTACCCGCCGAGGGGGAAGAGGCAGCGCTGCAGCTGATCTTGGTTGAGCTGGTAAAGAAAGTAAGTTTGGTCCTTGACTGGATCGACCCCCTTCAGCAGCTCGAATTCCGCAGGCGTTTCGGAGCCTGATGTCGGAGCCACCGCGCGCACCCGCGCGTAGTGACCCGAGGCGACCTTGTCGAAGGCCGGAGTCAAGCGATCTCTGAGGATGTCGAGGAAAGCTCCGAATTTGATGTGCTGATTACACAGGACGTCGGGGCTAGGGGTCCGCCCCTCCCGCAGCTCGTCGATTGCCCAGGCCACCACTTTCTGATGGTACTCCCGCTGGAGAGAGATCACCTCGAGATCGACCCCGGCCTGCTGACAAATTCTTCGTGCGAAGTGGAGATCTTCCTCCCAGGGGCATTCACCCAAGAAGGACAGCTCGTCCTCGAGCCAGATTTTCAGATAGAAAGCGGTGACCTCGTGCCCCTGTTGTTGGAGCAATCGAAGGGCCACGGAGCTATCCACGCCACCGGAAAGGAGTACAGCGACTTTCATCTCTTGGCGAGGAAGGGCAACAAGATTACCGCGGCGAAGGCGGCGATCAAGGTGCCGACGGCGACCGCGGAGCCGAAGCGGGCGGTGGGCGGAAAGCTGGACAGTAGAAAGATACCGAATCCACAGGCGAGGATGGCGGCAGCACCGAGAATCGGGGTCCAAAGGCTGTCGAGCGCCGATCGCCAGGCGTCCGGTGAAGATTCACCCTGTCGGCGTCGTCGGCGCACGGCGGTGGTCAGATGGATCATTGAATCGATGCCCAGGGCAATGGCGACGTTGGCCGCCGGTGACGAAATAATATCGATCGGTGTGCCGAGGTGTCCCAATGCGCCGAGCAGAATCACCGGCACGATGACCAAGCTCAGGATCATGGCGACGGTCACCCTGGCCGAGCGAGAAACGATCGCGGCGATCAATATGAAAAGGGCCAACAAACCTCCCAGCCCGCGCACCAAGCTGCCTTCCACCAAACGTCCCAAGCTCGCTTGCAGTGGGTAAAGGCCTCCGACCCAATCCATCTCGAGACCGTGTTGCCCTACCGCCTCGGTCAGTCGGCTCACCACCGTCGAACGGGGCGCCGTGCGCTCCGATTCCCGCATGCGCATGAAGTAGAGGCCTTGGGTGCGCTCGGGGGTCACGAAACCGGCGGCGACGTTGCCGAAGGCCGGGGATTCGAGAATGTCCACGAGTTGGCTCCAGCCCAACAGAAATGCCATGGGAGCGCGTTTGGCTTCGGCCAGAAGAATCGGCAGGCTCAGGGCCGTGCCGACCTCGGGGTCCGCTTCCAGGGTTTGGTGCAAGGCCGACATCTTTTCCTGGGCTTCCGGCGTGTCGAGGCGGCCGCCGTCGGCGCTGGAGACGACGATCAACATGGGGCTAGAGCCGCCATTTTGATCGATCCGCTCCAGCCCTTGGCGTAGCTCACTGTCTTCGGCGAAGTAGCTCAAGAGGTTGGGGTCGGTTTCCAACGAGCCCAAACCGGGGATAGCTACCGCGACGGCGATCAACGTCGCCACGGCGGCAGGTTTGCCGAAGCGCGTCCACCGGTCGCCATCGACGGAGCTTCCTGCCGCCCCCTTTTGTCTCAAGGACCCCCGGTCGACCCCGTTCAGGAAGTAGGGGTAGAGGCCAAACGCCACCACCAAGGCCACGATCGTGCCCACCGCCCCGGCCAAGCCCAGCTCGCGAAGGGGTTTGGCACTGGCGAAGAGCAGGCTGCTGAAACCGAGCAGGGTCGTGGTCATGCACCAAATCGAGGCTTCCAAGGTCCGAATCACCGCGGTTCTCGAAAGTTGGTCACGGTCGAGTGCAGGATTTCGGGCCAGGTCCCGCCAGTTGGCGGTCAGGAAGACGATGTGGGACAAGGTGAGGACGAAAACGATGGTGATGATATTGGCGGTCAATAAGCCGATCGGAGAATCGAGAAACGCGAGCAACACCAGGGTGGTGACGCAAGCGCCGAGGCACGTGAACAGGGTGCCGCCGACGATGCGAGCCGAGCGGTAAATCAGCGCGATCAGTAGACCGAAGACCAGCAGGGCTGCGGCGCTGAACACCCGTAAATCTCGGTGAAGCGATCGACGCACCAGCTCGATGACGTAGGGCACCCCCGAAATGTCGAGCACGAATCCTGCCCGATGATGCCGTTCGAGAGCAGCCTCCACGGTGGAGATCAGCGCCTGGCCGTCGAAGGTCTCACCAGCGTCGGATTCGTCGTCGTTGGGATTCTTCAAGAAGAGCAGAATTTGAGTCAGAAATGGGCTTTCGCCCAGCAGCAGCCTCGACCAAATCGGGCTTTCTGCCACCGCCGCTGGAGAAGCCGGGCCGCGGGTCAAGCTTTGGACCGACGCGACCCCTTCGATTTTTTCCAGCTCTGAGGTCAGAGCTTCGATGCGCTCGATGTACTGCGGATCTTGGATGTCGGGAGCCGTTGCGCTGATCAACAATTGATCGGAGGACGGAAAGAGTTCGTCGATTCGCTGGGAGGCCTGGAGTTCTGGATCGTCGGTGGAAAAGAAGAAGTCGTTGTCGACCCGTGGGCTCAAATCGACCTGGGTCATCGCTGCCAGCGCGGAGCCGAGCACGAGCAAGAGCACTAATCTGGAGTAGATTCGCATGGGACTCATCGCTAATTTCGGGAGTCCGACGCCGGCGGCTCAGGGGCGGAGCGGACGTCAGGATTCGAGGGACAGATAGTCGGCGGCTTCTTCGCGATCCCGGATCAGTTGGGGCCGGTGAATATGATAGCCCTGTGCGAAGTCTAAACCGATCTCGTCGAGGATGTTCAGCAACTCTTCGGTTTCCACGAATTCGGCGATCGTGCGGGCGTCCATCACGTGGGCGATTTGGTGGATCGATTGCACCACCGCTCTGGAGAGAGGGCTGTGGACCACATCGGCAATGATGTTGCCGTCGATTTTGACGAAATCCACCGGCAGCTTTTGCAAGTAGCGATAAGAGGACATGCCCGAGCCGAAGTCGTCGAGGGCCCACTTGCAGCGCCGCCGACGTAGGGTTTCGATCATGTGGAGGGCTCGTTCGAGATTGGTAACGGCGGCGGTTTCCGTGATCTCGAAGCACAGCTTCTCGCCCGGGAAGCCGCTCTGGTCGAGCTGATGCTGAATCTCTGCCAGCACGTCCGGATTGCCCACCGAAGCGCCCGAAAGATTGACGGTGCAACATCCCAATTGCTCGAGAAAATCCGCGCTTTGCTGCGTCAAAAGAGGCGGTAAGTGGCGCATCACCCAGCAGTCGATTTCGGCCATCAATCCGAAGCGTTCGGCTGCCGGTAGAAACTCACCCGGCAGATGGATTTCGCCCTCGCGGCTGCGCATGCGCAACAAGACCTCAAAGAAGAGCTGGCCGTCGGCGACCACCGGGCGAATCGGCGCGATGCGCTGCCAATGCAATTCGAAGAGGTCCTCGTCGAGGGCTTGGCGAAGGCGCACCACCCAATTCATTTGGCCTTGATGACGGCGCACCTCGTCGGCGTCTCGGCGGTAGAGCTGGGTTCGTCCGCGGCCCTGCTGTTTGGCGAGAAAGCAGGCACGGTCGGCGGCGCCGGACAGATTTGCGGGTGTTTCGAATTCCGACGTCACCGCGACCATGCCCAGGCTCATGCCCACATGGAAGCTGGCGTCCTGCCAAACGAAGCGAAAGACGGCCAGCGCCGAATGGATCTCGTCCGCCAGGCACATGGCGTCCTGGAGGGTTGTATCGCGCAGCAGCAGCCCGAATTCGTCACCGCCCAAGCGGCCGAGTACGTCCGCATCACGCAGGCGTTCGCGGATCAAGCTGGCCGTCCACTGGACCAACATATCGCCGGCGGCGTGGCCGCAAGTGTCGTTGACCACTTGGAATTGATCGAGGTCGATGTGGCAGAGCACATCCCCTGAGCCCCGCTCCGAGTCCGCCGCGGATGCGCCGGTGCCAGGGTCTTCACCATCCGGATCGTGCTGTACCTTTTCGAGGCTTTTCTGAACGTGAAGGTCAAATCCCTCGCGGTTGAGCAAACCGGTGAGGGTGTCGTAGCTTGAAGCGCGGGCCAGCCGTTGGGCCAGGCGTTCTCGATCACTGATATCCCGCAATACGATGACGGCACCGACCAAAGACTGCCCAGATCCTGCGTGGACCGGTGTGGCAAGACCTTCGACGGCGATTCTCTGGCCGTCTCGATGCTCCAAGGAAGTGAGGCGATCGAGCACCAACCGACGACCCTTCCGGCTGCAGGACTCCAAATCGACCTCTCGATCGTCGGCATCGAGAACCGGAATGAGGTCGAAGAGGAACTCGCCATGGGCTTCGGTGAGGGTCCAGCCGGTCAAACCCTCGGCGGCCGGATTCAAGCTGATAATTCGAAGGTCGGACCCCAAGACGACGATCGCATCTCCCACGGTCTCGGTGGCGCTGCGCAGAAAATCAAGCTCGTGATGGTGCTCGCCCGGAGAGGTACCGTTGCCGTCGACATGAGTGTTGCTGTTTTTTTTCGGCACGGTTGGCGTCGCGTGGTCGGGCACGGGGATGGCCGATGGGTTGGACAAGAGAAATGGGTCCTCAGCTAACCGACAGATGTCGGCGGATCGATTCCGGTGGCCTGATCTCAGCTGGGTCTCAGAAGGGATTCTAAGGCCCGAGCGTTGGATCGATGTTTGGGGGGCAGAACAACGGTCCATCGAGATCGCCTATACCAACAAGATACCAGAGTCGAAGCGCGAATTCGACTCCGGTCGGCCGAGATTTCGTGCCCGATTCAGAATCTCTAAAACAAGGCTACAATAAGCTCATGAGTGAAAGAGCTTCGACGATTTTCGACAAGATTCTCGCCGGTGACATTCCGTGTCATCGAATCTATGAAGATGACCAAGTCTTAGCGTTTTTGGATATCAATCCCCTGAGCCCGGGGCATTTATTGGTGATACCCAAGGAAGCAAGAGCCTATCTGCATGAGCTTTCGGACGAGTCTGCCGCGGCTGTGGGCAGGGTGCTTCCCCGATTGTGTAGGGCGGTTATGCAAGTTTCGGGCTGCTCCGCTTACAATGTGCTCCAGAACAACGGAGCCCCGGCCCATCAGGCGGTGTTTCACGTCCACTTCCACATTATTCCTAAGCTCGACGACGGTCGTGGCTTGGGTATTGAGTGGCCGGCCTCGGCTCTCGAGAAGCCGGAGAAAATTGCCGGCGACTTGCGCGCGGCTTTAGAACAGGACGCAAACCTCCGGAGGTAGGGGCGGGGCTTGCCCCCGCCCGGGCGAGGCGAAGCCGAGCCGCTGCTTAAGGAAGAGCGGGAGGGGGGCAAGCCCCTTCCCTACATCAAGTCATTTATCCTCAATGTTTTGTGGAAATTCCGAAACGTGGACGTTAGGCGCGGCCCGCGTTCTGAGCTTTCGAAGATGCTGTCCAGCTTTCACGCCCGACGGCGCCTCCTCGCCCTAGAAACGCGAGGAGAGTGAGGCTCTGGTCGAGCCGAGGATTTCATGGTGCGTATGTTCTTTTCGGATGTGAGCCGCGTCCCGGCGCTGGTTTCACTTTATGCAGTTCTTTTGATCGTCTTTTCGCTGTGGCTCGGTTGCCGACCGGCGGCCGACGAAACCCCTGAGCCCATCCAGCTGCGGGTGGATCTGGTCGAGGAGATGGCCACCGCCGACGTCCGCAGTACCCGCGACCGGCTTCGGCTGGCAGATCCTTCGGCCCGCAGCCACTTGCTGCGCGGCTTCAGCTTTTTGGAAGAGGATTCCGGTGGGCCTTATATTTGGGCCACGGGCGAGCTGTCCGAGATCGAGATCTTCTTGGTCCGCCCCTCGGATTTCGAGTTGGTGGTTCACGGGCGGCCGTTTCACCCGGAGGGTGCCCCAGCCCAAGAGGTGACTTTGGAAGCCAACGGCTCGACAGTCGGTTCTTTGCCGATCAGCGCCGACCAGGATCGATTCAGCTTTCAGGTTCCCGGGCACCTGACACGGGTTGGCGCGAATCGGCTCGGATTGCGCTTTGCCCACACCTACAAACCCGCCGACTGGCTCGAGGAGTCACGGGACGATCGCCCCCTGACCCTGCAGGCCTACAGTTTCGAGCTATTGGGTTTAGGCAACGCGGAACCTCCCAAGCGTCAGTCGGTAGGTCCGGCGGAAGCTTCGGGATCGGACGAGATGGGCTTCGCCATGGAGCTCTCGGCGGGCTCTCGGGTGTCGTGGTTCGTGGATGTGCGTGCCGGTGAGGTGCTCGATCTGCAGCCTGTTGAATCTGAGCAAGGATCTTCCCCAGATCTTGAAGTTTTGGCCCGAGTATCCGGCTTCGATGGACACTCCCAAGAAGTGATGTTCTCTGCCGACGGTGAATTTGGTGGGGCACAGGGGGCTCGGCTGGAGCTGGACCCTCTTTTCGAGGGCACGGCGGCAGATGGGGCCATGGTAAGGACCCTCAAAATCGAGCTGTTGTGCCGAGAGGGTCGGTCTTGGGCGCAGTCCCTCTGGCAAGGCCTAGCCGGGGGGCACGAGGTGACCGGCGTGGTGCGATTGCAAGGGGGCATTGGCTCGATCGCGTCGGTCCAGGCCGGCGAGACCCCGGTAGAGGCCTTGGCTTTGGCATCCCAGGCATCCCAGGCATCCCAGCCTGACATTCTGATCTACATGATCGATACCCTGCGATCCGATCGACTCGGGGTCTATGGGTCCGATCTAGGTTTGACTCCGAACCTCGACCGCTTTGCTGAGGACGGGGTGGTCTTTCGTCAATCCCGAGCCCAAACCTCGTGGACCCGCACCGCCGTGACCTCCATGATGACCGGTCTCTATCCTCAATCCCACGGGGTCAACGATCGAGACGACGGTTTGACCGAAGAGGTGGTGACTCTGGCGGAAGTGTTGCGGGATACCGGTTATCAAAACGTAGGGGTGATCACCAACGGCAATGTCGGATATCGGTTCGGTCTCGGCCAGGGATTCAGCATTTACCAGCACCTGCGGGAATCACGGCAGCGCCGGGACGTGCACATTCTTTCCGACCAAGTCGATGCTTGGGTCGGGACTTGGTTGACCACCCTCGGCTCTCAACCCGCTCGTCGCGACAAGAGCGAGCATCCACCGTTCTTTCTTTATGCTCACGTCACCGACCCCCACGCGCCCTACACACCCCACGAGCCGTACCTGAGCCGATTCGCCGCCGAGGCCCGGCCGGAGCTCGGTGAGCTTCAATCGGTGCGCGCCATCGACAACCGGGAGCTGGAAGCCGGGCCGGCCGAAGCCGCGGAGCTGATGGCGCTCTACAACGCGGAGGTGGCGTTTACCGACGAGCATTTCGGTGCGTTGATCGACCGATTTAAGCGCCTCGGTCTCTACGACTCGATGATGATTTTGGTGGTCTCCGATCACGGCGAGGAATTCTTCGAGCACGGGGATTGGGAGCACGGGGAAACCCTCTACGAGGAGCAGCTCCGGGTTCCTTTGATCCTCAAGCTGCCCGGCAATCGGGCAGGCGGACAGACCCTGGACGTGCGCGCGGGCCACGTCGACGTCATGCCGACTTTGCTCGAGGTGATCGGTGCGCAAGTCCCTGAAGGCCTGGACGGTCGAAGCCTGTTGCCTTCAATTCTCGGAGAAGATTCGCAAGGTGGCGCCATGACCTTGGCCTTCCTGGCACTGGAAAAGAGGGAGAAGCGCAGCTTGGTGATCAACGACCTCAAGTTGATCGGCGACAGTCGGTCTGTGGATCAGCTCTTTGACTTGAAAACCGATCCGGAAGAGCTAGAAGACCGGGCGCCGGAACGGGTGTTTGAGCGCGGATTCATGACTCAGGAGCTGCGGGCCCTGGAATGGCAGCTGACGGCCCGCCGACGGAGCGCGGATCAAGTGGAGATCGATCCGGAGCTGCGCAAGCAATTGGAAGCCCTGGGTTATATCCAATAGTCCTTTGTGACCAAAAGTCCCTTGTAATCCATAGTCCTTTGTAAGACCGTGGTGACACGGTCATGGGGCTGTCATACCTCGGTGTGAACGACGTCCTGTCAAGTCACGGTGGGGTCCGGCTGGTTGCTCGGCGTCAGGCTTCGGTCCGGTTGAGTTCCGCTCCCTTGAGCCCCACGCGACCCTTTGCCTAGACTGGCCTCTGACAACATGAGGAGGTCCCAAATGGCCGAAGCCTTGAACCACAATTCGAATTCCCGCCCCAATTCCTCGCAAGATGGTAGTCGACAGCCCAGCTCTATCGGCATCGCTTCCATCGGAATGCATCTTCCGCCCTTGGGCCTCGACGTCCGGGAGTTGGCGCGTTTACGCGAAGTCGACCCAAACAAATACACCCTGGGTTTGGGCTGTGGAGAGATGGCCTTATGCCCGGAGGGATTCGGAACCGTGGACTTGGCCGTGGAAGCGGCTCGGCGGGCGATCAAACGTTGGGGAGGCGAACTCGACCAGATCGGATTCTTAGCGGTGGGCTCCGAGAGCGCGGTCGACATGAGTCGCCCGTTGTCCGCTTTTGTCGCCGAGACAATCGGCTTGCGTGGCGCCGTTCGTTCATACGAAGTTAAACATGCCTGCTACGGCGGCACACTGGCCCTGCGTCAAGCAGTGGAGTGGAAACATTCGGGAGCCTGCCGCGGTCGAGCAGCCCTGGTGATCGCTGCCGATGTAGCGCTCTACGCGCCCAAGGATCCGGGTGAGCCGACCCAAGGGGCTGGGGCGGTGGCCTTCGTGGTCGACGAGGCGCGGATTGCGGCGATCGATGTCGACAGCTTTGCTTGGTCCGAGCCCGAATTCGATTTTTGGCGTCCGGTGGGGGAGAGCTTCCCCCGGGTCGATGGTCCGCTTTCCCTCGACTGTTACAAGCGGGCGGCGGAAAAATGCTTCCAGCAGTGGGTCGGTGAGCGGGAACCCTGGGAAGCTCTACAAGAAGCCGAGGCTTGGTGTTTTCATGTCCCGTTCCCCAAGATGGTCAAAAAAGCTGCCTTGCATGTGGCCGAGACCTTCGGTGGGTCCGAAGCCGAAGGCCGTGAATTCTTTGATCACAAGATCAACGGCACCATGGGTTGGACGCGTCGGGTGGGTAATTCCTACACCGCAAGCCTGTGGATCTCCGTCGCGGAGACCCTCGTAGGGTTGTCGCAAGGTGCTCGCATTGGAGCCTTCTCCTACGGCTCCGGGTTCGGTTCCGAACTCTTTGGGCTGACCGCCGGCCCCGACGCCGCAGCAGGGGCCTGGGCGGCGGACATCGAAGGCGACCTATCGTCCAGAACCCTGCTCACCGCCGAGCAATACGCTGAGCTGCGGGGCGAGACCGTGGAGACGGCCGAGGAAGCGGACGCGGCTTAGCAGGCTGTGGCAAAAGTCTCATCGCGCTGCGAGCGCGCCTGCGCGGCCCGGCCTTTTCCGCCGACTCTTCGTTGGAAAACCTCGATGATTCCCGAATCGCCTGCGGTTTTCACGCCTCGATTCGACGAAAAATTTGCAGCTCTCGCCGGCGCGAGACTTCCGCCACAGCCTGTTAGGCTAGATTCCAACCCAAAACGAGGTTTGCGAGCAAAATCGAGGCTGGGTGGACCGAGGACGGAAGCGAGCGTGTCTGAGCGATACAGCCGAAACTTCGTTCTAAGTTCCTACTCTTCAGCAATTTGTGACGGCACATCAGCGGTGGCGCGAGTTCGGAGCGACGCCCGCAGGCCACCCAGCCGACCCACGCGAGCCCGTTTCAAGAGGAATCTAGGCCAGGGCCCGGTGTGATGAGCCCGTCACAATCTTGCCTCATCTAGGCCCCAGATCTTCGGTACGATGGGCGCATGCGAGGGACTCAAACCGATCCGGCGTCGACCGCTGCTGACCTACTGCCAGGCGCAAAGATGGAGACCCGACTTCTGAACTCGTGGATTGAGCTGTCGGAGTCTGCCCACCGAGGGAATTTGGCCTTCCTTCGGCGCTGTGTGGGGCAAGAGGTGGAGCTGTCGGCGGTGGTGAAGTCGAACGCTTACGGCCATGGGCTCGAACTCATGGCCGCATCGGCGATTCAGGCGGGAGCTGATTCGTTTTGCGTCCATGCCTTGGACGAAGCCTTGACCCTGCGCCGAGCCGGATTTACCCAAGACATCTTGGTCATGGGCCACGTGCCGCTGGCTCGATTGGGTGAGGCGGTGGAGTTTGACCTTCGGCTGGTGGTTTTTAATCCGGAGACCGTGGATCGATTGGGCCGAGAGACAGCCGATCAGAGTCGTTCGGTGCGGGTGCACCTCAAGGTTGAGACCGGCACCCACCGGCAAGGTGTGGAGGGAGCCGAACTCGAAGGGCTGCTCGACCGGCTCCGGCCCCTGCCGCAGGTTGAACTCGAGGGGGTCTACACCCACTTCGCCAACATTGAAGATACGACCGACCACCAATACGCCAGGAAGCAGATGGATCGATTCCAGGTGGCTTTGGCCATGGTGGAGCGAGCCGGCTTTTCGCCGACCAAACGTCACGCGGCATGCTCGGCTGCGACGGTGTTATTTCCCGAGACCCATTTTGATCTGGTTCGGGTTGGGATCAGCCAATACGGATTCTGGTCTTCGAAGGAAACCTTGTTGTCCCATGAGCATTCGGCCGCCGGTCGTGACGACAAGGTATCGACGAAAAGTTTGACACCGGTTTTGACTTGGAAGACAAGGGTCAGCCAAGTCAAATCGATCGAAGCGGGTGCTGCGGTGGGTTATGGTTGCTCGTTCGTCACCACCCGGCCGAGTCGAATCGCAATTCTGCCGATCGGTTATTCAGACGGTTACGACCGCAGCCTTTCGAATGCCGCCCACGTTTTGATTCGTGGACGCCGTGCTCGGGTCTGTGGCCGTATTTGCATGAATCTGACCATGGTCGACGTGACCGACATCCCCGGTGTGGAGCTGGAGGATGAGGTGGTCTTGATCGGCCGACAAGGCGACGCCGAAATCACCGCCGACTATCTGGCGGATTTGGCGGGCACGATTCACTACGAGATGGTGACCCGCTTGGCGCCCCATCTACCCCGGCTGAGGGTCGACTGATTGAGTCTCGACTGAGTGATCCTCGACTGAGTGTAGCGCCGTGGACCGGCGCTCCCCTTAGACGGATTGCAACTTAGATGGATTGCAACGTGGTGCGGGCTTTCGACACCAGCTCCCCTCGGCACGAAACCTCGGCGAGGGGGGGCTCCTTAGCCAGGAACGACTCCAAGATGGAACGGGCGCCATCCGGATCGCCGGAGTGGTGCAGGGCCAGCGCTTGCCAAAGAAACGTGTCTTCGGTGCCGCCTGCGCCGAGGCTCATCGCCTTTTCGAAGCATAGGTTGGCGTCTTCAAAGCGTTGTAGGAAGAGAAAGCACTCGCCACGGAATCGCCACGACCAGGCCTCACGGGGCTGCTGAGAAACCAGGCGTTCGCTGGATTCCAACGCTTCACCGAACCGGCCGTTGAGAAAGGCCTCCGAAGCTGATTGAGTTTCTTGGGACAAGGCGGGCGGATCAAGAGGAGAGAAAGAGCGGGAATCACCTAACATATGGGTAGGACCTCCAGGACGTCCAAGATACTTGAGCACAGGTGAGATGCTCATTCGATGGTAAATATTACCGTATCAACCTTACGGGTGCCATTAAAGCAAAATAGCCTTCCTCCCGCTCCTAGGGCGCGAAGAAACGCCGTCAGAAGTGAGAGCTGGATTGAACCGGGCTAGGTCGCGATTCCGTAGGACTTGATCTTGCTGGTCAGGGTTTTGACGTCGATTCCCAACAATCTGGCGGCGGGGGCTTTCTTGCCTTCGGTGTATCGCAAGGCGGTTTGAATGTGTAACCGCTCGATTTCTTTTAGGGGTAGTGGAGTTTCCGAATCCAGGAGTTCGAGCTTGCTCTTGGGCCGTAGGGCCGGGGGCAGGTCCATGGCTCGGATTTCGTTGCCCGGGGCGAGCAGAGTCAAACCCTCGACGGTATTGGCGAGTTCGCGCACGTTGCCCGGCCAGGCGTAGTGGGTCAACAGTTGAGAGGCTTCCGGTGAAATCTGCTTCCTACTCCGACCGGGAAGCCTGAACCGATCGAGAAAGTGCTCGATCAGAGTCGGAATGTCGTCTTGCCGGTCCCTTAGGGGCGGCATCCTGAGGTGGATGACGTTTAGACGGAAGAGTAGATCCTCGCGAAAATTTCCTGCTTTGACTTCCTTTTGCAGGTCCTTATTCGACGCCGCGATGATCCTGACACTCACTTTGATCGGTCGATTGCCGCCCACCCGCCGAAGTTCGCCATCGTCCAAGACCTGCAGTAGCTTGGCTTGCATCGAAGAGGTCATGTCGCCCACCTCGTCGAGAAAGAGGGTGCCGTTGTCGGCGATTTCGAACAGCCCTTGTTTGGTGGTGATGGCGCCGGTGAAGGAACCCTTCTCGTGCCCGAAGAGTTCGCTTTCCAGCAATTGGTCCTGGAAGGCAGAGCAGTTGATGGCGACGAATCTCTGCTCGGCCCGTGGCGAGAGGTCGTGGATTCGGCGGGCCACCAAGGTTTTGCCCGTGCCGGTCTCGCCGTGGATCAAGACCGAGGCCTGACCGGCAGCGACCCGCTCTACGATATCCAACACATTGCACATGGCTTCGCTGTCACCCAAGATGGGTGCTTGCCCGACCGCGCCGACCCGGGGCGATTTGTAACGGCCCGACTTAACTTCTTTGGCGATCTGCGCCAACTGGGCGCTCTGCATGGGTTTGGTGAGAAAGGGGTTCTCTTCCTCGGACCCAGAGCTGTCGTCCACATACGGATCGTTGATCGTCTCGCTTTCGATCAGCAGGAGGTCGGAGCCGTCTTCGCCTTCCCGCTGGCGTCTGCGGGTTTCGACCCGGCCGACCCCAGGAACGTCGAAATCGAGCTGGCTGACGTCGAAGGGTTGTTGGGCGAGTAAGTCTTGGGCTTGGTCGCCGGTGCCGACCGCCAAGACCATGGGACCCTGCTCGGGAAGCAGACGCTCCAGCAGAATCTTGATCGGGCGGTCGCGATTCGTCAGCAGAACTCTAATGGATTTGGTTTCGGCCATATCAGCGGGGGGTCGTTAAAGGCTCTGGTTCCGGCTCCGAGCAGAGCCTTGACGAATAGCGAAGATTGTAGGCTCGTGCGGGAATGTTACACGCATTTGCACGGCGTGGGTGATTGCCGTCTGTGGGTTCGGTCGAATGTGGGAATGGGCTAAGATACAAAAGTTGTAATTCAGGAAGCCTTGCTTCCGTTGAAGGATGGGCGGTGGAGAGAGATTCTTCTGTTCCGCTCCCGGACGGCGCGGGCCGAGAGCCCAAGGCGACGGCTGGTATTCCGTTTAATGCTCCGAGTCAGAGTCCCCTAGAGATGATTCGACGTGTCTAAAGTTCTCGTCATTGACGATGACCAGATCGTGTTGGGCGTGGTGCAGGAGATCCTGCTCGCGGCCGGTCACCAGGTCTGGGTAACCAGCGATCCATCAGAGGTCTGCGAGCTGGCTTTCAAAGCGCGACCCGAGGCCATCGTCCTCGACGTCATGATGCCCAAGGCTTCCGGTTATGAAGTCATGGAAATGCTGCGCATGGACCCTCGGGTCGAGGACGTGCCGGTGCTTTTTCTTTCCGGGCTGGGGGAGGCCTCCGACCGGGTCAAAGGATTGCGGTCCGGGGCCGACGACTATTTGGTCAAACCCTTCGAGCCGGCAGAACTCGTTTTGCGTATCGAGCGGCTGGTCAATTGGCATTTGGCCAGCGGAGAGTGGGCCCCGGCCCCAGGGGTGCGGGACAAGCTCAAGAAAGCAGAGGGTCAGCGGTTCGGACGTTATCGTGTGATCGAGAAAATCGGCCAAGGCCATATGGGCACGGTTTTCAAAGGCCACGATCCACGTCTCCAGCGCCAAGTAGCTCTCAAAACCATCCGATTGGACTCCACCTCGACCGATAGTCGGCGCCGGGAGTTGTTGGAGCTTTTGCGTCACGAAGCGGTGACCATCGCCAAGCTCAGTCACCCGAATGTCGTGGCGGTTTACGATATGGGCGAAACCAAAGACTCCGCTTACGTGGCCATGGAGTTGGTGGACGGTGTAAGCCTGTCGGACTATCTGGCGATCAAAGGGCCGATGAAGCCGAGAAAGATCATTCCTTTGGCGGTGGGAATCGCCAGGGGGTTGGCCTTGACCCATGCCCGCCAAGTGATTCACCGCGATATGAAACCGGGCAATGTGCTGTTGGGCCGCGACGGCGCGATCAAAGTTTCCGATTTCGGATTGGCGTCCGTAGTCTCTTCACTCTTTGAAGACTCCACCGAGCTTTCCGGCACCCCAGGATATGTTCCACCCGAAGTGTTGAACCAACGCGCTTACACGGAAAAGGGGGACCTATTCGGCCTCGGCGCGGTGCTCTACGAAAGCATAGCGGGTCGCCATCCATTGGCCGGGGAGACCCTGCGGGACACAATTCTCAATACCCTGCACGGTCGAATCCAACCCTTGGGCGAGCGGATGCCCGACCTGCCCAAGGATTTGGACCAGCTGATCGGCGACCTGTTGGCGATCGATCCCGATCGACGGCCCACCGCCCCTCAGGTGGTTGCCCGTTTAGAAGAAATGATCGCCCGTGAGGGCTTGCGCTGGGATCCTTCGGATCTTCCCCAAGCGGAATGATGCGTCTTCCCCAATAGGATTCCCGATGCGATTGGTACTGAAGATTTGCCTCGCCCGCGGGCGGCTGTTCCGGCGGTTCCTGTCCGAGCACGCGTTCGTGTTGTTCATTCTGGGGCCGATGGTGGTCGGCGCGGTGGCTTGGGTGGCCGAGCGTTATTTGAATCTCTTACGTCAGCCCCTTCTACAGCTCCTGGACCCCGGCAGCGCTTTTCCCGATCGAGCTTCGACGGTTTTGGGCCTAGTGGTCGCGGCGTTGTTGTGGCCATCTTCCCTGAGGGAGGTCTTCGGTCGAGGCGGGCGCGGCCAAGACTTGTTGGATGTCCTGCCGATCTCCGAAGGTCGGAGGTTTTTGGCCGCCGCCTGGGTATCGATCGCCCGGGTCTTGGGTTTGGCGTTGGTTTTCGTCGCCGGTCTTTGGGCTTTGGAGCAAGAGCCGGCTTTCTTTGAATTGAATGGGATGCTGCCCGCGCGATTGGCGGTCCTAGGTTTGGCTTTCGCCGCAGTCGCCATGCTCGATTTGCTCTTGGTGGTGGTTTTAGTGCCTTTGGGTTTGGCCTCCACCGGGCGCTTGCTCGGGCTCGCCGGGGCCGCGACCTTCATTCTGATCGCCCCTTTTCCGTCGGCGCTGTGGCTGCTGTCGCCCTTTTCCCTGGTCGGCAGACCCTTGGCGGCCGCGGGGGCCGCTGCCCTTGGGTCGAACGCGGCGTTTTTGGCCACCCACCCGACGTCTCCGAGCTGGATGGCCCTGCTCGTCTTTGCGTTGCTCTCGGCCACGGTCGCCGGGTGGATTTTTGTCGTGCGACGTCGAGGTGATCTCGAAAAGGCCCAAAGCTTGGATTTGCCCGCCAAACGCAGCGGTCTGCCCGGTCAAAGGCTGCTTCAAGGGCTCATGGACCGGCTGCCGCCTTCCACGGTGGCGCAGCTGAAGCGGGACCTTTTGATGATCTTGCGTCGTTTCTCACCCGCAGTTCCCCTGGCCTTGGGACTGACGTTGTTGTCGGACTTGATGCTGATCTTGGTGGCCTTCGACCCAAACCTACCGGCCCTGTGGATCCACCGCGCCATGGTGTCGGCAGCCTTTGTCGGCGCGCTGGCGATGGTTTCCATGGTGCCTTTTTTGTTGAAGGATCAGCTGCCGGTGTTTTGGCTCGAAAAGTCCAGCGGTGTCGCCCTAGACCACGTCTGGCAGACCAAGTGGATTCTCTCCGCCTTGGTGGTCCTGCCCCAGGTTTTGGTGACCGGGCTGTTGATCCTTTGGCTCAGTCCCGGGGAATCCTGGGATCGGATGATCTCGGTATTGCAAATGATCGCTACCGCAGGAATTGCCGCGACCTTGGTCGGCACGACGGTTTTCGAAATCGCGGAGCAACCGATCCTTGGATTGTTGTTCAGTGCCTTCGTGTCCTCGGCTGTGGCGTCATTGATGATTTTCTATCCCCAGGCGTGGTGGCTGTGGTTGGCCTTCTTCGGCTATTTGGTCTCCCTGGTTTCAGATCGCGCGGCCCGCAGGGTCCGTTACACCGAGGTTGAGCTATGACAGATTCCCCTGCTTCCACGTTCCCTGCTTCCACGTTCTCTGATTCCACGCCACCGATGCTGCAAATCGAAGGTGCGCGCAAGAGCTACGGTGAGCTGAAAGCAGTCGATGGCGTGTCGTTGACCGTGCCGAGCGGCATTTTCGGATTGTTGGGGGCCAATGGGGCCGGCAAATCGACCTTGCTCAAAGCGATTCTGGATCTGGTTCGTCTGGACGAGGGAAAGATTTTCGTCGACGGTTTGGATGCCCGGCGAGAAGGGGTCGAGGCTCGGCGACGTATTGGATATTTGCCCGAGGAGCTGCGGCTCTATGATCGGCTGACCGGCGAGGAACTTTTGGATCTGGTGTCCGGCCTCAAGTCGGACGGTCGTCGCACTCGCCGACAGGATCTCGAAGAGCATCGGATGTGGATGGACTTCTTCGAACTGTGGCCGAAGCGACATTTGCTGATCTCCGAGTACTCCCTGGGCATGCGCAAGAAAATCGGCCTAGCGACGGCGCTTTTGGGTTCACCCCCCTTGGTGCTCCTGGACGAGCCCTTGAATGGCTTGGATGCCGAGAGCATGCGCCGCTTGCGGTTGAAGATCGAGGAAATGGCCGCCTCGGGCACGACCTTCGTTATTTCATCCCACGTGATGTCTTTTGTGGAGCGAGTCTGCCGTTCCATGGCGGTTCTGCGTCGCGGCAAGATTGTGGCCCAAGGAACGGCCGATGAGCTGCGCCAGGTGACGAATTTGCCGTCCGAGCCGTTCGAGGACGTCTTCCTCGCCCTGGCGGTCGACGATCGAGCGACCCCTGAGCCGAGCCCGATCTGATCGCCGATGTGGTGTAGGTCGGTCGGGATCGGTCGCGGATCGGCCGAAGACGGTTGCGGATCCCGACCCGATGTTTCGAATAGGTCAAAACCAGGCGTCAGTCGGTCGTCTCAAGGTGCCAAAGACCGATAAACTGGCGGTCCTGTGGACAGCACCTCGTCAACCCTCGCCGCCTCGACCCGCTGCGCGAATCGCTTCCTGCCTCAGCTCCTGCGGGTGGCCTGCGTTCTGCTGCCTTTTGTTGCCGCTTTATTCCCAGTCTCCTCAGCGCACGCCGGCGAGCGGATTAAATTGGATCGATTGTCCCTGCCGGAGGGTTTGTCCCAAGTCTCGGCCCAGGCGTCGCTCCAAGATCGTCGTGGTTTTATTTGGATCGGGACCCAAGACGGCCTCAATCGATTCGACGGCCACGAGGTGGTGGTTTTCAAACACGATCCCACCGATCCCCATTCATTGGTCGACAACTTTGTTCGTACCCTATTCGAGGACCGCGACGGCAAGCTGTGGGTGCTGACCCAACAACCGGGCGGCATTCACCGTTACGATCCGCTGACCGAGCATTTCGAACGCTTTGCCCAGGACGCGAATGATCCCGACAGCTTTGGTTTGGGGCTGCCTTTTCCCGGAGTGGTGTTTCAGGATCGCCATGGGCTGATCTGGTTTTCCACCAACCTCGGTGTTGAGCGAGTAGATCCCACCAACGGCAAGGTCGAACATTTCGGCGTGGAGCCGGGCAAATCCGACGCCTTGGGTTCGGTGGTCTCCGCTTTTTACGAAGACCGTTCCGGCACCCTCTGGCTGGGAACCTTCGGCAGCGGCTTGCATCGTTGGATCCCGCCCATGGGTGACGAACCGGGGAAATTCGAACGCTTCCAAGCCTCCGGCAATCGGGGCTCGACGGCCGACCGCGACCGGTCCAGATTCTTGAGTCACAACACGGTTTCGGCGATTTTCGAAGATTCTAGGGGTGATCTCTGGATCGGCACCCAAGGCGGAGGGGTCAACCGGATGGTGGACCGGAGCGGGATCTTCGAGGTTTGGGACAGCAAGACCCCGGGATTGGCCTTGGTGAGTGATGTCGTGCCCCTCTTTTTACCCGGGGCAGTATTGCCGGTCAGAAACGCCATTTACGAAGACTCGGTCGGTGAGCTTTGGGTGGTCACGGCAGGCGGCTTGAACCGCCGACGGTCGGGCCGCGTGACTCAATACGTGGGCACCGGCGAGCAGCCGAATTTCTTTGCCGTCAATCCGATCGTCGCTCTGCAGGAAGATCGTTGGGGTGATCTTTGGATCGGCACCACCACGGCGGGAGTGGTTCGCTTCGAGCGCTCCACCGGGCGATTCACCCACTTGCGACACGATCCCGCGGATCCCCAAAGCCTGTCCAGCGACTTGATCCTGGATATCTTCCAGGATCGTTCCGGCGTGATCTGGATGGGTACCAACAGCGGCGGAATGAGCCGCTACAGTCGCTATCGGCACAAATTCAAACACTACAGCCGACCGGCAGGGGCGCCGCCCAGCCTGGCCAACAACATGGTCTTCAGCATTGAGCAGGATCGTCGGGGCGATTTGTGGTTGGGCACCATTCTCGGGTTGTATCGCCTCGACAGCTACCGTCGAGATGTGGCTGAGTATTATTTTGCCGACCCCGCCGGTGGGCCGCGAAATTTGGGCGCCCCTTTGGTCAGGGCCATCCTGGAAGATTCCAAGGGCAGGATTTGGGTGGGCACCTTGGGCGGAGGTTTGGCGTTGATCGATCCGGACCGTGGCGAAGTGGTCAAACGTTATATCCCCAGCCGCGGCGCGCCGGGAGCGATCAGCAACAATCAGGTCTTCGGCATCCATGAGGATCGTTCTGAGCCTGGCATCCTGTGGGTTTCTACGGGCTTCGGCTGGAATCGCTTCGATCCTGAGCGTGAGACCTTCCGTGCCTATTTCAACGATCCCACGGATCCGACCAGCATCGCGGCGAGCTTCAGTCGATGTACCTATGAGGACCCGGACGGCACCCTCTGGGTCTGCACGGGCGGTGGTGTCGCTCGTTTCAACCGTCAGACCGGCAAATTTGTCCAGTATCTGAGAGATACGTCGGATCCGGAATCGTTGGCCAGCAACAATGTCATGGACCTTTGGAACGACGGTCAAGGGACCCTGTGGATCGCCACTTACGGCGGGGGATTGGATCGCCTGGACCTGGAGACCTCGAAAGTTCGTCATTTGACCCACAAAGACGGCCTGCCCAGCGACTCGCTCTACAGCTTACTGCCCGATGACAATGGGCGACTTTGGATCAGCAGCAACCAGGGGCTGACCCGCCTCGACCCGCACAGCCTGGAAATGGAGAATTTCGACCTCGGCGACGGTCTCCAGAGCACGGAATTCAACGGTCGCTCGTTCTTGAAGACCTCGGAAGGTGAGCTGTTCTTCGGCGGTGTGAATGGATTCAACGCATTCTTCGCCGACCAAGTGGAGCACAATCCCAATGCCCCCGAGGTGGTGCTGACCTCGTTCAAAGTCTTCGATCAGCCCCGGGAATCGGGCCTTGCGTTGGAATATCGCGATCGGCTGAAGCTGTCGTATAAAGATCGCTTCTTCGCCTTTGAATTTGCCGCCCTCGATTTCTCAGATCCGGCGAGCAATCGCTTCGCTTACAAACTCGAGGGATTCGATGACGATTGGGTGGATGCGGGCTCTCGCCGATTCGCGGGTTATACCAATCTCGACGGCGGCGAGTACGTGTTCAAGGTTCGGGCATCCAACGGCGACGGGGTTTGGAATGAGCAGGGGACTTCCCTCAAGGTGGTGATCGTGCCCCCTTGGTGGAAAACTTGGTGGGCTTATGGTCTGTATTTGCTCAGCGCCCTGGGTCTCTTCTACCTTTACGTACGCCACAAGACTCTGCGTCACGAAGAGGAACTCGGGCTGCACCGGGAGGAAAGCGAGCGGCAACGATTGTTGGCTGAGCGCCTGCAACAGATCGATCGCATGAAGGACGAGTTCCTGGCCAACACTTCCCACGAGCTGCGCACTCCCCTGAACGGCATCATCGGATTGGCGGAATCCTTGCTCGACGGCGTGACCGGGCCGCTGCCCGACCCCACCTGCAAAAATTTGTCGATGATCGCCGGAAGTGGCCGCCGATTGGCCCATTTAGTCGACGACATCCTCGATTTTTCAAAGCTCAAGAATCACCAGATCGAACTCCACATCCAAGCGGTGAGTTTGCGGGAAATCGCCGATATTGTGCTGACCCTGATGGCACCCTTGGTGAGAGACAAGGACGTGGAGCTGATCAACAGCATTCCCGAGACCCTGCCGGCGGTGGCGGGTGACGAGAACCGTCTCCAGCAGATTCTGCATAATCTGGTGGGCAATGCGGTCAAATTCACCGATCACGGCAGTGTGACCGTGGATGCCTTGCCCACGGGCGACGAGTGGGTCGAGCTGCGGGTAAGGGATACCGGCATTGGCATCCCCGCCGACCAGTTGGAGAAGGTCTTCGAGGGATTTGAGCAAGCGGACTCGTCCTCTGCTCGCCAATACGGTGGCACCGGGTTGGGGCTGACCATCACTCGGCAATTGGTCGAGCTGCACGGCGGGGAGGTGCGTTTGCGCGCCGCCGAGACCGGTGGCACCGAAGCGGTACTGCGATTGCCGCTTTGGCGCGGCGAGCAGCCGGAGCCCGCGTTGGGGTCAGGTGTTCGTCAGCTGGTGAACATCCGCGATTGGGCGGGCCGAAACGATCTGCGGACACCGATCGAGGAAGGGGAGACGGCCCTCGAGAACTTGCCGCCGGAGGGCGAAGACATTCACCGGGATGTCGCCGGTGCTCCGGCAGTACGGGTTTTGGTGGTCGACGATGAGCCGATCAACCGCCAGGTCTTGCGCAATTTCTTGACGCTCGCTCGCTTCGAGGTGATCGAAGCGAGCGACGGCATCCAGGCCCTGGAAATCGTCGAAGGCGGAGATGTTCCGGATCTGATGCTGTTGGACGTCATGATGCCGCGCATGACCGGCTTTGAAGTTACCCGACGGCTGCGCAGTCGGTTTAGCGGCAACGAGTTGCCGATTCTGTTGGTGACCGCCAAGAATCAAGTTTCAGATCTCATGGAAGGTTTGGCTTCCGGCGCCAACGACTATTTGAGCAAGCCGATTTCGAAGAACGAACTCTTGGCCCGCATCGAGACCCACCTCTCCCTGTCCAGGGCTCATACGGTGGAAGCCGAGAATCGACGCAAAACCGAGGAATTCGAGCGGGCTCGATCCATTCAGCTTTCCATGTTGCCGGACGCACCTCCGGCCCTGGCTGGGTACGAGATCGCCGTTTATCTAGAAACGGCCTCGGAGGTCGGCGGCGACTATTACGACTTCTTTCCCCAAGACGAAGACTCTTTCTACGTCGTTACGGGTGACGCCACGGGGCACGGAATTTCCGCGGGCATGATGGTGTCGATGACCAAATCGGCGCTCAAAGCCCTCGATGTGCAGTCGCCCCACATCTTGCTGCGACAGCTGAATCAGGTGTTCAGGGCCGTGCGAGTCGAGCACATGAAGATGGCCCTGAACGTGCTGCACCTGCGGGAAGGGGAAGTGGCGGTGTCGTCAGCGGCCATGCCACCGGTTTTCGTCTACCGGGCTGGAACCGGAGAGGTGGAGGAGATTCTTAATTCTTCTTTGCCCCTCGGCAGCCTGGAAGATCTGGAGTATCCAATCGAGGTCTTCCAATTGCACCCCGGCGACACCCTGGTCCTGTTGTCCGACGGCCTGCCGGAATCCGCGGACGATCATGGCGAGCAATTGGGTTATGAGGCGGTGGAGCAGTGTTTGGGGGCTTACGGTGCCCGATCCAGCGGCCAGATTCTGCAGCAGCTGGTGGAGCTGGGCAATGCTTGGCGAGGCGACCGACCCCTGGATGACGATGTGACGCTAGTGGTCATCAAAAGGCGGAGCTGAGATGAGCGAATTGCATCGAAACGCCCAGAAAATCCAAATGCTTCTGGGGGAATTGGGCGGCGACCACCAGGTGGTGCAACTGTCCGAAAGCACGCGGTCCGCCGCCGAAGCTGCGTCCGCACTCGGGGTGGAGCCCGCACAGATCGCCAAAAGCATCATTTTCCTTGCTCGACCCGGCGCGGAGGACGAGCAGCCGGTTTTGGTGATCGCCTCGGGCCGCCATCGGATCTGCAAGAAGAAGCTGCGCAAGCTGGTGGGCTCGAAGCTCCGTCAGGCGGATGCAGACACCGTGAAACGTTACACCGGATACCCCATTGGTGGAGTGCCTCCCCTCGGGCACCAAGTGGAGCCGATGGTTTTCATCGATGAGACTTTGGCCGAGCACGAGGTGTTATGGGCAGCTGCCGGGACCCCATTCACCGTCTTCCGGACTAGCTTCGAGCAATTGGTCGAATGGACCGGTGGTCGGGTCGGCGACGTGCGAGAAGGTGCCGGCTAATGGCTTCTGAGAAAGCCATGCCCAGCATGGGCAGCCGGTCCCGACAGTTGATACGTGAAGGGTGAAAAAAACCGCCGGCCGAATCGAAGAAAATAGGCGACCCGGAAAATACGTGATTTAGTGGGCAAAATTCCGAATGGGCTGGGCGGCTCAGCCGGTGCTAGCATGTCGCCGAAATGAAGAATTTATTTGATCGCTACATGTTGATCGGTGCCATGTCTTCCATCCTGGCCACGTTAATCTTGGCTGCGCCCATCTTGGGCTCGTCGGCGGTCGAGGCAGAGCCGCCGGGTTCCCAGGCGCCAAATGCCCAAGGCCCGCCGACCTCCCAGCCCCCATTGGCCATGCGCGGATGCGCGGGGTGCCATCCCAGTATTTATGCTTCCTACCTTCGCCACGGCATGTCGCGGAGCCTGGGGAAAGTCGAGGAACTCCCTTCCGGCAAGGTGACAAATCGGAAAACCGGTTGGCAATACGAGCTGCGACGGCAGGGGGATGCCTCCTACCTGACGGCCATCGCCCCCGACGGCGGTATTCGCTCACAAAAAGTGGTGGGTCGGATTGGGGCGGGGGTCTTCGATACCTCGTGGGCTACTGCGGAGCTGCACCCGATCACCGGCGAGCCGGTCAATCGGCTCTTTTTTGCGCCCGTCGAAACCGTGACCGGACATGGTTTAGAGCTTTCACCGTTCGAAATGTCGGAGCGCCCGTCCGGGGTGGATATGGCGCTCACCGAAGGCTGTTTGACCTGTCACACGGATTCACAGCCGGCCGAGCTGCCGGCAGCCTCGGCCAACGGACGGTGGATTGACCCGGGCCATGCCTTGGGCGTCGATGCCTTCGATCACCTAAATCCCCTGGGCTGCGAGGCCTGTCACGGCCCGGCCCGAGGGCACCTTCGTTTGGTCAGCGGCCTCGAGCAAGGGGAGGGCCTGGGCTTGGAGATTCTGTCGAAGCTGCCCCCGGCCCGTCAGCGAGATGTCTGCGCCCGATGCCATCTGCAGGGGGATGTCCGCTTCCAAATGGTCAAGGGTCGGCCGAGCTTGGCCGAGCCCTTGGCAGCCCAATTTCCGACCTTGGTGACCACCTCGCCCGACGACGACTTTCGCTTCGTCGGGCAGCTCGAGCGCCTCTCCTTGTCAAAATGTTTCGAGTCGGCGCCCGACATGACTTGCACCACCTGTCACGACCCCCACACCTCGTTTAGGGAGCAGGGCGTGGCGTCCTTCGAGCGCGCCTGCGTGCAATGCCACGGGGCAGCTAAGGGGGTATCTGAGGCTGGGCAAACCTCCTGCTCTCGGCCCGCGGAGCTGACCGTTCAGGCGGTCACCGGAGCTGCGGCGCGTGGCCGGCAGGGTTGTGTGGACTGCCATGTTCGCCGTAGTGAGCCGTTCGACCTTCCGGGCATTGCCACCACCGACCACCACATACGCAAGTCGATTCCCCGACGCGAAAAAATGAAGTTTAGATCCGTCACGACACCTGGCGGCGACTTGAAGCTGTGGGACGACGGTCGGTTGAGCAAGCCGTTGTCGACCCCGGGAGGAAAGCTTTGGCGGGACGGTCTGTTAGCTATGGCCTATGTGCAGACCGGACGTTTCGAAGCGGCGGCAGAGCTTTTCTCTAGGTTCCCGGACCCGGGCAGCCCGGAGGCCGTCCGGCCGTCGGCCCCGGCACCCCTGGAATCCGTGGAGACTTGGCCGACTTTCCACCAGTTGCGCGGCATGGCTCTGTTGGGGGCTCAGCGCCTGGAAGCCGCCAGGGCCGCGTTCGGCGATGCCCTGCGCCTGGATCCCGACCACCCCGGAGCTTTGATGGGGCGTGCGCGAATGGCGATGGTCACCGGCGACTCGATCCAGGCGATGCACGATACCCAACGTTTGATCGAAACCTATCCACAAGCGGAAAGCCCGTGGCAGCTACGGTCGGTGATCGCTCAGCGGTTGGGGCGCGGGGACTTCCAGATCAAGGCGTTGGAGGAGATGGTTCGGCGTTGGCCGTCCGACGCCCGGGCCTGGTTCCAACTGGCGACCCTGTACCGCGCCATGGGAAACGAAGCCCAGGCCGCCCAAGCCGCAGATCAGGTGCGTCTGCTGCAACCGTCCTTGCTGGAGCGCGGTCCGCAGCTCCAGCAGATGCAACAGTAGAACTTAGCGGGCTATGCCCGCAAACCTCCGGGTGTAGGGGCGGGGCTTGTCCCCGCCCGGGCGAGGCGAAGCCGAGCCGCTTCCCTAGGAAGAGCGGGAGGGGGCAAGCCCCGGGCAAGCCCCTCCCCTACATCAAGCCATTTATAATCAATGGTTTGTGGAAATTTCGAAACGTGAACAGTTAGGCGAGACCTAGTCAGTCGACGGGTTTGAGATCCACCATCAAGTCAGCGCCCAGGTTTTCGAGCCGGTCGCGCAGGGTGGTAAAGGCTGCTTCGTCGTCTGCTCGAAGGATTGCCGTGGCCTTGAAGTGCAGCTCCGCCGACATCGGCGCGCTGGTCACCTCGCTCTCGAATTCCTCGATGTTGAGATGGAGAGCGGTGATTCGCTCGGTCACCTGCCGAACGATGCCGGGGCGATCTTGCCCGACGACATCGAGTCGTCGAGTGGCTCCCATGGAACTCGGGCGATCGTCGGCAGCCCGGTTGACGGTGACCGTGACCCCTTCGAGCCGGCCGAGCGCGTTTTCCAGAGCTTCGATCTGCTGCTCAGGGACTTCGATCGACAGCAGGCCGGCAAATTCGCCTTCGAGATGCACCATCCGGCTCGCTTGCCAATTGCCACCGTGTTTTTCCACCACCGCCGACAGGGATTGCACCAAACCCGGGCGATCCTTGCCGATCAAAGTCATCACCAGAGATTTTTTGCTTGGGGATTTGTTCATGTCGTATATCTCCACGCCGCCGGCTTCAGGGCGGCTTATCTTCGTTATCGGGCCGAGATCTTAGCATTGTGGCAAGAACCTCATCGCGAGTCTCATCGCGCTGCGAGCGCATGATGCAACGAAAAAAGCCGCAGCGAATCTCGTTCGCTGCGGCTAGATGGAGGGCCGGTCTGTGCCCACCGGCGACCAGTCTGGGGCTCTGGTCGCCTCAACTCAGAAAGGGTCGGTCAGTCGATCCGCAGGCCCAAGGCCGCGCAACCGTTGTTGTCGACATCGCTGGTGCAGTGGTTGTAAGGCATGCAAGGCGTGGTGTCTTCCGACCAGCCGAGGCCGAAGGTTTGCAAGGCGTTGTCGATGTGTCGATCCAGATCGGCTCCGGTCATGGAAGCGGGGTCTTGGGAGAAGCCGAGGGAGAGAATGTTTTGGTTCATCGGCGACAGATCGGCGTTGTGGTGGAAGGACATGGGGATGCTCCTTTAGCTGCGAGGTAACTTGGGGATTGAGATAAAAAATATATTGGCGAGGTCAGTGGGTGACTGGCTCTCGACCGTATGTTTAACCTACAAGCAAACAGTGTGCCAGGTTCTGAAATCCCGGAATTCGGCCACCCATAAGGGTCGTTCCTCGATTGGCAACAAAGAGGTGGGAATTGCGTTACCCATCGATCACGAATTTTGTGCAGCCACTTACCCGGATTGTGGGACAAAGTGGCAATTTTGGGTGGCCGATCCCCCGGATTTCGGGGACAGGGGGCGGCTGCCGGTTCTGAGTCGGATCTCGAAACTACAGGTCGCAGACCCGATCGTTGAGATCGATCGCCTTCTCTCCACTGCGGAATGCCACATACGCATCGGCAATGCTGGCCCGAAAACGTGAGGCGTAACCGTCGCAGTAGTTGGCGTGCATGGTGCCCCGCTGGCCGAGGGCCAGAATGGCGCAGCCGCCGCCGCAGTGCAAAGCGTAGCGGCAGCGTCGGCAAACCGGATTGCTGGCGACCGACCTGCTTCGCCACTCTTGCTTGATCTCGTGCTGAAAGTGGATCTCGGCGTTGGCATCAACGTGGGCAAAACGAATCTTTTGATCCCCCGTCCGCTCCCAACAAGCGTAGACGTCACCGAAGGTATCGAAGATATACATCTGGTCGTGGGCGCCGCAGAAGCTCGGTCGAAGGCTTGGGGTAATTTCCTTTTGGTCGAAGATCTGCCGCGCTCGGACGCGGATTCCTTCGTCTGGCCGACCGATGAATTTCATATTGGGAAAGTTCTGGCGCAGCTTGTTCAGCTCTTGATCCAGCTGCCAGGAGTTGAACGTGGTCTTGCGGTCCGTCTGGTCATTGCTGGCATGAATTGGAGCGGTGTAGGCGCTGAAATTACGAAAGTCCATCCAGCCGCGGGAAACCATCTCGTCGGCCAACGGAGGCAAGTCGCCGATATTGCCTCGATCGATGTTGAGTCGGATGTTGATGTTTACACCGCGCTTCAGCGCGAGATCCACATTGGCAGCGATCTTGTCAAAGGAACCGGAGCCGTCGGCATAGATTCGCCGCTTGTCGTGCTCCTCGGGAGGCCCGTCGAGGGTGACCTGGATGCTCGTAATGCCGTCCGGACCCAGAAGGTCTTCGTAGGCTTCCAGCTCGGTGGCGTTCGAGACCGCCCAGAGCTTGGCTTTGCCGATCTCGAGGGCGCGATCCATGATCCGCTGCACGGTTTCTCGATTGCGGGCCAGCAAAGGCTCTCCACCGAAGAATCCGATATCCCTGACTCGATTCGGATCCTCTTTCAATCCGTGCTTTGCTTCGATTCCCGGCATGGCGTCGAAATATCGATCGACCATCTCCGTCGACATGGTTTTCAGCAGATGTTTAAAACCGTCGTTTGTGCGCATGTGGTCCTGAAAACAATAGGAACAGCGCAAATTGCAGTTGTAGGTGGGCATGAATATATAACTGGGCGCGCGGTTCTTGGCACGCTCGTGCAGCTTGAGGGCCAAGCGGGAAAAGAAGTCCTCTTCTTTGTCCCGATCCAGGGGGGTCAGATAACCCCGCTTTTCGAGCAGCCGGAGCACGTCGTCGCCCGGGGGCACCGTTTCCGTGGGCAAGTCCGGCTCGGAGGTCCATTCTCCGTAGAGCGGTTTGGGTGGACGTTTGCTTTCAAGACTTCGCAGGTAGTTGGCGACCCGTCTCGAGACCCGGTCGTAAGCACCGGTGTAGCCGTGGACGAGCAACATTTCATCACGGCTGTCGGGAAGGTCGACATAGATCGTGTAACTGCTGGTTCGGAGCATGGTGGGACCTCTTTCAAAGCAACCGGGGTAGGGAAGTCCGAGCTGTCGGCGAGGATCGAAGCTCGCAACAGGTCGAATAGACGAAATAGAGGGACGAGTTTACCGTTTTTAGGGGCAAAGAGTTCGTATGTCCCCTCAGATATCTCAGTCTTGGCGGTATCTCAGTCTTCGCGCAAGATGTCCATCGGATTGAGTGAACGCAATCGGCGGGTCGCTAGGAAGACCGCGCCGGTGGCGAGCAACATCAACCAAATGGCAGCGGCCACCAAAGATCCCAAATGCGGCGGCTCGGCATTTTCGAAAAGTAGGGTGGCCGCCGCGTCAGCGGAGAGAAAACCGGCTAGGGCCCCGACGCCGATGCCGAGAGTGGTATCGATTAGGATCGGTCTCAAGGTTTCGCGCCAAAGCGATTTGGGTGGCGCGCCGATGGCCGCTCGTATCCCCATTTCCCGAAATCTCTGCTGGACTCGATAATTGGCGACGGCCCACAATCCGGAGGTGATCAAGGCGAGGCCGAGGATCGTCAGAGCGAGGCTGAGGAAGGTGAGAATGCGCTCTTTTTCGGTGGTGCGGTCGACCCATTCCTGGAGGGGGTGAAGGTCCTCAACCACCAACCGGGGGTCGAGGTCGGCCAGGGTTTGGTGAATCGCGGCGCGGTCGCCTTCGAGCTTTGGGTTCTCGCTTTGGGCAAGCAAATAAGCGTGCAGTCGCGGAAGCTGGGTATAGGCCACGTAAACGGCGGGCTGCGGGGCCTCGGAAAGGGAGAGTCGGCGGATATCACCCACCACCCCGGCCACCCGAAAAGGGGCATTGAGAAAGCTGAGTTCCAACGTGGTGTTGAGATCATGCCCCAGCTGCAGGCGATCGGCCAAGGACCGGCTGATCCAAATAGGTTGAGTGGATTCGTCCGCAGACCGAGTCAGATCCTCGGGCAACACACCTCGGCCTCGAATCATGGGAATGCCCAGGGATTCGAAGGTCCGCGGTCCGACGCCGTCCAAACCGACCAAAATACCGATGTCGTCTTCGGTTCGAGCTTCGATGGTGAGCACCGACCCGCTCATGGGTGGAAACCGAATGATGCCTGCTTTTTCGATCTGAGGCAGGCTTTCGAGGGCGCGAACCGCGTGCTCGTAGAGAGACGGATCCCTAGGACCTCCGAGAGCTACGGATTGGCGCAGAGTAGCGACCCATACGCGATCGGCTGAAAAACCGGGGTCGATGCTGACCAAACGCAAGAAGCCGAGGGTTACGGTGATCGCGGTGGTCAGAATCAGCACGCCGGCGGTCACCTCGAGGCACAGCAGTCGGCGGTGCCAGAGGTTTCTCCTCTGGGGAGATCTGATCCCGGTGCCGATGGCATAGGCGCGCAAAGGGGCGCCCAATCGGGGGATAAAGCTGAAGAGCAAGGCCATCAAAACACACAGGCCGATCGCAAAGAGGATGCCGTCGGCCTGCACGTGGACCTCTTGAAGTCGGCGTTCCTGGCTCAGGCTTCGGAGCTGCTCGAGCAGGAAGTGTGCGCCGGCTAAGCCGGGTAGGCAGGCGAGCCCGGCGAGCAACAAACCCTCGACCAACAAGAGTCGGTTGATCGCCCATGGGGTCGCCCCAAAGGCAGCCCGCAGGGCCAGCTCGCCGGCTCGTTCATGGTGTCGTGCCGACAACAAAATTGCGACGTTGACGCAGGCGGCGAGCAGCACTAAGAGGGTCAGCACGATCAGGGTCGTGAGCGCTTTGCGATATGGGGCTATCGCTAGATCCGTGGCTCGCTCCGTCCGGAAGTGCCAGCCGGTAAAAATGGCAGGATACTTTTTGCCGAGGGCCGAGGCAGTCGCTTGGCCTTGTTGCTGCAGGCGGGTGAGATCTTCGCTGCGGTGTAACCGCCCCACCAAGTGGAAAGACCGCCCGGCGTAGTCGTTGCGCTCAGGGGTCCATGCGCGGGGTAAGACGCTCAACACCTCTACCCGATCCCATACCAAGGGTTTGCCGATCGGCTGTTCGTCGGGCAGCACCCCGACGACTTCCGCGCGCACCAGACCACCGCCGAAATCCAATCGGGCGTCGAGCTTTCCCAGGTCGGGGTCCGAGCCGAAATGGGTTCGCCACACCCGATGGCTGATCAGAATCGCCAGTCGGGATTCCGGTTGCTCGTCTTCGGTGACGAAATCTCGGCCGACCACCGGTTGGATGCCCAGGGTTTTCAAGAAGTTGGTGGTTACCCGGGCGCCGACCAAGCTGGCCGCCGGCCGGTCGTCGAGCCAGAGGACGGGCAGGATGGGTCGAGAAGCGGCCAGCTCAGCGAGTTCGGCGAGTTCGGATGAAATAGAGGCGTGGAAGCCGAGGGAGCTGGAGCGCCCTAAGCTCGTTTGCCCCTGAAGATCCTCCCACAGCACCACCAGTCGCTCTGAGTCGGGAAAAGAAAACGGTGAGAGCCACAACGGACCGAGGGTGCTGAAGAGCGCGGTGGCGGCAGCACAGGTCAAAGCCAGGATGCCGATGGCGGCCACGGCTACCCGAGGGTAACGGAGGATCTGACGCCAGCTCCACAATAAATCACGCATTGATAACAAATCACGCATCGATCTCTCGTGACCGAAGCTGAAGGTGAATTTGCGCTTGCATTGTAAATCCTCGGCTAGATCCTCTGGTATGAAGAGAGCTTTCTGGATCGTGGTGGAGATGGGGCAGCGCGGCCGGCATTCGAGAATTATCCTGCATCGCGAGCACAATGGAAAGTGTCGTACTCAGGATTGAAATTCCTGCGGATATTCATCACCCTATGCTCAAGAATGGGTGGTCCGTCTCGGTGGCTTGGAATCCGGGCGGCTCTTTTTCGCGGGTCGACGATTAGCGGCTCGTTCCCGGTTCAAGGGTGAGTTCTTCCTTCCACCGAGCTCAAACGCCGAGCGTGTAGTGTCGAGTGTGGGGTGTTGATGCATCGATTTTCCCGAACTGACTTGGTGTCCGAATCTCTGGTAGTGATCGTCTACTTTGAGCTGAGGCGTAACTTGCGCAGCTTCAGATTCTTGGTCAGCGGCGGCTTGCTGGCTTTGTTGGTGGCCCTCGCGGTGTGGGTGGGTTTGGCGGACTATCGGCTGCGGGTTGAAGCTTACGACGACAAATTGCAAGAGCAGGGCTCGAGCCTGGCGTTCGGCAACGTCTATTCGAGCTTGCAGCCGATCATTTCGAAGAAGCCCAATCCTTTGGCGATCTTCGAACGCGGTGTGGACGGCCAGGAAGGCACCGAGGTTCGGATTACCGTGGTGGAGGTGCCGACCAAAGCCACCGGGCGGCATCGGGGCAATCCCTATCTTTCCCGATTGATCGGCCTGGACGTGACCACGGTGATCAAATTGGTGCTCGGCCTCGGTGCTCTTTTGCTGACCTTTGATTCCATGGTCGGCGATCACAGTCGGTCCCGGGCGCAGGTCTTGCTGGCCCACGGGGCGACGCCGTCGGAGATTCTGCTCGGCAAAGTCTTGGCGGTGATCGGGAGTTTGGTGTTTTCGCTAGTCGTAGCCCTCGGCCCGGCGACGATTTGGTTGATCGCGGTTGGTGTGTTGGATTGGGACTTGAGGAGCTTGGCCCATCTGACCGGTTTGTTTGGGGCCTATTTGGCCTACGGTTTGACCATGGCGTTGGTGGGCTTGGCGATTTCGCTGCGAGCCCCAACGGTTGCCCGCTCCCTGATTTACGCTACCTTCGCCTGGTTTATCTTGGTCGTTCTTCTGCCCTTGAGCCTCACCGCCGGGGTGACCGCCATCGCCGACACGAACCTCGAGCCGTTGGCAGTTGAAAAGGAAGTCGCGCGGTTGGAGGCGCAGAAAGCGTTTGATCTGAACCGAATTTTGCGCCAGGACCCGATCCGAGTGGAGACCTCCGGCCATCGGTCGGTCAGCAATACGGTGGGTGAAAACGGAGCGGTGCTGCGGCGATTCGGCTCACCGGCCTTCAACGATTCCTTGGCCCGTTATTTCGTTGAGGAAGTTCGTCTTGGGCGGCTCTATGCGGAGCGGATCCACGGGTTACGGCTGCGGGCCGAGCAGGAGTCCGCCGGCTGGCTTCACTCCCTCGGTTGGATGGCAGCGATTCTGCCCGGCCAGTTGCTGGACCAAATGGCTTCGACGATGGCCGGTACCACCAGCGCGGATCATCGTCGTTTCGTCGAAAGCGCCCAAACCTATCGTCAAATTTTCCTCGCCTATCTGGAACGTAAGGGGGCGGTAGGCTCTTGGCGTTGGTTCACCGACGACCCTGAGCAAGGCTCACCTTGGACAACTTTTTTTGGCGTTCAGCCCGAAGAGGTGACCCGAGAGAATATCGGCGAAGCGATCCAACGCTGGGGTGAAGAAGACGTTCAGGCGAAGGTCAGCGCCACGGTGAGAGATCGACTACAGAAGGATCCTCGTTTCGACGTCTCGGATTTGCCGGTTTTCCGGCCGGATACCGGCGAAGGATCAGCCCGGCGCCTGATGGCCGCGGGGGCGTCGATCATCATGGTCGGCATCATCTGGCTGCTGGTGCTCGATTCGGCTCGTCAAAATAGGGTGCTCTATCCCAACGCGGAGTCCTTGAGGAGCGGTGCGGGATCTTCCGGGGGTTCTGGGATGTCGTTCTCCCAGAGGGTTTTGCGATCGACTTTCCGCCGGTGGGCTCTGTGGCAGCGATCGATCTTCCTGGCCGAGCTGTTGGGCATCGTACGCCAGCTCAAATGGCGCGCCGCCTCCGTGCTGGTGATCGCCACCATGATGATTGGAGCGTCTGTTTTTGCCATTCGTTTTCAGACCCTATCGGCAGACCGAGATCAAACACAGGCGGATTACGAGCAGCAGCTGGAAGGGACCAACTTGGCCGAGCTGCTGAGGATCCATCACAAGCTGCAGCGCCCGGCTTGGTCGTTGGGATTTCTAATCGACGGCGGGGAAAGGCTGAAACCCTCGCTGTACCAGGTTCCGTTGACCACGTGGTTTCGCCCCGAGCTGACCATCCCTCCCCTGGATTTGCTGCGCTTATCCACGGTGCCGTCACCGGATTGGTCTTTCGTGCTGCGGGTGGTTCTTTCCTTGGTGACGTTCTTTCTCGGTTACGACGCCCTGGCGGGGCGCAGGTTGTCCCGTTGCCGGGCCCAATTGGCCGGCGGTGCTTCCCTATTCAGAATCGCCGTGAGCAAAGGGTTTGCCCTGTGGACGGCGTTGGCGCTTCCTTTTCTGGTCGGCGGGGTTTTGGGTTTGGTGGTTTTGGGTTTGCACGGCCTGCCCGCACTGTCGGGGGAGGAATTAGGCAAATTGGTGGTTTTTGCCTTGATCGGTCTTTGGGCTTTGATGCTTTACGTATTGCTGACGCTGGTGATTTCGGTTTGGTTGGGAACCGCAGAAAAGGCTTTGGTGACCCTGATTCTGCTCTGGATCAGCGCGGTGTCTGTGATTCCCTCCGCGGCGGGCATTCTGGTCATGAACTTCGATCCTCTGCCCACGGAATGGCAGCTCCAAGCGGACTTAAACGAGATTCGAATTCAGGCCGAGTCCAAAGAAGGGGCGGGAAATTTTCGTCGTATGGAATGGGGCTGGGCCGACGGTTTCGCGGCAGAAAAACGGGCCGCGGAAATCCACCGCCAACGGCGAGACGAGCAAGAGGCCTTGGGGCGGGAGTATGTGGGGCGTCAATTGGCCCAATCGGAGCTGGCGGAGCTGTTGGCCTGTTTGTCACCTATGAGTCTCTTGCAGCACAGCCTTCAGAGTTTCTTAGGTTCCGGGATCTACCGCCAATATGCCTTCATAGAACAGGCTCGGCACTTCGAACAGCGGTTGTCCTCATGGGTCCGGGAGCAGGATTCAAAAGACCCTGAAAGCCCCCACCTTTCGTTTTTCCCCAGATATTTTTCTCGGCAGCCGGTAGATGCGGCAACCATGCCTCGTTTTGAATTCAGTGAGCCGAGCCTCATCGAAGGTTTGCGGAGAGCCACCTTGCCGTTACTGATCCTCGCGTTGTTGACCCTTGCCTTGGCCTCCTTCTTACCGTGGATTCTCGAGCATAGGCTGGCGAACGAGAAAGGACGTCTCGAATGATTCGCGCGATCGATTTGTCAAAAAGATATCGGGACGGCCATTTGGCTCTGGATGCGCTGAATATCGAGGTGGGTGCCGGGGAACTCTACTGCTTGCTCGGTGCTCAGGGCTCGGGAAAAACAACCGCGGTCCATTTGTTGTTGGGATTGACCGAGCCGACCTCGGGTCGGGCTGAGATCGCCGGCTTCGACGTGCGCACGGATACCCAACGCGCCCGCCAAGCGATTTGTTATTTGCCGGCGGATTTTGCCTTCTACGAGTCGTTGACGGCCCGTGAGAACCTGAGCATGTTCGCCCGGTTGGGAGGGCGCAAAGGTTTCTCCCGGCGCGATGAGAATCTGGCGTTGCGGGAGGTGGGTCTGACGGAAAAAGCCTTCGACCACTTGGTGGGCTCTTACAGCCGAGGCATGCGCCAAAAGCTCGCGGTGGCCGTTGCCCTGCTGCGCGGCGCACCGGTGTGGATCCTCGATGAGACGTTTTCGGGCTTGGATCCTCAGACTTCCGCCGAGTTGGTCGAGCTATTACAAGCCGCGCGCGACGAAGGGCGATCCGTGCTGTGGGCCACCCAAGACTTGTTCCGGGCTAAGGAGCTGGCGGATTCCGTGGGCATCCTCAAGGAGGGTCGTCAGGTGCTGTCCTACTCCCGGGAAGAACTCGGTTATCAGGATCTCGAACAGCTCTATCTCGACTACATGCGCGGTGGCGGCATCGGCTGAGCCGAGATGAGGGCTCACGATTCGGAGTCGATGTCGTCGTCGGTGAGCTGGTATTGCCGCATTTTGTTGAATAGGGTCTTTCGGCTTACACCGAGGCTTTGGGCGGTGGTGGTTCGGTTGCCTTTGTGAGCTGCGAGGCGAGAAAGGATCATTCTTTTCTCCAACCGCTCGGTGGCCTCGGTCACTGCTTGGCCCAGAGGTAGGGAATCGAGGTCTGAAGCCGAGGGGCCCATGGCCGCGCCTTGTCCCCCCTCACCTCGCAAGCGGGCCGGCAGGTCGGCGGCGGTCAGCTCGTCGCCTTCGCACATGATCATCGACCGGCAAAGGGTGTTTTCGAGTTCCCGCACATTGCCGGGCCAGGGATATTCGAGCATCATTTCCAGGGTTTCCTGGGTCAAGCCTGAAACAGATAGACCGAGTTCGCGGTTGATGCGGTCGAGGAAATGCTCAAAAAGCAGGGAGAGATCCTCCCGCCGCTCCCGCAAGGCCGGCAATTGAATGTGCACGACGTTCAGGCGCCAATAAAGATCTTCTCGGAAGTTTCCGTCGGCAACTTCCTTTTCCAGGTCTTTGTTGGTAGCTGAGACGACCCGGACGTCCACCGGCCTGGGGGTGTGTCCCCCCAGGCGGATGATCTGCTTCTCTTGTAGGGCCCGCAGGAGCTTGGCCTGGGCGTCGATTTGCAAGTCCCCGACTTCGTCGAGAAATAGGGTTCCGGATTGGGCCAGCTCGAATTTTCCGGCCCTGGCCGCGCGGGCGTCGGTGAAAGCACCTTTTTCGTGGCCGAAAAACTCTGCTTCGAAGAGGGTGTTGGGAATGGCGCTGCAATTGACCGCGACGAATGGGTGGGTTTCACGGGGGCTCTTGCGATGAATGGCCCGGGCCACGAGTTCTTTGCCGGTTCCCGACTCACCGGTCACCAGCACGGTCGCGTCTACTTTGGCGACCTTGGCCATGGTGTGGAAGACCTTCTGAATCGCCGGGCTGATGCCGATGATCTCGGTGAACCCATAGCGGCTTTCGAGCTCACCTCGGAGGTTTTCCACCTCCGAAGCCAACCGTCGCATGTCGAGGGCGCGGTCGATGAGCATCATCAGCTCGTCGTTGTCGAACGGTTTGGTGACGTAGTCGTAGGCGCCCCGGCGCATCGCCTCGACGGCGGTCGAGATCGTGCCGTGGGCGGTCATCATGATCACCGCCGCGCCGTGCCCGGCCTCTCTCAGCTTGGAGAGCGTTTCGAGACCGTCCATACCGGGCATTTTGAGGTCGAGCAGGATCAAGTCGGGGTCGAGATCCGCAAGCGTTTTCAAGGCCTCTTCGCCGGAGGAGGCCTCGGTCACCTGATGTCGGCGATCTCGCAGCATGAGTGCCAGGATGCGACGAATGTTCTTTTCGTCGTCGACGATGAGAATGGAAGACATAACGAGAAGGCTCCTGGTTGGCAGAGGCGGAATCTAGGGTCACTCACTCCGAGGGGACCGTGAGGTCTACCTCGGTGGACAACGGTAATTGGATCAACACGGTCGTACCTTCGCCGACTTCACTCTTGATGTCCAGCTTTCCGCCGTGTTGCTCGATGATGTTATGGCAGATGGGCAGGCCCAGGCCGGTGCCCTCGCTTTTGGTGGTGAAAAACGGGTCGAGCACGTTGCGGAGGACGTCTTCGGGAATGCCCGGCCCGTCGTCGATGATTCGAACTTGAGCCCAACGCTGCGACGGCCGAGACCTGTTGGGTTCGATCTGGGAGTCGACAACGATCGAGCCACCCTCGGGAATCGCTTGCAGTGCGTTGAGGATCAAATTGAGAAACACTTGGCGCAGCTGGTTTGGATCGGCATCGACGACGATCGGCTCCGGGCTGCGGGCGGAGATCTTGGCCCCTTGTTTGCGCGCGCGATGGTCGAGGAATCGCACGGTTTGATCGGTCAGCTCCGATAGATCCACCGGCAAGCGCTGCAGGTTTCCGGTACGGGCCAGGTTCAAGAGCCCGCTGATGATGTGATCGATGCGATCGACTTCGCCGATCAGCTCTTCGATCAGCTCTCGATGGGAACTCTCGACGGTGGTGCCCAGGTATTGCATGGTCGATCGGATGGCGGTCAGCGGATTGCGGACCTCGTGGGCCACGCCGGCCGCGAGCTGTCCCATGGCCGCGAGTCGGTCCGCTCGATGCAAACGCACCAAACGCTCTTGTTGCTCGCGGTAGAGAGCGGCGTTTTGAAACGCCAGGCTGGCCTGCTCGGCGAGTTGGAGCAAAAGGGCGGCGTCGCTCTTGCGAATCACCGAGGACGACCGATCGAAGCCGAGCAAAACCAAACCGATCAACTGGTTCTTCGCCATCATTGGGGCGCACAGCTGGCAACCGGTTTGTTCGAGCCAAGCTTGCTCCTCCACGGTCAGATATTCGAATACGTCCTGCTGGTGACGCAGGCTGAGATAGGTTTCGTTGACCCGTAACCAACGGGCTAAGCGACCGTCTGCGGCGAGGGGGGGCGGCGGCTCGTCGCTTCCGTCGGCAGCACCGCTGTGGTCATCACCGCGGTGATTTTGGGTGGGGGAGGAGTGGGCGGGGGAAGAAAAGGTGATGCGAAAGTGATCACCCCTCGGGCTGAGTTCGCAGATCAAGATCCGATCCGGATCGAAAAGCTCTTTGAGCCGGTTGGTGACGCTGGCCACCAAAGCTTGGGGATCGACGATCAGAACCAGGGATCGACGAAATTCTTGCACCGCCCGTCTCCGGGCCTTGCGTCGACGAAACCGGTGCAATAAGTCGCGAAGCAAACGTACGATCCCCATGGCCGAGATCTTATCCCGAAGGCCTGACGAGGCTGCGTCAATCCGACCGCCGTCAATCCGACCACCGTCAACCTGACCACCGTCATTACAATCTTCAAGTCGAGCTGAGAAGCGAGCTACCCGCCGGGGGCCGGGTCGGGTAATGGTTTACCCGCTCGGCTCGCCTGAGTCAAGCGACCGAAACGACCTCGCCGAACAATTCCTGTCCGGAAGCTGGTGCCAGGAGCGGCGACAAGAGGAAAGGCAGAAAAAAATTTGAAGAAACCAGGCCGTTTGCCAGTTTTGGCACAGAGCTTGCTGTAGTCGGATGCAGTCGGCACTTCAGTCGACACTTCAGTCGACTTTGTGGCCGATGAAGGCTCGAGGTCTGGTTTTGAACGAATCGACGCCGTCGCCCGACAGTATAAGCGGCTTTGGGGGGGGGCGTGATGACAGCCAATCGGTGGACCTCGTAGGACCACGAGGTCGCGTCGTTGGATGGAAAAGATTTTCAGGATTTTTGAAGTCCCGTTTGGGACTCCAATGGATTGGATGGCTCTAGTTTGAAGACGGCCGAATCTCGAGGGTTGGCCGTGCTTCAAAGGCTGTTGCACTTTGCTTTGAGCCCAGGTTGAATTGAGACCAAGGGTGAATTGTGCCTAGGCTCAGCGGTTTTGGGCCGAGAGGTCCAAAGACTCACGGGAGCTTGACGCTCCCGGTGAGGGGTGCGCGTGCTCCACGCGCACCAAGGTAACCGGGATTCCGGCCCCCGAATCGATATTCGGGGGCCGGCTTTTTACCCGGCTAGGCGTCTTACCCGGTCAGGCGTCAACCAGACGGTGGAGGGCCTCGGCGTTGAAACCCACCAACAGGTAACCGTCTACCTGGACCATGGGGGCGCGGAAGTTGCCGGTTGGGCCCTTTAGGTCGGTGGTTCGAGCTTCGGTGGAGGTTTTCTCCTGAACCTTTTTGCCCTTGGCGATCCACACCTTGTCGACCCCGTCGATCAAGGCCTGGGCATCGCTTTCGGACAGAGGTTCCTTGCGACTGTTGCGTTCGTTGGAAACTGCTGCGGCTGCGTTTTCGAGCACCTCACGGGTGCGCTCACAACTCTTTCAACTCGGGCGGCGATAGTAGAAATCTACCTGGGCCATGTCGGCTCCTCAACCCCGATCGGTGATCGTGGGATGGTCATGGGAAAGGAAGGAGCGGGTCGCTCCCGTGGCCCGGACATTTTACTGACTACCACCGGTATTCGCAGGGTGTGTTCAGCCTAGTCCTGCCGCAGGGCCCGGATCGGATCGACGGCTGCGGCGCGACGTGCGGGAAAAAAGGTTGCGGCGACTGCAACCAAGAGCAACAAGAAAACAACGCCACCTACCACCAAGGGATCACCGGCGCCGACTCCGTGCAAGAGGCTGTGCATGGCGTTGGCCAGGGGCAAGGCGGCCAGCAGACCAATACCCAATCCGAGGGCAGCGAGCTTCAAACCTTGGAATACGACCCGGGTCATCAGACCGCCGGGCGCCTCCCCCAAGGCGAGCCGAATGCCCATTTCTCGGGTCCGTCGGCTGACAGAGAAGGCACTCACTCCGTAGGCTCCCAAGGCCGCAATCAAGAGTGCCACCAAGCCGATGAGGGAAAACATCCGGCTCCAAATCAACTGGGCGAAGTAGTGCTGTTCCAGGTGTTTCTTCATCGGTTGCAATGAGAAGACGGCCACCCGTGAATCGATCTCCGCCAGCTTGGTGCGCAGGGCCGGTCCCAGGTTTTCAGCGGAGGTCGAGGACGAAATCACCAGCGACGGGGTCCGGGTGAGGTACTCGTAGGAGTCGGAGGTCGTGTAACCCAAGGGCAAGTAGAGTTGGTTCTTTGGCTGGGTGTCGATCCCGGCGATCGATTCCGCAGCCCGCACATCGCCGACAGTGCCGACAATGGTGAGCCAAGGTCCCTCCGAATCGATCCTGACTTGGCGTCCCAAGGGATCTTCTCCCGGCCACAGTTGGTCGGCGAATCTTTTGTTGATGACCGTCACGGGTGCAGCCTGCCGGAGGTCCGCAAGGTGAAACGTCCGGCCATGGTCGGTCGGAATCTCGAGGGTTTGGAAATAGTCCTGGGAGACGGCCTGCACGGTGACCCTCGGACGTTCTTCCTCTTCGAAGGCCAATCCCTGGGCTTCGACTTGGGCGCTTTTATAGCCTCCACGGCTGATGGGCAACGAGCTGACGGCGGCGACCGAGCGCACCCCGGGAACTGTGGACAGCTCGTCCAAGGATCGCTCGACGAAGTCGAGCCCGGTTTGGAACCGTGCAAAGCTTTGGCCGGTGAGCGCCAGGCTCAGGGTCGTCGTCTGAGCGACGGCAAAGCCTTGATCCGCGTCCGCGACGTGTTGATATGCGCGCACCATCAACAGGGCGCCGACCAGGATCACAACCGCCATGGCGTATTCGGCGACCACCAGGATCCGACGGGTCCGACCGCCCGGAGTGCCGGAGTCGGACCTGCCACCGGATTTGAGGGACTCAGCAAGCGCATCGAAATTTCCGCCCAGACCCGGCAACAATCCGACCACCAATCCGACCCCGAGGGTGATCAAAAGCGTGAACACGAAGATCGGCTGTTCGAATTCGAAGCTCAGCCAATAAGGAATAGGAACCGAGGAAATTCGCTCCACCCAATCCCCTTGCCAAGCGGCGATCAACAACCCCAGACCTCCTCCGAGCAAGGCCAAGAGGGTGCTTTCCACCAGAGCCTGGCGCACGAGTCGTCGGCGATCGGCTCCCAAGGCGGCCCGCAAGGCCAGTTCCTGGCGGCGGGTCGTGGCTTGGGCCAACACCATATTGGCGACGTTGGTGCAAACGATGAGCAGGACTAAGGTCACCAATCCCTGCATGACGATGCCCGCGATTTGGGTGACCGGTGGCATCCAGGCCTCATGCAATCTCAACAGGGCCACAGACATTCCGTCCGGCACCTCTTCGTAGGTTTGGGTCTCTTCGAGCGACAAACCTTCCATTGTCGACTGAGCGGTGGCCAAATCCACGCCTTCGGCCAGTCTGCCCAAGACCTGAAGCCTCCCAGCTCCCCGGTCGGCCTGCCGAGGGTCCAATCCCAACGGAATCCAAAGCTCCTGCCATAGGGGAAAGGCGAATTTCTCGGCCATCACGCCGACCACCACATGCGATTCACCGTCGATATCCAGGGTGCGGCCTAGAACCTCGGGGTCCCCACCCAGGCTCCGTTGCCAAAGGGATTGCGAGATCAATGCGACCCGGGCCCCTCCGGGCAAGTCTTCATCCGCGGTGAAAAGGCGACCTTGGGCCGGGGTGATGCCAAGGCTGGGGAAGAGCTCGGCGGAAATGCGCGCACCTTCCACCCTTTCCGGCAGGTCGGCGGCGTGCAGGTTGAAGCTCTCGAAGGTGAAGGCACCGATGGTTGAGAAAACGTTCTGATTTTCCCGCCAGTCGAGAAAAGTACCGTCCGCGACACCGATTAGCTTGCGTCCCGCCGCCGGCTCCGAGCGATGGATCTGCACCAGCTGATCGGGCTGGTCGAACGGCAACGGGCGCAAGGCCATGGCGTAGAAGTTGCTGAAGAAGGTGGAGTTGACACCGATTCCCAAGGCCAGGGTCAAGACGATCACGAGGCTCGCCCCTGGCCGTTTGCGCAAGATTCTGGCGGCGAATCGAAAATCTTGAAGCAGATCAAACATTTCAGGCAAGCTCCGGTTCCAGCTGGGGAAAAATCGAGGTTGAGGTCGGGAACGGTGCCGTCCTTATGATGGCGGCATGTTCACCCGCAGCTACAGCAAAGACCGGGCCGGCGCCTCTCGACCCCTCCTGATCGGTAAAATGCCGGTTGGATTGGGGGTCTTGATCGACCCTGGGTCAATTCCATGGATCCGAAGTGTCCGCTTTTGGGACGCTGATCTTTCGAAGACGGACAGGCTCTAATTAAACCCGGAAGGTGTCCGGACGCCAGCTTTGGATGGCCTGCTTGATGGATTTGCGGTCTTGGAGCTCACCGCCGGCGACCCGTTCGACCAGGCTCTCGAGTTCCTCGTCGGAGGCAAAGCGCAAAGCGACGAAGAGCGACGGCCGCACTTTGGAGATTTGGGCTTTGGCCGGGTCCGAAAGCAAGGTCTCCATGCGCTGTAGCTCCTCCAAGCGAATCAAACGGTCCTGGACTTTGAGCGCGAAGACTCGGGCGTAGAAGCCGATCACCACGAGAGCCAAGGCGACCAAGAGGTCGAGGACCCCCCGCGGAGAAAAGGACGTGATCAGAGTCCAGGCAGTCCACAGCACGTGGATTCCGAGGATTGGGATCGCGAAGTAGTGATAAGCGGGCACGTATTTGCCGTGGTTCTTATAGGTTTGAGGGATCTCGGCCATTTGGATTCTCCGTGAAGCTGATGGGTGGATCCTTTGCGCCCGACAGCTAGGGACACAAGCTCGACGCCGCCGGTAAAAGGGGGTGATTAGATCCGAGATTGTGGCATAAAGCCGCTTAGCAGCCTGTGGCAAAAGTCTCACCGCGCTGCGAGCGCGCCTGCGCGGCCCGGCCTTTTCCGCCGAATCTTTGTTGGAAAACCTCGACGATTCTCGAATCGCCTGCGGATTTCACGCCTCGATTCGACGAAAAATTCGCCGCTCTCGCCGGCGGCAGACTTCTGCCACAAGCTGTTGGCTGGGGGGCTTCGAGACTCCGCTTGCGTCACGATTGCGTCACGGGATTGTGCTAGCATCCAACCATAGAACATCTCTCGGTATCCCCCTGTGAACCGGCGCCAACCGTGTCGCCACATCGAGGGAATCGCTGTCTAGGCTGCTTTTCGGAGTTCACGGCGATGGAGGGACGACAGGGGTGTCAAAGTATTTGTTGCGTTGAATTCGACAGCGACCTCGGTCGCGGATTAGGAAAGGAGACGGAGTAGTGGCAACTCTTTTGAGAATGCTTGTGGTAGGTCTCGCGTTCGCGGTGATTTTACCGACGGGCGCATGGGCGCAGGACGATGCCGGCGCCGCCGAACAAGAACCAGAGGTGGTCGAAGACGTCATTGTCGTTACCGCTTCGCGCACTGAGCAGCGTCTGCAAGAAGTGCCGGTGGCCATGACGGTGATCAGCGCCGAGCAGCTGGCCAATACACCCGCCGACGACTACGGTGATGTGCTGCGAGCAGTGCCCGGTCTAAACGTCTCCCAAATCAGCGCCCGCGATGTTCAAATCGCTGGTCGAAGCGCCACCGGTAGCCTGTCGACCAGCCAGCTCGTTTTGCTCGACGGTCGATCCGTGTATTTGGACTTCTTCGGCTTCGTCATGTGGGACCTGCTGCCGGTCGATTTTCGTGAGATCGCCCAGATTGAAGTGGTCCGCGGGCCTGGATCCGCGGTCTGGGGCGCCAACGCTCTCGGCGGCGTGGTCAACCTGATCACCAAGTCTCCCTGGGAAATGGCCGGCACCAGCATTACGTTGGGGGGCGGCGAGCTGGGCTCCCTCCACGGTAGCCTGTCTCACGCCGGAGCCGGCGAGTCTTCGGGATATAAGGTCTCCGCCTCGTATTCCGAGCAAGATCCCTACGATCGTCCGACGGGCAACATCCCGGGTTCGAGCCCGCCGACGCCGTATCCGGCGTTTGTGAACGAAGGCACCGAGCAGCCCAAAATCGACCTGCGTTACGACCGCAACATCAACGACGGTGGGTCCATCTTGACCGCCAACGTGGGTTGGGCGGAAACCGACGGCATTGTGCACACCGGCATCGGCCCGTTCAACATCGATAAGGGCACCAACTTCACCTACGCCAAAGTGTCGTGGGCCAAGAACACTTTCAACGTCAACTTCTACGCCAATCTCTTGGATGGAAGCGCGCCGAATCTGTTGACCGTCGGCGTCGACGGCAGACCGTTGCAATTCAACTTCTTGACCGACACCTACAACCTGGATTTCTCGAACTCCCATGCCTTCAACCGCAACACCGTGACCTATGGTGCGACGGCCCGGCAAATCGATTTCGATTTGTCGATCGCGCCCGGTGAGTCCGAGCGTCAGGAAATCGGCGCTTTCCTTCAGGATGAAATTGAGATCGGCGACAAAGTGACTTGGCTGGTGGGCGCTCGTTGGGACGACATTGACCCCGTGGGTTCTGTGGTTTCGCCGCGCACTAGCTTGTTGTTCTCGCCCAAACCCGAACACAACTTCCGGATTTCCTACAACGAGGCCTTCCGCGCTCCTTCTTTGGTGGAGAACTACCTCGATACGGCGATCGTCAACGGCTTGGATTTGGGGGCCACCTTGGGCCCGATCCTCGGCCTTCCATTGCCCAGCATTCCCTATTTCTTCCCGACCTTCACCTTGGGCAATCCCGATCTGCAGGAAGAGAAGCTGACCGCTTATGAAATCGGCTACGTGGGCAGCTTGGCCAACGGCAAAGTGACCCTGACCCTGGCCGCCTATCGCAACGAACTCGAAGACGCCACGGACTTCTATCAAGCGGCATCTTGGGGCCCAGCGAATCCGCCTCCGGGTTGGGCGCCGTTCCCGCTCAACGTCCTGTTGCCGGGACCGGTTCAAGCCGGTTTGCTGGTGGCCCTCGATTTCCCGGCCCTCTTTAGCTATCGGAACATCGGCGAGCGAGTCGACGAAGGACTGGAATTTTCCATCGACTACCGTCCGAGTTCCTCGTGGCATTGGAACCTCAACTACTCCTATCAGGCCGAAGCTGAGGTCACCGGAATTCCGTTGGACGAGGTGAATCAGGCTCCGGAGCACCGTTTGAATACCGGTCTGTCGTACAACGGCGAGAAATGGTACTTCGACGGCAACTTCAACTATGTTGACGAGGCGTATTGGACCGACGTGCTGGACTCCCGCTTCTGGGGAACCACCGACGACTACACGATCGTCAATCTCGGTGTCGGCTATCGCATCAACGACAGCGTTACGGTTTCGATTATGGGCAACAACATCTTCGACGAAGACGCCCAACAACATATCTTCGGCGACATCATCAGCCGCAAGATTTCCGGTCAGGTGCGTTTCACCTTCTGATCGAAGGTTTGAGTAAGAGCTGACGAGTCAGCGGAAAAGCGGGAGGATCTCAGATCTTCCCGCTTTTTTTATTGGAGGGGGGAAACGGCCGCGGGGAAAGGAGTTTTCTGCAGCGCAGCAGGGCCGGGCCGGAAGTCGGGATCAGCGGGCATGGCGCCGATCCGAGCCCGCCACCAGCGCTCGGAATCGGGGATGCTCTCTGAGCAGATCCCACCGTGGGTCAACTCGCAGAATAGGCACGGACACTTGGGAAGGAATCGAGAGCAACAATTCGAGTTCGTCGATCGCCGCAGCTTGCTCGCCGACCGCTGCCAAGATTTCGGCGAGCTGCAGATGGCAGTCGGATCCGGCCATGGCGTCCATCTCAAGGGGCATGATCTCCACCGCGAGCCGTCCATATCGAAGGGCTTCTTCCCGGCGGCCCAATCCGGCGAGGGCCAAACCCTGGGCGGCCAAGAGGCGCGGATCGTCTAATGAGATTTCGAGACGGGTTTCGAGGTCGGCCAAGGCTTGTTCGAAAAGGGGCTGGGCTTGGTCGGGTAGGTCGAGCCAGGTCAAAATTTGGGCTTCCAACAAGCTGAAGGGTTGGGCCCAGGTGGTCCATTGAAAAAAGTCGGTGTCGACTTCTTTGACCCGACTGAGAGCCTGATCGAGATGCCCCTCATAAATGAGCTGCCAGACCTGGAACCAAACTGCGAGCGGCCCATTTGAAGAAGGCATGGCGGCGAGGGTTTCGGCCGCTGCCTTGAAGTCCCCGAGGGCCCAGAAGGTACGGGCCTTATAAATACCGGCATGGATCGAAGCTGGGTCCAAGGTGATGGCTTGATCGTAGAAGTCCAGAGCTTCTCTATAGCGACGCATGAAAAATAAGGTGGTAGCGATCTCCCGCTTCAGGCCGGCGCTGATCGGGTCGAGCCTTGACGCCTCGGTGATTTTCTCCAGCGCGTCTTCCATATGACCGAGGCGGCGAAGAATGAAACCCTCCGCCTCGATGATTCGCGAATCATTGGGCGCCCGCCGACGTGCTAAGGACAGCTCTCGTAAAGCGCCTCGATAATCCTTTTCGGTCCAATACAACACGTTGGCCTTGGCCAACCGGGCCTCGGGAGACGTGGTGTCCAGGGCTAAGGCGCGGCGAATGGCCTCGCGGGCACTTTGGCGTCGACTGTCGGTTCGGTCGAGACCAAAGTGATAGATCTGGGCGTGGGTCCAGGCCAGCTTCGACCATCCTTCGACGAAGTTGGGGTCCAGCTCCACTGCACGTTGCAACCACTTGACCGCCGACTCTTGAGCCTCCAAATCGTCTAATCTGAGAGATTGTTCTTGGCCACGCAGGTAGCTTTGGTAAGCCTGGAGATTCTGAGTCGGGTTGGCTTCGAGGGCTTGCCGTTGGGAGGGGAATAGGTTCACGTTGAGCTGGTCGATCACCTGCACGGCGATTTCGTTCTGCACTGAGAAAATATCTTCGAGCCCCCTTTCGTAGGAGTGAGACCAAATTTGCGAGGCGTTTTGGGTATCGATCAATCGGGGAGTCACCCGAACCCGTTGCTCGCCCTCGGGGGTCGAGGTCCAGTGAACCGTGCCGCTGAGCACATAATCTGCGCCCAAGGCCCTGCCGATTTCAACCGGATCCTTGCCGCTGTCGGCCAGGGATTCGGTGCTGGATCGTGAGATGACCCCCAGCTCGTGTACCGATACCAATCGGCTGATGATCTCTTCGGTCATTCCCAACGCGAAGTAGGCATCTTCGGCCGAGCCTTGGCTTTCAAATGGGATGACCGCGACAATCCGACTCTCGCTTTGTGTTTCGAGTTGCGGTTTGAAGTTTAGGTATCCCAACGCCGACAGCCCCGCGACCACGATCAAAGCGGCGACGAGCAGGCTCCTTGGAGCAAAACGCCTCGAGCCGAATCTGCCCAGAGGAATCTTCAGCGTCTCCGTTCCGGTCTCGGAGCTGGCGAGCCAAAGGGCGTCAGCCACCTCGCGGGCGCTTCGGAAGCGATCGTTTGGATCCTTCGCTAAGCAGCGCTCGATGATCTCCACCAGTCTCGGGGGAAAGTCGGGGCGCTGCTCCTGCAGGGACGGAGGTGTGTCCTTTAAAATACCGACCAAAATCTCGACCGCCGAGGTGCCCCGAAAAGGTCGGCGCCCGCCGGCCATCTGATAGAACAACACACCCAATGAAAAAACGTCCGACCGCGCATCGCCCGGGTGCCCCCTCAAGATTTCGGGAGACATATAAGGCGCCGCGGCTACCACTGAGGAAATCTCGGTCACCACCGCGGAATCGTCGTCCTTCGGTTGGGTGGCCGTTTTAGGTGGCTGGGCCAGCCCAAAATCTAGAATGCGCGGTCGACCCTTGCGATCGATGACGATGCTGCCGGGTTTGAGATCCAGATGCAGGACGTTCTTGCTGTGGGCGGCCGCCAGGCCGTCGGCCAGGCTCGAAGCCAGGGTGTGGAAGCGGTCGAGGGTCATTCCGTGCTCAGGGATGTTGTATCCCAGGCCGGTTCCATCGATAGGTTCCATCACCAGGAGCTGACTCACGCCGTCGGACTCAATGGCAAAGGGTTTGACCACCACCGGATGATTCAGCTCTTGGAGACTTCGGGTCTCTACGGCGAACCTATGGGGATCGACGGGGCGTTCGGGGGGCAGCTTCTTGATCGCCACGGGCCGGCCGAGCTTCAGATCCTCGGCCGCATAAATCTCACCTAACCCCCCGCTACCGAGGCGTTGGTGGATTTCGTAGTGGAGGATCTTTCGTCCCTGCAAGTGTAGAATCTTTCGTGATCGCCGGCGCAGTCGAAGTTCGGCCGCCACTCTAACCCGAACAACCTTTGCTGGTTGCAGGATTGAATGTGCATTCTACCTTGTCGGTCACGATTCGACGGTAACGATCCGGAAGCAAAGTAAGCCGATGGTCCTTTTTGAGTGGGGATCTGCCGACAAGGCAACGCCCCAGCCGGTATGATGATTCCTCCGTTTTCGTCTGCAGCGCCGCCATTCGTCGGTCTAGCCGACGTCGTTTCATGGATCCCCAGGAGCACTCGATGATTCCCGTCAAAGACGCCGTAGCCAAAGAGGCCGAAATCAGCAGCCTCGACCAATACCGTGAGATGTATGAGCGCTCCTTGAGCGACCCAGAAGGTTTTTGGACCGAGCAGGCTGAGCGTCTGAGCTGGTTTCAGACCCCGATTTCGGCCGGAAATTGGGACTTCGAGGAAGTGGACATCAGCTGGTACCGAGGCGGCAAGCTCAATGTTTGCTTCAATTGCGTGGATCGACATGCGGCTTCCCAGCCAGAAAAAACAGCCATCATCTGGGCGACCGACGAGCCGGGTGTTTACGAGCATATCTCCTATCGCCAGCTCGAAAGGCGAGTCGGTCGTATGGCCAATGTCTTAAAAGCCCACGGCGTCGGCAAAGGGGATCGGGTCTGTATTTACCTGCCGATGATCCCCGACTTGGCTTACACCATGTTGGCCTGCGCTCGAATTGGCGCCATGCACTCGATCGTGTTTGCCGGATTCTCCGCCGACTCTTTACGCGACCGTATCCTCGATGCCGATTGCAGGATCGTGATCACCGCCAACGAAGGGTTGCGAGGGGGTCGTTCCATTCCGCTCAAACAAACCGTGGACGAGGCCCTAGACGGCCTGGGCTCGGTGGCCTCGGTGTTGGTGTCTAGGCGCACGGAAACTGAGGTGCCCATGGTCGAAGGGCGAGACTTCTGGCTCGACACGGAGTTGGCCAGGCAGCGGGCCACCTGTCCGGCGGAGTGGATGGATTCGGAGGATCCGCTTTTCATCCTCTACACCTCGGGCTCGACGGGTCAACCCAAAGGGGTCATGCACACCACCGCCGGTTTTTTGCTGTTCACCTCTCTGACCCACGAGACGGTTTTCGATCTCAAACCCGACAGCATCTATGCCTGCATGGCCGATATCGGCTGGATCACGGGACATAGCTACATCATCTACGGCCCCCTGGCCAACGGCGCCACCACCGTGATGTTCGAATCCACGCCCATGTATCCCGACGCGGGCCGCTATTGGCAGATAGTGGACGACCTGAAGGTGGATATTTTCTACACCGCGCCGACGGCGATCCGAGCCATTGCCCGGGAGGGTGACAAATGGGTTAAGAAATATGATCGATCCAGCCTGCGCATTTTGGGAACCGTGGGTGAGCCGATCAATCCCGAGGTGTGGGAGTGGTACCACGATGTGGTGGGTGATGGACGATGCCCGGTGGTCGACACCTGGTGGCAAACGGAAACCGGTGGCATTTTGATCAGCCCGCTACCGGGCGCGACACCCGCCAAGCCCGGCTCCGCAACGTTGCCGTTCTTCGGCGTCGAGCCGGTGCTCATGGACCCCGACGGCCACGAAATCGACGGCAATGGGGTGTCGGGCAATCTTTGCCTCAAACGTTCTTGGCCCGGCCAAGCGCGCACCATTTATGGTGATCATCAACGATTTGTAGAAACCTACTTCTCAGCCTATAAAGGTTATTATTTCACCGGTGACGGCTGCCGCCGGGACGAAGACGGGTATTATTGGATCACCGGTCGTGTGGACGATGTGCTGAACGTTTCAGGCCATCGTTTGGGAACCGCCGAGGTGGAAAGCGCTTTGGTGGCCCATGAGTCCGTGGCTGAGGCGGCGGTGGTCGGATTCCCGCACGACATCAAGGGTCAGGGCATCTTCGCCTACGTCATTCTGAACCCAGACTACGAAGGGATCGATGACGGGGAGATCGAGGGCATCCTGCAGAAGCAAGTTCGCCAAGCCATTGGACCGATCGCCAAACCGGACCGCGTCATGGCCGTGCCCGGGTTGCCGAAAACCCGTTCGGGCAAGATCATGCGACGTATTTTGCGCAAGGTCGCCGCCAATGAATTCGAGGCGCTGGGGGACATCACCACCCTGGCGGATCCGAGCGTGGTGGAAAAGATCATCGCCAAACGCAAGGCCTGAACCACGGTTCTGTCGCCACGGTTCTGTCGCCGCCACGGTTCCGTCGCCTATTTGAAATCCAGCCGCCACTCCTCATTGTGGGCTTCCACGCCCCAATCGAATTGGGGCTCGGTGTCGGCTTGGGTCAGAAAGAAACCATATTGCTGGTAGAGATGGCGGGCGGCCGCCAGCTCGCGAACCGTGGACAGCACCACGCTTCGGTAGCCGGCGGAGCGGGCGAAGGCCAGGCAGGTGTCGACCAATTGACGACCCAGGCCGAGCCCCCGGGCGCTCGGTTCCACCAGGAAAAGCCGCAGGCGGGAGATGTCGTCCCGTTCTTTGACCAACATGATCGAGCCGACCTTTTCTCCCCCTTGCTCGGCGATCCAAAGACGATCGTATTTGGGGTCGTTCCGATCGCCGAAATCCGCCACGATCGAAGCGACGAGCGCTTCAAATTTCTCGTTGAAACCAGGATTTTGCCCATACAGAACCCCATGGCGAAAGGTTACCCAACCCAGGTCGCCGGAGCGAGGCTCGCGCAAGACACAAGGGGTTTGGGTGGGGCCATCGGGTCGCAATGAATTAGGTCCGCTTTAGATGTTCTACATGTTTTAGATATTTTAGCCTGCCCAAGGCGAGCAAGGCCAGCAGGGCGATCAAGGCGCCCAAACCCCAGGGGCCCAAGGCGGGCACCTCGATGGCGACGGGTCCGTTGGCGGAAGGGGTGCCGAAGGCTCGGATCATCCAATTGCCGTTGACCAAGGTCATGGTGTCGTCGCTCGGCAGCGCCGGGATTGCCGGCGGGTCACCGGACCAGAGGGCAACCCAGGCTCGACCTTGGGAGATCGAGGTGTCAACCGCGGCGGGAAGGGTCGGCGAAGTCATACCGCTGGTGATGAACCGCGGGATGACTCCGATCAATAGGGACGACGCCGAGCCGACGCTGACCGCCGGCGCCAACGGAAAGACCGAGAAGGTGGTGCCGTCCACCGCTTGGATCGTTTCATCGAGGGTGGCGATGAGGGTGGCTCCATCGGTGGGGTCGGCATTGCCGTCGGCATATACGACCAATTGGATCGGCTCACCGACGCTCATGTTGGCGCCGGGCGGGAAGAGCACATGAATCTCTTCCAGGTCCAAGCTCTGCGCGGAGAACCGCGAAAACCAAAGAAATTGGGCGGCAGCAGCGCCGTTGACGCCGGTTTGTCCTTCGGTTGAGCCGTCGTCGAGCTGTAGCTCCACTTCGAAACCGCCTCTGGGCGAGGCGGCGGGGGCCGCTTCAAAGGGGCCGTCTGTCAAGGCCCGGAATTCGATCTGCAAGGAGTCGGGGTGCGGCTGGGCAAAACCGGCAGAGCCCCAAGGCGTTGCCCCCAAAACGGCAACCATGAAGACGAGCATAAGGGTTATTGGGGCCGACGAGCGTTTCATTGAAGCTCCTCTGGCGGGGCCGAGGGAAGGAGAGGTGAAACGTCTTCTGACCAAGCGGAGGTATCGCCGGACTCGAAGCCGTCATTGAAGATGTCAGCGCCCGATGTCTCCGGCGGTCTCAGGATCAATTCATCGAAGAGGGCAATCGGAGTGCCCGCCAAACCAAGGTATTCGAATGAGCAACGGGTAGAAACCGTGCTCGCCGCGAACATCAAGGAGTCGTTGAAAGTCAGCCAAGAGCTCCCGGTGTCGATCACGATCTGGTCCGCCGCAGCGACGTGACCCAAGGATTCGCCGGCGCAATTCGCGGCCGGGAAGAGTTCGCAGCTACGCCGGACGATGCTGGATTCCCCCGCCTTGCCCAGCAAGAAAACACTGGTTTCCAGCTCCAGCTCGACGCCGGCTTTCAGGCCCCCAGGGCTCACCTCGGCGCATTGGCTGATGCCCAAGCTCTCGCCTTCGGTGACATTGAAAGCCGCCGAACCGGAGATCTGGGCATCTTGGACGTCGGCGCTATCGGCTCCGATGTCCGGGTGACCGGGGGGATTGGGATCCCACTCGGAGAGCAGACAATCGAAGTGCCCGTTGCGGAATAGGTTGACGGTGTCGACTCGGAAATCGATTCTGAAGTCCGAGCCCATCGGGTTGCCTTGCTCGTCCTCCACGAAACCACAGACGAGCAGACGATGGGGTTCGTTGCCGAAGGACGCCTCGATCGTGGTGGTGAACGATTCGGCTTCGTAGTCGACGGAGCCCAAAGGCACGATCCGGTCGTTGGGGTTCACCGGGCCACAGCCCAAGGTGTTGATGTCGCCGTCGCCATCGGCGGCCACCACAATGAAGCCGGCGCTGTCGGAAGCCTGCTCGACATTCATGGCTTCGTTGAATGTGACGGTGAGAGCGGTGGTGGTAGCTCGAAGTTCCTTGCAGCCCACCAGCTCGACGTCGCCCGCGGTGGTCACGGCGAAGATCGAGTCGATCATCGGCGGCACTGCATCGTCGCAATCGTCCGGGATCGAATCCATGTCGGTGTCCACCGTGTCGTCGCCGCCCGGGCAGATGTCACAGGCGTCGGGCACCGTGTCCATGTCGGTATCTATGCTGTCGTCGCCCAGGGCGCAGATGTCGCAGGCGTCGGGCACGCCGTCCATGTCGGCGTCGGCGGAGTCGTCACCCAAGGCGCAAATATCACACCCGTCCGGCACGCCGTCCATGTCGGCGTCTTCGGAATCGTTGTTGCCCTCGCAGACATCGTCGACGTTGCAAACGCCGTCGAAGTCCGAGTCGTTACAGAAGTTGAACCGCCGGGCGAAAATTCCTGTTTCGTCACCGTCGTCGCCGCCATATTTTGCATCTCCGGAGTCCCAAGCGACCACGAAGACGTTCTGCTCGTCCATGGCAATGACCGGCCTTGTTTGGGTGGCGGTCGACGCAGTGATGGCGAATTCGGTGCCGAGGGGGGTGGCGTCGGAAGCGAATCGTTGCCCGAAGGTCAAGGAGGGAGGGGCGTTGTAAGACTCCCAAACCACGGCAAAGTCTCCGTTGGGTTTCATGCCGAGGTCGGGGGAGTATGAGTAGTAGAAACCGGAGGTGGTGTTGACCTGCAGCTCGCCGGCTATCGGTGAGCCGACCGAATCGAATTGACGCGCGAGAATGTTGTAACCCGAGCCCTTCTCCGCCGAGGCCCAAGCGACGGTGAATTGCCCGGAATCTGCGAGACCAACGGTGGGCTTGTAGTTGTAGTAACCCCCCACATTGACTTGAAAGGTCGCACCCACCGGTGAGCCGGCCGAGTTGAATCGCAATCCGGTGATCGGATAACCCATTCCCTTGGTGGCTTCTTCCCACACCACGACGAAGCTCCCTGAGCCGTTCATGGCCACATCAGGATAGAAGTCGTCGAGATCCGCGTGGACCACGAACTCTCCGACGCCGGAACCGTCCGATGCAAAGAGTTGGGCCGCGGTGTCTACGCCACTGCGCCACACCACGACGAAATCGCCGTCGTCGTCGGAGGCGATGCTCGGATCCCTCTGGGTGGACGAGGTGGTGCCGGTATTCACCTGAAAATCGCCGCCGTTGGCGGAACCGTCCGAAAAGAAAAGTCGACCGTTGATGCCGAAGTTGTCGGAGGCTCCGTCACCTTGCCAGACCACCGTAAAATCCCCGCTCGGGGTCATGGTCGCGGCGGGACGGCTCTGGGAGCCGGAGCTGAAAACATTGACCTGAAACTCACCGCTGACCGCCGAACCGTCCGAAGCGTAGAGTTGGGCCCAAATATCCAAGTTTCCGGATCGCAGGTCCTCCCAAGCCACGATGAAACGACCATCGGGGGATTGGGCGATGGTGGAACTCCGTTGATCTTCGGTGGTGTAGGTGTTGACCTGGAATTCCGAGCCGACGGTTTCGATCGGGCCCAGCGTCTCCCGTTCCACTTCCGTCGAGGGGCGGCCATTCTGGGCCTGCGCGGGGATCGAAAACGGCAGGGTCAGCAGTAGGACCAGGATAGCCGAACTCATCGTCAGTAAGGTTTGGAACCTGGAAGCTAGGCTGGAAGCTGTCGTCGTGAATTTCATGAAATTGCTTTCGTTGGAGCCTGCCGTAAGTCACCGGCTCGATATTTGCGCAAACTAAACCCGGGTCGGCTCAAGGTCCGCCCTACTACGATATGCGTGGAAATCCCATGAAACATGTCAGGCGAGCAAGATTTTTATTTGTTGCTCTCTTTTTCTTTGCCCGAGGAATCACTCGGGTCGCCCAGGGCGAAGAGATGCCGGGTGCCGCGAACGTAAAGCCGCCCGGCGGACACGGCCGGGGTGGTCAACACCGGCTCGGCCATGTCGTTGACCGCCAGCTCCCGGTATTCGGGTCCGGCCTCGACCACATAGATTTGCCCTTCCTCGGTGGGAATATAGATTCTACCGTCGGCGGCGATAGGTGATCCGGAAACCGTGCCCCCGGCGCTCAGGCGAGCGCGATAGAGGCGTTGGCCGTCGGCCGCGTCGAGCGCTTCCAGGCGGCCTTGGCCGTGGATCAAGTAAAGCTGATGGCCGTAGGCCAAGGGTGTCGGGATGTAGACGCCCCCACGATCTTTGCTCCAGGTAACGGCCCGGTTGTTGATTTTGCCCGGAGCCAGGGAGATGTCGCCCTGGGATCCGGGGCGCACGGCGTAAACCGGGCGCGCCGGAGGGTAGCCGCCGGTGATGTAGATCAGGTCTCGGCCCGCCACCGGCGAGGAGACGATCACCTCGGAGTTGGGTCCCAGCCACCAGAGCTCGCGACCGTCCCGCGGGTCGTAGCTGCGGATGGTGGTGCCGTTGGTGATCAGCTCGGGGCCGCGATCGCTTTCGACCACGATCGGTGTCGACCACGTGGGGATTTCTTGCCGCGCGGTGCGCCAGAGCTGCCGGCCCGTGTTGACATCCCAGGCGGCGATGAAGGCGCCGCCGTGAATGTCGACCTGCAGGATCACCTGATCTTGCCAAAGGATGGGTGAGGAGGCGAAACCCCATTCCACCACCCCGCCGTAAGGTCCCGAGGGCAGGGCGCCGAGTTCGGTGTGCCAAAGCGGCTTACCGTCGGCGGCGCGGTAGGCGACCATACCCGCGGTGGGGAAGACCGCCACCACATGCTGCCCGTCGGTGACCGGGGTCGAGTTGGCTTGGCTGGATTTCAGGTGGCGTTTGCTGCCGGGCTCGGCTTCGCCGGCGGTGGCCTGCCAAAGCGGTCGACCGCTTTCGAGGTCGTAGGCCGCCACCTGCCACCGATGGACGGAGTCGTCGTCGACGGAGGAGGGGTTGCCGTAGTGTCCGAGTTCCAGATCGGTGTTGCCTGCGGCGCTGATGGCGGTGGTGAGATAAATCCTCTGGCCGTCGGTCACCGGGCTCGACAAGCCGAGACCCGGTATCTCAGTCCGCCAGACCACATGATGTCCGCTGGGCACGTCCCATGTGAGCGGTAGATCCGAGCCGTCAGCGATGCCGTCGCCCCGCGGGCCGCGGAACGATGACCAATGGCCTTTTTCAGGTTTGAGCATCGGCGGGCCTTGGGCCGTCGGGCCGGGGGTCTCGGCCTTTTTGTCGGCGCCTGCCGGAACGTCGGTGCTTGCCGGAACCTTAGGGTCGGGGGTCGGCTCGGGCGCCAAGCGACGAAGGGTGAGGGGCTCGCCATCGCCGAACACCGTCAGCATTTCGATCGTTTGTCCCCGGCCCCAAAAGCTTAGGCCGTGGGTGGGATGGGACCGCGATCGAAAGGTCCTCGGACCCACCGGTATCCAATTCGCGACCCGCTCTTCTCCTTTTCCTTCGAGCACCAGCCGTCCGGAGTCGCCCTCGGCGGGCAGAGAGACCGTGCGATTGATCTCGCCGGAAGGTCCGCCACCATAAGTCCCCGGAAAGCGCGCTAGGTCCCCGGGCGAGAGTTCGACGTCGGGCCAGCCTGGATCCGCGGGAGCTTGCTCCAGAATTTGAGTGATTTCCTCGTGACCCTCATGCCGTGCGTGGGCCAGAGCGCTTTGCTTTTGATATTCGTAGAGGGGCGAAGCCGCTGCCAAAGCCGCTCTCACCCATTCGATCCTGTCGCTTTCCAGGATCTGGTCGAGCCTCCCGGGCTGGTGTTCGAGTAGCAGTAGGACCAACTCATCAAAACCCGCGTTCTGGGCTCGCTCGAGGGGCGTGGTGTGAAAAAAACCTTCCACGCGATCAGCCCGGGCGCCCCGCTCCAACAACAATTCGACGATTTCGATTTGGTTGCGATCCACGGCATGGAAGATTGCCGTGTAGCCGTTGCGCAGCTCCGCATCGGCGTCCACGCCGGCATCGAGGATGCGTCGGACGGATTCGAGATCCGCGCTCCTTACCGCTTGCTCGAGACCTTCGGGAGTCGCTTCGAGAGCGGCCTGGGGCGCGGTCGAAGTCGAGTCCGGGGTCGAGTCGGAGCCGGCTGGCTCGGTCCAGGCCGAAGGGCCGGTACCGAACATGAGCAGCAGAGAGGTCGTCAGGAAGATGGGACGTGCTTGCATGTTTTTTGGTTTTCCAGTTCAGGACTCAGTGGGCTCGCCGTCTGTCATGCCTTGGAATTTGGCCTCTTGTCGCAGGCTCCGAATGTCGCCGGGGCCGGCCGGAAGCCAAATTTCAGCCTTTTGTTTTTTTTCGATCGCGTCGTTTGGATAACGGATCGAGGTCACCAATTTACCCGATCGACTAAAAACATGGGTCCGTCCCCGCTCTCCGAGCACGATCAACGTATCCCGTCGGGAGTCGACGAAAATGTCGTGATCTTCGGCTCGTTCCAAGTCCTGCATGGCCATGCGGGTGGGGCGGCGTCCGGATTGATGACGCTTTTCCGCGTGACCCGTGCGGCGCTCTCGGCCGCGGTGTTTTTGCGCCAAGCGGCGGGCCAAACCGCCCAGGACACCCTGGATCCGCTGCTGAATATCTGCCGAACGTCCCTTGCCGGATTCTTTCTTCGATCCCTTGCGATGTTGGGATGCCTCCACCGAAGCCAGGGCCTGGCGGGCCCACGCAACCGCCGGAGTCCACGGCACGGGATCCAATCTGGCGTAGACCTCCTCTGCGTCCTCACCTTCGGGCCCGGCGACCAGCAGATTGAGGCCGATGCGACGTCGGGAATTGGCGGGCCGGGTTGTCTGATCGATGGCGATGTCGTCGCCGTTGGCGGCAGCGTCTTGGGCGCTGGAGATCACTTGGAGGGTGATCGCCAGGGTGGCGGGAGTGCCGTCGGCGCGCCGGATCGGATACCAACCGGCGGTCACTTGGCCATGGATTTTTTGGTCCACGGGAGCCTGGCGGTAGATCGGCAAAAGCTCGGAGGTCAACTGCTCGCCGGTGGTCACCACCGTCACCAAGCCCGGCGGTTTACGATAGAGAATATGTTGGTCGGGGTGCTCGAGCTGGAGCAGCCACTGCCCGAAATCGAGAAAGCGCGGGTGACCGCTGGGGCCGTAGCCGCCGAATACGAAACGACTGTCCGGGGGCCGAGTTTCTTTGCCCTCGGCCTTGCCGGTTCGCAAGCTGAGCACGTGGCCGGGACGAAAAGCCTTGTGGTGGGCGATCAGGGCGTCGACTTGGAGGCGTAGGGCCTTGCGTAGCTCGGTCGCCTGAGCGATGGGATCAAAGCCACCGTTACCGACTTCCAAGGTCCAGGGGATCTGGAGCCCCTCCTTGCGCAACAGATCGGTGGGAATCTGTGGCTGCCGATCCAGCTCCTGGTGCAACGCGTCCGCCAGCCGCCGCAGGGCATCGGCGATGCCGTCTCCGGAAGCCACAGCCTGTTAAAGCGCGACTTCGATGGACTTGAGTTCGTCGATCATGTCTCGCACCACGTCGAAACCCCCTTGCCAGAAGCTTTCGTCGGCGATGTCGATGTCCATTTCCGCCAGGGCTTCTGCCGGTGCCTTGGAGCCGCCGTAGGACAGTAGACGTAGATAGCCGGGCACGAAAGCCTCGCCGTCTTGTTGGTATCGACGGTAGAGGGCGAGCACCAACAACTGGCCGAAGCTATAGGAATAGCAATAAAACGGCGTGTTGTAGATGTGGGGAATCGACAGCCATTCGTAGCGGAACTCGGGACCGATCTCGATGTCCGGGCCGAATTGCTCGCGCAAATTCGCTTCGTAGAGTTCGAAGAGGTGATCCGTGGAGCGATTCTCGGCGATCGCCGCGTGGGCTTCGTTCTCAAAACAGACGAAGAAGGTCTGTCGCATGACCGTGGCGTAGATGTCGTCCACCGCCGCGGCCAGCAGCTCTCGACGTGCCACCGGATCCTGGGTGCGGGCCAACATGCGGTCGGTCATTAGGATTTCTGAGAATACAGACGCAGTTTCCGCCAACGGCAGAGGCGGATGTTGGGTCAATAAGGAATGGTGATCGGCCAACATGCTGTGCACGGCGTGGCCGAGTTCGTGGGCCAGAGTGGCGACGTCGCGCACCTTGCCGGTGTAGTTCATCAGCACCCAGGGGGTGAATCGGGGCAGGATCGTGGCGCAAAAGGCCCCGGATCGTTTGCCCTTGCGGATCTCGCTGTCGATGTGGTTTTCGGCGAAAACCCGTGTCGCCAGCTCGCCGAATCGTCCGTTGAACTCGCTGAAGGTGGTCAGGACACTATCCACCGCGTCGGCAAAGGGAATGGTTTCGGAGGACGTGGCCAACGGTGCGTAGATGTCGTACCGGCGCAGGGGTTGAACGCCGAGCCACTGACCCTTGAGGCGAAAATAATCCTGGAAAACCGATGCGTTGCGCCGCACCACCCCGAGCATGGTTTCCACTGCCTCGTCGGCGATGTCGTTGTTCAGATTGCGCACCGCAATCGGATTGGAGAACCCCCGCAGCTCGATGTGCTCCGAGTACCAATCCCTAACCCTGGTGGAGTAAATTTGGGCGAGAATGGTGGATTCTTTTTCGTAGACCTTAAACAGCTCGCGGTAGGTGGTTTCCCGCAACTTGGGATCCGGGGCAAAGAAACGGCTGCGCATTTCTTCCTCGGTGAGGGTTAGGGTCTTGCCGCCTTCCTCAACCTGGAATTCCATGCGATTGGTGAGCATGGAGTAAAGGGTGATCACCGCGTCGATGCCGTTGGCGTTTTTGGAGTTGACGATCTGCTCGGCTTCTTCGTTGAGCGTGAACGGTGTGAATCGACGAAGCTCGGCCAAGTAGTGGCGATAGTCTTGAAACTGCTCGCCTTGGGGCTCCAATCTCGTGGCTTGCTCCGGCTCCAAACCCTTCCACCACAGAGGGAAGAAAAGAAAACGGTTGTGTAATCGAGTCAGGGTCTGACGTACCTGATTGCGAAAAGCAATGGTTTCCGAGCTTTGCGTATCGGAAGAAAACCACAAGCTGGCGTAACCGCCGAGCACGTCGATGCGGTCCAGGATCAGCTCGTAGGCTTTGAGGGTTGCGAGCAGATCGGCCGGGTCCATGTCCGGAGAAAGGCCTGGACGGCGAGATTCGAATTCCGCCACCAAACGCTCGATCTCTTGCAATTTTTCCTGGGTGACCGCTTCGGAGGGCTCGGAAAGCAGCTCGGAAAGATCCCAGGTCGATACCTCATAACGTTTTGGCTTCGAGGCGCCGTCAGCCTCCGGGCGAGCGGCTGCTGCCGCCGACGGGGCGGCCTCCAAGAGAGGTGGGGTGGATTTGAGGTTCATGAAATGGGTCTCTCGCTTGTCCTCGAAATAATAGGATCAAAAAGCTCACGTGCAGGCCCGTGCTCGATTCCCGACCGGGGACGGCGGTTCGGCCGGATTCGGCACCACGAGGCAGCCGCTAGCACGAGGGTGAAGATAGTCTATCCAATTCCTTCAGGATTCGCTTACGAACGCGGTATCGGGACCGGATTCGTTGAATGGGCCGTCGGAGGCACGACATCTTGGAACGTTATTTAGTAATTCGACGGGAATCCAACCTCGGATGGAGCTGACGACGAAAATCTGATCGGCCTCGGCCAAAGCAGAGCATGGAAGGTCCGCTTCTTGAATTCGGCCCCGGTCCAACAAGGCGGCGCGGAAGGTCCCGGCCAGCAGACCGGTTTCAATCGCCGGCGTCAGGAACCGCTCGCCGAAACGCAACACCACATTGCCGATCGTCGACTCGGTCAATCGGTGATCGGCATTCCAAAGCAAGACCTCGTCGACCTCTGGATGCCGGGCCCGCGCCTGATCATAGACTTCCCGTTGGGTGGTTTTGTGGAAAAGAAAAACGTCGTCGGCATCCACCGGACGATCGTCGAGCTTCGCGGTCCAACGCCGGCGTCGATTCGAGGAAAGTGCCGTCGCCTCGACCCGCGGTCGCCCCTGGGGATCCACCAATAGGCGCACCTTATGGTGTGGGGGAACGGCTTGGTTTAGGGAAACGGTGTGGCGCGGGAAAACGGTGCCTCCCGAAGTTTCCGTGGATTCGCTCCTAAGACGTCGGTCCAGATCGGTCAAGGCCTTGAGGATCGACTCCCGGTCCGCCGGACGACCGAAGAAGGCGGCCGACGCGAGCAGGCGGTCCACATGGCGTCGGAGCAAGAAGTACCCACTCCGGGGGCGCCAGAGCAGGGATTCGAGCAGGTCGAAATGAGCGGGCCGGCGGCTCAGTATCAAAGCTTTTGTACGGCATTCCTGGTATTCCTCGTCGGCCTGGGAATCCCAAACGATGCCGCCGCCCGTGCCGTAGGTCGCAGTGCGACGTCGGCGGTCGATTACCGCGGTGCGAATCGCCACGCTCATCTGAGCCGTGCGGTCCGGGCCGAAATAACCGAACGCTCCGGTGTACAAACCTCGCGGGCCGGCTTCGAGCTCCGAGATCAGCTGGGTGGTCCGAATTTTCGGCGCGCCGGTGATTGAAGCGCAGGGAAAAAGGGCGCGCAAGATGTCCAATCGCGAACTCTCGGTGCGTGCCTCGACTTGGGAAACCAATTGGTGGACCGTGGGATAGGTTTCGGCCTCGAATAACTTGCCCACCCGCACCGATCCGGGTTCGGCGAAACGTCCCAAGTCGTTGCGCATCATGTCGAGGATCATCAAATTTTCGGCCCGATTCTTTTCCGATTGCAGCTCGGCCGCGCGGCGGGCGTCTTCGGCCGGGAAACGTCCTCGGCGGCTGGTGCCTTTCATCGGTCGAGCCACCACCCGATGGCCGTCGAGTCGAAAGAAGAGTTCGGGCGAAGCGGAAGCCACCACGTGGTCACCCATGTCGAAATAACCGCCGTATCGCGCAGCTTGAGCGGCGGTCAGCGCGTTGAAGAATTGGCGTGGGTCGTCGTCGAAACGAGCGGTGAGCGGAAAGGTGAAATTCACCTGATAGGTTTCGCCGGCCTCGATCCACCGGTGAATCTGGTCGATGGCTTGCCGATATCGCTCCTGACTCAGGGTCGGCTGCCACGGTCGATCCAGGAGCTCCGCAGGCGTCGCCGGCTGCACCTCGTGGGCGTGGCGAAACGCCGCCCACCAAAAAAGGGGCAGGCCGTCGGTGGGGTGGGCCTGGGTCACCAGCGCGGGATCCAAGGCTGGAGCAGCTTCATAGGCCAAAAAACCTACGCTCCAGCCCCCTCGATCCGCCCACGCCTCGGCGGCGGTCAGGGCGGGCACGACCTCGTCGAGGTGATGGCCGGTCCACACCTTGTGCAAGCCTGCAAATTGCAGCCAGCGGCTTGGGACCGAGGCGGCGTCTTCAGCGGGGGAATCTTGGATCAGAACAACGGGGGAGGCCATGGCAGAGGGCGGAGCGGCGGAGTGGGGGTGGTTGGAAAGGAGAATCGCCGGTCGGCGGGCGACATTATGGCACCGTGTCGCGAGAATTGCTTTACCATCCCGTCAGCCTTGAAGAACGGACGAGAGGAAGGACGACCATGGCTCGAGAAAAAGGACCGACCCCAACGTCGGTGGTGATCGTCGACGGCTGCCGTACCCCCTTTCAGCGGGCGTCGACGGGTTTTGTCGACAGCTTCTCTTATGAACTCGCCGCCGCCACGGTCCGAGGTTTGCTGGATCGCAACGGGCTCGACCCAGCGTCTTTGGATCGAGTGATCTTCGGCGCCACGGTCCACAACCCCGCGGCCACCAACGTCGCGAGGGAAGCCGCCTTGATCGCCGGTGTGCCCGCCCAAGTTCCGGCCCAAACCGTCACCGCCGCGGGCGCTTCCGCCACCGTTGCCTTTTCCCAGGCGGCGGACCTAATCCTCACCGGTCAAGCGGAGGTGGTGATCGCGGGCGGCACGGATTGCGTCAGCGATCCACCGATCGGTTATTCCCGGGCCATGCGTTCAAAGCTGTTGCGCGGTCGGCGTCTTAAGACCTTAGGCCAAAAGTTCAAGTTCCTGGCCGGCCTGCGTCCATGGGATTTCCTGCCCGACATCCCCGAGGTACGCGAGCTGTCCACCGGCCAAACCATGGGCCAATACACCGAAGATCTGGCGTCCCGCCTGGGCATCAGCCGCGCCGATCAAGATGCCTACGCCGCCGAGTCCCACCGACGGGCCGCCGCCGCGGTGGACTCTCACCGTCGTGAAATCGTTGGCGTTGAGGTCGAGGGGCGGCTGGTCGCCGACGACAACGGCATTCGTCCCGACACCAGCGTCGAAAAGCTGGCCGAGCTGTCACCGTCCTTCACCCAAAACGGCACCCTCACCGCCGGCAATTCGTCGTTCCTCACGGACGGCGCCTCCGCCCTGTTGGTAATGTCCGAAGCCCGCGCCCGATCCCAAGGTTTAGCCGTGAAAGCCCGCCTGCGCGGCCGAGCCTTCACCGCCCACGACCCTAAGGACGAGCTGCTGCTCGGTCCCGTCTTCGCCACCCCCAAGGCCTTGGACCAAGCCGGCTTGAAGCTCGAAGATATCGGCGTCTTCGAATTCCACGAAGCCTTCGCCGCCCAAATCCTCGCCGTCGTGCGCCTGTTGGAAAGCGGCGAGCTTTCACGAGCGTTGGGTCCCATACCCCTCGATCGACTCAACCGCTGGGGCGGATCTTTAGCGATCGGCAACCCCTTCGCCCCCAACGGGGCCCGACTGCTGACCACCGCCGCGCATCGTCTGCAAGCCGAAGATCAAGAATTTGCCCTGGTGGCAACCTGTGCCGGCGGGGCCTTAGGCCATGCGTTGGTTTTGGAACGTGGGTGAGGATTGGGGGCAAGCCGGCTGGACTTCTGAGCTGGGAGCGCAGGCATCTTGCCTGCTTCTCAAAAAAGACACAGCCTTCTGAGCTGGGAGCGCAGGCATCTTGCCTGCTTCTTAAGAAGGCAACCAAAACCGTCGCGCGAAGAAGGCAGCCCAAACCGCCGCGCGCATAGGACCACGAGGCGGAAGCCACGGGCTGAAGCCCGAGGCTAGGCGCCCCTGACTACCCTTGCCCTGTCCCTGCGGGACGGCCCGGAATGTAATGCACAGGGCAGGCATGCTTAGCCAAAGGGAGTTTGCTTAATCCTCAGCTCGGTGGATTCTGGATCACGGCGGCAATCCAAGATGGCGATGACGTCAACTACAGGTTTTGAGACCGCGTAGTAAATTGCGAACGGAAATCGATGTGAAAGCTTGCGATGCAGGCCGTAGACGACCTCATGAATACCTCCATGGACTTCCAAGGACTCCAAATCCGCAAAAAGGCTCTCGATAAACTCATCGCCGAGTCCATCACGTTGCGATTCGTAAAAGCCTGCGGCCTCGATGAGATCCTTTCGCGCCTCAGCTCTGAGCTCGACGAGCATTGAGGTTTTCCATGATCTCGGTCTTCGCTTCTGCCAAGCCTAAGGAATCGCCCGCGGCTGGTCTTGCGAGCCGGACACCAATAACTTTCTCGTGCCACTTCGGGGAAATATAGACTGAGGGGTTGGCTGACAGATCACGCCAGAGGAGATCCATTGCCGCGAGTTTTTCTTTGTGGCTTAGGTCGTTGAGCATTGCTTCGAGGGTCATTGGTGCCTCCGTGTCTGATTCTATCTGGTGGGGAGGACCTAAACAATTTGGTGTGACAGCCCGGAGCCTGGGGTCCGCTCAAGTCACACCGGAATCCGCCAGCTCATCCAGCTCCGATTCTGACAGGTCCAACAGCTCCGACAAGACGTCCCGGGTGTGGGCGCCGAGATCCGGACCGGCCCATTCCGTGCGACCCGGGGTCTCGCTGAGCTTGGGCACGATGGCGGGTACGACGAGGGGGCGGCCGTTGGATTCGACCCGTTCGAAGAGCTCGCGGGCTTGGTATTGGGGGTCGTTGAACATGTCTTCGACGTTGTAGATCGGTCCTGCCGGGACTTTGGCGTCGTCGAGGGCGGTGAGGACTTGGGGCAGGCGTAGGCGGGAGGTCCATTGGCCGATAGCGCTGTCGACTTCTTGTTGGTGGGTGACTCGGCCGTCGTTGCCGGCGAGGCGCGGATCGTCGGCCAGGTCGTGGCGACCGGCGGTGCGCATGAGGCGTTTGAAGATGGAGTCGCCGTTGGCGCCGATGATCACCGATTTGCCGTCGGCGCAGGGGTAGGTGTTGGTGGGCACGACGCCGGTGATGGTGGTGCCGGAAGGTTGGCGGACCCAGCCTTTGCGGTCGTATTCGGGCACCACGGCTTCGAGCATGTTGAATACCGATTCGAAGATCGACACGTCGAGAGTTTGCCCTCGGCCGCCGGGTTTTTGCCGTTGCAGCAGGGCTAGGAGGATGCCGAAAGCGGTGTGGAAGCCGCAGAGGCTGTCGCCCAGGCTGAGGTTGGCGCGCACGGGCGGCTCACCGGGGTGGCCGGTGAGGTAGCGCAGGCCGCCGAATCCTTCGCAGACGGCGGCATAACCCGGGCGAGACGACATGGGGCCGGTTTGGCCGAAACCGGAGACCCGGGCGTAGATCAAGTCGGCATGGTCTTTTTTGAGATCGTCGGGTCCCAAATTCCACGACTCCATGCGCCCGGGACGGAAATTCTCGATCACCACGTCGCTTTGGGCCGCCAGCCGACGCACGATGGCGCGTCCCTGCTCTTGGCGCAGGTCCAGGGTCAGGCATTTCTTGTTGCGCGCCAGGGTGCGCCACCACAGGGAGGTGCCGTCGTCGTCGAGCCCGCGCCAGGTGCGGATCGGATCCCCCACGCCGGGCGGCTCGATTTTGAGCACCTCGGCGCCGAAATAACCGAGCAGGGTGCCGGCAAATGGACCGGCCACCAATTGGCCCATTTCGAGCACGCGGATGCCGTCCAAGGGTCTCGGGCCGGATGGCGCCGGCGGATCTTCAGGGGGCATGGTCGAAGGTTCCTCTCGGGAGATAAATCAACGGTAAGTTGCCCGGCTCAATGCCCAGGTCCCTAGGGCTCCTGGGGTCGTTGGGCTCGGCGAGGATTAAATAACCGAATCGTTCGGGCACGTGGAAGTCCGCGGGTCGACGCAGGGTCGGCGACCAACAGGAATATTCAGTATCGCCCCCGGTCGTGGCGTCGAGGCCTCCCGGGCGTTCGACGCGCAGGAAGTTGAGGCGCCAAATCTGTGGCAAAGGGTCCTCTGAATCAACCAGAGATCGCCAGGGCAAGTCGAACTCTGCCCACCAATCCTGGGGGCATTCCGAGTCGGGCTGGGCATGTCCCACCCGCCATCGGATGCCCGGGCATTGCCAACCGAGGTCGACCTTGAGGGTGGATCGATCGCTGTCGGGATTGTCAACGGCCGCGTCGAAGAGGGCGCCCAGCGGGTTGAGTTCGAATTCGAAGTATCTTCGCGGTGTTTCAGAGCCAGGGGCGATGAAGACCTCCACCACCTCTTCCTGCCACAGGGGCGCATCGCGCAGGTCGAAGGTGGCCCAGCGAAAATCGTCGCGGCATTCAAAACGCACCCGCAGATAGGTTGCGTCCCGCGCGAGCACGACCCGGGTCGGCCAATGGACGGCGGCTCCGTCTTCGGCCCGCCGCAACGGTTCCAGGGTGATCGACAAGGCTGGGGTTTCGGCGGGCGATTCAGGGCCGTTGAGAGCTTGGCGAAACATGGTGTCGATTCTATTGCCGGTTTCGTCTTGGGGTGGCGATTGCTTCCTTGCGAGTCGGTTCGAGGAGTCCCTGCCCTTCGTCCCGATCGCCCTCGTGCCCACCCTGGGTTCCCAATGTCGCTCGGGGTGGGCGCTTTTTTGTTTGGGGCGCGCGCGTTGCCCCGGGAATCTGGTTGCTCCAGACCCCTCAACAGGGCGGTAGGGCGATTTTTCCTTGACGGTAGCGTTCGAGGTTGGTTTCGAGCCGTTGACGGATCTTCGGAGGAGCGGCGGAACCGATTTCGCGCACCAAACGCTCTTGCAGGGCGAGGGCGCCGGCGAAGTCGCCGGACGCGGCTTTGGCCATGGCCAGGGTGATGGCGCTTTGGGGGCCGGGGGCGCGGTCGAAGAGGGGTTGGGCGAGCTTCAAGGCTCGGCTTGCGTCGCGGTTTTCCGGATTCGGGGCGGTGGCGAGCAGGCGGGCGAGGCTGTCGAGGATCCGTTCTTGTTCGCCTTGGACGGTGAGGCCCGCTTCGAGGACTTGGATGCCTTGGTGATGCCGGCCTTCGGCGCAGTGCAACATGGCCAGGCGGATCACGGGGCGAGGATTGGCGGGTTCGGTTTGCACGGCTTCTTCGAGTCGGCCGGCGGCGGTTTCGAAATCTCCCTCGTCCAAGGCCAGCTCGCTTTGCATCAAGCGGATTTCTACTCGATCTCCGGGCTGCACGGCGGCGCGGTCGGCTTTGGCCAACACGATAGGCACTAAATCGCCGAGGCCGGTCTGGGCGAGGTAGCGGGCCAATTGCAGACCGGTTTGGGGATCTTCGATCGGGCCTTCCGCGACGTGCCGTAATTTGGCGAGCCCTTCCTGTCGGGAGCCGGCGGCGAAGAGGGTGACGCCCAGCTCCATGATCGCCGCCGAATCGGTGGGGTCGAGCTTCACCACCGACTCGAAAGCCTGGATCGCATCGTGTAAAACGCCCCGAGCGCGCAGGCTGATCGCCAGGTTGAAGCGGGCGTCCCGATGGTCGGATTTGTGAATCACCGCTTGACGGAAAAGCTCTTCCGCTTCGTCCACCCTGCCGAGCTCGCCGAGCAGGGTGCCGAGGTTGTAGAGCACGGAGGCGTCGGTGGGATCCAGGTTCAGGGCTCGCCGATAGTAGGTCTCTGCCAGCTCGTGCAATCCCCGGCGACGGGCGCGGTTGCCCTCGATGAAAAAGGATCTCGAGGTGGCGGTGAGCTCGAAAAGACGAGCCATCAGGGGGTCGTCGAAAACCGGGGTATTGGGTCCGGCGGCGGCGAGGGCGGCTTTCGCGGCTTCGAGATCTCCCAAGCGCCGGTGGGCCAGGCCGAGGGGATGCAAGACGGAGTCGGCGTCGGGTTGCAGCTCCAGGGTGCGCTCGAAGTGATCCACGGCTTCCTGCCATTGACGCTGAGCATTGGCGATGCGTCCGCGACCAAAGGCTACGGCAGCGGAGTTCGGGTCGAGGGTTTGGGCGCGATCGAAGTACGCGCCGGCTTCGTCGAGTCGGCGTTGTTGAAAGCGGATTTCTCCGGCGCGCAAGAGGGTGGCGAGGTCGTCTGGGCGGCTCTCTAGCACCTGCTCGAAAGCCTCCACGGCTTCGTCGAAACGCCCGGCACCTTGGTGAATGACACCGAGGTAGTACCAGGCGTTGGGCTCGCCGGGTACCAAGCGGGTGACGTTTTCGAAACAGACCGCCGCGGCTTCGGGCCGGTCGTAGAGCAAATACAGTTGACCTAGGTCTCCGAAGGCGGGGGTGAGATCCGCCTGGGCGGCGCCGGCTTCGAGTAAGGTTTCGACCACACGCCTTTTTCGTTGCAGCTGTTCGCGCACCGCCGGCTCGAGACCGTCGAGCGGGGTCTCGGCAAGGGTCCGCAAACCGAGGACCGGCATCGCTTCGTCGGCGGAGGTTTCCAGGCTCGGCACCGACACGGCAATGGCGTTTGTCGGCGTTGGGGCCAATCCGCCGAATGAGGTCAGCACCAACACCGAAAGCATGCGGCGATGGGTCTTAGGGCTCATGGTTCGCTGCGGGTCGGGCCGCCGTCGGCTCGGCCACCGCTTTGCCCTGGCCCGCCACCAACCGGTGGTAGGTGCCGGTGGAAAGACCTTTCCAGATCTCCTCAGATGGCCCGCCGACCTCGCCCCACCAGCGGACTCGTACGTCCACGGCGCGCACGGCTTTAGAGCCCAATCCCAACAGGATTCGCGGGTCGTTGGCGGAGGCGTAGCTGCCGTCTACTCGCACTTGACGCTGGGCGACTTCTTGGCCGTTCACCAGCACCGTGACCCGCGAGCCGATCGCCGGTCGGTCGAATCGACCGGCGCGCACGTCGAGGCCGATCCACGAGGCTCGGTGGCCGACCTCGTTGCGCAGAATCCGGGTCGGCCCGTGGTTGTTGAAAATCACCAAATCGCTGTCGCCGTCGTTGTCGAGGTCGCCGGAGGCCAGGCCACGACTGACCAAGGACACCTTGAAGGCGTCGCCGGCCTGGTCGGTGATTTCCTCGAATCGACCGCCACCGACGTTGCGAAAGATCTGATCGGTTTGGTGCAGGGGGAACGGATCCCGCTTGCGGGCCAGATCTTCAAGGGTTTTAATCGCGCCGTTGACCACCACCACGTCGAGCAGGCCGTCGTTGTCGAAGTCCACCAACCGGGTGCCGAAGCCGGTGAACGGAAAGCTGGGCAGGGCTAGACCGGCGCCGGCGCTTTGGTCTTCGAAGAATCCCGTGCCGTCGTTGAGGTAAAGGGTGTTGGTTTCCTGGGTGAGGTGGGCCATAAAGAGGTCGTCGTCGCCGTCATTGTCCACGTCCCCGGCGTCCACGCCCATGGACGCTTCCGCCAGCCCGTCGCCGTTGACCGCGCAGCCGGAGAACAGGGCGAGATCCTCGACTTTCAGGGGCTTGCGGCTGGTGACGGTCCACAGGTGGTTGGCCATTTGGTCGTTGGCCACGTAAAGGTCGAGCCCGCCGTCGCCGTCGAAGTCGCCGGACACCACACCGAGGGCACCACCGCGACCGCGGCTCAGGCCACTGCGGATGCCCACGTCCTCAAATCGCACCGTGCCGTTCTTGGGACCCAGGTTGCGGAATAGCCGATCGGGAACCGGGGGATAGGCGCTCGGGCCGCAATAATCTTGCTCGCCGCTTTTGCCGAAGCAGGGTTTGTGGTTGGCGATGCTGAAGTCGAGATAGTTGCCGACGTAGAGATCCAGCCGGCCGTCGGCGTCGAGATCGACAAATAGCGCGGGCACGCTCCACGACTCGTCACCGACCCCGGCGGCGGCGGTGGCGTCCTCGAAAGTCACTCGGCCCTGATCGTCGGCACCTCGGTTGCGCCACAGCATATTGGCGCCGAAGTTGGTGACGTAGAGGTCGGTCCAACCGTCGTTGTCGTAATCCCCGGCGGTCACGCCCATACCGTAACCACGGCTGTCGAGCCCGGCGCTTTCGGTCACGTCGACGAAGCGTAAGGTGCCGCTCGGCCCGTGCTTCGAGATCAGTTCGTTGCGCAGCAGCCGGTCGCGCAGGGGAAGGGGACCCGGAGGAGGAGTCGTGGCGTCGGCGGCAGACTTCTTGGGATTCAACAGCCGGCCCTGCACCAAGTAGAGGTCGAGGTCACCGTCGTTGTCGTAATCGAAAAGCGCGCCGCCCCCTCCCGGGGTTTCGCTGAAGTAGAGTTCGCCGCTCATGCCGTTCCAATGCACGAATTCGACGCCGACTTGTTCGGTGACCTCGACGAACGGTGGGTCCGGCGCCTTTGCGGCCTGGGTCGAGGGATCTGCTCCGGCGGCCAGGCTTAGGCCCAGCCCAAGGGCCAGCCCGGCCAGGATCGAGACCTGATCCCGGAAACGGGAGGCAGGGATGTCGGCAGCTTTGGCCATCACCAATCCGAGAGGCCGATTTGCTGTTGCTCGTAACGGGTCAGGTTGCGTCGTACCCGGTTGACGAAGTCGGCGTCAAAATTGGCGTCTTCCGCTTCTTTCAGCAGGCGTTGCTGAAGGGCCAGGGCCTCTTGCCAACGCCCGGCCGCGGCCATCGCCATGGCCAGGGTCTCGCCGTGGGCCGGATTGCGGGCGGCTTCGAACACCGCTTGGGCGACTTGGGCCGCCCGCTCGCCGTTGCGCACGCCGGCGTCCGGGGCCGACGCCAGCAGCCGTGCCAACAAATGGGTGAGGGCCAAATCCGACGAGCTGCGGGTGGCCTCGGTGAGCAGATCCACGGCCTCCTGCCAGCGATCCAAAAGGATCAGGCAGGTGGCGTGGGCAAAGGTGGCCTGGGTATCGTCGGGTGCCAAGAGGCCGTAGGCCACGTATTCGTCCACCGCTTGGACATAACGTTTTTCGCCGGCCAGTCCCTCGGCGTAACGCTTGCGGACCTCGGGCACCTCCGGCGCTAAATCCACGGCGTCGCGCAAATGGCCGAGACCCCGCTCGAGGTGGCCGTTTTTGATTTCCACCGCGCCCAATGTACTTTTGAGCCGGGCTTTAGGAGCCTTGTCTCGCGTTTTGGAAATCGCTTCCAACAGTCGGTCGGCGGCCTCGCTGCCCCGGCCGAGCTCGGCGAGCAGCAGGGAGCTGGAGGTGATCAACTCAATCGCCCGGGGACGCTTGCGCAGCAGGGTCTCAAAATGCTCCGACGCGTCTTTGAGCTCGCCACGGCTCATTTGGGTGACCGCGAGGCGATAGCGCACGTCGTCTTGGGACGGATCGAGCTCTAGGAGCCGTCGGTAGAGCTCCGCAGCCCCTTTGAGACGTTGGTTGCTGGCCAGGATGACCGCCAAATTGAATAGGGCTTGGCGTTGATCGGGGGCGAGTTTGAGGGTTTTGCCGTAGAAGTCGATGGATTCGCCGACCCGGCCCTGGGCTTGGCGCAACAGGGCCATGTTGAGGAAGGCCCTGGCCTGCTGGTCGCGAGTGGCGGAGCTGAGTTCGGTAATGCGCGAGAATTCTCGCTCGGCGGCTTCCGGATTGCCGTTGATCGCGTGGATGCGCCCACCCAATAGAATGGCGTCCAAATTGTCGGGCTCTTGGGCCAGCAGGGCCGCGACCTCTTTGGTGGCGTCGGCGGTGCGTCGGACTTCCATCAAGGCGCGGGCCAAGCGCAACCGACCGTCGCTGTCTCGCGGGTCCAGCTCGGCGGCCTTTTGCAGATGGGGAATGGATTCCTCCAATCGTCCGCCGGCGGCCAAGATGCGAGCCAGCCGAACCCGAGCCTCGCGAAATTCAGGGGCCAGCTCCACCGCTTTTTGCAGATGGGGCAAACCCGCTTCTGGATTTCCTGTTTTGGAGATTGCCACCGAGCCCAGCTCGAGGTAGGCCGACGCGTTGTTGGGATCTCGACGCAAAAGCTCGCGGAATTCCTTTTCGGCGCCGTCGAAATCACCGCTTTCCGCCAGGGCCGTGGCGAGGGAACGACGACTCTGTAGATCGTCGGGCTGCGCTGCCAGGGCGTCGCGATAGGAGTCGATGGCCTTGGCCAGATCCCCTTGGCGTGCGGCGATGCCACCGGCCACGGCTTGGTGACCGGTGCCTTCCATTTGCAGCCGCAGCTGAATCATCGGCGGGTCGGGGAATTGAACCTCTTGGCCGCCCGGTTGTTTCAGCAGCTCTCGGCCTCGCTCCATCTGACCCGCATCTCTCAAGGCCATGCCCAATCGGTAGCGCAGGGCTGTGGCTTCCGGTTGAGCCTCGAGGGCGGCTTCGAAGTGCTGGGCCGCTGCTTCGGGGTTGCGCTCGTCGAGAGCCAATTGGCCGAGGCCGGCATGACCTGCCGCCTTTCCGAGCGGGGATTGCAGCGCCGCTTGGTAGAGGAAGCGGGCTTCTTCCACCTCGCCGAGTTCGGTCAGCAGGCCTGCCAGACGCAATACCGCCGGGAGATTGCCTTCCCGTTGGGCTAGGACTGCGCGCAAGCTGTGCACCGCCGCTTTGAGATTCCCCTGCTCCTGTTGGCTGACCGCCAGGTAGTAGGTCCAAGGGCTTTGGGTCGGCGCACCGCCCGCTCGGAGGTAGCGCTCTTCGAGCCGCACGGCATTTTTGAACGCCGGCTCCGCCGCGTCGACGAAACCGAAATAAAGGTAGAGCATGCCCAGCTCGCCGAAAGCGCTCGATTGCTCTAGGTCCCCTTGGGATTTCAGCCCAGCCACCCGTTTTTGGGCCGTTTGGATGCTTTGGCGGACTTCGGGGGTGGCGCCGGTCAGGTTGGGGCTCGGGATCGGTTCGAGCGCCGGGGCTTGGGCGCCGGCGGTTCCGGCCGCTGAAATTCCGAGCACCCCCGCGAGCATCACCGTGAGCATCATCTGGCGTATCACCGGGAGGACCGAAGGTCTCACCGCCGGGGAGAGAGGGGAGTGAAGGGGCACGGACTTAGGGGACATCAACGATTCCTCGGGGGTTGATTGTTCGGTGGGGTCGAGTTGGCCGTGCTTCGCCGGCCCGTGCCTTGAACGACAGTAGTGTAGCGATCGAGGGCAGGAGGCGTGAAGGCTTCAGCGCTGCCGTCGGGCCAGATGATCCGCAGCTCCCGGGCGTTATTCGCGGAGCCGAGAGCCAAGAGGATCCTGGGATCCCCGGAAGAAGCATAACTCCCGTCGACCCCGACCCGTCGCCATAAGATGACATCTTTCGGGGGTTTGTCACTTGAGCCATGGCGGGCAGGGCTGTCGACGGTCAAGAAAACTTGGGCGCCCAACTGATCCCGCGGTGGGCTTCCGGCCACCAACCTCAGACCCAGCCAGTGGGGCCCGCCGGACTGGCCGGGTGTGCGCGTCCCATTGATCAAAACACGACCCGGACCGTTGTTGTTGCTGATCACCAGATCGGAATCTCCGTCGTTGTCGAGATCGCCGACGGCCAAGCCCCGGCTGACCTCCGAGAGGGCGAAGGGTGCACCGGCTCTAGTGCTCGCTTCCTTAAATCTGCCGCCGCCCGTGTTTTCAAAGTATTGGTTCGTTTGGTGAAACGGATGGGCATCCCCTAGCCGACGGAGCTCGTCCAAGACTTGAACTGCGCCGTTGACCACCACCAAATCGAGGTCGCCGTCGAGCTCGCCGTCGACCCACGCGGTGCCGAAGCCGGTGAAGGGCAAGCTCGGCGTGGCCAGCCCGCGCGGGCCGGTTTCGTCGCGAAACGCGCCGCGTTCATTGACGTAGAGGGTATTGGTTTGGCGGTCCAGATGGCTGACGAAGAGATCGGCATCGCCGTCGCCGTCCATATCGCCGTGGGCGACGCCCATGGACGCTTCGGGCCGACCCCGCCCGTTGACGGCGCTGCCGGTCAGCAGGGCGTCGTCCTCAAAAATGGGTGAGCCGCCGGAGTTCTCGAGGTTGCGGCCCGTATGGCGCCACAGCCGATTCGGTTGATCGTCGTTGGCGACGTAGATGTCCAAGAATCCGTCGCCGTCCGCATCCAAGATCCCTAGGCCTAGGGTCGGGGTGGGCGGCACGGGTCCGAAGGCCCGCCGGCTGATGTCGATAAAACCAGCCCGTTTTTTGCCCGGGATTTGATCCCCGAGGATGTTGCGAAACAGCAAGTCGTCTTCGGAGGGGTAGTTGGAAGGGTGGCAATAATCCCGTTGACCAGAAGTGATCGTGCAAGCCTTGTGGCTGGCGATCTCGAAGCGCAGGTAGTTGCCCACGTAGAGGTCGATGAATCCGTCACGATCGAAATCCAGCACCGCGAGGGCGGAGGTCCATCGACGGTCTCCGGCCTGCCAGGCTTCGGTCACGTCCTCGAAGCGCACGGAGCCGTCGTCGGTGCGGCCCCGATTGCGCCACAGCTGATTGGCACCGTAGTTGGCCACGTAGAGATCCACCCAACCGTCATTGTCGAAATCGGCGGCGGCGGCGGCCATGCCGTATCCCGCAGCATGGATTCCAGAGCTTTCGGTGACGTCGGTGAAACGCAGCTCGCCGTCCGAGAGCTCGTTGCGCCACAGCCGATCCAGGGGCGGCGCCTCTCTGCCGTTGCTATTGTCGTCGCTTTTGCCGTCGTCGGCGCTGTCGTTGCCGGCGATCTTAGGGCCGAGTTCGGCTCCCTGGACCCAATAAATATCTAGGTCACCGTCGTTGTCAAAGTCGAGCAGAGCCACGCCGGAGCCGTTGATTTCGGGGAAATACCATTGACCTGTGGCGCCGTTCCAATGTTGGAATTCGGCGCCTACTCGATCGGTGACGTCGTGCCACAGGCCTGGGTCGACGTGCGATGGGGCTCGCGTCTGGTTCTCTCGAGTGTCGACTTGAGCGTTCGCCGTGGAGAAAGGCGAGGTGGCCAGCACTGAGATCAGGAACGCTGCGGTGGTAAGCCTTCGGGACGTGTGCCGCCGGCATGGGTGCCCCGAGAGGGGCGAACAAGGTGTCGACCGAGGGCTTGGTGGGGTGGACGAGTCAACCATCGAGCGAATTCTAACCCTAGCAAGCTGTCGAGTCCGAATCCGTGGTCGGCGTGCGCCAGCGGTCGGCGGGCAGGGAGAGCAAACGATAGCGATCCTGCAAGGCCTGGACCCGGTGTCGGTAGGGTTCGAGGGGCTGGGGCCCCAGGACCCGCTCCGCTTCTTGGCGCATCCGCTTCAGATCCCGCAGTTGGAAGGTGTAGAGGTCGTTCAAATGAGCCCGAATACGGGCCGGGTCGGAGTCCGCCGCCGGAAGGATGCCGTGGTCGAGCAAGGCGCGCAGCACCTCGGGCCGAAACGATCGACTCACGGCTCTTGGACCAAACGCAGGCCGATGTAGGCGGGATCCGGATCCAAGGACGACGAGCTGTTGCGATCGGCGCCCGACCCGGTGGCTTTGCCGCTGCCATCCTTCGCCACCGCCCACTCGCTGACGTTGCCGTCGAGGCCGAAGGCGTAGGAGCCTTGGACATCAGCCTTGCCGGCGGTGCGGTCGACGGTCGCGAGCAAGGACGAGCCCGAGTCGCTCAGGGCCTGCAGGATGGCTCGCCGGTCGTCGAAGCCGGCTTCGGCTCCGAGCCAATGATCCAAGGTGAGGGCTGAACTCGGGGCGTCGTCGGCGGATGAGGTGCTCCATTCAGCGGTTTCTTCGACCGTCGGTAGCCGATAGGTCTCGCCGGTGGCTTTCGACAGCCGACGGGCATAGGCCTGGGCCTGCTCGAAGGTCAAACCCGCTGCCGGAAGGTTGCCGTCGAGGCCGGGCAAGGCGTCCTTTTCGAATTCACGCCATTGATCGACGGTGATTTCGAAGCGGCTGATGATCTTGGAGCCAAAGGGGATCATCTCTGGAGCCAGCACTCCGTTCGTGAGCCGACCCCATCGGCCTTTGGCATCTTTGGCATCTTTGGCCGCGCGCGCCAGCGCCAGGGACGCCGCCAGACGGGAATTCGATGGAATGAGGTCTCGCAGCGGGGTCGCCGTCTCTCCGTCCGCGGCTCCTAGGTCGGTTTCTCGGCCGAAGAGATAGCGATCGATCCACGCGACGTCCTCTTCGATCTTGCGCTTTTGATGGGCGATTTTCTTTAGCCCGTGGGGCTCTCCGGGGTAGAGCAACAGGCGCGTGTCGGTCTTCTCGACGAATTGCAGGGCTCGAAACATGGACCAGCTTTGATGCGGCGGCACGTTTCGATCCTCGGTGCCGGTGTGCAGAAGGGTCGGGGTGGTGATTTTTTCTACCTGGAAGAACGGTGATTTTTCCACGTAGTGATCGAGGCGCTGCCATGGAGGGCCGCCGAAATAATAATTGTCGAAGGCGGCCCCGAAGTCGACGTTGCCCCAATCGCTGATCCACTCCACGTCCGCGGCACCGACGATCGCCGCCTTATAGCGATTGGTGTGCACGATGAGAGCCGCGGAGAGAATGCCGCCGTTCGACCAGCCGGTGGTGGCCAAGCGGTCGGGATCCACCAAGCCTTTTTCGATCAACATGTCGACGCCGAGTTCGATGTCGGGGATTTCGAGCTCGTAGTAGCGCTCGCGGATCGATTCCGCCCACTCCAGGCCGTAATTACCGGAGCCGTGGTAGTTGACCTTCAACACAAAGGCTCCGAGTTGACGCCACAGCGGAGTGGGTCCGCTCCAAGTTGCATCCCAGGAGTCGCGATCCACGCCCGTGGGTCCGCCGTGGATGTCGAGGATCAAGGGATATTTGCGCTCGGGCTGCCAATGGAAGGGGTAGTGCAAGATTCCTTCCACCGTCTCGCCGAGGGCGCCGGTCCAGCTCACCACCTCGGTCTTGCCGCTCGGTTTGTTGGCGAAGCTCTCGTTGAGGTTGCCCAGGCGACGGGCCGCAGTCCAGCCGTCGGCGTCGAGGGAGGCGGTGAATAGCTGGGGCGGTTGCTCCGCGGTCGAGCTGACGTAGAGCATTCGCGTGCCGCTGCCCGCGACCCGCCATCGATCCAGATGGTGGAGGTGGTCGGCCGGGCCTTGCAGCTTCTTGAGCACCGCGGTGTTTAGGTCGGTGTTCGGGTTGGTGTTTAGGTCGACCCGCGCCGGCACATAGCGGGTGCCGTCGGCCAGCAGGGCGAGCACACCGCCGGGCACGGCCTGGAAGCCGCCGCCGATACCGCGGGACCAGCCGTGCTCGAGGCGTCGCGCTTGTCCTGAACTCAGATCGTAAAAGTAGAGGTGGGCGACCGTCGCTTGGCGATAGGTGGGATGGTGGGTGAAGTCGTCGATGAAGTAGAAACCGCGCGGGTCGGCTTGGTTGGACCAAGCGAAAGAGCGGGGCATCAAACCGGAGTCTGTGAGAATCTCACGACGCTCGCCGCTGCCTAGATCAATCAGGAAAACCAGCGGTGGAATCTTGGCGTCGAAATCGAATCGGGTGCTTTGGGCGGCGCTGACCACCGCGGACTTGCCGTCGGGCGAGACCGACATCTCGGCGATCCAATCTCGGTCCCAAGTCATGGCCTTTGTTTTGCCGTCCAGGTCGACGGTGGAGAGTCGAACGAAGGGCGCATCGCGCACATCGTCGACCGCAGTCGCCGTGTCACCGTCTTCTTTGAGCTTTTGCTCGCGCAATGAGGGGCCCTCGGAGCGGGCGATCAAAAGGGAGCGCGTGTTGATCCAGGCGAAATCGCTGATGCTGCGAGGGCCGCCGGTCAGGGCTCGGGCCTCACCGCCGAGGGTCAAGGGCAGAACCCACAGCTGGGATCCTTGCTCGTCGGAGTCGGCGCCCGGAATGGCTCGGTCGGTGACGAACGCCACGTGAGCGGCGTCCGGCGAGAGGGCGATCTGGCCGATCTGCTCTTGGGAGTGGGTCAGTGGAATGGGCTCACCGGCTTGACCGTCGGCGCTCAGATCGGCGAGCCACAACTGGCCGAGGCGCTCGACCTTCTCGCCCCGTTTGCCCACCGAGGTCTTCACCCAAACTGCCACGGAGCCATCGGCGGCGAGATCCATGGGACCCACCCCTTCGGCACGCACCAGATCGTCCGGCGTCCAGGGGGAGCCGAAAGCAGTGGGGGCGAGGGTCATGGCCAGGCTCAGAGCCAAAGCCCGGGCCAAAATCAGAGTCGGGGCTGGGAAGGCCCTACGAGTCTTGGGGCGACTTCCGTAAGAGCAAGGGACGTTAGAGCAAGGGACGTAGGAGCAGGGGACGATCATGCCGTGTCCTTTAAAGAGACTTTTGAAGACGCGCCCCTTAAAAGAGGGTCATGCCTCAGGGACGATCAAAGCGCTTTCCAGATCCGCAAAAAGCGCGTTTCTGGATAAGCCTTAGCAAAGCATTCCAAACCGCGGAGGTCAATGCTGGACCCCAAGAGGTTCCTGCTCTGTCGACGCTTTGGGGTCGTCTGGGATTCGGCGAGATGTCTTGATGATTGATCTATACTGGCAGCCGGTGAGCTGATGAGCTTGTGCCTTTGCATCCTTGCCGTTGCATCCTTGCCTTTGCATCCTTGCCTTTGAATCCACGTCCCAATTCCGTTTTGAGCTGTTTAATCCTGTGAAAAGAACCCGTCGCCGATCGTTAGTGGGAGATCACGGGCCCCTTGGCCCGTCGGCGGTGGCCTATTCCCGCTCTCAGGGTAGCGCTGTGATCCCTTTCGACCGCGCGGGCGAGGCTCAAGTGGACCAAATGCTGAGGGTGGCGTTGGATCGGGGGGTGGCCTTGCCGTCCGGTTTCGAATTTGACGCCATTCAGATTTTCTACGCCCACAGCGGTCAAATCAACGAGCTGAGGGTGGCCGGCTTCGACCTGGCGGGACGCCCGTGGCAGGCAGCGGGCCGGACGCCTTTGCTGCGCTGGACCGACCATGGCGCCGAGCTGCTGGAAGCCGATTCCGGGCGTCGCCACTTCTCCGCGGTGGTGCTCGATGACGGGCATGCGGACATCCCGACTGAGCACGGCCCCTTGATGTTGGCCTTGTTGTGGGACGTCACCGGCATGGCGGACGAAGAGTCCAGCGGCGACGGAAAATATCTGAATACTTCCAGCGCCGCGGTGTACCAAGCGGTCCGCGACCTGATTTCGCGCGCTGCCTTCGGTGCCGATGCCGCCATTCCCTGGCCGACCGCAGCCCTGCGTACCCGGGACACGGTAGGCGAGGTTTCCCTGGTGCCGCCGAGCTTCGAGACCGGGTCGGGATTCGGTTTGCTGGCCGAGCAGATGTGGGAAAAAAGCCGGGCCCTTTCGGATTTGGACGCCGATGTATTGGACGCCCTCTTGCATTGTTGGATGGCCGGAGCGCGCTCGGACGACCAAGATGTGGTGGTGGCCGTGGACGAGATCCTCGAGTTGAGGGGTTTGCAGCCCAAGCGAAACTCACGGGGTTACGGCACCGGCTACCATCCCAAGCAGCGTCGCCAGGTGGTCGAGAGCCTGCTGCGATTGCAGACCCTGTGGTTGGATTTGGTGGAGACGTCGACCCGCAAGGGCGAACCGCCGCGGGCGATCCGTTCCCGAGCGTTGTTGTTGACCGACCAAATGGGTCGCCTGGGGCAAGACGGTAGCCTGGATGTGGAGCGGGTGGTTTTCCGTCCGGGGCGGATGTTCGGACGCCTGCTCTCGGGTCCCGGCCGCCGGGTGGCCAAGCTGCCGCGCAAAGCCTTGGAATACGATCCCTATCGATTCGCTGTGGAAAAACGTTTGGTGCGTTATTTGAGCTGGCAGTGGCGGATTCGAGCCTATGAAGGCAATTACCTACAACCGTATCGGGTCGAGACCCTATTGGCGGCGATCGGCCTGGAAATAGATTCTCGTCGGCCGACCAAGCTCCGGGACCGATTCGAAGCCGCCCTGGACCGTCTGCAAGAAGACCGGGTTTTGGCCCAATGGCAATACGAAGAATGGTCAGAGCCCACAACCTTGCGGCGGGGGTGGTGGAGGGTTTGGTTGGAGGCCAAGATCGTTTTGGAGCCGCCGTTTGAAATTGTGGAGTCTTACCGACCCTTGACCTCGGGTCCGCGTCGTGGCTCGGCCCGCAGATCTTTGGAGCAGATCGGCTCGGGCTCGAGGTCGGCCACAGAACGGGGGCCCCAACAACTTGCTTTGAGGCTCCGTGAAAAGCGCAAAGAACTCGGGTGGTCTCAGCTTCAGCTGGCGGAGCGGCTCGACCTTTCGAGGTCTTACGTTTCGGCTTTGGAAGCCGGACGCCGTCCCTCCCCAAAGGTCCTCCGGCAGATCGAAACCTGGCTCTTTGAGTCGATCTGAAGACAACGCCGATGATTTTCCATCAGCCGCCACGGGGCGAAGACTCCACTGCGCGCTCGAAGCCCGAGAAGCTCGGCCCCTATCGGGTCGAAGCGGAGCTTGGAATCGGTGGCATGGGGGAGGTCTATAAGGCCTACGACGAGCTTTTGGCACGTCCGGTGGCGATCAAATTGATCCGTCCGGAGCTGTTGGAGGCGGGCAAACCCACCGAGGTGGCCCGGAATAGATTCCGTCACGAAGCTCAGGCCGCGGCGCGATTGAACCACCCGAACATCGTCCAGATCTTCCACATTTTGGAAACCACCCTGGGCGACGCGATAGTCATGGAGATGGTCGAAGGACGTTCCTTGTTGACCCTGCTCAACCCCGCCGCCCCGTCGGTGGCGGAGATCGTCGATTGGAGCCGGCAAATCGCCGAAGGATTGACCGAGGCTCACACCAAGGGCATCGTGCACAGGGACTTAAAATCGTCGAATGTCATGGTGACCGAGGCCGGGCGAATAAAAATCTTGGATTTCGGCCTGGCCAAGGTTTGGCAGCCCGAGGATCAGGAAGGCGAGGTGCTCACGGGATTGGGACAAGTGGTGGGCTCCTACGACTCCATGTCGCCTGAGCAAGCCAAGGGGTATGAGGTCGGTCCGCGCTCCGATCTTTTTTCCTTAGGCATCCTGATCTTTCAAATGATCACCGGACGCAAGCCGTTCGTTGCCGAGACGGCCATGGCGACCCTCGCTCGCATCTGCACCGAGCCCCATCCGTCGATCCGCGATTGGGCGCCCGAGACCCCCGCGGAGCTGGTTTCGTTGGTCGACCTGTTGTTGGCCAAGAAACCCGCCGATCGACCGTCGAGCGCCCATCGAGTGTCGGCAATGCTGGCGTCCATGGCCGGACGGCAAGGTTTCACGGCTAAACCCGGGAGCCAGATGCGGGCTCGACGATCCCAAGGCATGGACCCGGCTTCTTCCCTGCCCGGTGCTTCTAAGGCTAGTGCCACCCCGGCCTTCCGTGCGCTGGCAGCCTTCGGCCTGTCGAGGGAAGGAGAGGAAGATTTGGATCTAAGCCGTGATGGCCGGGAAAGCTGGCAGCGGGAGGTACGCGATTTGCTGCCCCGTTTCGACGGTTGGTGCAGTGTTCTGGCGGTCCCGCCGTCGCCTGAAACCGGGTCGCCTGAAACCGGGTCTGAAACAGGGCCGTTGGATCCAGGGCCGTTGGATCCAGGGCCATTTGATCCAGGGTTGCTTCACGGGTCGACGATTTCATCCTCGCAGGAGCTGACCGCGGTTTTCGAGCATCCCCAGCAGGCGGTGCACTTCGCCTTGGCCTATGTCGAACGGGTAGCCGACCTATCCACGCAGCTCGACCGCCCGCTCGCGGGCAGGGTGAGCGTTCACTTCGGTGAGTTTGGGTCTGGGTTGGGCGAGGTTTCCGGCTCGGCAGGAATCGCCGCCCAAGTGGTGGCCTTGGCGTTGCCCCACCAAATCTTGCTCAGTCGAGGCGCTTTCGATCTGGCCCGGGGCATGTTCCAAACCGCCGATGAGACCTTGCACGGTTTGGACGCGGAGAGTGGGCCGCGGCAAGACGGCACCTTGCGATGGCTGGCCCACGGCGAGTACCGCTTGTCGTCCGGCGAGGTGGTGGAGCTATTCGAGGTCGGGCGCCAGGGGCGCTCGCCGTTGCGACCTCCGAGAAGCGGTGAAGCTTCTCGGTTGGATCTTTCCAGCGATCGTCGTGCGGTGTTGGGTTGGCGTCCGGCAGTGGGTCAGGAGGCTCCAGGGCGCGCCCGTTGGCAGCTCGAGGCGCGTTTGGGGGAGGGCGGGTTTGGCGAGGTGTGGTTGGTACGCCACCGAAAGACCGGTGAGCGACGGGTGTTGAAATTTTGCTTCGAGGTATCTCGGCTGCAAGCCCTACAACGGGAGATCGCACTCTTCCGCCTGTTGCGGGAAGAGCTCGGAGAGCGAGCGGATATCGCTCGGGTGCTGGATTGGAGTTTTGATCAGGCGCCTTATTTCATCGAGAGCGAGTACACCGAAGGGGGTGATCTGGCAGCCTGGGCCGAGGCCCGAGGCGGGCTCGACCAGATTCCACTGGGCACTCGGCTGGAGATTGTGGCGCAGGTAGCTGAGGCGTTGGCTGCGGCTCATTCCGTGGGCGTATTGCACAAGGACGTCAGTCCCGCCAACATCTTGATGTCGACGGATGCCGCCGGCCGCCCCCGAGTTCGACTGGCGGATTTCGGCATCGGGGCGATTTTCGATCGTCAACGATTTGAATCGTCGTCCATTACCCATTTGGGTTTGGGCGAAGTGCAAGGCGCCGCCGGCGCGCGTTTGTATTTGGCCCCAGAGCTGCTGACCGGCTCTCGCGGCACTGTGCAAGGGGATATTTATTCTCTGGGCGTGGTGCTTTACCAAATGGTAGCCGGCGACCTCGGGCGGGCGTTCGGCCCCGGCTGGGAGGAAGAAGTCGACGATGTCTTGCTGCGGGCCGACATCGCCGAGGCCGTGGACGGTCGTCCAGAATGCCGTCTCAAGGACGCCGGACAGCTCGCGCAACGGCTTCGGATGCTCACTACACGTCGACAACAAGCCGCAGAAGCCGCCGCCGAAGAAGAAGAGCGGACCGCGCTCCAAGCCGCGGCTTCGGTGGCTCGACACCGTCGGCGCAACGGCACGGTGGCCATGGCAGCCTTGGTATTGCTGGGCGGGCTGACCACTCTGCAAACGGTCCGATTGTTGGACGTGAGGGAGCAGGCCAACCGTGAAGCCGAGGTGGCCCGAGCGGTTTCCGACTTCATGGTCGAGCTTTTCGGCAGTACGGATCCATTAGCCCAATCGGAGCAGGCGATCACCGGGGACTCGGTGTCGATGCGCCAAATCCTGGATTTGGGCGCCGAGAGGATCGATCGAGAGTTGGCCGGTCGGCCGAGAGTGCAGGCGCGGCTGTTGGCGACCCTCGGTTTCACCTACTTGAACTTAGGCTTGCCGTTGGCCGCGCAACGTAGCTTTGAAGACGCTTTCGACCGTTGCTCGGAGCTGTCGGAACCGGCCCATGGCTTGCTCGCCGAGGTGGCCTGGGGTCGAGCCTTGACCCATTTTGAGCTCGAAGACTTAGCCGGAGCTAGGGAACAGGCGCAGCGAGCCCTCGAATTTGAGGGGGATGCGCCGGCTGCGCCGACGATTCGGTCCCGTCGCTTTGGGGAAATGTTGCAGGCCCTGGGGCTGGAAGCTAAGGCCGCAACGGAGGGCCCGAGCCCATGAGTTCCCACGGAATCGCTACCGTCCCGCGGCTCCAGAGCACGTGGGTGTGGATGTCCCTTGGGGGTGAGGCAAAAGCCGATCCGCTGTCGGGGCAGCTAGAAGGGGTTCTGGAACTCTTGGCGGAGCGCGGCGGCTCGGTGGACGAAGCTTCGGGGCTTCTGCGATTTTCGGACCCTGTCGGCGCAGTGTCTTTTGCCCTCGAACTCCAGCGGATGGTTCCTGATCCGGTCGGCGGCACCGAGGTTGGACCGGGAATAGGGCTTTGTGATGCGCTCGAATCTGCCGATGGCCTGTTCGCTCGGGCGCTTGGGGCTTTGGCGGCTGGGAAGCAAATTCTCACCACCCGCAAGGTTTTCGACAGCGCCCGATTGGCTTTGCTCGAAAGCTCGGAGCCTAGCGATGTCTTGGTTTGGCTGGCCCACGGTCTTTATCGTTGGTCCGCGGAGATCGACGTTTTTGAGAACCTGAGCTTCAAGGTCTTTGAGGTTGGGGTCGAGGGGGTGGGTCGTCTGGAGGCACCGGAGGGCCCCGTGGCCGTGCACAATTGGGTGTTGCCGAGCCGCGATTCGGTCTTGGGTTGGCGACCGGCAGTCGGCCGACCGGTGCCGGGCAAGGCACCCTTTCTTCTCGAAAGGCTTCTCGGCCGAGGTGGCTTTGGCGAGGTTTGGCTGGCGAGTAATCCTGATCGATCTTTGGAGCCGCCGCGGGTTTTCAAATTCTGCTTCGAAGCTAAGCAAATTCTTGCTCTTCAGCGGGAAGTAACCCTTTTCAGCCTGCTTAAAGAGGAGCTCGGGGATCGGGACGACATCACCCGGATTCTCGATTGGAGTTTTGACTCCATGCCTTGTTATATCGAGATGGAATACAGCTCCAGCGGGGATCTAACCACCTGGGCCGAGTCCCGAGGTGGGTTGGAAACCGTGCCCCTCGAGCAGCGACTGGACCTGGTTTGCCAGGTCGCCGATGCCCTGGCCGCGGCCCACTCGGTGGGTGTGTTGCACAAGGATGTGAAACCCGAGAATATTCTGATCGACGAATCCCCTGTCCAAGATTCCCCGAGCGTCGATTCCCCGAGCGTCGAGGTTCGAATACAAGCCCGACTGACGGATTTCGGGATCGGGCAGTTGTCGGACGACCAAGTCCTGGGCATCGGAGGAACGGTGCCTCTCGGCCTCGCGTCCCTCGGTTTGGCGTCCCTCGACCAGAATCCGAACGACCTCGCTCTGGGCGACCCCGGCAGTGACAGCGCTTTGGGAACGGCCGCGACTCGAATTTATGAAGCGCCGGAGCTTATGGAAGGGCGGTTGCCGACGGTCCAGGCGGACGTTTATGCCCTCGGAGTTTGCTTCTACCAAATGGTGATCGGCGACCTGGGGCGTCCGATGGCTTCCGGTTGGCAAAGGGATGTGCAGGACGAGCTGTTGCGGGAGGTGATCGCGGATGCCTGCCACGCGCGACCGGATCGGCGCTTGGGCAGCGCGTCGGAGTTGGCGACCCGGGTGCGCGGATTGCATGACGAGCGTCGTCGGCGTGCGGCGAAAGAGCAGGAGGTTCGCCGGCGCCGCCTGCTTTTGGCGCAGGTCGAAGCCTGGAGTCGTCGTCGCCTGCTGCTCATTCGAGCGGCAGTGGTGCTGGCCGTATTCACCTTGGTGATGTGGGGCCTGGGGGGACGCATCGAAAGGGAAGTTGAGCGGGCGGACAAGGAGCTGGCGACCGCCAACGCCGTGTCCCGTTTTCTCGTCGAACTCTTCGAAGGCGCTTCTGGCGATGACAGCGTTTCGGTGGAGCAGCTGTTGGATCGAGGAGCCCACCGAGCTCGGTTGGAACTATCCCAACAGCCGGCCGTGCAAGGCCGTTTGCTGGACACTATCGGGGTCGTCCTGTCCCGGCTCGGGGCGTACGACAAAGCCCGAGATGTGCTCGAAGACGCCTTGACGATCAGGCGTCGAGAACTCGGCGACGAGCATCTCGACACCGCCGAGAGCCTGCACCACACGGCGATCGAGCATGTGATCGCCGGTGACGTGGTGCGTGCCCAGCGCTATTTGCGCCACAGCGTCCAAATCCTAGAGCAGTCCCTCGGGCCAGAGGCGCTCGAGCTGGCCGAGCCTCTCGAGCGGCTCGCCAGCATCGCGTCTCGTTTGAATCGATTTGAGGAAGCGGAGCAGCTCTATGACCGGGCAATTGAGATCTTGGAAAAATCGCCCGGACAAGAAGCCCATTTGGGCATTACCTTGGCCAACGCTTCGCGGATCTACCAACAGACGGATCGTCCTTATCAAGCGGTTGATTTCTTGCGCCGGGCCAGGGCTTTGCATGAGCGACACCTACCGCCCGATCACCCGACCCTGGGCCAGCTCTATGCGGTGCTCGGTGACACCTATTCCAAGATCGGCCTCTGGGAGGAAGCGGAGCCTGTGCTGCTCCGGGCGCAAGAAATCTTTGAGCCACGTTTGGTCAGCGATCATCCGTATTTTGCGGCGATTCTTTCGGCGCTGGGAAGGATCTATTTGAAACGGGGTGACTTCGACCAAGCCGAGCAGGCCCTGCGGCGAACCGTTGAGTTGGTGGAGCCGGTCATGGGCACGGACAGTCTTTTTCTCATGGCTCCGCTGATGTCGTTGGCCGAAACCCTGAGCGCGAAAGGCGAGCTAGACGAAGCCGTCCAGATCTACGATCGCATTGTCGCCTTGGCAGAGCAACATAGGACCGAGGGTGATCGGCGAATCGAAGAGGTTCGCCGGCTGAGGGCAGCTGCCCTTGCCGCCCGTGACGGAGCACCATAGAGTGCGATGATGAAATGTCCCAGGACAGGGTTATGAGCGAGCGGGCTAGCGAGCCGGGCGGATCCCTGGACCGTCACGCCCTGCGCAAGGTGACGGTCGAACGAGCCGGGTCGGGGGCGGTTGAGGATTGGGTAGCGGCCGAAGAGCCGCTCGAGATCCGCATCGGTGGTCAGTCGCTGGTGGTGACCCTGCGCACACCGGGTTTGGATCGGGATCTGGCGGTAGGATTCCTCTTTACCGAAGGCGTGATCTCCTCCCGTCGAGATGTGATTTCGGTGGATATTTGCCGCGATCCTTTGGCCTACGATCCCGACAACGTGGTGGACGTTCAGCTCACCCCTGAGTCGGCGTCCCGTCGGCAGGCGATCGAACATGCTCGGCGGGAGTATTTGGCCGCCGCAGCCTGCGGGCTGTGCGGTAAGGCACGGATCGAAGCGATCTATCAACGTCTGCCTTCGATTCCGCCCGAGCCGGCGGTAGATCCCGAGCTAATTCAGGCGCTTCCCGAGAAGATGGAAGCTCGGCAAAGCCTGTTTAGGGCCACCGGCGGTCTGCACGGCGCAGCGCTTTTTGATCGAGAGGGAAACCTGCTGGCGTTGGCGGAAGACGTGGGTCGTCACAACGCGGTCGACAAGCTGATCGGCGCTTCCTTTCTCAAGAACGAACTACCCTGGCGTGATCGCATCTTGGTCGTTTCCGCCCGTGCGGGTTTCGAGATCGTGCAAAAAGCGATGATGGCCCAAGTCTCGACCATGGTGGCGGTGGGCGCTTCCTCCAGCCTGGCGGTGGAGGCCGCTTTGCGCGGTGGCTTGGATTTGTACAGCTTTGTGCGCCCGGGTCGTTCGAATCGCCATCTGACGATCGACAACGGCTGAACTCCGCAAGGCGATCCGCCGTGGGCGAAATTCGGTCTCTGGGCATCGACTTTGCATTTGTTCCGAATCGGACTCGATTCCCTTGAGAATTGGAACGAGACTTTTTGACCCCCAAACCCGTTCTTTTTCGAACCTTTTCCGAGCCAATCCCCATGATTCAAGCTTCCAAGCGGCCGTTTTTATGGTTCTTTCTATTTTCGGTCGCTCTTGCGGTGGCCTCTGGAGGGTCTGCCCAAGGGAACCCGGGAGGGGACACACAAGTAGACACATCGTGCCGTTTTCCTGCCGAATTGGCAGCCCAACTGCTGCGCGGTGACGTTTCCCTCGGCGATTTGGGCCTGCAAGGGCAATTCCTGGTGGATGAGCAGCTGCTGTTGGACGAAGGCCGTCTGCAGGCGACGGTGGAGGGACAATTGGATGTCGGTCCCCTGCGATTGCAACAGCGGGCCACCCTTTGCATCTTTCTGCTCTTGAACGTCGACGGCGAAGCGATTTTGGCCCACCAACAGCGCATCGAAGTGCAAGATTTTTCCACCGTCGAATCCGTGCGGTATGTGTTGCGGGCCGACCTGCCGGAAGGCACGCGGCATATGACCTTGGTGGCTCGCGAGGCCGAGAGTGGTTTTTGGGGCGCGGCGCCGTTGGAAACCCCGGGCGGGGACATCGCGGGTCCGAGTTTCACCGCGCGCAAAGTCGCAGCCTACGAGGGCACTTGGTACGAGCTGACCCACCGGCAAGGGGGAGGCGGCAACGTGGCGGCTCCCCAGGTTTCCCAGACCCCGCCCGCGACTTCATCGGCGACGTCCAAGGCGCCTTCGGCGACGACACCGCAAGCCCCGGCACCCCAATCGCCCCAGGCGGTCTTTCCCGGGGTCCGAACTCCCGGTAACCGAGCCCCGGGCCCACCGCGGGACAAGTTGGCCGGTGAGCAGATTCTACGGCTCGTGCCACCGCGCAACGAGCCGGTCTCCGGCTCGACCGTCTTCAACGTGCTGACCAGCACCGTGGCCGTCGACAAGGTGGTTTTTGAAGTCGACGGCACGGTGGTGGACGAAGATAGCCGGCCGCCGTTCCGCAAGAGTCTGCCTTTGGCCCGGCCGGCCCGTGAGCAAGTGGTCCGGGTGATCGCCTACGACAGCCTGGGTGTGGTCATGGCCGAGGACTCGATCAAGGTCAATCAGCTGGATCGTCCGTTTCGGGTTCGCATCACCGATTTCGAGGCCGGTGCCTCGGGCAGCTCGGTCACCGTCAAAGCCCGGGCTTCGGTGCCGCCCCAATCCCAGCTCGCCAAGATGGAAGTCTGGCTCAACGACCAGCTGATCGGCACCTTCGACGGCCCCGAGGTGGAAGTGGGCGTGCCGACGCCGAATATCCAGCCGACGGACTTTTTGCGGATCGCGGCGTTTTTGACCGACGGCTCGTCGATCGATGACGTGCTCTTGTTGGCGGAGCCGGACGTCGAAGAGGTCGACGTCAACCTGGTGGAGCTTTTCGCCGTGGTTTCGGATTCGAACGGCTCGCCGGTGGAGGATTTGAAGGCCGAAGACTTTACCGTGGTCTACGACGGCAAAAAGCACGAGACGGCCAACTTTGCCTACGCTGACGACGTGCCCTTGGTGCTCGGCCTGCTGGTGGATACCTCCGGCTCGATGCAAATGCTGATGCACGATACCCGTCGGGCGGCGGCGAAATTTCTTGGGCAGACGATCAAACCCCAAGATAAAGCTTTTCTGGTCGACTTCGACCTCCAGCCCCGTCTGGTCCACGATGTGACGGGGGACTTACCCTCCTTGATGCGCTCCCTGGGCAAGCTCAACGCCGACGGCGCCACGGCGATGTACGACGCGGTGGTTTTCTCCCTTTTACAATTCGAGCAGCACCCTGGCCGTCGTGCCCTGGTGGTGTTGACCGATGGCGACGACATCGATAGCCGCTACGGTCCCAAGCATTGCGCGGAAATGGCACGGCAAACGGGTGTTCCCGTTTATGTGATCGGCCTCGGAGCGCTCGACACCCTGCGCCGGACGTACTCAAAGCGAGATCTGCGCAATGTGACCGAAGATACCGGCGGCCGCCTGTACTTCGTCGAATCCTTCGAGGAGCTGGCTCAAGCCTATGCCCAGATCAATGCGGAGCTGCGCAGCCAATACTCCTTGGGTTTTTATGTCGAAGAGGATCTCAGCGACGCGCAGAAGCGTAAGGTCGAGGTCCAGGTGCCCAAAGGCATGACCGCCCGCACGGTGATCGGAGCAGGAAGGCTGGGTGAAGGTGCGGATTGAGACCCTGCCACAGCCTGTTGGGTTAAACTTTCCCCGGTGAGGCGTCAGACCTCATTCTCCGCATCAACTCCCATGTATGACGGCCCCGCCTCGGTGGGTGCGTCTCCGAGGCTGCGCCGATGACCCCTCTGCTTTCTGATCTTCCCGCCACCGTGCCCCAAGCCCTCGAGCGGGCGGGGCGTGCTTTTCCCGACCGTGGCATGGCGATCTTCGACGGCCGTGGTCGAAAATACCAACGCCGTACCTGGACCGAGGTTCACGCCGGTGCCCGCCGTGCCGCCGGCCAATGGGCAGCCCTGGGGGTTTCTCCGGGTGATCCGGTGATGATCTCCGTGCCCACCTCTTGGGCCTGGGTCGATGCCTGGTTAGGGGCATTGATGCGCGGTGCATTGCCGGTGGCGGTGGCACCCGGGTCGGCCATGGGTGCGGCAGAAGCCCACGTCCGCAAAGTGGATACCTTGGTCGAGCGCCTGGGGGCGAAATTTGTGGTCAGCAGCGAGGCCTTGCGTCGCGATGCCCAGGCGTTGGGCGCCGACCACGCGGCGGGCGCGGTGTTGACACCGGCGGAGCTCGAAGGCACAACCCCTTCGACGTTCGGAGCGCCCAATCCCGCCGTCGAAGAGATCGCATTTTTGCAGCTCACCAGCGGCTCGACCGGTTTACCTCTGGCCGTGCAAATCCCCCACGGTGCGGCGATCCACAACGCCGCCGCCACAGATGCCGCCATCGGCGCACCCCACGGCGGGCCCAGCGCGGTCTGGGCAGACTCCTTGGTCGGCTGGTTGCCGTTGCACCACGATATGGGCTTGATCGGTTGTTTCTTCCTGTCCATGCTCGCCGGTATCGACTTCTGGCTCTTCCCTCCGACCGCGTTTCTCGCCCGGCCTCGCACCTGGCTCGACCACTTGGGCAGCCACGGTAAGTCTTTTGTGCCGGCGCCCAATTTTGGGTATCAGCTGTGTGTGGAACGGGTCGGTGAGAAAGAGCGCGAAGGGCTGGACCTGAGCTCGTGGTGCTCGGCGATGACCGGTGCTGAAATGGTGCGCCCGGAAACCATCGACGCGTTTTGCCAGGCTTTCGAACCGGTGGGATTCCGGCGCGAGGTCTTCCGGCCCTGTTACGGGCTGGCGGAAGCGACCCTGACGGTGGCGGTGGACCTGCGTGGGGAAGGTCCCAGGACCCGTCCTCTGCCCAGTTCGGCGTCTGGGTCCGACTTCGGCTTGAGCGAGGTGGTCTCGGTCGGAGTTCCGATTCACGACACCCAGATCCATGTGGTCGCCCCGAACGGGCAGCCGCTGCCGGAGGGCGAGATCGGCGAGGTGCAGGTGCAAGGACCGGGCATTTTCGCCGGTTATTACAACTCTCCGGAGGCCTCTGCCGCCGCCTTGACGAACGGTCGATTGGCCACCGGCGATCTAGGTTTCATGTGGCAAGGAGAACTCTATTTGACCGGCCGGATCAAAGATGTGCTGATCCTGCACGGCCACAACATCATGCCCCACGAGCTGGAATGGCAAGCGGAAAGCGTGACCGATGCCGGCGGTTCCATGCGCACCGGCGCCTTTTCCGTCGCCCGCGGCGCCCAGGGCGAGGAGGCGGTGGTGGTGGTGGAAACCAATGATCGCGATGTCGACAAGCTCAACGAGATGGGCCGTGAGATCCGCAGCCGGATCGGCAAGAATCTCTCCTTGCCGTTGGCGGATTTGGTCTTCGTGCGCCGCGGGCAGATTCCCAAAACCACCAGCGGCAAAGTTCAGCGTCGAGCCTTGAAGGCTCAATATCTCGAAGGCACTCTCCAGCGTTTGGATCGATCCGAGGGATAAGCAAGGAATCTGAAATGGACACAAAACAGTCGGTATTGGAAATTGTGGCTGAGGTCAGTGGGCGAGAAGCGAGCCAGATCACCCCTGAAATGGAGCTGGTCGCCGACCTGGCCATCGACTCGCCGAAAGCTTTGCAGCTGATTTTGGACCTGGAAGACAAGCTCGGTGTGGAGATCAGCGATGAAGACGCCGCCAAAATGGATTCCGTGGGCGACATCCTCGATTTCTTCGCCGCCCAGGGCTGAGACGATCCGTTGAGTCTGCGAATCGACCCCCAGAGCCCCGTGGGAAGCCGCTTGATCCGCCTTGGGGCTTGGCTCATTCGAGTCGTCCTATCCACCTTGGGTCGGACCTATCGCGTCCGGGTGGTCGAGGGTGAGCAATACCTGAGCCGTTGGACCGAAACGCAAACGCCGAGCATCCTGAGCTTTTGGCACAATCGCGTTTTCATCGGCACCCACTACGTTTATCACCACCTCTTGCACCGGGGTTTCAAGATCGCGGTGTTGACCAGCCAAAGCCGCGACGGCGAGCTGGTGGCGCGGGTTGCCGAGCAATGGGGATTGTCCGTGGTTCGAGGCTCGTCGAGCCGTGGCGGGTTGCAAGCTTTGCGCGCCCTACACCGGGCGGTCACGCGCGAGAGTTATTCACCGATCATGATCCCCGACGGTCCCAGGGGACCGATCTACCAATTCAAGGCAGGAGTCGCGGTTTTAGCCCAAACCACCGGCGCACCCATCTTGCCCATGGGCCTAGCGGCCCAGCGATTCTTCACCCTGGGATCCTGGGATCGCCTGATCGTGCCCTGGCCGTTTTCACGGGTAGCCATCGCCTTCGGCGAGCCCCAGAGCCTGCCCCGAAAATTGACCGACGAAGCGCTCGAAAGCGAGTGCCGACGACTCGAATCCTTGATCGACGAGCTGACCCTGAAGGCCGAATCGGAACTCGGCGTCACGGATCCCTCGAGACCCCGGGTCGAGCCTTCCGAGGCTGGATGAACCTTTCTTTAGCTAGGGTCCGTCCAGTTTTGGCCTTTTCGAGGATCTAGAAGGCGCGGCGCGCCGAGCACGGACAGCGAGCGTGTCTGAGCGATACAGCACATAGATCGGCTTAAGCTCCTACACATCAGCAATTTGCGACGGTACCGCAGCGGTGGCGCGAGTTCGGAGCGACACGCGCAGGGCGTCGCGCCGACCCACCGAGAATCCATTCCTGGATGGGCACTAACTAAGGGATCCTGGAGAACGGCAAGCCCGTGGCCGAGGACCACAAGGACATGTCGCCGGACTCAAAGCCGTCGAGGAAAAGGGCGTGGCAACTGTAAAGGCCCAGGTGCGAGGACGGCTGGTCCCCGGCGATGGTGAAGTCGCCGCCCACGAAGAGGGTTTTCTCGCCGTTGTTGGTATATCCCATAATCTCGAAGGACGTGGCGTTGGTGCCGGTCCCGAGGGGCGTCCACGTGGTGCCGTCCCATTTGGCGATATGGCTCAGAGGAGTACCCTCCGCCGAGCCCATGAACGGGCCGGCGGCATACAAGGCTGGCCCGTCGCCGAGATCGTAGGCCCCCAGGGCTTGCACGGAGGTCGGGAATCCTTCGAAAGTCGACCACGTGTTGCCGTCCCATTTTGCGATGCGATCGGCGGGCTGCCCCCCGGCATGGGAGAAATGGCCGGCCGCGTAGAGGGCGGGACCGTTGCCGTCGTCGAAGATCGCCATCGCCTGGATCGTCAGATCGACGCCCATGCCGGGCGAGGTCCAGGACGTGCCGTCCCACTTGGCAATGTAGCCCGCAGGCTGACCGTCGATCCTTGTGAAGTTCCCCGCCACCCACAGGCCCGGGCCACTCCCATCGTCGAATACCACCATGTCGAACACAAATCGGTCGGTATCAGTGAAGGCTCCCCCCAAGGAACTCCACGACGTGCCGTCCCATTTTGCGATGTTGAAGGTCGAAACAACCCCAGCGGAGGCAAACGAGCCGGCCGCATAGAGTGCCGGGCCGTTACCGTCGTCGAACACTTTGAGGGCCTGGACAGAGCCGTCGATTCCACTGCCCAAGGGCGTCCACGTGGTGCTGTCCCATTTTGCGATGCTACTGGCGTTGGTGCCGCCCGCTCGGTTGAACACACCCGCCGCATAAAGGGCCGGCCCCCCGCCGTCGTCAAACGACTCCAACGCGTATACCGAACCGTTGGTACCCCCTCCCACCTCCTGCCACGAGGTGCCGGTCCATTTGGCCACGTAGCTGCTCATCAGACCGCCGGGCTCTTCGAAGCCGCCACCCACGTAGAGGGCTTCGCCGCTGCCGTCGTCATGGGCCACGAAGGCCCTGGCCCGCTGGGTCAGGCCGAATCCCGCCGAGGGGTCGTCTACCGATTGCCAGGCGCCGTCCCAACGGGCTACGTAGGGCGCCGACACATCCCCGGCTTGGCTAAAATCACCGACCGCAAAGAGCGCCTCTCCGGCACCGCTGTCATAAACCAACAATACGTTGGCGTCGCCGGCGATCCCTCCGTCTAAGTGTGACCACGAGGTACCATTCCATTTGGCGATCTGATTGTAGGGCTGAGAATTGATGACCGAAAACGATCCTCCGATGTAGAGAGCCTCTCCAACCCCGTCGTCATAAACCGCCATGGCCCGGATCGAGCTACCCACGTCGAGCTCGTCCGCCGACCAGGTTTGGCCGTCCCATCGAGCCAAACGGCGCGTGAAGGGTTTGTCTCCCACCCAGAAGGTTCCCGCCATGTAGAGTTCGGAATCGTAGACCACCAATGCAGATGGGTCGTGAAAACCCACCTCATGGTTGCCCACCATCAGATCGAAAGTTACCAATGACCACGAGCCGTCCCATTTGGCCAGCTTTCCGGACTCCATGCCGATGTTGAAGTTACCGATGGCGTAAGTCGCCATGCCGTCGCCGGCATCGAATTGCACGAGTTGGGTGATCTGGATGTCGTCGGCCACCGCCCACGTGCTGCCGTCCCAAGTGGCGTGTTGCACGGTCTCGCTTCCGACTTTGATGGAACCACGAACATGCAACACGGGATTGGGACCCTGTTGGAAGGCCACCAGATCCAAGACGAGGAGCGGCCCGTCGTCGCCGTCGGCCACCGAACTCCAAGAGGTGCCGTCCCATTTGGCCATCCTGGACGCGGGCACCCCTCCCGCCTCGGTGAAGTTTCCGGACACGTAGAGGGCCGGCCCATTGCCGTCGTCATAGACCGCGAGATCAGAGACCCAGGCGTTCACACCGCTGCCGAGAGCGCTCCACATGGTGCCGTTCCATTGAGCGATGTAGCCGACATCCATACCGTCCACGGTTTCGAATTTGCCACCGATGATCAACACCGGACCGTTGCCGTCGTCGAAGATGACCGAGTCGTACACCTGGTCACTCACTCCTCGGCTTCCGAAGCCCGGGACCCATTCACAGGTTTCCGCCAACGTCACTCCCGGAGCGAGGATAAAAATACCTAACAAGAAACCGAGGAATACGCGTGTCGATGTGGAAAGCATGCCGAAGCTCCTTATTGCTCGATTCATAGACTGATTCAAAAGAACAAGGCGGTTTTTTCCATCAGGATCGATCAAATCGACCGAGAAAGTTTCAAACCCTCCTGCGCACAACTCTCGATTGTAGCTCTCGCCGGGCACATTCCGTTTTTGGGGATTGAGAGCCTCTCTGGTCGCAGAACCAGGGAAAACCTACCGTGGTGAAATTGGAGATAGGTTTTTCCTGGTTTTTGTGATACCTTACGACATCGAGAGGGGCTTTCCCTTCCGTGCATTCGTGAAATCTCGACAGTTTTAGGAAAAAGAGATTTCACTCGTAAGGATTTCAATTTTTGGGGATTGTCGATGAAACACTCTTCTCTCGGATCGGCCTGTCGGTTTCTGTGCCTCGTTTCGATGTTTTCCATTTTCTTCGGATCGCCGGCTCGGTCCTCGACTCCACCGGAGGCTGAGCCGGCTTTGGTACTGGGAATCGCCGACGAGACCGGGCTCTATTCTGTGCCTCTCCACCCACCTGTCTCAGATCTGGAATCCGACCCGCACCAGATTGCCGATCAAGCCGTGGATAGTTGGATCGTCGATCCTGAGCGGCAGATATCTTGGTTGTTGACCTCAGATTCGGTAGGCACGATGGATCTGGAAGGGCAGGTTCTTTGGCGTCGAACTCTGCCGGTTGACGACTCTTTGGATCTGGGCGAAAGGGGACGCGAGCGGCAAAGGGTCCGAGGGGCTTTGAATCCCGCCGACGGATCCCTTTGGATCAGCCACGGACGAAAGCTTTTTGCCTACAGCGGGGCGGGTCAGCTCTTGCAGGAATTCCAGCTCGAGACCGAGGCCGTGGACCTCGCCATCGATTCCACCTCCAGTCGGTTGTGGATCGCCACCGAATCGGAGGTTTGGGTTTCCGATTCGGTTTCAGGGTCGAAGTTGCAGACCTTCACCTGGCCGGGCGATGCTGCCGGGGCCGTCACTGCCATCGGGATCGAGCGGTCCCTCGATCCCGATCAGGCCGATGCCCTTTGGGTCGCCAGGGGCTCGGAGCTGTGGCGTTTCGTCGAGCCCTCGGTGGCCGATCGTCGGCTTCCCACGAGCTTTGAATCCATCGACCGGATCGCCGTGTCCGCCGATGGCATCCTCTGGGCTGCTGCCGGCGATACCTTGTTTCAGGCCGACCCAAACTCCCAAGAGATTCGGTCGTTTCAGATCTTCGGACCTGGCGAAGATATTTCCGCCATGCTGCCCGACCGTCAGGGTGGCCTTTGGCTCGCCGACCCGTCGTCTCTCGCCCACCTCGATGCTTCGGGCCGACGTTTCGGCGAGGACTTGCCGTTCTCCGGTGTGCGCCAATTGGTGCACCTTCCGGCCAGGCCCGACGACCCGCCGGATTCGGAAGATTCTGAAGAATCGCCGCCGACCTTGGTCTTCCTCAGTCCCGAGCCCGGCGCCACGGTTTTCGATCTGCGTCCAGGGTTGACCTTTGGATTCGAATCGGAATCGGAACTCGACCTAGACAGCCTGCAGATCACCGTCGACGGTAACCCGCTCGATGTGATCTGTCAGTTGGGATTTGGTCGGTTGACCTGCCAACCTCGGCAAGATCTGCCCGTAGGAGATGCGATTTTCGCCGCCACGATTGCCGATGCTCGGGCTCTGCGGTCGGCCGAAATCTCACGGCAGATCGAGATCGCCTCTCCCGAGGACGATCCGGCGCCCCAGGTGGGCTTCGAGCCGACTTACACCCCGGTTGCCACGCCCCGTGGCGCACGGCCCCACACGCCGTTCGAGGTCGGTACCATCGATACCGTCGACACCACCTCGGGCAATCTCACGGCGCGCATTCCCCTCGGGCAGACCTACGAGGTCGGTCCCAAGCTCAGCTATCGATTTCAGGTGGTTCACAATTCCAACGCCTGGGATTTCGTCAAAGCCGATTGGTTCGCCGATACCGAAACCAGCGAGCTGATCTTGCCGATCGCCAATCCGGGCAGTAACGCGGGCATCGGTTGGGAGATTCACTTCGGCAAGCTCTTCGCCCCTTTCGACGAGCGTCCCTCGGGCTTGCCCCTCTACGACCAACCGCGATGGCCCAATCGCGACGCCGATCCCAGCGACCTCGACGATCGATGGATGTACGTCGCCCCGGACGGCGGCCGCCACTATCTCTACGCCCTGCCCGGTCGCAACAACGGCACTGCCTCCCTGCCGATTCGTTATTCCAAAGAAGGCGCCTTCCTGCGCCTGCAGAAAACCGACGCCTCCACCGTGAGGGTCGAATTCGCCGATGGCACTTATTCCGTATTCAAGCTCACGGGCGATGTCGTCGCGGGCACGGATTTCTGTGGCCAGGGCGCGAGCGGATGTTGGCGTCTCAACGCAACCCGCGACGCCTACGGCAACGCCATCTCGTTTTCCTACGCCCTCGACAGCGTCACCGAGCTCGAAACCTGGACCGTCAGCGATTCCACGGGCCGATCCCACGAGCTGGTCTTCAGCGTCAGCGATGCCGACTCCGGTGGCGGTGACGGCCATCCGTCCTCAGCCACCCTCGAGGGCGACGAGCCCGGCGATCTTCGACGGGTGTTGAAAGAGGCCAAGCTCGCTGCCTTCGGCAACAAAACCGCGGTCTACGGCTTCACATCGTCCGTGGAGCGCATCACCCGTCCGTGCCCCAACGAATGGGAGGTCGCGTCCGCTCTGCATTCGATCACCGTGCCGGTGTTGGAGCAGATCACGGTGCCGGAAGGCGTCCAGCCCTGGATCATCACCACCCACTTGCCCTATTTCGAGAACGCCTCTTGCGTCAACGCCTCCGCCCGGGTCGACGCCATCAGCTTGCCGACCCTGGGCGAGATCTTCTACGGTTACGCCAATTGGCGCATGCCCACCCGCTGTACCTATTCCAACAACCCGTCCGCCGAGGCCGAGTACACGGTGAGCGGGGTCACGACCCGCACGACCAAGGACCGCGAGGGCAACGTGGAAGGGATTTGGACCTACGGTTCCACCCTCACGCCGACCGTCGTCAGCGACGCTGAAATCTCCGGTCCGGGTTGTAAACGGGCCGAATTTCGCACCACCACAGTGAACGCGCCGGCCGGAGATAACGGTGTTTTCGCCCGCACAGTGTCCTACAGCTCCGTGGCCCAAGGACCTAAGAATCCGAGCTCCGGCACCGCCTACGACAGCTGGCAAGTGACCGACAACGGTTTGCCCTTCAATAAGGACACCGCCATCACCGGCACCGACGGCACGAAGCTCTTCCTGTCCCAAAAGATCTATGAATGCACCGCTTCTGCGTGCACCGAAAACGAGAAGCAACGTTCCGTTTATCGCCGGTACACCACCGAATATCGGCAATGCAGCAAAACCATCGGCGACAGCGCGGGTTGCTTCCAAATCAACCCCCAGCAAGTGGCGGAGCGCACGGTCTTCCACAAAGATGGCGGCCGATGGGTGGAAACCCGCCAGGCCGACCCTACCGGCGCCGGTCGATTCCGGAGCGCCACCGTGCTCGACAACTTTGCCAATACTTCCCAAACTGAAACCCGACGCACGACCACCACCCACTACACCGCCACCGGCAGCACGTCTTTGTCGATCAACGGCACCACCGGCTATCTCGCGGTGGGCACGCCGTCGAGTTATTTGCCGGGACCGTCCGCGATCTGGTTTTTAGGTGGCTACGACAAAGTCACTACGCTCGGTGACGGGCGCACCTACGTGGCCGAAACCGCGTTCAACTCCGAGGGCTCGGTGGTTTGCCTGCGCAAGTGGAAGAACTCCGGCGATCGCAGCGGTTTAGACGTGGTGGTGGAGCTGACCTTGGGCTCCACCGCGGGCACCAACCTCGGTCTGCCGGTGACCGAGAAGGTCTCCGGCGGAACCTACGGCCAAGCCGGTACGTCCGGAGTGTGCGACGGCGACACCTCGACGACCAACGGCCGGAGCTACATCTATCAACACGCCTACTCAGATTTGCAGCTCAAGAGTTCGAAGTTTTCGGGCTTCGGCCATTTTCTTTATGAGGCCGACATCGATCAAAACACCGGTCTCGAAACCAGCGTCTACGATGTCTCCGGCCTGCGCACCGGCTTGGCCTTCGACAAGCTGGGTCGGCTCAAGCAGGTCAGCCCCGAAGCGGCGATTCAGGGGGTCCATACCGAATACGTCTACAGCCATCCCGCAAGCGGCGATTCCAAAGTCGAGATCTTCCATCGCACGCCGTTGCCGGTGGTGGTGGAGCTGGCCAAGGAATCGAAGACCTTCGACTCCTTCGGTCGCCTGATCTCGGAAAGCCGACGCAAACCCGTGGGCAGCGCCGGCTTCTCGCCGTCGATTCGCAAGACCACCTACGATTCCCTGGGCCGCAAGACCCGGCTCACCACCTGGCAAGCGTCTGCCGGGCACGATCTCCTGGAGTCTTGGCGTTATCTAAACTACGACGCCTTCGATCGTCCACGCAAGATCAAGAATCCCGACGGCCGCGAAGAGACTCGCGCCTATTTCGGTATCCGCGAGGAAAAGAGCACGGTGCTGATCCGCACCTCGGAAACCGCCACGGAATACACCGATCGCTACACCCGGCGCGATGCCCTGGGCCGGGTGACCTCCACCTCCAATCCCGAATATGCCACCTCGTTCACCTACGACCCCTACGACCAACAAATCACCGCGCGGCGCACGGGTCCGGGCATCGATCAAACCCGTTCCTACGGCTACGACGGGCGGGGATACCTGCTCTCCGAGGATCTGCCCGAGCTGAGCTCGTGGGTCACCTACCAGCCCGACGCCCTGGGTCTGCCGCGCCGGATCTTCGACGGCTTGAATACCCTGAGCTACGCT
>CBDUGP010000005.1:0-208298 GCA_965366625.1 uncultured bacterium
CGGATTTCTCTGTTACCCCGAAGGGGTTGTTGGCCGTAGCCAGGGGTTGCGAAGCCACCCCTGGGATTCTAGCCATGCCACGGAATAAATGCCGAGGCACCTATTTGCCTTATCCCTGTCGGGACGTCCCGGAAAAGTCGAGGCGCGGAAAGTCGAGGCGCGCGAGTCCTGGGGTAGCGCGCAGCGCGCAACCCCAGTCTTTGGAAAAGAACCCCTTCGGGGTACGGAAATCGGATTTCTCTGTTACCCCGAAGGGGTTGTTGGCCGTAGCCAGGGGTTGCGAAGCTACCCCTGGGATTCTTTACCCCTGGGAGTTCGGGACGTCCCGGAAAAGTCGAGGCGCGGAAAGTCGAGGCGCGCGAGTCCTGGGGTAGCGCGCAGCGCGCAACCCCAGTCTTTGGAAAAGAACCCCTTCGGGGTACGGAAATCGGATTTCTCTGTTACCCCGAAGGGGTTGTTGGCCGTAGCCAGGGGTTGCGAAGCTACCCCTGGGATTCTTTACCCCTGGGAGTTCGGGACGGCCTCGGCCCTTGCGGACCCCTTCGTCCGTGGGTAGGCTGAGCCATCCATGACCGATCCCCCCCTGAATACCTCGACTTGGACCCAACTCAAAGGCCTGGTCGACGAAGCTATCGATTTGCCGCCCGCGCAGCGCGAGGCATTCTTGGACGACCATTGCGGCGACGATGTACGCCTGCGGGCGCACGTGTCGGCCTTGCTCGACTTGGAAACCACCATCGTCGACGGCCAGCCGAGTTCGCCGTCCGACCACCTCGGTTGGGTGGGGGCAGACTCTTGGAAAGGGGCTCGCCTCGGGCCCTACCGGATCATCGAAGAGATCGGCCAAGGGGGCATGGGGGCCGTTTATCTCGCCGAGCGGGTCGACGGTGAATACGAACAGCAGGTGGCGATCAAGGTGGTGGGTCGCGGTCCGCTGACCCAAACGCTCTATCGCCGCTTCCTGCTCGAACGCCAAGTCCTGGCGAAGCTCAACCATCCCCACATCGCCCGCCTGCTCGACGGCGGCACAACCCTCGACGGCGTGCCCTATCTGGTGATGGAGCGCATCGAAGGGCGTGGGATCCTGCGATATTGCCGGGAGGAGGACCTCGATCTCGGGCACAAGCTCGACCTCTTCATCAAGGTCTGTTCGGCGGTGGATTTTGCCCACCGCAATTTGGTGGTGCATCGGGATTTGAAACCCAGCAACATCATGGTCGAAGCGGACGGCACTCCCAAGCTGTTGGATTTCGGCATCGCCAAATTGCTCGACGAGGCGGAAGACGGCCTAACCCGAGCCGACCAACTACCCGGCACCATGGGTTATACCAGTCCAGAGCAGCTACTCGGCCAGCCGGTGACCACCGCCGGTGACGTCTACAGCTTAGGGGTCGTGCTCTACGAAATGCTCACGGAAGAGCGTCCTTTCGGGGCGACCGAGGGCGCTTTTCAAGCGGTGGCCAAGGCCATGCAAGGGGAGACACCCACCGCCCCCAGCCGCGCCCTGAAGAAACGGATTTCTAGTTCTGAGCGCCTCTCCTCGAGTTCTCCCAAGGTGCAAGAGCTGGAAGGGGATCTGGATCGAATCGTGTTGCGGGCGATCGCCAACGACCCCGTGGAGCGTTACGGCACCACGCGCGAGCTTTCCGACGACTTGCAGCACTTCTTGCGTCATGAGCCGGTGTCGGCGGCTCCCGCGGGATTCGCCTACGTGGCGCGTAAATTCATTCGGCGTCGTCGGGGCACGGTCATTGCCGGCGCGTTGCTCCTGCTTTCGCTGATCGGCGGACTGGTGGCCCGTAGCTTGGAGGCGCGTCGGGCCGAGATGGAGCGAGCCCGGGCGGTGGCGGAGCGGGCCAAAGCCGAGGAGCTGGCCGCGTTTTTGATCCAGGATGTGTGGCATTCCCTTGAGCCCATAGGACGGTTGGACATCCTGGCGCCGGTGTCGGAAAAGCTGTTGGCCTATTACGAGGATCGCGCAGCGGATGACCTTTCCGTGGCGGAGCAGGAGCGCTTGAACGCAACCCTTGAGGCAATGGCCCAAGTGTTGAGCAACTCCGGTGACACTGAGGGCGCCTTGAAAATAACCCGGCGCCACGTGGAAGGGGTGCGGGCCTGGAGCGCCGCCGCCGGGGGCTCGCCGATCGAACGCAGGCTCGCTGAGGCCCAGGCCACCGCGGACTTGGCGGTGGCTTATCGAGAAGCGGGACAACATGAGCGGGCGATCGATACCTTTGATCAGTCGCTGGAGCTGTTGGCCTCGGAGGCGACCTCGACAACAGATTCGGCGGCGCCGGCAGGCCATGAAGTCCACATGTCACGGATTTGGATTCTCGACAATTTGGGAATCACCCTTTTTGACCGTGGGCAGCTGAAAGAAGCGTTGGTGGCTTTTTCCCGAGCCGAACAGGGCGTGAAGGCTGTGGAGAGGTCGGCAGCCTCTTTGGAGGCCGAGCTTTCTGCCGAGCTTTCCGCAGAGCTCGCTCCACTGGCCCACACGGTTCTGCTGCATTTGGGGGTGGTGCACAAAGACCTGGGCCAGCTCGACCAAGCCTTGACCTACCTGGACCGATGTTTGGCTTTAGCCGAAGAGAATTGGGAACGGGAGCCTCAGAGCTTGGAAGCTTTGACCGGAGTGACCTTGACTCGGTCCGTAATGGGCAACCTCTTGCGAGCCATGGGGCGTTTTGCTGAGGGTTTGGATGAAATCGGGAAGAATCGACCGATTCTGGCGGAAGCTGTGCGCAAGGACCCGGTCAACGCGGAGGTTCGGTACCAGCTGGCGGACAGCTTGGTCGGTATTGCCAAGATTCAGCGTGAGATGGGGGATGAGGAGGGCGAATCGGCAACCTGGCGCGAGCTGCTCTCGACCACCCAACCGTTGGCGGAAACCACGGGTCACATTTATCTGTTGGACGCCCACGTACGGGCTCTTCTCGCCCTCGGCCGCGCCGATGAAGCCCGGCCGATCGCGCGCAAGCTCTTAGACCGGGGTTGGGATCATCAAGATTTCCGCGCCCTGTGTGCCGAACACGGTTTGGTGAAGGGGCCACTGGGATAGCGCAGCGCGCAACCCCAGACTTTGGAAAAGAACCCCTCGGGGACCGGAATTCGGATTTCTCTGATACCCCGAAGGGGTTGTTGGCCACAGCCCGGGGTTGCGGAGCTACCCCGGGGACGCTCTTCGGGGTACGGGATGTGATTCCTTCAGCTACGCCGAGCCTTCGGGGACCGGAATTCGGATTTCTCTGATACCCCGAAGGGGTTGTTGGCCACAGCCCGGGGTTGCAAAGCTACCCCGGGGATCCTTGTGGCCGGGCTCCTGGAATCAGCGGTTCTTCCACTCCGGAGCACGTTTGTTGAGGAAGGCCTCGACGCCTTCTTTTTTGTCCTCGGTGGAGAAGCACAGGCAGAAGAGGTCGCGCTCGTAGAGAATGCCTTCCTCGATCGCCAAGCGCTCGGAGGCGCGGACGGCTTCCTTGGCCACGCGCAGGGTGAGCGGGCTTTGGGAGGCGATTTTATTGGCCAATTCGAGGGTTTGGGTGCGCAGCTCGTCCGCCGGGATGACCATGTCCACCAGGCCCATGTCTTTGGCTTCGGCAGCCGGGATCATGTCGCCGGTGAGGATCAGGCGCATGGCGTTGCCGACGCCCACCAGGCGCGGCAGGCGTTGGGTGCCGCCGCCGCCGGGGATCAGGCCGAGCTTGATTTCCGGTTGGCCGAGGCGTGCTTTGTCGGACGCGATGCGCATGTCGCAGGACATGGCCATCTCGCAGCCGCCGCCGAGGCAGAAACCGTTGATCATGGCGATCACCGGTTTGGGGAAGCTCGCCATGATGTCGAAAATGCGGGGGAAGCTCATGGCTTCTCGTTGATCGAAGGGCGAGCGACCCTCGAACTCTTGGATGTCCGCGCCCGCGACGAAGGATTTTTCACCGGCGCCGGTGATCACCACCGCACCCACGGTGTCGTCGTTTTCGATCGCGGTGAGGTGCTCCAGCATTTCGTCACGCACTTGTTGGTTGAGGGCGTTGAGCTTGCTCGGGCGGTTGATGGTCAGGACCGCGACGCGGCCTTCCTGTTCTCTGAGAACTACAGCTTCAGACATTTGAAACTCCTTATCTAGGTTCTCCGAAAAGCCCGCCTCAGGCGTGGCGCCATTCCGGAGGTCGTTTTTCTAAAAACGCTTGGACCCCTTCGTCGAGGTCTTCGCAAGTGGCCAGCTCGTGCAAATAAATACGTTCGGTTTCGGCCAAGGCCTGTTCGAAGAGCGCGACTTGGGGCTGGCCGGCGCGGATGGCCTTTTTGGTCAGACGCAGGGCTGCAGCGCTTTTGGAGGTCAGCTCTCCCTTCAGGTGGCGAAGGCCGGCGTCGAGTTCGCCGTTGGCCACCCGCCGGGCGACGAAACCCATTTGTTCGGCCTCCTCGCAGCTGAGCTTGCGACCGGTGGTCAAGAGATCGAAGGACCGTCCGGGGCCGAGCAGGGTGGGGTAAAGGGCTGCGGCCACGGGCGGGAAACAGGCCAACTCGATTTCCGGTTGACCGAAGGTGGACCGTTCGGTGGCGATCACCAAGTCGCAGGTGGCCGCCAGCTCCATGCCGCCGCCCAGGCAATGACCGTCCACCGCCGCCACGGTGATGATGTCGAGGGCGAAGATTCGGCGTAAGGCGTCGTGAAAACCGCCGAGCATCGCGGGAATCTTGTCGGCGGTGTGGTCTTCGATCGCCACTCCGGCGCAGAACGCGCGCATGCCGCCGCCGCGCAGGATCAACATGTGCAAATCGCGACGGGCGGAGACTTCGACGATCGCCGCGCCCAATTGATCGAGGGTCGCCAGATCCAACACGTTGAGGGGAGGCCGGTCGAGGGTCAGCTCGGCGACTCGATGCTCGATGTCGAGAAAGACGTGTTGGGCCGTGGCGGGTGAACTCATGACGGACGTTCCACCAAGGCGGCGATGCCCAAACCTCCAGAGATGCACAGGGTGGCGATGCCCCAACGGCCCTGACGCCAGGCCAGGCCGTGTAGAAGCGTCACCAGAATGCGGGCGCCGGTGGCGCCGATCGGGTGGCCGAGGGAAATGGCGCCGCCGTCGGGATTGACCTTGGCGGGATCGAAGGGCAGATCCTCGAGGCAGGCCAAGACCTGGCAGGCAAAGGCTTCGTTGAGCTCCACCTGGTCGATGTCGTCGAAGCTCAGGTGATTGCGTTTGAGCAGCTCGCGGCAAGCGGGCACTGGACCGATGCCCATGATCCGCGGGTCGACGCCCACCACTTGCCAATCCCGCAGCAGGCCGGCCGGCTGGAGGCCGTGTCGCTCGGCGGCTTCTTGGGAGGCTACCAACAAAGCTGCGGCACCGTCGGTGATGCCGGAGGCGTTGGCGGCGGTCACGCGACCGTCTTTGCGGAAGACCGGCGGCATCTTGGCGATCTTTTCGGCGGTGATGCCGTCCCGGGCATGCTCGTCGCGCTCGACGGTGTCGCCTTTGCGACCGGGCACGGTGACCGGCACGATTTCCTGGGCGAAGCGGTTTTCAGCGCGGGCTTTTTCGCTGCGATTTTGGGAGCCCACGGCCCACAGGTCGCTGGCGTCGCGCTCGATGCCGTAGTCCTCGGCCAGCTCTTCGGCGGTTTCGCCCATCACCAAACCGGACAGTGGATCGTTGAAGCCGTCGCGGTACATGCCGTCGCTCAGCTCGGCGTGGCCGAGTCGATAACCCCAGCGGGCGCGGGGCAGCATGTAGGGCGTGTTGGACATGCTCTCGGTGCCGCCGGCGAGCACCACCTCGGCTTCGTCGAGCCGGATGTGCCTTGCGCCGGCGAGCACGGCCTGGAGGCCGGAGCCACAGGCTTGGTTGATGGTGAAGGCCGGGCTTTCTTGGGGCACGCCGGCGCGGTAGGAGACCTGGCGGGCGGTATTGGGGCCGCCGCCGGCTTGGCGACCGTGGCCGAAGAGCGTTAGGTCGACCGATTCCGGCGAAAGATCCGCCCGGCGCAAACAAGCTTCGGCGGCAGCGGTGCCGAGATCGGCGGCGGAGAGGTCGGCGAGGGCGCCGCCGAATTTACCGATCGGGGTTCGCACTGGGGCGGCGAGCACGAGGGGCGCGCGGGATTTCGACATGGATTCTCGGTGGGTTTTTAGTGGGACTTGCGGCGGTGGGGAATTGGGTGACGTCTACAAAACCGACGAACCCCGGACGGATCCGGGGTTCGTGCGCGAAGGCCGAGGGCGATCAAGTGGCGGAAAATTCGGGCTTCCGCTTCTCGATGTAGGCGTCGAGGCCTTCTTTGGCGTCGTCGGACTCGAAGAGCTGTTGTTGCAGCTCGCGCTCTACCGCCAGGCCGGACTCGAAGGGAATCTCCCAGCCGCTTTGCACCGCGCGTTTGATGCGTCCGGCGGCTTTGGCGGCTTTATTCGGCGGGCAGAATTGCCGGGCGTAGTCGTGGATCTGGCTGTGGAAGTCGTCGAGGTCTTGGGTTTCCAGGATCTGGTTCACGACCCCGAGCTCTTCCGCTTGCTCGAAGGAGAGCAGCTCGCCCGTGAGCATCAGCTCGATGGATTTGCTCTTGCCCACCATGCGCGAGAAACGTTGGGTGCCGCCGGTGCCGGGCAGGACGCCGAGGTTGATCTCGGGCAGGCCCACTTTGCCGGCGCCTTTGCGGGCGATGCGCAGATCGCAGGCCATGGCGATTTCTAAACCACCGCCGACCGTGTGGCCGTTCAATGCCGCGATTACCAGCTTCGGGGTGTGCTCGAGACGATTCAAGGTCTCGTTGGCGTGCAGGCAGAAGAAGTATTTCCAACGGGGCTCGGCCTGCTGCAACATGGCGATGTTGGCGCCCGCGCAGAAGAATTTTTCGCCGTTGCCGACGATCACGATCACATGCACGTCGTGGTCGAAACGGGCTTTCAAGATCGCCTCGTCCAAATCCCGCATCATCTCGTGGGTGTAGGTGTTGGCCGGCGGATCGTCGAGGGTGAGATAGGCCACGCCGTCCTTCACGTCGTAACGCACGAGGGTCTTCGAATCGCTCATCGGAACGCTCCTTGTCTTATGACGCCCACCTCGCGACGGAGGTTGGACGCTAACGGGATCTATTCGGTGGGAAACTTTTCGAGCCCGGTGTCGAGCCATGGTGAGATCGACGGGCTTGTGATGGCCTTATTCTCTCATATCGCCCGCTGGGCGTGCTAGGCCAGCAATCGCAGGGCTCCGGGCAGGATCCGGAAGGTCGTGGGTTCGCTCGATAGGGTTTCGCCGTCGAGGTCGAAGGGAAAGAAATCTTCGGGTGGCTCGATGCGCACTTTTTTGGCTTTTAGATTCCGAACTTGCGGTAAGTGGGCGTGACGGCCGGTGAGGAATTGGGGTAAACGGACCGGCAGCTGCCAGAGGGGCACAGGCGGCACCAGCACCACGTCGAGCAGACCGTCGTCGATGCGGGCGTCGGGCGCGACTTTCATACCCTTGCCGAAGAAGCTGCCGTTGGCCATGGCGACGACGAAGAACGGTTCTTCGGTCAGGAGCTGGTCGTCGACTTCGACCCGGCAGGGCATGGGCCGGTAGGTGATCAGCGCTTTGATCGTGGCCAAGAGATAGGAGCCGTGCTCGGGGGCGGCGTTGACCGCGAGATCGACGGCACCGGAGAGCCCTGCGGAGGCGATGTTCAGGCAATAGGCGCGGACGCCGGAGTCGGTTTCAATGCCGATGGCGTCGATCGGCCGTGGCTCGGCTTCGAGCACTTGTCGCAGGCTTTGCTCCGGGTCTTTGGGCAGACCCAGGTGACGTGCAAAGTCCGAGCCGGTGCCGGCGGGCACCAAACCGAAAGCGATTCGGTCGGCGACGCCCTCGTCCAGGAGCCATTGGGCGACACCGTGGGCGGTGCCGTCACCACCGATGGCGATGACCCTTCGGACGTCCGGATCGGCGAGCCGGGCTCGCAGTTTTTGCTCCGCTTCGGCGGCGTTGCGCCCTTCGATCCAATCGTCGTCCTTGAGGTCCGGGCTTTGCTTCAATATGCGATTCCGCACGGCGACGGCACGGCCTCCCCCGGCGGTGGGATTCATCACGAAGAGCGTTCGGCTCACGGCTGCTCTTCCGAGGTTTTGGGAGTGACTCCCTTCAAGGTCCAGGCTTGGACCTCGGTTTCGAACCGCTCGGACTCCTGGTCCCAGCGGTCCGCCGACCAACCGGTGAGTTCACGGATCGGGGCTTCGAGGCACGGGGCCAGGCTTTGGGCCTGGTCCGGACGCCACATGCCCAACCGAATGCGCCGCAGCAGGAGATCGGAAAGATGGGTGACGGCGCCGTTCTGCAGGTGAGTGCGCAGCTCGGCGAGGCAGAGATCGACGTCGTCCCGCAAGGGTCGCTGCTCGTGCTCGTCGGCGTTTTCGAGGGTGGTCCAGGCGGCCGATCCCAGCCGACGGGCCATGGCGGACGCCACGTGTGGATCCAAGGGGAAGGCCTGTGCTAGTCGCCGGTCGAGATCCGCGGGGGCCAGGCCAATCAAGGGCGTGCCGGCCGTGGCGCATGGGGCGGCCTTGCGTCGGCAGGCCTCGGGCAGCCGACGCAGGGCTTTGTCGACGGTTTCCTCGGCGGTCGGGCGCCAGGTCGTGAGCTTGCCGCCGGCCACCGAAAGCAGACCCCTTTCGAACCAGACCGCCTCCTCCCGACTGGCGGCGGAAGGGGTTTCGGCGTCGCTGCTCAGAATCGGCCGTACCCCGGCGAAGGCGCCGCGAATGTCGCCGAGACCGGGGGGACGGTCAGGAAAACCCACCGCCAGAACCCGCAACAGGTAGTCGACTTCTTCGCGGGTGGGCCGTGGGTCGTCGATGGGGCCGTGGTGGAAGAGATCCGTGGTGCCCACCAGGGTGCCTTCCGGATGGGGGATGAGGAAAACCGGTCGACGGTCGTCGGGAGATTCGATCGTCACCGCGCTTTGGATCGGCAGTCGATCGCGCTCGAAAATGAGGTGGGAGCCCCTCGACGGTCGGACACGATTTCCTTCGAGGCCGAGGCGATGGCGCACGCCGTCGACCCAAGCGCCGGTGGCATTGACCAAGAGCGGGGTTTGCACCTCGTAGGTGGCGCCGTCGAGTTGGTCCCGAATCACCACCGCGCGCAGCTCGTCGCGGGCACCGCGACGCACGTCCTCGGCGCTCGCGTAGGTCAGGATCTGGCCGCCGTAGGCGAAGCCGGTGGCCGCCACCGCGCGGGTGAGACGGGCGTCGTCCACTCGGGCGTCTTGGTAGACCATCGCCCGGTCCAGGTCGTCGAGCATCAGGCCGGGGGCGAGCCGCCGGATCTCCGCTTCGTCGACGGTCCGATGGTGCACGGCGTTTTGGGTCAGGCGGTCGTAGACCCACAGACCCAATCCGACCTTCCAACCCGGGGTTTTCTGGCCGTGATAGGTGGGATAGAGCCACGGGATCGGTGTCACCAAATTGGGGTTCAGGGCGAGCTGTCGATCCCTTTCTAGGCACGATTTGCGGGTGACGCCGAGCTGAAGGTTTTTCAGATACCTCAATCCGCCGTGCAATAGCTTGGAGGATCGCGACGAAGTGCCCGAAGCCAGGTCTTCCTTTTCCAGCAGCAGCACCCGCAGACCCCGCTGGGCGGCGTCGAGGAAGATGCCACAGCCGGTGATACCGCCGCCGATGACCACCAAATCGAAGGGTTGGTCGAGGCTTGCAAGGGCTTGCTGCCGCCAATGGCGATGAAACATCAAAGCTCCAGGCGATCCGTGGGATCCAGTAGGACGTGTGGATTCATGATGCCGTTCGGATCGAGCCGCTGGGCGACGCTGCGCAGCATGTCGGTGCCCAGCTCTCCCCATTCCGTCGGCGCCCATGGGGCGTGCCAAAAGCCGACTCCATGGTGATGGCTGGTGGCGGCCCCGACCTCGGCGATGGCGGATTGGGCTTTGCGTTTGTGGCCGGCCCAAAGGGCTGCGGCTTCGTCCGGATCCGACGGGCAGCGAAAGAAAAAGGTGAAGTAGAGCGAGACACCGTCGCCGTAGGGATGGGAGAGGTGACAGAGCACGGGCAGGTCGGCCAGGGCGTTTTTGACGGCGCGGTAGACGGTTTCGACCTTCGACCAGGGGGCGGCGGTTTCGAAGGTGTCGGTGGCATATCCCCGGTCCAGCAGGCCGTCTCGCAGGTAGGGATGGCGGAATCGGTCGTGACTCCAATTGCGTCCGGGACCGGCGCCGAGCCACACGAGACCGTGTTGTTTGGCGAGGAGTTTGGCCTGTTCGAGGGAGCTGTCCACATCCCAAGGGGATCCTTTGGCGCCCACCAAGAGCAGGCAGCCGCGATCCACTCCGCGCATGGCTAGGTATTTGCGCAGCACACCTTCGAATCGACTCTTGGCCAAGCCGACGGTGAGCGCCACCTCGGTTTCGGGTCCGTCGGAGAGTCGGAGCAAGCAGAGGGGGGCTCGGCCCGAGGTGTGCGCCCGGGTCAGGGCGCGGGCGACCTCGATGCCCTGTTGCCAGGTGCGGGCCAAGGCGGCTTCTACTCGCAAAGTCTCGACCCGGCGACGCACCCGAACGGTAGCGCGGGTAACGATGCCGAAGCGACCTTCGCTGCCGGTGATCCATTGGCGTAGGTCGGGTCCGGCGGCGGAGGCGGGTAAAGCCGGAATGTGCAGACGGCCCGCCGGGGCGACCAGATCGAGCCCGGCGACCATGGCTTCGATTCGACCGTGGCCGAGGGATTCCTGGCCGGAGCTTTGGGTGACGATCCAGCCACCGAGGGTCGACAGCTCAAAGCTTTGGGGGAAGTGTCCCAGGGTGAACCCCCGTGCCCCGAGAGCCGCTTCCAAGGCGGGTCCGCGGGTGCCGGCCCCGAGGGTGGCGAGACCTGACACCTCGTCGAGGGCTTGCAATCCCGCAAGACGCTCTAGGTCGACGGTCACCACCGGTTGATCGTCGGGCACCACGGTGACGCCGCCCGTGACGGAGGTGCCGCCGCCCCAAGGCACGATCCTCAGCTGGTGTCGATCCGCAGCGCGCAGCAGGTCCTCGAGCTCTCGGTCGTCCGTGGGTCGGGCGATCGCGTCCGGGGCGGCCGGCACGGTGCCCGAGCGCAGGCGCAGCAAGTCGATCAGACTTTGACCCCGGGCGTGGGTGAGCCGGTCCAGGTCGTCGGTGGAGAGCGAAACTGAGCCCAGGTCCGGGAGCTGGGCGGCGGGGGGGACGTCCAGGGTTGTCGGGTCGAATGATGGGAAGGGGTTTGCAGGTCCCAGCCGTTTTTCCAACCAGGCGAGCATCGGAGCGGGGGGCGCGAAAGCCTCGCCTTCAAACCCCCAACCTCCGAGACGACGACGCGACGTTTTGGCATCCTTGGGCATAGGTCATGATAACCCGTGGACCCACCCCAGGAACCCGGCATTGGACCCACCGTCGGGAGGATTTGGTCCCGGAACGGGAACTTTGGGTCAACCGCTCCGTACCGAAGAGCAAATCACGAAGACTTGTTAGGAGATGGGTTATGAACGACTCGTGGCTCGGGCGTCCCGTTTTTTGGCTAGCGGTTCTTTGGCTAGCTGCTTTTTCTGTGTTCTCGGTGTTTCTTGCGGGTTTCGCGACGCCGGTTGTGGCGCAGGTGGCCGATGCCGAGGGGGCTGTGACCGAGTCCGTGATCCGCGACGGTCGCCTCTTCGACCCCGGAATTCACTTCACCGAGCCGGCGGCCGGCGCTCCCGAAGATTTGAAGCGCATGGTGGACTTCGTCGGCGAATGGGATTTCGACTTCGAAGTCCATCGCCCGGGTCAGGAGGTCCTGCATTCCAAGGGCAAGTCGAAGGTGACGTTCATGAACCGCGGTCATGGATTGATGGAGCGGACCCGCATCGTGGATTTCGACGGCGAAGGTCACCCCATGGCGACGATCGAATTCTTCGCCGTCAACGCCCAGGGTGTTTGGACGGTGAGTGAGGGCAATAGTTGGACGGAAACCATCACCATTGCCGGCGGCGCCTTCGAAGGGCAGAAGCTCATGCTTTATGACGCCAAACGCCCGGGCGGTGGTCCGACCCTCTTGCTGTTCCGGCGGACCTATTCGCGGAAGGCTGCGGCGGAGGGCAAGGGGCCTGTGCCGAGCTTCACCATGGAGCTCGAGATGTCTTCGGACGTGGGCAAGAGCTGGTCATTGTTGGTGCGTCGGACCTACCAGCGTCGGGATCCCAGCGACGACTTTTTCCCCGTGCGCGAGGACGTGGGTTTAGCGGATCCGGAGCGGGCCCCGGAAGCCGCTCAATTCGATTTCTTGTTGGGCGAGTTCGAAGCCACCCACTGGCTCAAACAACCGCAACAAGAGCTACGCTGGAAATCCAATTCCACCGGTGTGCACGCCCTCGACGGCCACGCGATTCTCGAATTCGACTGGCACAACATGGACCCGTCCTTGCCCGATGCCGCGACCACCGTTTTGCGTATCTACAACCGGTCCATGCGTCGCTGGGAGAGCCTATTCATGCCAAACCGGGGCCATACACCCCTTCATTTCGGCGGCGTCCAAGAGGGTGAGCGCATCGTGCTGCACCCGTTCGGAGCCCAAACCGGACGCAACCCGTTGTCCCAATGGATTTTCTTCGGGGCGAAAAAAGATACCTATCGCTGGAAGGGCCTGCGCAGCGCCGACCGAAGCGCCCCGAGCGAGCCCTATTGGACGATCGATTTCGTCCGCAAGGGTAAAGCCGCAGACGCGACGCCCTGACGAGCCGTGGCGGAGCTTGCCCCGCCATGACTGCTCAAAATGTAGGAGGCGGGCTTGCCCCGGGCTTGCCCCGTCCCGCTTGGGATCGATCAGGGGGCGAGATCCGTTCGCGGAGGGTCGTCATTTTTTGATCAGGCTAATCAAGAATAGGAGGATCACGGCACCTACCGTGGCGGTGATGATCGAGCCGAGGATTCCCCCGGCCAGGGAGATACCCAGGGCGCTGAAGGTGAAGCTGCCGAGGAAAGCGCCGAGGATGCCGACCACGATGTTGCCGATGACGCCGAATCCTCTGCCTTTCATGATGTTGCCGGCCAGCCATCCGGCGATCGCGCCGATAACTAGAGTAATAATGAGACTTTCCATGGTTTCTCCTCAGGAGTTGGAAGGTTGTGGGGTGACGCGCCAAGGCGTCACCGCCTCTTAAAGACCTTTAAAAGATCTCTACGAGACCGTTTGAAGTTTCTAGAAGCAAAACCGAGGCCAACGCTCGATTTCAATGGCCAAGGCCGTCAATCGCCGCTTTTCGCGGGTCGCGGACCCTTGCGGACTTCTCAACGTCCTCGGCTTCGCGGTTCTGGACGGGAACTTTTCCACGAGCATGGAAAACTCTCGTTGCCCTCCCACGGGCCCGAGCTGAGAAAATCAGCCTCGGATCAATTGCTAACTGGATGACTTCATGCTCAAGATATCATGGGCATGGAATCTCCGCCCCACGGCTCTTCGGTTGAAGCCGTAAGCGGTTAGACTTCCGCTCTCTCCCCCTTCCTCGAACGCTCCCTGGAAGGAGCTTGCATCGCGATGTTGCGCCTCTGCTTTGGCCGTCTCTGCTTGGCTGTTTGGGTCGGCGGTGTTTGGGTCGGCTGGTTTTGTGCATCTCCGCCGATCGAAGGGCGTGTTGGCGAAACGAGCCACGAAGCTGCAGTGGCGGGTCCTGAGACCGGCGAGTTTGTCGCGACGGCAGATTCGGTCACTTCATTGGCCGGAGCCTGGCGATTCCAAGAGGGTGACGATCCCAGGTGGGCGGAGCCGAGTTTCGACGATTCCTCGTGGCGCTACGTAAAAGTTCCTTCCACCTGGAAAAGCGCCGGTGTCGGTGACGTCAGATTCGGCTGGTATCGGACGCGAGTCTCGCTCGAAGGCCTGCCCAAAGGGGGTTGGGGCATTGCGTTTGGGCGTGTTTTCAGCGCATTCGAGCTTTATGCCAACGGTCGATTGGTTGCCCAAGCGGGCTCGTTCCCACCACAGTCGGTGATGCACTACGATCGCCTCCGGGTTTGGCCGCTGGAGAGCCTTGCTCAGAGTTCCTCTTCGGAGGTCACCTTTGCATTGCGGGTTTATAGTGACCCCGTGGATCCCGGGGGTGGAGGCATCGTGCGCGGACCGATCGAAATCGGTGGTCACGATTCCCTGCTGCAACGATACGCCCGATGGGATCTCGACCGCTTGTTGTTGGCGGCTATTTTCATCTGTGCCGGCTTGTACCACCTCTATCTCTATAGCTGGCGTCCACAGCTCAAGATCTACCTTTGGTTCGGCCTTTTCTCCCTCGCCTTCAGCAGCTATTCGGTGCTGATCAGCCAATGGCGTTTCGTGCTCAGTGACAATTACGCCGAATTGAAACGGTGGGAATTCATCGCCGCGTTTTTATTGGTTTATATGTCGATCCGTTTCGTGTGGCTGTTGCTCGAGACGCATTTGAATTGGCCGATGGAGCTTTACCTCACCACCCATTTGGTGGCGGTGGCTGCTTGTTTGGTGACCCCATCCCTTCACCACCATCTCAAGATCCTCTTGCTGTGGTTACCTTGGGCGATTCTGGGTGTAATTTGGATGAGCTATCGGGTCATCCGAGCCTGGCTGGCGGGACATCCAGACGGTCAATCCATCGGCCTCGGATTTTCGATTACCGTGGTCACCTTCATTCACGATCTTTTCTTGGCCCAGGGTTGGATCACGGGAACCGCCCTCGCTACTTATGGATTTGCAGCCTTTGCGGCCACCATGGCGATCTCCCTGGCCGGTCGATTCAATCGTGTTCACCGAGAACTCGACCAGCTGAGGCGCGGTTTGGAGGAGAGGGTGCAAGCACGGACCCTGGAACTGGAAGAGGCGCGGGACGCCGCCGAGCACGCCAGCTTGGCCAAGGGTCGTTTCTTGGCTCATATGAGCCATGAGATCCGGACTCCCATGAACGGTGTGTTGGGAGTGATGGATCTATTGGCTCGGACTCGGCTGCAACCGCTTCAACAACGCTATTTAGACCTCATCCGCTCGTCGGCAGAGATGTTGCTGCGGGTGATCAACGACGTATTGGACTTGTCGCGCATCGAGTCGGGCCGAGTGGCGATCCAAGAGGAAACCTTCGACCTACACCGTCTGTGCGACGAATTGACGGGTTTGGCGCGTTTGGAGGCCCAGGCCAAAGGGCTGGAGCTGACGATGAAAATCGACCCGAGGGTTCCGCGATGGGTGGAGGGAGATCCGCCTCGCCTGCGCCAAGTGCTCGGCAATTTGATCGGCAACGCGGTCAAGTTCACCGAACGGGGAACGGTGAAGTTGACGGTAGCTCCCATGGAACTCGAGAGCTGGATTCGATTTCGTGTCGTCGATACGGGCATGGGTATGAATCAGCAGACGTTGGAAAAACTCTTCCAACCCTTTGAGCAAGGAGACAGCTCGACGCAAAGGCGATTTGGCGGAACCGGCCTCGGCCTGGTCATCGCCCAGCGGGTGGTGGAGAGCGCTGGAGGATTGATCAGCGTCAAGAGCACTTTGGGAAAGGGCTCGACCTTTCTCGTGGACCTGCCTTTGCCTTCGTCCGAAGAGCCGTCGCAACCTTTCATTGCGGGCACCCTTTCGCTGCGTGAGGGGACCCGAATTCTGCTGGTGGAAGACGATGCCATCAATCGGCTGGTGGCCGCTACGAATTTTGAGGATCTGGGGGCTGAGGTCGTGCTCGCAGAAGACGGTGAAACCGCTCTCGAGCTTTTGTCGTCCGCAAGCTTCGACCTGGTTTTCATGGATTGCCAGCTGCCGGGTTTGGATGGCTACGAGGTCACCCGGAGATGGCGGGAACGGGAAAACGCCGATCAACGATTGCCCATTATTGCCTTGACCGCCCACGCCGTGGAGGGAGAGCGGGAGCGTTGCCTGGCCGCCGGCATGGACGAGTTTCTGACTAAGCCTTTACGTCGGGGAGACTTACAGCGGGTGTTGGAGCCGTGGTTTTCGGGCTCAAAAAGGGTCTAGGCGATCGATCCAGCGACCGCTCTCCAAATCGCGGCTCAGCTCGGCTCCGAGCTCGTGGGATAGGTGGACCGCCTCTTGCCAGCGGTGAATCCTTTGGTTGGGATCGCCGGCGAAGGTAGAAAAATCCTGCCTGTCCGGCAAGGCACCTCCGGGAAGTCGAGCGATGAAGGAATCGGAAGGATAAATCTGGAAGACGTTGGCTAGCATCCGCGCGGTGGGCTTTCGGTAGGGCAGATGTTTGTCGAACCAACCGGGCGCGATGCGTTTTCGGTAGTGGGGGAAGAGCACCAAGGATTGGTCGTCGTCCACGTATCGTTGGTTGAGGTGGTAGTCGGTGAGCCCGCCATCCATGTAGGGACCCGGGGGAGCATCTTCCAAGCTTCGAACCGGTGCCATGTAAAGGGGCACGGTTCCGGTCGCCATGGCGGCGGAGAAGAAATTCCGGGGGTTGAGGGGCACACAGCGACCCTGAAGATTCTGACCGGCGTCCGGTCGGCTGTGAAATAGGATCCGTTCAAAAAAGAGTTGGGCGCCGCGGGCTGAGACGCATTCGGCTGCCGCTGCTCCTAGAAGGCGAGGCCATTGGGCAGCGCGGCGGACGGATTTCCAGCCCCGGCAGCGGACGGTGTGCAGGGCGACGTCGAAGCGTGGATGTTCGAGGATGTGTTCGATGTCGGATTCGGAGAAGAGTTCTTCGAACATGCTGCGATAGGCGCGGCTGACGGATGTCGGCGTATCGTCGCGGGTGAAGACTTGGTGCATATAACCGGCGGTCAAACCGTGCAGCGCAGCGCGCGGATCCGGCGCAGCCAGGGCGAGGATTCGCCAGCCGCCGGCCGAGGAGCCCACCAACAGGCTTCGGCGGGAAGGGTGACCGTCGAGCACGCCCAGATCGAGCAACGCCCGGTCCAAACCCGACAAAACCAACCATTTGGGGCCGCTGGCGGGCCCGACCATGGCGCCGATTCGCTCGGCCGTCAGCCCGTGCTCTTTGAGCACCTGCATGGCCGCCGGGCCGGCTCGATAGTGCAACAGCCCCGTCACCTGATTACCTCAGGCCTGATTAATTCGGAACTGGTTAACTCGATGTTTTGGAATTTCCACAAACCATTGATTATAAATGACTTGATGTAGGCTATGGGCTTGCCACCTCCGGCTCTCCCTTGAGAAGCGGTTCGGCTTCGCCTCGCCCGTGCGGGGATAAGCCCCGCCCCTACATCCGGAGGTTTGCGGGCGTAGCCCGCTAAGTTCGACCTGGTTGCCTCAACCCCCATGAATCTCGCCTTTGTCATCTCAAACTTACCCAGCCCGGCTCAGGATCTCAGGATCTCGCCCAAATATGCCATGGCGTCGTCGAGCTGTTGATCACAGAGGTAGGGGGCTGGGCCGAATCGAAGGTTTCGTCCGCGGAAGTCCGTGGCCACGCCGCGCTCTCTCAGGGCGTCGTGCAACGACTCTCCTTCGGGGGTCACGAGGGTGAGGAACGCGCCCAAGGCGTCGAGCTTGACCTCGGGGCGTCGAACCCGAGACGGGTCGGCGTCGAGGGCGTCGAATCGGGCGGCCAGCCTTGAGATTTGATGCCGGTTGACCCGACGCAAGAGTTCGGGTGTGAGCTGCATATCGTCGAAGAAGTCCAACACGGCGGCGGCTCGATAATGGCTGGTCGGATCGTAGGTCGCGCCGCCGAACGCGGTCGCCCTGGGTCCATAGGCCACCGCCTGGCCAGGGGACGAGCTGAGGGCGTCGAATTCGGCGAACCATCCGGTAATTACCGGTCGAAGGTTTCGGCCGGGGGGCACCCGAAGGAAGCAATTGCCTTCGCCCAGCTGCAAATATTTATAACCCCCACCGACGGCAAAAGCCCCGTCGAGCCCGGCAGTCGGCAGGTCTAGGGGCACGGCGTTTAAGGAGTGATAGGTGTCTACCAAGAGTTCCGCACCGTGTTTTTGAGTCGCCTCGGCAACTCTTTCGAGCCCGGGCACGATGCGCCCGGTGCCATAGAGCACGGTCGAAACCAACACCGCCGCCGTTCGATCGTCGACGGACTCGGCCAATCGCTCGGCGAGTGAGTCGGGATCTTCGGAGCTGTGACGTTCCACTTCGATACCGCTCTCCTCGAGCCGGGCGAGCTGGCGCCGAATGGTGTGGAATTCACCGTCGGTGGTGATCAGCCGCGGTCGTTCGCTCAGGTCCAAGGCCGATAGGAATCGGATCAGTAGGTCGTGGGTATTGGCCGCCAGGACGTAGGCGTTGGCGGCTTCCTTGGGATCGTCGCCTAGGCGCTCGGCGACGCCGCGTTTGACCCGATTCGCTTTGTCGAAGGCCCGAGACCATTTTCGGTCTACCCATTGGGCCGCATCGTCGAAGGCTTCGAGCTGGGCTTCTCGGGCTCGGTCGGGCCACGCTTGGTGGGAATGACCGGTGAGCAACAGGCGCTCGTCGACCCGAAAGTGTCGGTAGTGGGGTGCCAGGGCGTTGGGTTGTGAAAAAAAATCTTGCTCACGAAAGGCCACGGTTGCTCACCTCTAACTGGGGTCCGGTCAGAAATGCTATCGCGGGCGTCGGCCGGATGGCCTGCGGGCTAGGCGCCCCCGACGTCGCTCTGAGCTCGCGCCGCCGCTGTGCTGCCGCCATAAATTGCTGAAGATTAGGGACTTATGTCGATGTTTGGGGTATATCGCTCAGACACGCTCGCTTCTGTCCTCGGTCCATCCGGCCTTGGTTCATCGGAAACCTCATTTCTGGATGGGCTCCGATTGATTAACTAAAGCTCGGCACGGATTGCCCAAAAGTCTGGGAATACCGGTTGGAAGAGGGTCTTCTTGAGGTACTCGGCCCCGGGGGATCCGCCGGTGCCGGGTTTCGTGCCGATGGTTCGTTCCACCATCTTGACGTGGCGATAGCGCCACTCTTGCAGCCCTTCGTCGAAATCTACCAATTGCTCGCAGATTTGGGTCAGGTGGTCGTCTTCGCGGTAGATCTTGATCAGCTCCGGTCGGACTTCGGGCATCTCGGTGATCGGTTGCTCGGGGTCGAAGTCGAAGACCCGATCGGGAACCGCATATCCACTGCGGCTCAAATAGCGCAAGAAGAGTTGGTAGATCGGCGGCTCGTTGAGCCGGCGCTGCAAGCGGGCCAAGGCGCTCGGATTGGCTTCGTGGTAGCCGAGCATGGCCCGTCGTCGATTGCCGAGCATGAATTCGAGTTCTCGAAATTGGGGCGACTGAAAACCGCTCGACTCGTCCAGACGGGTGCGGAAAGAGTTGAACGAGATCGGCGTCATGGTTTCGAGGATGTCGATCTGGCCGACCATGGTCTTGAGAATCGTCAGCACACGTTTCAATGTGCCGCGAATCTTCGTCGTTTGGTCTTGATCGGTCCGGTGCTTTTCGAGCAGCTCCGCCATGCGATCCATTTCATGCAGGGTCTGTTTGAACCAAAGCTCGTAGACCTGATGAATGACGATAAAGAGCAGTTCGTCGTGCTCGGCGTCGTCCCAGGTCTCACCGGATCGGGGGACCTGGAGCTGTAGTAGTGACTCGAGCTCGAGGTACGAGGCGTAAGTCAGGGATTGGGACACGGCAATATCCTCCTAGGCCGTGGTCTGTCGACGTGGCCGAAGCGTTCAGATCGTCCCCTCAACCTAGCAGGAATGCCGCCGGCCGTGCCAGGCCGGGGCGAATCACAAGCGCCGAATCAGCTCGGCGAACGTCAGCCCGGGGGGCCCCAGACCTCCGACTCGTCTTTGGGTTTGGCCCGCCGTCGGCCGTGTTTGAGCAAGTCATCGACTTCCGACATCACGGTTTTGAGGGCTTGGTTTTGGTGTTGCACCAGCTCGTCGATACCCGCGAAAGCGAGATCCAACAATTCGTTGAGCTGCTTCCGACTGAAGCTGTGCTCCTCGCCGGTGCCCTGGATTTCGATCAGCCGGCCGTCGGCCGTGGCCACCACGTTCATGTCGACTTGGGCGGCCGAATCTTCGATGTATTCCAGATCGAGGCGGGGCTCGCCGTCGACGATGCCCACCGAAACCGCGGCGATCTGCCGTGCCATTGGCCATTGCTTGAGGTCACCGGCGAGGAAGGAGTGGGCCAGAGCTTGGACTAAGGCCACGTAACCCCCGGTGATGGCAGCGGTTCGTGTGCCCCCGTCCGCCTGTAGAACGTCACAGTCGATGGTGATCGACATCTCGCCGAGGCGCTCCAAATCCACCGCGGTGCGCAGGCTGCGGCCGATCAATCGTTGGATTTCGAGGGTGCGTCCACCGGGGCGCCCTTTGGTGCTTTCCCGGCGATTCCGGGTGTGGGTGGCGCGCGGCAGCATGGCGTATTCGGCAGTGATCCAGCCCTTGCCGCTGTCGGCCAAGAACGATGGCACTCGATTTTCCACCGAGGCAGCGGTCAACACCCGGGTATGACCCGCTTCGATGATCGCCGAGCCCTCGGCGTAACGCTGAGCATTGAGCTCGAAGTTGATGGGTCGTAAGGCATTGGCGGCGCGGCCCGCCGGACGTTGGGAATCGGTGCTCATTTGGCTCTCCAGGTGCTAGATGATCTCAAACCTCGACCCATTCCAAGGAAACATTGGCCTTCCAGGCACGATCCGCTTCGTCCACTGGGGATCCGTAGTGGCTCAGGAGGTCGTGAGCGATACGTTCGAAGCGCTCGCTCAAATCGGTGACACAAAGGTGGTGTTGGGCAGCTTGGGGCTCGGGGCCCTCACCGGAGTCCGGCTTTCGTTTGAGCCCAGCTTGCTCTAGCTGGGCGTCGACAAAACGAGCCACGGCGACCGCCGAATCGACGAATTGAATCTGTGGCCCTGCGACCTTGTGCAGGATCTCGGTCAGCAAGGGGTAATGGGTACAGCCCAGAACTAAGGTCCGGCACCCGGCGTCGATCACCGGGCGCAAGTAGCGCTCCGCCACCTGCTCGGCGATGGGGTCGACGGTCCAGCCCTCTTCAACCAACGGCACAAAGAGCGGGCACGGCTGGCTGATCACCTCGGCTCGAGGGTTCAGGCGGCGGATCGCACGGGCGTAGGCGTCGGACCGTACGGTGGATTCGGTGGCGAGTACGCCGATCCCATCGTCGCCGGCGTCCATCACCGCTTGCTCGGCGCCGGGCTCGATGACCCCCCACACGGGAACGGCCAGGTCCAGATCATCGAGGGTGACCGCCGACGCGGTGTTGCAGGCGATCACCACGGCTTTGACCCCTCGATCGACTAAGAAATCAATGTTGCGTCGGGTATAACGCTCCACCGTGGAGGCGGATTTTGTGCCGTAGGGGAGGCGTGCCGTATCACCCAGGTAGAGAATCGATTCCCGTGGCAATCGGCGCATGAGGGCGGAGACGACGGTCAAACCGCCGACTCCGGAGTCGAAGACCCCGATGGGTCGAGCGGGCAAGCTCATCTTGGGCTCAGGGCTCGGTTGCGGATCCAGCGAGTCGGTCAAGGGGTGATGACCCAACCGGAATCGGGGCTTAAAGGGCGTGAGACGTCGATGTGCCCGGCGAAGGTTTCCGGCTGGCGACCGTCCCACATGAGGACCACCGTTTCGACCCCCTCGATGTGATTGAGCGCCACCGTGTTGACCAGGCTATAAACCGCCAATAGCTCATCCTGGGTGCCCAAGGCGAGCTTGACCGCGTCCGGGCGTGGGGTCGGCAAGGAATCCCCGAAGCCCTCTGCGTTTTCGGAATCAACGTCCGAGGTGGATCCCGGAGAATCCACGGATTGAGAGGTGGATTCCGGAGAATCCACGGATTGAAGCGAGCCTTGGTCTGCTCGGGAACGGAGGTCGAGGGCGACCGCTCCGTGTTTCAAGAAATAAACCGAGCCGAGTTGGGCGCCTTCCGGTAACGGGCTGTAGAGATCTCCGTCCACTGGACCTCCTGGACCCTCGATCAGAGCCTGGACCAGATATCGAATGCGCTCCTCGGGCCGGTCGTCCGTGGGCAGGGATTGTCGATGCACCCTCAAGCCCCCTTGGAGGCTTGGGAAGTAGAGGTCGGCAGGTTCCAACACCAGCTCTTCAGTCACGGCGACCGCGGCTGGGCGGTCCTCTGGCCCTTGCTCGGCAGGAGCTGAGGGTTGGCCAGGCCACAAGAAGAGACGCGCTGCGATTCCGGCGATGGCGGCGACGAGAAAGGCCGCCGCGATCAACCCCGTGCGCCGATTCATGGTCGGCCCCCGGTCGAGGGGAGGTCCGTCTCGCTGCTGCCGGACTGGCGAGCTTCCAATTGGGTTTTGAAGCGAGCGACCGCTCGAACCAGGGCGTCCGCCAATTGGAGTTGGTAGGCGGGGCTCAAGACCTTGGTTTCTTCATCGGGGTTGCTGAGGAAGCCGAGTTCCACCAGCACGGCGGGCATGTTGGCCCCCATCAGGACGCGGAAGGGCGCTTGGCGCACTCCTCGATTTCGCAGCCCCAAGGCTTGGTTGAGTTCTTCCTGCACCAGACTGGCGAATCGTTGGCTCTCCGTTAGATGGTAAGACTGGGCCAAATCCCAAAGGATGAGTCCTAGGTCGTTGCCCGGCCCGTCTTGAGGGTCGATCGACGAGGAATTCTCCCGTTCCGCCAGCTGGGCCGCGAGCTGATCGCTGGCGGAACGGCTGAGGAAGAAGGTTTCCGCACCCTTGGCGCGGGAGCCGCGATAGGAATTGAAGTGCAGGGAGATAAAGAGATCCGCCTTGACCTCGTTGGCCAATGCCACCCGATTGTCGAGCGGCACGTTGACGTCGGTGCTTCGCGTGAGCTCAACTTGCACGGGTAAACGTTGCTCCAGGCGGGTTTTCAGCAGACGAGCCATCATCAAGGTCAGCTGAGCTTCGATCGCTCCTTTTTGACCGACGGCACCGGTTTCCGCTCCGCCGTGTCCGGGATCCAACACGATCCGTCGCAATCCCGAGGTCAGCGGGTCGACCGCACGGGAAGTTGCCTCGGTGCCGGTTTGGGCCTTCTTTCCTCGCTGGCGATAGATCTCAATCACCATGCTGGTCTTTTCCCCGCGGGGCACCAAACGTGGTTCGCCGGCCACCGCATCCTCGGTCAACTCGATTCGAATGCGGGTGGGTTGGGCCGCGATGTTAGTGACCAAGGGGTCGGCAGGGCGAGAGAAGGGTGAGTCGAGCGTCAAGCTGTCGCCCACCAACCGCACTTCAACTGCGCCGGGCAAGGACTCGAAGCGAAAACGCGGTTTGTCGGAGAATTCGATCTCAACCGTGCTGATTCGGTATTGGTGCACCAAGTTGATGGAACCGGTCAGCTCCCGCAACTCCCGGCGTTTGAGCACCAGCTCCAAATTGCGAAAGCTCCACTCGAGTTCGTATCCCAGCTCGTCGCCCAAGGCCCATTTCAAAAATTCCAGAGGCACTTCGAGACCCCGGGCGGTTTTGATCGGAGCCAGCCTCAGCCGGGTGATCTCCTCCCGCACCTGCCCGTCGGGGCTGACCGTCACCACGGTCGGATCATCGGGGCCCAGCAGCACCGTCTTGGTGTCGAAAATCAGCGAATGGCTGTCACCGAGGGGTCCGATCCGCAGCTCTACGCCGAGCACTTGAGCAATAGGGGCCAGGGCGAATCGAGGGCCGTCGTTGCGCAGGCTGAAGCCGACCGTGGCCACTTGTTTGCCCTCGAACATCAGCCGGGCCGAGCCGGCGGGGTGCGCGCTGGATCCTTCGACTGCAGGAGGAGGATCTTGGGCCGCCGCCGGGCCGACGAGCCATGGGCCGAAGCCGCCGCAGAGGAGGAGGGTCAGGATGATGAAAATCTGGCAGGTCCGCGGGCTCAACGAGCAACACCTCTCAAGGGGCTGAAAAACAAGGAGATCAGTCGGCGTGGAAGCTCGCGGGTCTACCGCGGGCGGCCTCCCGCGATGGAGCCTGGATAGGGCCCAACAAAACGCCGCGGGAGCCTTTGGATTGTATCCCATCATCTGCCGGATCCGAACCCGCGGGGATTGAGGTAAGAAACGGAAACGGCGTCTGATCCCGTGTTCGAGAGTCCAATTTGGCCCCGGCTAGGTCTATCGAAGACGAGTTTCGGGGCAATTGGGACACGGAGAGCGAAAAAGTCGGGGGTAGGGGGTTGCAAAGCCGAAATCTCGTGCCTATAATCGCGCTCCTCGCACGGCGACCCCCCGTGCGGCCTTTCGAGGTTCTCTCAGTGGCGCATTCGTCTAGGGGTCTAGGACGCCGGCCTCTCACGCCGGTAACACGGGTTCGAATCCCGTATGCGCTACCATTCTCCCTCCCGCATTGATTCCAACGCAAAGCAGCAGCTATTCTCCTTCCGTGAATTATTGGAAGGTCGATTTGTCGTGTTCGAAATCTTTCCGGGGTGATCGTGAGCCCTGAAATCGTGATTGTCGGCGGGCCGAATGGAGCAGGTAAGACCACATTTGCTCGGCAGCTCCTGCCTGCCCTCTATCCGGAGATTCGATTCATCAACGTTGACGAGATCCAACGGTCTAACGATGTTTTCGATCACCCTATCTCGGCTGGGAAAGAGATGCTTCGTAGGCTCTCAGAGCTTGAGAAAGAGCGGCATAGCTTTGCTCTCGAAACAACGCTCTCTTCCAGAATGTATGCCAAACATATTCCCAGATGGCAGGCTCGCGGCTACTCTGTTTCACTCCATTTCATTGAAGCTCCATCCCCAGATTTTGCCGTGAAGAGAGTTGCAGCTCGGGTAGCCGCTGGCGGCCACCACATCCCCGAAGCAGAAGTCCGACGCAGGTTCAGTCGAGGATTGAGCCTCTTTCACAGCACGTACAAGCCGATCGTCGACGAGTGGTATCATTGGATGACTTCTACCGGAGGGCTTAGCCTTGTCGAGTCCCAAAAACTCTGAGAAAGATCCGAAGATCGCCATCATGCTGGAGGCCGCACGTCGCGCCGATTGGGACGCACTACATGGTCCAATGCACCTTAGGAGCGGTCGATTTCAACCCTGGGTTGGCCTAGGTCAAGACTCCGCAGATTCTTGGACTGATGATGGCCGTCATAGCGACGAGTCCGCCCAGCTAGATCCCTAGGTCTCCCACCCTTCCGAGCGCGAGTTCTGCTGTTTACCTACTGCCGAACAAAAGCCGACAAACCAAATAAGCGCGGCTGTTTTTTCATATACAGGGCCTTCCGACTCGTCGGCTCGCCTTGGCGATCGAAAGTCGTGTGCCCCAATAGTCTTCAAATCGTCTAAGTCCGCGGCCTTACAGATAGGAACGACGATGCCTACTCCGTGGGGAGGGGGAAAGTGTGTCTTGAGCTGGCTAAACTTGACCCGTTTTTAAAGGGGTTGAGCGACTTCTAGTAGGGCAGTGAGAATTCCCTTGAGGACTCTTCAATGGGGCAGTGAGAATTCCCTTGAGGACTCTTCGATGGCGATGCCGGTGACCTTCGAGCTTTTGCCGAATCGCTGATGCTGGTAGACGCCAACCTGGCCAAGGTTCAGGTGGCTACGCGAACCATGGGGATGAGCGAGGTGCTCTGGAGGGTGGATAGAGCACGGCCCAAAGGTAGCGTAACGGCCAGCCAGTGGCCGAGGCTGACCGGTCGACCCAGCCACTGCTTGTGGTCGCGGGCTCGGAATAAAGAAAGCACGGAGTGCGGCCGAGCAGAGCTGCCAGAAGTCACCCGGACGAGCAGATTCGCTTACTGAGCAAACTCAAAATCGGCGATGGCGTCGTCGTATTCGTACGGCTCCAAGCCTTCCCGAAGAAACACCATCTGCTCGTCGATTTTCAGCACATCGAGGTACCAGGTCTTTCCGGTCTCGCGGAGAATGCACTCCACATCCCCCGACTCGGCACCCTTCTCATAGAAGGTTGCGACCCGATAGGTCTTTTCCAAGAACTCATCCACGCTGGCCTGCTTAAATGACTGAGGCCATTTGGCATCTCGGGAGCTGTTGAGCCACATTTCAGAGGTGAATCTCTTGCACCGCTTGAAAGCCCCTTCAGGGCCGTGGTCGATGTCTTGCAAATAGACCAGCTTGTCCTTGAGCCACAGCTGCTCGAGGTACCACATGTCATCCTCTTTCCGAACCGTGCATCGGACGTCACTCCTCAGCATGGCACCGAAGCTGTTTTGCGAGTCGACGTGGGCAGTGAGGCTGAATCGAGCGTCACCCAAGTCTTTGGCGAACTCGGCAACGGAACCGTAGGACGGCCATTGTGCAGATGCGGGAGCTTTGAGCCGCTCTTCGGTGAAATGGCGACAATAGCGGTAGGCTGTCTCTCTGTGATCCGGCTCGGCCGGTGGTGGAGCCGGTGGCGGTTCGGCTGGAGGGGCTTCCCCCTCGACCTCGGCAGCGGGGGTAGGTGTAGGCCCTAGATCAGAGCCAGAAGGCTCAACGTGCTCCGGAGTGCAGGCCAAAAAGAAACCGCATAGGGTCAGGATCAACAGCCATTGCATATTTCACCTCCGAATCTCCGTGAAGGGTATCAAACACGCTGGCCTGTTCTATTGACCGCCTCGATACCGTACGACCAGGTTCACCGTTCTGTTGAGGTTCCTGCGCCACTCTATGGAGATACGGTGGTCCATGTAGTGGTCGAGCGCGGCGTAGTAGCCGGCCACGGGCACGCTCGACTCGATGAGAAGAGGTTTCTTTACTTCACCTTTGGAGCCGACTTCCGCCTCGTCGAGGGAAACACGGAGAGTCCTTCTCACGCGGAACGAATGTCCTCTAAGAGGTCCCAGCCATCGACAACTTCACCTCTCTCGGCTTGTTTGATCGACTCTAGAAGGAAAACCCTCTCCGAATCATTCAATTCAAATGATTCTTGATGAGGTTCCGGTATCAGCAGAGTTACCATGGCGCCGTCATCGGCCGTCTCCGGCGGAAGCGCGACTTGGCCGTCGACGACTTTGGCGGTAAATGGCTTCATGGCCCAATTGTAACTTGAGTCCAACGAAAGCCGCCGAGCTGGAGTTGGCGCGCTGAAAGCTGCCTCCGGTCGACGAGTGGTACCATTGGATGACTTCTACCGGAGGGCTTAGCCTTGTCGAGTCCCAAAAACTCTGAGAAAGATCCGAAGATCGCCATCATGCTGGAGGCCGCACGTCGCGCCGATTGGGACGCACTACATGGTCCAATGCACCTTAGGAGCGGTCGATTTCAACCCTGGGTTGGCCTAGGTCAAGACTCCGCAGATTCTTGGACTGATGATGGCCGTCATAGCGACGAGTCCGCCCAGCTAGATCCCTAGGTCTCCCACCCTTCCGAGCGCGAGTTCTGCTGTTTACCTACTGCCGAACAAAAGCCGACAAACCAAATAAGCGCGGCTGTTTTTTCATATACAGGGCCTTCCGACTCGTCGGCTCGCCTGCACGGTGTGCCGTTCGTTTGGCGAGTTTCTGGCCATCCAAGGCGTCGCCTCCGTTTTCGAAAGTGCAGGGTCCGCCCAGGCGGTCGAGGAAGATGCCGACGGATTTGTATTTGTCGAATCCGGCGACAGCCGGCGAGCAGACCCGTTTCCAATCCCCACAGCAGACGCGGACACTCTTGAGTCGGTTGGCGAGGGCCTGGATCTCGGCGATCTCGAATTCGTGATTTTTACGTCCGCCGCGAGCGCCGATCCTCGGTAGGCATCGGCGGAGTTTGCCGTCGCACCATCCGGCGCCGATGGTCAGCCGGATGCCCCAAACCCACCACCCGCCAACTGGACGTCGAAGAAGAAGGGGTTGGTCATCATTTTCTCGCGAAACTCGGTCCGTCCCTGCTCGACGAGCCAGGCATGTCGCGCGTGCAGGTCTGCCTCGAGGATGGGGTTGTTGGCCCAATGGACCACGCCTTCAGGGTCGGCTTGCACAGCGCGCCAAAAGTTGGCGACGTACATGTCGCGGTCGTTGACCGTCTCGAGGGCAGGGGCGTCTGGCCGGTCGAGGCTCTCGGCAGAAACTTCTCTGTAGAAACTACCTTGTCTTCCATCATGTACGTTCGAAGAATTAAGAAATGGAAGTTTTTGGGCTACCGGATCACCCTTCACTTCATTGAAACACCATCAGCAGATTTTTCCGTGAAGCGGGTAGCCTCTCGTGTCGCATCCGGTGGCCACGACATACCCGAAACAGATATCCGTCGCCGGTTTCGCCGAGGCCTCCGGCTGTTTCACGAGACGTACAAGCCTTTGGTGGACGGGTGGTATCATTGGTACACGACTGATGGAGGTACTCGCCTTGTCGAACGACACGAAACTTGATCGAGAGCAAAGACTGGAAATCTTCTTGGAAGCCGCGCGCTGTGCGAATGAAGATGCTCTCCACGGCCCACCGCACCTTCGCTCTGGCCGCTTCAAGCCGTCTGTCGGCTCGGCAACCGGTGAAAACCGGAAGATCAAGCCCGGAAGTAACGGCTAAGCTCACTGGGCTTCCCTGAATCCTAGTGCCTGATCCTGAAACACTAAACACTCAGCGCTCGCGCGCTTCGGCACAGCGATATTTCTGGGCCTGGGCCGCGGTGCCCACGGACTGGATGAGTTGCGAGCGTGGAGCTGGGCCTGGACGACTGTCCTAGCTCGCAATATCACTGTTCGAACAGCGGAATGAACCCTCCCCAGGGGGCGAACATGATCAAGACACTTCAAAGACATGGCAATAGTCGGGCACTCGTCATCGACAAGGCGTTGATGGAAGCGGTCGGGATCCAGGAAGACAGCCCCCTTCAAATTACGGTCAGAGGCAACTCCCTGATCGTTACACCAGTCGACGTGGGTCTCGGACGAGAGAAGGTTGCCGAGGCGATTGCGCAGCTGCGGCCTCGCTACGGCGAGATGCTGAAGCGCCTCGCGGGATAGTTATGCCATCGATTCTCTTTCTCAGCGTGGATGACGTTCAGTGGCTCGGGATGGCGTCCTCGCCGAGCATCCACGGAAGGTTCGGCTTATGGCTCAGCCCAAATCGACTTTGACCGCCCTCGAATATCTCAAGCTCGAACGGCGGGCGGGCAGCAAGCACGAATTCTTGAACGGCGAGCTTTTCGCCATGGCGGGAGCTTCGCGCCGACACAACTTGATCACCGCCAATATTGTCGGCGAGCTACGGGCCGCTCTGCGTCGAGGGCCTTGCGAGGTCTATCCGAGCGATATGCGCATCAAGGTGAGCCCCACGGGTCTCTACACCTATCCCGACGCTTCGGTCGTGTGTGAAGAACCGAGTTTCGAAGACCATGAACTCGATACACTGCTCAATCCGAAGCTTTTGGTCGAGGTCCTTTCCAAGTCGACGTCGGCCTACGACTTGGGCAAGAAATTTGAGCATTACCGCGCCCTCCATAGTGTCGAGGAAGTGATCTTTGCCGATTCGGAATCGATTCACGTCATGTTCTATCGCCGGCAGATCGGTAAGCCGGAAGCTTTCAGCACTTGGATGCTCAGCGAAACCCGAGACTTATCGGCAAGGATTCACATTCCGTCCCTGGACGTGACGTTGCCCTTAGCGGAAATCTACGCCAAGGTCCGGTTCGAGGCGCAGGTGGGTTGATCGGCTCGATTTCGGTCGAAATCTTTCCGCTTTTCAGGCCCTCGCACTTCAGAACGGGTTGGTCGCAAACACCGAAAATTCGGGAATGAATCCCCGGTCGTCGACCTTGAGCGCTCCGATGACGGCGTCGGCGATGTCTTGGGAGCGAAGTTTTTTCTCTGAGGTTTCGCGCTCGTAGCCAGCTTTCGACGAGAACTCGGTTTGCACCTCGCTCGGGTTGACGAGCATGACGCGCACGTTGTGGCGCCGAAGCTCGTCGCGCCAGCAATCGGTCATGCCGCGCAAGGCAAATTTCGACGACGAGTAGGCGGTGCTGCCGCGTCCGCCCTTGAGGCCGGAGGTCGACGAGATGTTGATCAGGTGTCCCGACTCTTGGCGGATGAAAACCTTTGCCGCCTCGCGCGCCATTAAGAAGGCTCCGAAGACGTTGGTGCGATAGACCGACTCGAGGTCAGAAAGCTCCATTTCCACCAGCGGCGCGAAGTATCCGAAGCCGGCGTTGTTGACCAGCACGTCGAGTCGTCCGTGTTGCTCGACGAATTCGCGAACAGTGCGGACCGCGTCTTCCTCTTTGCCGACGTCGCCAATGCTCCAACCCACGCCGATCTCTTCAGCCGCCGCTTTGAGAACGTCCGCCCGACGACCGGTGATGACGACATCGGCCCCTTCTTGGCTGAACGCTGCCGCAATTGCCTTGCCGATACCTTCGCTGCCACCGGTCACGAGAGCTTTAGCGCCTTTTAATTCCATGAATTCAGGGTCCTCTTTTGGGATTTTGCAGGTGGAATTTGTTTTACGGTATTAAACCGTATTAAGCAGTCTCATGTACTCGAACGCCGGAGTCTATTCCAAGTATCACCCGGTACTTAGCCCGCAAATATCACCAGCCTGCTGCTACGGGGCCTTACGACGAGCTGGCGATATTTGCGGATTAGGCACCTTAGCCGTTCAGGCACCTATTATTGAGGCGTTGGGGTGTTTACCCTTTCATTGGGGTATGAAATATATGTATACTCTTACAAAACTATCCCGGGGAGGGACTCATGATGAACCCATCGCGCCGCTCGTCGCGGCCTGTTGCAAGAATCACTTGTCCGGACTGCGGGTTGGATCAGCCCCTGTCCATGGACTGTGCCGGCTGCCGTCGGAGCTTTTCGCTCGACGAGCTGAGCGCCGCGCGCCAGAGCGTCCCGTCCACCGCCGGCTCAACGCCGCCGTCGCCGGAAGTAGGTATCTACCAGGCACCGCAGTCATCCATAGGGTTCACCCCACAATCGGCCCAGACAGACGGGTTCGGGGACCGCTCGGTCTTTAAAGACGAAGCGGCTCCGGTCGCGTTGGGATTTTCCCATCCTCAAGCCGGCGACCACATCTCCCGGGAAGCGCCGTTCGCCCGAGAAGCAGCCGAGGGATCGGAGCCCGAGCCGGTGCCGCTGGGAGACGTTTACGATCCCACTACCGCCGTCCAATCGCACCAATCGAGCAGCCGGTACACCGTCTCAAGACGCGCCGATCTCTCGGCAGGCGAGCTGGTGCACGAGGCCATTCAGTGCACGATGGTGAACTTCCTACCCGTGGTCTTGGTCACGATCATCGTGTCGATTCCGGGGTTGCTTTACACCTTCTATTTCTTCGGCTACTCGGACACCTTCTTCGGAGCCGAGGGGGCACAGTGGGGACGCTTCTTCTTTCACTTCGCCGCCATGATGGCAGTAGGAGCCCTCTGCCAGTTATTGGGGTCCGCAGCCCTGGCCCACGTGGTCGGCCGCTGGCTGCGCGACGAGACGGTGGTGCTGGCCGAGTCCGTGGGCATCGCGCTGCCAAGCTTGGGATTGCTGGTGGTTCTGGTCACGGTGCAGTCGATCGGGATTCTTTTCGGATACCTGCTCCTGATCCTCCCCGGCATCGTTCTCTCGATCGGCTGGTCGGTGTCGGTGCCGGCGATGGTGCTCGAGCGCCTCGGCGTCACCCAGGCGCTGGGTCGCAGCTGGGAGTTGACCGAGGGCAATCGGGTGCCGATCTTTTTCGCTTTTTTCATCCTCGGCGGCTTGAGTGCGGCCGTGGAATGGGTCGTCGGCATGGTCATGCGGGGCCAGGGTGTCCTCGCCGTCGATCTGGCGCTCACCACCCTTTTCACGGCGCTCCAGGCGGTTCTATTGGGGCTGATCTACTTCAAGTTGAGGGCCGCTGCCGATGGCGTGACCATCGACCGGGTCGAGCTGTCCCCCTCCGGCCGATGAGAGAATGCGGGCCGGTCGCCCGGCTCTGGGCTCACCTCCGCCTCACCCCACGGCCAGGCCGGCATCCCTGCAAAGCTTTGAGAAGCTCGGCAGCCGCAGGCCCAAGGCTGGAGATCCTCTACCAGAGGTTGCCGAGTTCGGTGAGAATCCCTTGAGGACTTTCGCAGCCGGCTGCTGCGGCACACCGACTGCGCCCTACCTATTCCTCTTGCAGCGCGACCCTGGGTTGCAGTCGTGACGCTCGCAGAGCCGGGGCGAGGGTTGCCAGCAAAGCGCAGACAATGAGGATCGACGGCGCCGCGAGGTAGGTGGCGAGGTCGTGTGCGGTGATGCCGAAGAGCAATTTGTCGAGCACTGTGGCCCCGAGCCAGGCTCCCGTGAGGCCGAAGAAAACGCCGAGCAATGTCGGCTGAAGGGCGTCGACGAGCACGAGGCGCAGGATGCTGCCGCTGTCGGCTCCCAGGGCCATGCGCACGGCGAGTTCCCGCGTCCGCTGGCTGACCAGGTAGGCGATCACGCCGTAGAGGCCGACGGCCGAGAGGATCAGGGCGATGGCTGCGAAGGCCCCGAGCAGAGCTAGGTAGAAGCGCTGGGGACCGTAAGCTTCGTGGATGGCCGCCTCTTGGGTTTCAATCGAGCGCAACGGGATCAAGGGATCGAGGGCGCGCATGTGCTCGCGGATGGCGGGTGCCATGTCGACGCCGCTTCGGCTGCGCACGAAACCGCTCAGATAGGGCGAGGCGGTTTGAGCTTGGGCCATATACACCGCCGGCTCGGGGTCTTGAGTTACGGAATAGGCACGGACGTCGGGCACCACCCCGATGATCGTATAGGCCGCGTCGTCGTCGTCGAAACCAAAACTGACGCCGACTTTGGCGCGTTCGCCCACCGGATTCTTGCCGGGATAGTAGCGTTCGGCCAAAGCTTGACTGATGACCAAAGCGAGTGGGGCCTCTCGGGTGTCGGAGTCCGCAAACACTCTTCCCTGCATGATGGGAATCTGAAGGGTTTCAAAGAAACCGGGAGTCACGACATCGAAGACCGCCCCCAGCTCTTCGCCGTGGGCCGGCTCCGGTCGATCGAGGGGCTGGATGGTCGAAGAAATTTGGCTGCTGCCGAAGGGGCCCGTGAACGCGAGCCCGGCGGCTTCCACGCCTGGTGTGTCCCGCAGCCGTTGTTCCAGTTGGCTCGAAAAGACGATCGAGGATCCGGGCTCGGAATAGCCGGAGTCGGGAAGCAGGAAGGAGAAGCGGGTCACCCGTTCGGGGGCGAATCCGAGGTCGACGTCGGTCATGCTGACGAAGCTGCGCAGCAATAAACCCGCGCCGAGCAGCAGGACCAGGGTCAGGGCGAGCTCGGCGGTGAGCAAGACCCGCCTCGACCGTCGACCGCGCCGGGTTCCGGCCCCGCCTCGACTCCGCAGCTCGACGTTGGCGATCCGCAACGCGGGTGCCAAACCGAAGATCAACAACACGACAGCCGAGAGGGCGACGGTGAATGCGAGCACGTTGACGTCCAGGCCGACGGAGTCGAGTCTCGGCAGATCCGGAGGTGCCAGATGGAGGAATGCGGTCAGCACCCCTTGGCCGATCACCAGACCTGCCAAGGCTCCGCCGAGGGCCAGCAGACCGTTTTCGAGCATCAGCTGACGGAAAAGCCGAGCACGTCCGGCGCCCACCGCTCTTCGGATCGCCATTTCGCGCCGCCTCCGGGCCCCTCGGACCAAGACCAAATTGGCGACGTTGGCGGCGGCGACCAAGACCACCAAGAGCACCGCCCCCATGAGCAACCACAAAGCCGACTGCACCGGGGCTACCTCTTGTTGTTGCAGTTGGCGTACGGCGAAGCGCTTGTAGATATTGGATTCCGGGAATTTCTCTGCCAGCGCGGCGCCGAGCACCTCGAGTTCGCGAGAGCAGGATTCGGGGTCCACGCCGGGGGCGAGCCTGGCCACGGTGTCGAGCAAATGGCATCCCCGGCCACAGCCTTCCGTATCGATTTGCCACGGCACCCACGCTTCCACGTCGGACGGATAGTCGAAGCCCGCCGGTGCGATGCCGACGACCGTGTGGGAGTCCCCGGAAAGCTGTAGGACTGTGCCGATCGCTGACGGATCGCCGCCGAATTGTTTGAGCCAGAACGCGTGGCTGAGCACGACGGCTTTCGGTGCGTCGAGAAGCGCATCGCCGGATTCCAAGTCACGGCCGAGGTGGGGCGCCAAACCGAAGACGTTGAGCAGTCCGTTGGTCACCCGTCCGGTCACCATCAGCTGGGGCTCGCCGTCCCTGACCAGGGTCTTGCGGGCTCGGCCGTATCCGGCGACCGCTTCCAGGCTGGTGGTCCGTTCCTGTAGGTCGAGCAGGTCGGGCAGCGACATATTGTCTTCTTCACGCCCGGGATCGTTGGTGAAATTCCGCAGCACCGTCACCAATCGATCCGGTTCGTCAAAGGGCAGGGGTTCCAGCAAAACACCGTGGACCACACCGAACATGGCCGCGCTGGTGCCTAGGCCGACCGCCAAGGTGGCAATCACCATCATGGCGAAGGCGGGGCGCCGGGCGAGGGAGTGGAAGGCGCTCTTTAAGTCGTGAATCAGGTCGTCCATGAACGGGCTCCGAGAATGCTTGTGGAAATGGGTGTTTGAAGCGCGAAAAGAGGGAACTCGAAAGGGTGGAACAGACAGCCGCTCCGCCAGGCCGGCCCTGGCCAGTTGGAAAAAGATGCGTCGCCGAAGCTTTGCCCTATCCGCAGCCACGCTTTGACGCAGCATGTCCTCCACGGTGTCGAGCATCTCGTCGCCCCGACGCCGGCGAAAATCTTGGGGGAAGCAGGCCAAGGCAAGGCGTAACCAAAGCTCGACGTTCATGATCCCGCTCCTTGCCATTCCGACAGCTCGACCACTCGACGCAAACGGCAGAGCTCGGCTTCGAGCACCGCGCGGCCGAAAGGGTTGAGTCGGTAATAGCGCCGAGGTTTACCCCGGGTCGGTTGGGCTTCGCGATGTTGGGTGGTTTCGATCAAACCTTGGCGGGATAGCCGATCCAAAGCCCGATAGAGCGCTCCGACGTCGATGCCCACGGCGCCGGCGGAATCTTCGGACATGGCTTGAAGCAGGGCGTAGCCGTATAAATCTTGCCTGGAAAGGGCCAGCAGCAGATGGCAATCCACCGCGGAAAGGGGCAAATGCCGATCGACGTCGGCTTGGCGGGCGGAGTGGGAGGATCTCATATATATGCACTACGCATATTTGGGCTTCCGAGTTCCGGGGATGGCGAAAATTTCGAGAAATTTTTTGATGGCGAGCACCGCAGTCCTCGTCTTGGTAAATTCGGAAATCAGAACGAGCAGACGATGAATTGCGCCAAAGAATTGCGGCCAGAACCGCGTGGTTAGGAAAATCGCAAGGAGAGCACCCATGTGGAGAGGTCTAGGGTTGAGAGTTTCCGTCATGTTGGGATTCGTGGGATTTTTAGCGGTCGGATGCTGCGACGTTTCGCCGCCGGCCACGGATTCCTTGGCAGCCGGCTCCCCGGCGGCCGGCTCCCCGGCGGCCGCCGGATCCTCGAGCCCTGCCGGGCAAAGCGTGGTCGAAGGGCAGGATCTCCTCGGTCGAGATTTGATCCGGCCCACCCTCGGTGACGACATGCGGGAGCGCCAGCAGAAACTATTGACGGAAGCCGAGGCTGTTCTCTCGCAGGACCCCGCCGATGTGGAAGCCTTGATTTGGAAGGGCCGCCGAACGGCCTATTTGGGGCGTTACCAGGAAGCCATCGAGATCTACAGCCAAGGGCTGGAACGTTCGGATCTCGATCCTCAGACCCGGGCTCGCCTGCTTCGTCATCGGGGGCATCGGTTGTTGAGCCTGCGTCGGCTCGACAAGGCGCAGGCCGACTTTGAGCAAGCTGCCGAGCTTGTGGAGGGATTGCCGGATCGGATTGAAGGTGACGGCTTGCCCAATGCTCGCAATATCCCCACCAGCACCTTGGGCACCAACATTTGGTACCACCTGGGATTGGTTCACTACCTGAAGGCGGACTTTGAATCAGCCCTGGTGGCTTATGAGCGCTGCATGGCCCTTTCGGAGAATCCGGACATGCGCGTCGCGACGGCCTATTGGCTGTATATGACCCTGGCCCGGTTGGGTCGGACGCAAGATGCGGCCAAGGTGCTGGAGCCGATTACCGAGGATTGGTCCTTGCTCGAAAACCATGCCTACCATCGATTGATCCTAGCTTTCAAAGGGCAACGGGAGCCGGAAGCACTGCTGACCGAAGCCTCTTCCGACGGACCGGGAGCCTGGGCGACCACCGGTTATGGGGTCGGCTTCGCTTATTTTCTCCAAGGCAATGAAGAGCGTGCGATGGAGGTCTGGCGAGCTGTTGCCGACGGAGAATCTTGGGCTTCCTTTGGACACCTTGCCGCTGAAGCGGAGGTCGCTCGGGCCGAGGGGTAAATGACGGATCGCTGGGTTTAGGCCGGGCTACACGGTCGTCAACCACCCGGGTCGTCAACCGGTATCTCTGCGGAAAGACGGTTCGAGGATGGGCCGTCGCCGGACAGCTTTTCCAGGAGCCGATGGAGGTCCCGGACTTCCTCGGTCAAGACATCGACCTTCTGTTCGAGAATTCGGTTGTTGTCGAGGGTCATTTCGTCGATGAATACGGCATTGGCCATGGAAAAACCGAGGATGCCGCCGACCAACACCGCGGCGCCGAAGAAGGCCCGGGTCACGTGGATCCAAGCTCCGTTCAGCTCGCCGTCGACGATCTTTTTCTCGATCAGCTCGGGGAATTCGTTCCAGCCTTCGATCGTGAAGATTTGAAAAATGCTGTAGACGGCTTTGGCCGGATCCCCAAACCGCTCGGGGGCAATCTCACCGAAAATGAAATGGGCGGACAGGGCGAACATCAGGTTGACCAAGGCCAGGGCTAGAAATACGCCGACGGAAGCTTTGAGGGCCCGAACGACACCTTGGGCGAGCCCCATGGAATCGGGGATGAATCGAAGCAGGCGCAGGAGGCGGAAGAGGCGCCCTGCCCGGAATACGGGCAGCCAGGTCAAATAGTGGACGCCACCGCTGGTGAACGGTTCGAGCAGCACGGGCAGGCAGAGCACGGTGACGAGGAAATCGAAGCGATTCCAACCGAAGCTGCGATACCCCTTCCAGCCCAGGCGATGGATCTTCCAGGCCGCCTCGCCAATGTAATAGAGCACGCATAAATAGTCGATGGCATGGACGATTAGGTACTCGCGCGTGCCCGCCTGATAGAAACCTCCCAGGGTCATGACGAGGGTGTTGAGCAAGATAACGCCCATCACCCAACGTTCCGAAATCAGCCGATCGAAAAGCAATCCGATCCTCGCGCTCAACACTAAATTCCCTCCAAAGACCCACGCCGAAGACCCGCTTCGACTAACGTGCAGTCGGCAGAAACGCTAAGTCGGCAGTGAGGATCAGTCGGCAAAAATCTCCGACTCGAGCAGCTCTTTGCGTTCGGCGTCGAATCCGAGCGCGACGGCGAAACGGTTCAACCAACTTCTTTCTAGATCTGTGACTTGGCCGTCGCTGAGAAGAATCAGGCCGGCGAATCGGTACATGGCCTCGCGCTCCGAGAAGGAGTCGGTCATCGATGCCAGCTCCGCGGGAGACGGGGGAATGACCAAGTCCCGATGGACCTGTTGGACCCGTTCGGCGTCCAAGCCGGAGCTGCCCAAACGATCCAGAATCGTCGCCTTCTCTTTTTCGTCCATGTTGCCGTCCGCCAACGCGGCGGACACCATGGAGCGCACGATGGCGTAGGTCAAATTTACGGAAATCGAAACGTCCTCGGGTTCTGCCCCGGGGCTTTGCGGCTCTGCCGCTGAAGAGGGCGCCGCAGGTGTGGCTGTCGGCATGGGAGGCAGAGGGGGAGGTGCGGCCGGCTGAGGTGCGGCCGGTGTTGGGGGCAGAGCCTGGGCCGTAGGGGTCGGCGCGCCGGGCACCGGCGGGAGGGGTGTCGGCGGGCCACCGCCTGCTCTGGGGGGCTCGCCCCAGGAGCTGGGGCCATCGTTGGTGCTTTGGCCGAAACCGCCGGCCATGCCACCGGCCAAGGCCGCGCCGGCGCCCAACATCAGGAGGTTTTTTCCTCCCACCATTCGAGTGATCTTGCGCACGTCGTAACCCGTGGACTCTTTCAGCATGTCATTGACCAAGCCGTTGAGAAATCCCATGTTTCCTTACCTCCATGGAATGGACTGACGATTTTTCAAATATTCTTTTCCAAGGTTCCAAAACGTGAGTCGGAAGCGATGGGCTTTGCGACTAGTGACTCAGGACTCAGCGACTCAGTGCCTCAGCGACTTCAGCGACTCAGACTGAGTGATTCCGACACTACGTCTCGGACTTTCAACCATTCGCCGGTCGATCCATTCTAAGTCGAGGATTGTGAGTTGGCGTCGGAGTCGGCACGCGACCATCGAGCTTCGACCGCCCGGCCCACCTCTTGGCGCAATTCTCGCGGAGCATAGATGCGTACACAATCGATTGGAGTCATTTGGCCAATAAAATTGCTGGCTTTGTCCATCGGCAGCAAGGAGCCGTCGAATCGCCGTACCCAAACACGATTCTGTCCCAAGCGGTGCGGGTCTTTCTCGGAATGGTCCACCAGCAGGTTGTGCTCGCCGAATTCTTCTTTCAGGTCCGGCACCAGGCCCAAAAGCTCTCGTCGACGCTCCGGCTCTAGGTGCTCGTCGGACTCGAAGGCCAAGGCGAATCGCTCTCGGTGCACGATGGCGCGTGCGTGGGGGTCGTCGGAGGCGCGCATTTGTTGCAGCACGGTCAGGTCGTCCTGCTCCAGGAAAGCTTCGGGCTCCGCGGGCCACTCCACGCCCCGAGACCGCAACCAGCGATTGAAGTGCAGCTCCATGACCTTGCTGGTGACGTTGAAGTAGACCTGGGTGAACATGTAATACCTGGCCATCACCAACGCTTCGAGGGCGTGCACCCCGCCGTGACCGACGCCGATTCGCCAGCGACCGTCCCGTGGATCTTCCAAAGGCTCGACCATTTCCGTCAGCCGTTGCAGATCGTAGATGCCGTATTGCACGCCGCAGTAGAGGCTGTCACGGCGCAGGTAATCCATCTTGTCCACATCCAGCTCCGAGGAAACGATCTCGGAAAGTAGATGCTCGAAACCACTGCCGCTTTTGGTCAGAACTCGCCGCACCGCTTCGGTGTCGAGACCGTGGCCGTGGTGTTCGAAGATGTCTTGAATCTCCGGGGTTTGCAGCAGCCGCATGGTCATGTCTTCGTGGTCGATTCCACCTTCGAATAGACCTTCGGCGGAGTGGCTGAAGGGAGCATGGCCGATGTCGTGCAACAGGGCCGAGACGCGCACCAATCGGCGCTCGCGGGCGTCGGCGTCGCGGGGCAGCAAGCCGTCGCTTTTGGCGGCCAGGGCATCGTAAATCTGTCCGGCTAAATGCATGGTGCCGAGCACGTGGCTGAATCGACTGTGCTCGGCGCCGGGGAAGACCAGGAAGGTCAAACCCAATTGGTGGATGAAGCGCAGCCGTTGCATCGGCCGGCTTTTGAGCAGGGCGGTTTCGAGTTCGTCGGTGCGGATGAAACCGTGGATGGGATCGCGGATCGACAGCACGATGGGGCCGCCTCTAGTGGAAATCCGAAAACGGCGCCAGATGGCGGTAGGGGCGCAGCACGTCGAGGACTTTCCGACGGCTCCGCAGGATGGTCAACAAATAGAGCGCCCGTTCCGGCAGGGCGTGGCGTAAGAGCTGTAATTTTTTCGGCGGCGCCATATCGAGATTGGCCGCCAAGTGATTGACCATGGCTTCGAAGGTCAGCCCTTGGGTCAGGGGCTGCAGCTGCTCGCGGCCGAGGGCGAATCGCTCGCCGAGTTCGGCCGAAAGCTCGATCACCAGGGCGAGGATCTGGCGCCTCAGCTCCCGAACATCCGGATCGAGCTCGGAGATGTAGGGCTCGTCCATGGGCAGCACCCAACCTTCGCGCCAACAGCCCGCCGGCACCACCCGTTCGATTTCGAATCGGTGGCGGCCTTCGAGCACGATCTGACAACCCTGCTCGTTTTCGTCGACGTCGATCAGGCGGGCAGCGGTACCCGCACCATAAACCGAAGCTTCCCCGGGCATGGATTCGTTGCCCGTGCGCAAGAGCACCAAACCCAACCACCCTTCGTCCAAGTTTCCACCGCTGACCGATTCCACCAAGCGTCGGTACTCGGGCTCTACGATGCGCAGCCGAAGCTCGGTGCACGGAAAACAGACTTCCTCGGAGAGAGGAATCAAGGGTAAGCGCCTCGGGCCGAATGGGGTGGAAGTCGTGGGGGGCACGGGAGTTGGGTCGTCCTTAAACGAAAGAGTTCTTGGGATTAGGGCTCTCGAGTCGGCCGGACCTGGGCTGGATCTGAGACCGTGCCGAGCCGGAGTCGTCGTTCGGCAGCCTTGGGGGACCGCAATCTTTCGCTCCATGGTACAACGAATGGGTGCAACGAATTATCTTTGAGTTTCAGGGTGTCCGAACAGCCCGAGTCTCGGTCTCTTTGGAGGGTCGCTACGCATTCCAATCCAATCCTTGAATGCTTTGGTCGGAGACCTGGTCGAGCAGCTGACGGACGGGCTTGCCGTCCAGGAGCAGATTGGGCGCCAGATCCGCCAGCGGAGCTAGAACGAAACGGCGCTCGGTGAGGCGGGGGTGAGGAACTTCAATGGCTCCGGGCCACGGTGTTTCGGAGCCCGGTGATACTGCCGACTCGCCGGGAAGCGAGCCCAAGCTGAGGCGGTGCTCACCCCAGAAAAGAAGGTCCACATCGAGGGCTCGGGGGCTGTCGCGTTCAGCGGACCGGCGACCGGCTTGTCGCTCCAAGTTTTTGGCGAATCCCAGGGCTCGGCGGACCTGATCTTGCACAGGATCGTCGGCGGTTGGATAGGGGGCCAGCGCCACGGTGTTGAGGAAGTCGTCCTGCTCGATCGCCGAGATCGGCTCAGTGGAATAAAGAGGTGCGATGCGAAGAGCACCATAACGGCAGACCAAAGCATCGAGGGCTCGGCTCAAATACCATCGAGAATCGCCGAGATTGGAGCCGAGGCCGAATCCGATCCAACCCCTGGTCGATAGAAGAGTAGGTTCCGGCTTCGCAGCTTGCCGAGCTTCGATCTGAGCATTCACCAAATCAAGCTAGCAACCGTCCACTGAGCTGTCAACGCCGCGGCTTGCGGCCGGTCGGTTCGGATCGCTTGTCAATCGCTTGTCAATCGCTTGTCAATCGCTTGTCAATCGCTTGTCAATCTCTGCCAGGGAGCTGTCCGCGCGCTTGCCTGGGGATGGGACGCGGGGTACCATCGCGGGTCTATGGATTTGCCGTACTTCAAAAATACCCTTCGTCCGAGGCGCCTTGCGTCGTCGGTTCTCCTTTCGTCGCTCTTGGTCTTCGCCTATCCGGTGCTCGCTGAGGATATTCCGGATCCGGAGCAAGAAGGTTTAGGAATCAGCGAGCGTCTCGAGCTGCTGATCGAGCGGATCAAATACGAGCAAGCTCAGCTGGTTACCATGGAAGCGAACTTTACCCAACGCAAGGAAAGCGTCTTCCTGGTCGAGCCGGAAGACTCTAAAGGCCGGTTTTGGTATCACTCGCCGGATCGTGTGCGTTGGGACTTCAGTGAGCCGAATCAAACCACGGTGCTTATTCGAGCCAACGAAATGCTCACCTGGTTCCGAGATTTGGGCACGGCTGAAAAGGTCAACGTGGGCAAGCAGGCAGATCGGGTCATGGAGTACCTTTCCGCCAGCAACTCCCTGGAAACGCTGCAGCGCTACTTCACCTTGCGCACGACCTTTCCCCGCGATCCCGAAGCGCCGTATCGCTTAGAGCTGGTGCCCAAATTCAAACGGGTCGAGAAGAAAATCAAGGGCATGGGGATCCATCTCCATCGCACGGGTTATTACCCCCTCTACCTCAAATACGTGGAGCCGGACGGTAGCCTGACCGAATTCTTCTTCGAGGACGTTGTGGTCAACGAAAAGATTGCCGACGATCAATTCGAGATCGAGCTGCCTGAGGAAGTCGAGGTCAAGGTGGTCGAACTCGGCAAGAAGGGCAAAAAAGGCAAGAAGGCCCGCAAGGACGAAAAGGGTCAATAAGCGCCCTTCGACCCATTCATGGCCCTCAAATATCAAGTTCTCGCCACCGACGGGCAAGCCCGCCGTGGGCGACTCACCACTCCTCACGGGGTGGTCGAAACTCCCGCCTTCATGCCCGTCGGCACTCTTGGGGCAGTCAAAGGACTGACCTTTCAAGAGCTCGAAGATGCCGGCGCGTCGGTGATGCTCGCCAATCTTTACCACCTGACCCTGCGGCCCGGAATCGACATCATCGAGCGGTTGGGGGGAATCCACGCGTTCACCGGCTGGCATCGCCCGATTCTCACCGACAGCGGGGGATATCAGGTTTGGAGCCTGTCGCCCCTGCGCAAGATGAGCCGGGAAGGGGTGGTCTTCAAGAGCCATTTGGACGGCTCGATGGTGAAATTCACCCCCGAAAGCGTGGCGGAGAGCCAGGCCCGCATGGGGGTCGACATCGCCATGATGCTCGACGAATGTCCCCCGTATCCGATCGAAAAAGCCGACGCGGAAAAGTCGCTCGAGCTGACCAACCATTGGGCCGAGAGGGCGCGGCGAGCTTGGCCTGAGGAAGCCGGCGGCGGGCTCTTCGGCATCGTTCAAGGCTCGGTGTTCGAAGAGCTGAGGCTGAGAGCTGCCCGTGAGCTGACGGACATGGACTTCGCGGGTTATGCCATCGGTGGTGTCAGTGTCGGCGAAGGGGTCGAGCACCGGCGTTTCGCGGTCGAATGCACGACTTCGGCTTTGCCGGTCGACAAACCCCGCTATTTGATGGGTCTGGGCACGCCCTTGGACCTCCTGCACGGGGTTCAGCACGGCATCGATCTCTTCGATTGTGTGATGCCGGCCCGCCATGCCCGTCACGGCCAACTATTCACTCGCGCCGGAGTGATCAAGATCAAAAACGCCCGCTACAAGGACGATCCCACACCGATCGATCCGGAGAGTTCTTGGCCCCTGGCCCAGCGCTATAGCCGGGCTTTTTTCCACCATCTTTTCAAGGCTAAAGAGATCACCGCGCCGGTGCTCGCTACGCTGCTCAACCTCCGCTTCTACCTTGACTTTATGGCCGACTTACGAGAGGGTGTCGAGCTTGGAACGTTGGCGACTCTGGCCGAAGATTTCGTCCGCCGCTACACCGCAGGGGAGCCCGGTTCGTCCTAGACCGCTCCCCTCCCCAGAGTTCACACCCATCGCGGTTTCCGCACCTCAGTACAGTGTCGGTCTCTCGGTCGCGCCTAGCGTGCCAAGGCCACCGGACTGCGGAACTATTGGGCTCGGGATCGGCGTTGGACGAAGTGACTTCGAGCTTTGAGCGCATTCTGATCGACACGCTCTCGAGGAGCTAAATAAATGACGAGCCTCTGGTGGACCATCGTGCTCGCGCAAGCGAGCCAGCAGCCTTCGGCGATCGTGCAATTGATGCCGATGGTCCTGATCTTTCTGGTTTTCTACGTGGTGTGGTTCATGCCGCTTCGCAAGAAGCAGAAAGCTCTGGACGAGATGGTTGACAAACTCTCTAAAGGCGACAACGTGATCACCAATGGCGGTTTCTACGGCAAGGTGATCAAGGTCGACGGAGATGTAGTCGTTCTGGAGCTTGCCGACAATGTCAGAGTTCGAGTCGCCAAACGGGCGATCGGCGGCCTGGAAGGATCCAAGGCCGACAACGGGAGTTAGAGACCATGGACCGTAATCTGCTTTATCGCGGCCTTCTGATCGTGACCATTGTCGCGTTGATGGCCTTCTCGGCGTATCCGCCCGAAGAAAAGATCAATCTCGGCCTAGATCTTCAAGGCGGTATGCATCTGGTGTTGGAGGTCAAAACTGACGACGCCATCCGTGCCGAAACCGACAACACGATCGATTCTTTTGTCCGTGAGCTGGCCGACCGGGATATCCAGGCGACCACCGAGCGAACCGGCATCGACACCTTCGACGTGCTCGGCGTGCCGGCGGCGAAGGATAGTGAAGTCAAAAACGACATCGTCGAAGTCTACCTGCCGGGCTGGAAAATGTCCCGCAGCGGTGATCGGTTGAAGGTCAGCCTCACCCCGGGCGAGGCCAACAGCTTGCGTCAGATGTCTGTGAATCAGGCCCAAGAGACGATTCGAAATCGTGTTGACGCGTTCGGCGTGGGTGAGCCGATCATCCATGACGAAGGCGCGGGCTCCGACCGCATCGTGGTTCAGCTGCCCGGTGTCGACGATCCCGAGCGGGTCAAAGAGCTGATCCAGAACACCGCATTTTTGGAGCTGAGACTCTCTGTCGCCGGCATTGGCCCGGGCGACTCCCAACAAGCGGTGATCGATCAGCTTCCCGGTGGCCTGACCGACGACATCGAAATTTTGAAAGAAGAGCTGCGCGACGAGAACAAACGTCCGATCGGCGAGCAGTGGTGGGCGATTGAGAAAAAGCGGGTGATCACCGGTCGTGATCTCAAGACCGCGCGCATGTCGTCCGGTGACTTTGGAGAGCCCACGGTGGCCTTCATCCTGACCAGTGACGGCGGTGAGAAATTCGCCGAGATCACCGGCGCCAACATCGGCCGCGGATTGTCGATCGTGCTCGACGAAAAAGTCATGTCGGTGGCGACGATCCAAGATCGTATCCGCGATCAAGGTGTGATCCACGGCAGCTTCACCGTCCAAGAGGTCCAAGACCTCGTGACCGTCTTGCGCTCCGGTGCTCTGCCGGCGGGTTTGACCGTTCTGGAAGAGCGCACCGTTGGACCGAGCTTGGGCCGAGACTCCGTTGAAAAGGGTAGCAAGGCGGGTTTGCTCGGCGGTTTGCTGGTGGTGATCACCATGCTGCTGGTCTACAAGCTGACCGGTCTCAACGCGGTAACCGCCCTAGGCTTGAACGTGGTTTTGGTGTTCGGGGCCTTGGCCTCTTTCGGTGCCGTGCTCACCCTGCCGGGTATTGCGGGCATCGTGCTCACCATCGGTATGGCGGTCGACGCCAACGTCCTGGTCTTCGAACGTATTCGTGAGGAACTCCGTTCCGGACGAACGGTCAAGTCGGCGATTGCCGCCGGTTTTGAAAAAGCGCTGTCCTCCATTCTCGACGCAAACATCACCACTCTGATCGCGGCCATGTTCCTCTTCATGTTTGGCACCGGCCCGATCCGCGGTTTTGCCGTCACCTTGTCGGTGGGCATCTTCGCTTCCGTGTTCACGGCGGTGTTCATCAGCCGCTTCTTGTTCGACGCTCTTTACTCCCGTCGCGACCGGGTTGAAAAGCTGTCGATCTGACACCGCCCATCGAGACTCTTCAACGAGGATCCGAACATGCAGTTTTTTACCAATACCCACATCCAGTTCTTGAAATACCGCAAGGTATTCGTCTGGTTGTCTCTTTCTTTGTTGGTGGTTGCGGTCGCTGAGCTGGCCTTTTTAGGCGGGTTGAACTTCGGCATCGATTTCGTCGGTGGCACCCAGCTCACCCTCAAGCTTCGTGACGACTCCCAAACCACCGACGATGTGCGCAACTCCTTGACCGAAGCCGGTCTGCGAGAAGCGCTGATCCAGCAGTACGGGGCGCCCGAAGACCACGAAATCTTGATCAAGACCCCGGTCAAAGAGGACAGCGAAGAAGGCACCGCAGCCGAGGTCTTGAAGGCCTTGAACCTCCAGCTCAACGGCGATCTCGGTGATAAGACCGATCTCAATCAGCGCGGCCGAGATACGATCACGGAGCTGCTGGTCAACGCCGATCCGGACGGTCTAGGTGCCGACGACGTCGACGCCGCGCACAGCCACTATGAAGCGGTGGCGGATGCCATCGTTTCCAAACGCCAAGAAGTGAAAATCTTCAAGTCGTTCGATCAGGTGACGTCGGTGGAAGGCGTTTCTCCGGCCACGGCTCAATTCCTCCAGGATAAAGCCGCGATCGGCGCCTTCCAGATGTTGTCGAGTGAAAACGTTGGACCGCAAATCGGCTCTGAGCTGCGCACCAAGGGTTATTTGGCGGTGATCATGTCCCTCCTGGGCATGTTGGCCTACATTTGGTTCCGCTTTGAGCTTCGGTTCGGAGTCGGTGCCCTCGTCGCGGTTTTCCACGACTTCTTGATCACCCTGGGCCTCTTCGCCATCCTGGATTATGAGTTCAATCTCGCCACCATCGCCGCTTTTCTGACCTTGGTCGGTTATTCGGTGAACGACACGGTGGTGATTTTCGACCGTGTGCGCGAGAACATGCGCCGCTACCGTCGCAAGCCGATGGAAGAAGTGATGGATCTGAGCATCAATCAGACCCTGTCCCGTACCATCCTCACCTCGGGTACCACCTTGTTGGTGGTCGCCTGCTTGTTCTTTGCCGGCGGTGAGGTGTTGCGGGGATTCGCGTTTGTGCTGATGATCGGCGTGATCATCGGTACTTATTCGTCGATTTTCGTGGCTAGCCCGTTCGCTCTGCTCTGGGAGCAGTGGCGCGGAAAGTCCGACGACAAGTCGCACATCGCCCAGCACGCTTGATCGAGCCACGGCTGATGTGAGCCGACCCCAAAAACCCCGAAGCCTCCAAGCCTCGGGGTTTTTTTGTTGCTCGCTTTCCGGCCCAGGGATGCTCACATTCAGGGTTCCGCGGGCCGAAGTTGGTTTCCCGTTCGGCGCGTCGGTTATGATTCGCCGATTCCCGCTGCGTTCGTAACCGCGGCCTCCCTCGTTGGATGGGTCACGGGCACGATGCTCCCTACAGCGTCTTCCAGCATAGTTCTCGAATCGGGCAGCTCGCGGTTGCCGACTAGAAGGTGATTTGTTGACCAAGATTCCAAACCCGGGCTGGCCCGACGAGCGACTGGTCGAAGCGTGTCTTCAAGGCAATGCCCAGGGGTGGGACGCTCTGGTCGACAAATTCAGGAAGCTGGTATTCGCCATCATCCTAGATTTCGGCATCCCCCAAGACGACGCCACAGATGTCTTTCAATCGGTCTGGTTCGATGCGTGCAAATCGCTCAGCACCTTGCGCAAGAAGGAGGCGTTTAAGGCTTGGTTGACCTCCCTGACGCTGAACCGATGCCGCCAATGGCTGCGCACGCGGCAACGCGGACCTTCCTGGGTAGAGACGGACGAAATTCCCGACGAGGAGGTTTTTCCGGATTTCGTCGAAGAACTCGAAAACCAGCAGCTGATCCGTGAGGCTATTTTCGAGCTTCCCGACCGTTGCCAGGAGATGGTTCACCTGCTTTTCTTCGATATTCCACCCAAGCCCTATGCAGAAGTGGCCGAACTTTTGGGTTTGGCCACCGGATCCATAGGTTTTATCCGCGGCCGGTGTTTACAGAAGCTGCGTAAGATCCTGGGTGAGAAGGGGGTCGCCCGATGATGCGGAGTAGGGAAAAAGATCTCCGCACGAGAGACGTTTGCAAAAAAGACGGTCGTGCCTATATTTCTCTAGCGGTCTTTTGTCTCTATTGGGGTGTAAGAGGAAGCGCCGGCTCTCCGCCGTCGCAAAAGGGGGTTTCATGAAGAAACGAGATAGAGAAATCGCCTGGCTAGACTTTGCGCGTGGGGTTGCAGATCCCGATACGGATCTGGAAATCCGCCAAAGATTGGCCTCCGGTTCCGACAGAGACAAAAAAGAAGTCGACCTGTGGCGAAGTGTCGCCGCGTTGGGTCGTCGCGATAAAGAGCAGGCAGTCGCCGACGAATTCGATGTGACCCGAATCGTCAAAGCGATGGGTCGTATGCATTTGCCGGTCAAGACCGAAACAGGCGTGCCATGGATCCGCAGACTCGTAGCCGAACTCACCTTTGGCCATCAGCCGACTCCCGTAGGTGTTCGAGGCGCGACCAGCGCCGTTCACCATTCGGTTTTTTCCGCGGAAGATTATTTTTTCGATATCCGCATCGAGAGCTTGGATCCCACGGGGTGTCGCCTTGACGGCCAAGTCACACGTCAAGACGGCCAACCCCTTGAGCAGACTGTCCAGGGTGCTTCAACCCAGGAGCGAGGAAACGGCATTCCGGTTCTCTTGCTCAACGACGAAGAGCTGTTGGCGACGGTAGTTTGCGACCAGCTCGGTGAATTTCATTCCCGCGAACTCGTCCAGATGCCGTCAAAGATTCAAGTCTTGGTTGAAGAAACACTGCAGATTGAGATTCCAGTCCGAGCGTAAATCTCACCGCCGAAGGCCCAGACTTCGGCACCGCAACTTAGTCTCCACATCGATAGCCGGGATGATTGTCAAAAAAATCACCCCGGCTATATTTTTTCCCCTTCATCGGTCTCTATTGAATAAGTGTTCAGACTTGTTTCGGCTCTTTGTGGCCAGTGGCCGATCTTTGTGGCCAGTGGCCGGGAGCCAACAACCCCCCCGAGGAGTTTTTTTATGAAACGTGTTGCTGTGAGACCTGTTGCTGTGAGACCTGTTGTTTTGGCCTTTTCAATTTTAGCTTTGCTCATCCCTGCCCTTGCAGGGGCTGCCGGGCAAGGCGAGTTCGAGCACAACGGACAGACTTTCGTTTCCGAGCAGGCGTTCCGGGATCACGTTGAGTTCCACAACTTGCGTTGTGGTCAGCGGAACCTCAGCCAGTTAGAGATGGACCAGATCGAGCTCGACATTGCGTTCGCCATGGACTCGCTCACCCGGATCGGTGTTTCGAAGGCCAAGAACGGCAATGGCAATGGCGGCGGTGGCACCGATGGCGGTTCCGACGGCGGCGGTACCCCTCCGGGTAACGTCTCGATCCCGGTGGCGTTCCACGTGCTGCACGACGGCAATAACGGCTACCTGAGCAGCGGTGACATCAATGGTCAGATGAACGTGCTGAACCAAGCGTTCTCCGGCACCGGCTTTTCCTTCACTTTGGCGAGTGTCGACTACACCGACAACGCCTCCTGGTACAACATGGGTTACAACACCACTGCCGAGCGCGACGCCAAAGCCGCCCTCAACATCGATCCCCACACCCGCCTCAACGTCTATACCGCTAACCTGGGCGGTGGCTTGCTCGGTTGGGCGACCTTCCCGTCGTCCCTGAACGGCAACCCGGATGATGATGGTGTGGTCTTGCTCGACGAGTCCTTGCCCGGCGGCAGCGCTTCTCCCTACAACCAGGGCGATACCGGTACCCATGAGGTCGGCCATTGGCTCGGTCTCTACCACACGTTCCAAGGTGGCTGTAACGGCCAAGGCGACCAAGTCGCCGACACCCCCGCCGAGAAGAGCCCGGCCTACGGTTGCCCCACCGGCCGGGACTCCTGCCGTCGTGACCCGGGTCTCGACCCGATCACGAATTTCATGGATTACACCGACGATAGCTGCATGAATACCTTCAGCAACGAACAAATGCTGCGCATGCACGCACAGGTGCAGACCTACCGTCCGCTGCTGTGATCCCAGCCTAGGTAGTGTTGTGGTCCGGTAATATGGACTGCGTAACGGGGGCGTTTCGGCGCCCCCTTTTCGTATCTATGCTTAAGGAGAGTCCGTCATGGCTATTGGGAGCGTCTTAACAGGCTGTGTGCTCGTTCGGGCCCAAGGCGGCACCCGAAGTGTCTGAACCCAGCATTTGGCGAAAGCTCGTCGGCATCGATGTACGGTCCTTGGCGGCCCTTCGCATCGCCCTGGCATCGGTGTTGATCTACGACCTTCTCGCCCGGGCTCGGGATTTAGAAGCCTTCTATTCCGACACCGGTGTGTTGCCACGGGCGGGATTGCTGGCCTGGAAAGAAGGGGCTCTCAACTTTTCGCTCCATTTCCTGAGCGGCATTTGGTGGGTGCAGGCTATGCTCTTCGCCCTTGCGCTTTGGGCCGCAGTCGCCTTATTGCTCGGGCGTCATACTCGGCTCGCCGGCTTTCTGTGCTGGTTGATGGTGGCTTCCCTGCACGTACGCAATCCATTGGTCTTGCACGGTGGCGATATGTTGCTGCGTTTGCTCCTATTTTGGGGCATGTTCGTACCCTGGGGACGGGTCGCCTCGTGGGATTCGAGGATCGAGCCACAGCCCCGGCCACACCTACAGCGGGATCCCATGGTGGTTAGTGTCGGCACCCTAGCGTTGAAATTGCAGCTGTGCGGCATGTATTGGTTCTCGGCGGCGCTCAAATGGCATCCGGTGTGGGTCGAAGACGGCACGGCCGTGGCCATGGCTTTGCGTCTCGATCAATTGGTGACGCCTTTTGGCCGTTTCTTGACCCAATGGCCCGAGCTTCTTCAACTCGCCACCTTTGCCACGATGGGGCTGGAGACCGTGGGGCCCGCCCTAGCCTTTTCGCCGGTGAAGACCGCGGCCATGCAGATGCTCGCGGTGGTGGTGTTTGCGGGTTTCCACCTCTTCGGCCTTGCGCCCGCCCTCTACTTGGGCATCTTTCCCTTCGTTTGCGCCGCGGGATGGTCGATGTTTATCCCGAGTCGATTTTGGCAGGTGTGGTGGCCCCGGTACCGCCCGGTCGGCCTCAATGCTTGGATACGTAGGTTGGCTTTTGGTCTGGGTCAACGGGCGCCGAGCCGGATCGGGGCCCGACGCGCTTCCCGCGACCCAAGGACGTTCGTGCCCGGGGCCTTTCATTGGACCGTTCAAGGTCTGGTCCTGTTGTTGATGATTTACGTCGGGTTGTGGAATCTGCGCACGGTAGATTTCGAACGTTACGAGAAGATCCTGCCGAAATCTGCAAATGGAGTGGGTGACTTCTTGCAGCTGGGCCAAATCTGGAATCTCTTTGCCCCATTCCCGGCCACCGAAGACGGCTGGTTTGTCTTCGAAGGCACCTTGGTGAATGGGGAGCTGGTCGATGCGCGCTCGAATCCTATACGCCCGACGCTCGCCGACTTCGACAAACCCGCCAATCCATCCCGTTCGTTGGGCAACGAGCGATGGAAGAAATATTTGATGAATTTCGACGATCCCCAAAACGGGGTGCACCGCCGGATGTTCGGGCAGTATCTTTGCCGTCGGTGGAATCGATTAGCCCAAGGCGACCTTCGCCTGGGCTCGATCGGCATGTATGTCATGCGCGAGCGAACCTTGCCTTCGGGCGAAGAGGAAAAACCCGTGCGCGGTCGCTTGTGGAATCAGATCTGTGTGGTTTCTGACTGAGTGCTGGACCGGGGCTAGAGACTGCTAAGATTCTTCGAAGCCGACAGCCCGCTGAATAGAATCCGGCGTCCAGGAGATCCCCATCAATGCAGTGCCCGCGACAGGTCTTTTCGAACGCTGGATTAAGGACCCTGCGGGCAGCTCTCCCGATCTTTGTAGGATCGGCGTTGTTGCTCGGCGCATCGGCGGCCGCAGATTCGAGCGCCGAGTTGAATTCGGCAGCGGAGCGAGACGTCTTGGTCTCCAATGTAGTGGGCGAGCACGGTGGCCGATTGGTCGTGGCCTTGCGGGCCGAGCCGACCACCTTTAATCCGGTCACCGCCCTCGACAACCCTTCGTTGACCATCTTGCGTCGAATCACAGCGGATTTAGTGCACGTAGACCGTGCAACCCAGCTGCCGGCGGCCGCACTCGCCAAGAGTTGGCAGCGTTCCGCCGACGGATTGCAATACATCCTCAACCTGCGCCGGGGCATTCGTTTCTCCGACGGCCATGCCTTTGATGCCGAGGATGTGATGTTCACCTTCGAGGTGCTGCTCGATTCCCAGGTCGGCTCACCCCATCGGGATTTTCTAATGCCCGGCGGTCAGGCGATCGTGGCCGAAAAGGTCGATGCTCACACCTTACGTTTTCAGCTTCACCGGCCGAATGCTGCGGGTTTGCGCCTCTTCGACAATCTTCCGATTCTGCCCAAACATCGGCTGGAGGAGCCTTATCGGCAGGGACGCCTGGGTGAAATGTGGGGAACCGGCAGCGACCCCAAAGAAATCGTCGGTCTAGGCCCGTTTCAGATCGAATCTTATGTGCCGGGAGAGCAGGTCGTTCTGAGCCGGAACCCCCATTATTGGAAGGTCGATTCCAAGGGGCGGTCCCTACCCTTCCTCGACCAGCTGGTTTTTGTCTTCGTCGCCGATCAAACCGCGCAAACCCTTCGATTCCAAGCCGGCGAGGTTCACGTGGTCGATCGTCTGAAAGCGGAGAGCTTTGCCTATTTGCAGACCCGTCCGGGAAAGACCATGTGGGACCTGGGGCCAGGTCTCGAATATAGCTTCCTCTTCTTCAACCTCAACCACTTGGAAGACCGACCGGATTTGGAGCGCAAACAGAAGTGGTTCAAGGAAGATCGATTTCGTCGGGCCATATCCACGGCCATCGATCGTCAAGGCATCGCCGGGCTCATCTACGCGGGCCAGGCCAGACCCTTAGCAACCCATGTGACGCCGGGAATCCAGCAGTGGGCTCAGACGGACCTCGAACCGACCCCGCAATCGCTCACAGAATCTCGTCGCATATTGGAGGAGATGGGCTTTCGATTACGCGGTAAGAGGCTGCACGATGCAGGCGGCCTTCCCGTGGAGCTGACGATCATCAGTACTTCTTCGAATCAAGAACGCTTGGGCATGGCGACCATCGTGCAAGAAGATCTGCGCCAGCTGGGGATCGGCGCGACGGTGGTAGGCCTCGAATTTCGGGCTCTGTTAGATCGTGTTTTCAACAGCTTTGATTACGAAGCGGTGGTGCTCTCCATGAACAGTGGTGATACCGATCCCAACGCTCTGATACCCGTTTTGACCTCGGGGGGAGGCAACCATCTTTGGCAGCTCAAGGCGGGGACCGAGTTGCCCCGTTGGCAGCAAGAAATCGACGCGTTGATGAGCCGTCAAGCCGTGACCCTAGACGATACGGAGCGAAAGCGGATGTACGGCAGGGTCCAACAGCTGGTGGCGGAGCACTTACCGATGATTTTCTTGGTCAGCCCCCATGTCTTGGCCGGAAGTGCCTCGGCACTCGGTAACTTTCGCCCCACGGTCTTGGGCCATTCGACCCTATGGAATGCCGAAGAGCTCTATTGGAAGTCCTCAGCAGGCAATTGACGAGTCGCTTGGCCATGTCTGATCCCATTTCCGCTTGGGCGGCGCTCGAAAGCGATGACCAACGGCGGCACGAACTCGCTCTCCACCCTGAGCTGTTGCGCCCGATTACCGTCAAGGAGCTTTGCGACCGGGTGGTCGCCGAACTCCGGACCAATCTGGATGCGGCCGAGCAGCTCGCCAAGAGCGCCCGGTTCTTGGCCGGCGAGCTGGCCGACGACTACTGTCGTGGCCGAAGCTGTCGGGCCCTTTCGATCGTTTGCATCCAGCGCCGTGACTATCCCACGGCCTTGTCTTACGCCGAAGAAGCCCTAGAGCATTTCAAAGCCGTCGGTGACGACCTCGAGGCGGCGATCACCCGTTCCAGCAATCTCCACGGCTTGGTCCATCTCGGTTTTCACGAGCGGGCGCTTGAATGGGCGAAGGCCGCGGAGGATACCTTCCGGCGTTTGGGGGACCACCTGAGGTTGGCCCGCTTGCGATTTAACGTGGGTACCCTGCTGGCGCGGCAAGATCGCTTTGGTGAGGCCTTGGGGCATTACCGCTCCGCCCACCGGACCTTCCTAGCCATTGGCAGGGCCCAAGACGTAGGCACCTCGCTTCGAAATATCGCTGTCTGTCTTCAATGTGATCACCAGCTCGAAGAAGCTCTCGAGGGCTATCACGAGGCTCGGGCCTATTGTGAGCAGAACGAGCTGTCCCTCTTGGTCCTGGAGATCGACTACAACATCGCTTATTTGCACTATTTGCGCGGGGAGTACGGCATTGCGATCGAGCTTTTTGAACTCGGCCGTGTCAATTGCGAGCAGCTCGGGGATCGTCAGCACATGGCGCTGTGCGACCTCGACCTGTCAGAAATCTATCTGGAACTCAATTTGGTCGGAGAAGCGGCTCATCTCGCCGAGCGAGGGCGCCAAGAGTTTGAATCCCTGGAGATGGGATATGAAGTCGCTAAGTGTTTGACCAACCTTGCGTTGTCCAAGGGGCGGATCCGGGAAACGGATCAGGCGTTGAGCTTGCTCGACCAGGCTCGAAATCGCTTTTTGGAGGAGAACAATACGATCTGGGCCGCGCTAATCGATCTCTACCGGTCCCAGATCTTGGCGGCAGCCGGGCACTCCGACGAATCCGTGGCGCTCGCCGAGCGGGCGCTGAGTGTCTTCGATCGGCACGATTTGCCGGCCCGGGTCGCCAGATGCGAGATCCACCTGGCACGGCTCGCTCTGCGCCGCGGTGCCGCGGAGCAGGCGCGCTCGTGGTGCACCTCGGCGCTTTCGCGGTTTGAATCGTTCGAAGTCCCAGCCTTTGAATATCGAATCTGGGCCTTGGTGGGCGAGATTGAGGAGCATTTGGGTCGACCGGAAGCTGCGGTGGAGGCCTTTTGGAAAGCGGAATCGACCCTGGAGCGGTTGCGCAGCCACCTCCAGACCGACGAGCTGAAGATTTCTTTTCTCGAAGATAAGTCGGAAATCTATGAGGGGTTGGTTTGGCTCGGATTTGAGCATCTCGGCGCCGAGCCCCAGCTCATTTTTGAAACCATCGAAAGGGCGAAATCAAGGGGTTTGGCGGATTTGTTGGCGGTGCGCGTGGACACGATTCGGGCCAAGTCCGGATCGGACGAAAAGGTCGTCGAGCTGCGAAAGCTGAGACGCGACCTCAATGGCTCTTATCGTCAGCTGGATCTGCTCGAGGTTCAAGGAGATTCCAAACCTACCGAAAGGGTGGAAAAGCTCCGGCAGCTGATTCGCAAAAATGAAGACCGCTTAGTCCGGATCCTGCGCAAGCTGCAACGCTCGGATCGAGAGCTGAGTTCTCTACAGCAGGGCATGCAGCCGAGCTTAGAGGGTGTACAGGCCGTCTTGCCCGCAGGCTCGGTGTTGTTGGAATATTTTCTCGCTAGGGGGCGGGTGTTCGCTTGCTTGGTGCAGAGAAGCGGTATCGAGGTCTTCAACCTAGGGTCATCGGTCCTGCTCGAAGAGCGGATGCGCGCTTTTCGCTTCCAGCTCTCGAAGATGTTGTTGGACCCGACCTATGTGGCGACGTTCCAGGCGACCTTGCAGCAGCATATTCAAGTCCGCCTGAAGGACCTCTATGACTTGTTGATTCCGCCGGCGGTGAGCCGTCTTTCGCCCCATCACCTGATCGTCGTACCCCATGGTCCCCTGCACTATTTGCCATTCCATGCTCTTTTCGACGGTGTGCAATATCTGATCGATAGATTCTCGATCTCCTACTCACCCAGTGCCGGTGTCTACGGCCTGTGCCGCAACCGCCCGCCGAGCGCCGGCCGAGGAGCGCTGGTTTTGGGGGTTGCGGACGAGCGTGCTCCGTTGATTCTTAAAGAAGCTGAGACGGTTGCGAACGCTCTCCCGGAGGCGCGATTATTTGTCGGCTCCGAGGCGGACGAGCAGAATCTACGCCGCTTTGGGGCCGAGGCAAGATATGTACATCTGGCGGCCCACGGTGATTTTCGTCGTGACCATCCGATGTTCTCTTCGATTCAACTCGGTGGCGGACGACTGAATCTTTTCGACCTTTATAATCTGGAACTCGATGCGGACTTGGCAGTGCTCAGCGGCTGCGGCACGGGTTTGAGCGACGTGCGCCAGGGTGACGAGCTGGTCGGGCTGACTCGCGGCCTGCTCTACGCCGGAGCGAGAACCGTGGCGGTGTCTTTGTGGGATGTCAACGACGAAACGACTACGGAGCTGATGGGTGCCTTTTACTCACAGCTCGGCCAAGGGCTCGAACCCGCTGAAGCTCTGCGAAGGGCGATGGCAAAGCTCAGAAAAGAATACGCCCATCCCTATTATTGGGCGCCATTCGTGCTTATCGGCGATGCTTTTGGCGACTCAGTCGCCGGAGAGACCGTGACGGAAGGCGTTGTAGGTGTCGAGCCGACCGCTTCCAGCTTCTTGGGTTGACGTGATTTCCACGGAAGAGACGTCAAAAACTTCTTCGGCTGCCTCGTAATCGACGAAGAGGTCGATCGCCTCGTCCGCGTTCAGTAGGGTGGTCGTTCCCGAAACCAATCCGGCGCTGAAGGAGGTTCCCCAGGCGACGGCATAATGCCCTCCGGGATAGAGGGTGATCAGCTCCTCACCCGGCGCGGCTAAGCTGACCAGGCGGGGACCGTAATTGGAGAAGGCGCTCAACGCTCCTTGGGGGTCCGTCGAAGCAACACCCAGGACCGAGCTGAAGGCGGCAGGCCAGCTCTTGGAGGTTTTGGCGTTATTGCCGGCGGAAGACACGCACACCACTCCTTGGCCGGCCGCAAAGCTGATAGCTCTTTTCAACTCAACGGATTGCTTATCGATACTGAAGCTCATGTTGATCACATTGGCTCCATTCTCGACCGCAAAGTAGATGGCTTGAATGACATGCCAAGGGTTGGCTTGCCCGTTGCCGTCGAAAACCCGCAAGGGCATGATTTTGGCCCCTGGAGCGGCGAGCCTAACTAAACCCGCGATCATCGTCCCATGGCCGAAGGCACTCGGCAGATCAGCGCTTTCTAGGATGGAGGCAAAGGATTGATCGACGATAGTACGGGTTGACGGGCCCACGGAAACCGCACGGCCTTGACCTTCTAAAATGCTGGCAAAGGATTGATCCGCGGTGCTTCGGAGGTCGTTCTTGAGCTGCTCTCGCACGCTGGGGTGGATGGCGTCCCATTCCGACGGGAGGCCGTCGCTGTTTTCAATGAAATCGTAACCCGGGACCAACGCTCCGGCGAGCACGGGGTGATCGGAATCGATGCCGGTGTCGATAATGGCGACCGTGCCGAATCCTTGGGCTTTTTCGGCGCCCAGAGCACGGGTTTCCGGCAATCGAACCAAATCGGCGGCCGGTTGGCTCATGAATCCGTCCCATACCGGGGATTCAAAGTGTAAGGCTTCCATTCCGGAGTATTCGCCTTGCAAGATCAACGAGCCGATCGGAACGCCGGTGCCGTCGGCCATGGAGTCCAAACGTGTCTCTGCAAGGGAAAGCCGGCCCAATTTTTCGAAGCTTCTCACCCTGGGATCTTGTCGTACGGTCTGAAGAAGCTGGCGCTCCGAGCCCCCTTGTGGGGCGGACACGAGGGCCACGTCCTGTTGGTGAACCACTCGGTCTTCGATCATCAGGCCGTAGCTTTGTGCTACCGCCTCCATCTCGAATTCCGAAACCTCGAGAACAAAGCAGCCCTCGTTCGAGGCATGGGTGCAATTCTGCGCTTCCAAACTGGCAGTTTGCATCGACGCGAGAAGCACGAAGCAGATCATCATCACACGAATCATGATTTCCTTTCCTCCTAAGGCGGGCTAGTGGCCCAGCTCCCCAACCTCTCACCATCGCTGGTGTGGAGGTTATTGTCGCGCTTTTCGCGACTTGGGAGTCGCCTCATCGGGGAGGCCGGCTGTAGATGTAACGTTGCCCACCTTAATAGAGTGTGTCGGTGGGTCATTTGATATACCGGAAATCGAGATTCTCGCGCTTTTCCATCACTTTTCGGTCAATAGCCCCAACTTGGCCAGAGCGCTTCCGTGCCAGTAATTTTGCCCAGGCCCTCAGAATACATCCGTACGGTTTCTACCAGACCCGGGGTGATCAAGTGCCGGTGATTGCGGTCCTGGCGGAAAAGGTGCTTCCAGGTTTCTCGGGTGCCGAGCTGCACTTTCCGCTGGCGGACTTTTTGTCCAAGGCGACCCACGCGATAGCGAAAGGCGATCATTCCCGCAGTGGTGAAATAACTGCCTACCGGAAGGGTTTCGAGCCAGCGCACCAGCTCTTCTTCGGAATGGAAGCTAGGGGCACGCGATTCGAGGCCGGCGCCCGGTTCTTGGGCGGCGCTGCCGACCGCCACCGGGCGCAAGTCCACGAAGCCGTTATTGGCGATCACCCAATCCCGAAATGCTTCGGGCGGGGTTCCGAGCTTGCCCGCGGACTCTTGAAAGCGAGCGTGGAGATCCTCGGCCCGGCTGATCGCCATGTCCAACGGCGCTACGTAAGGTCCCACCAAGACCCGGTCTTCGCCGTCGGAACGGCGATAGAGGATGGGAATGCCGAGGGAAGTCACGGTCTGCAGATAGCGTTGGATACAAGTTGCCAATCGACTGAGAAATTTCTCTCGGCCGGGTTCCCGGACTCCGATCCTGCGGGCCTCGAAACCCAAGAGGCGCCCGGCACTCTCCATGGTGCTCGCCTCGCATAGCAGGGTCAGGAGCTTAGATAGGGCCTGAGCGTCGAGCTGGTCCAGGTCTTGGAAGCTGGGGATCTGAGTGTTGCGCCAAACGAAAGTGGGGACATCGGGCAAGGCCTCGATCAGCTTTTGGACCGGAATTTGGGCGAAGCGGCGGCCCAGCTCGCGTAAGCGCAGGGCGAGCATCACCAATCCCAGCTCGTGCAGGCGGGCTTGGTGGGTCGAAGAGCCCAGTGCCTGATAAGCCTGGATCGCAAAGGGGCCGTGATGGGCACGCACCAGCTCTGGGTAGCTGTCGAGCAGCCTCAAGGCGAAATAGCTGTTTTCCGTTTCGGTGTAATAGGAAATCTTGTCCTGGAACCAGTCCCTGCGTCGTTCGGGCCCGAAGACCGCGTGCCGAACCAGAACCATGGCCAGCTCTTCGGGAATCGCGACCTTCATGACGTTGTAGAGCGCCACGCAATTGGCCACGGAAAAGAGACCATTTTCACCCGAGCGGATGGCCGCGTCGACCGTCAAATCCTTGCCGGGTCCGAAGACCAGGGCACCCGGATCTCGGTCCGGCGCCTGAAATACCCCCAAACCCGACGGTGCTGGGGGCTCGGCGGCCTTCTCGGAATCGAGGGGATCGCCGGTAGCGTCACCCTCCTTTGGGCTGCTGTCCGCTTCGTTCGGCGTCAGCGGCTCGTTGGCCTCTGGATCTTCGTAAGGCGCCGGAACCGGCTCGGCAACGGGAATCAGGGGAATATTGCGGAAAGGGTAAAGCTGAATGACCTCGGAACTCAGGTCTGTGATCGGTAGCGTTTCATGGGTCGCCGCCTCGGCGCACTCCCGCAAGTGACGGATCACCGCCCGATCGGAAGGTAGGCGGCAACGAAAGTCCACCGCGTCAATGCCGATCGCTGCCGCAGTCACCAGCACGTCGAAGCCGTGATCGACGAAGAGCTGGGTCAGTTCGTCGGCGAAATACTTCTTTTCTACCAGCTTCTTTCCCAACGAACTGTGGGCGAAGCCCAAGCGGATTTCCGGAATGCCTTCATCGACTCGGTACATTCCGCCGACGGCCGTGGTGTGGGCCATGACCACATGACGGGCCCATTTTTGATGGATCACCGCGAGGCCACGAATGAAGGTGTTGAGATAGCTTTTCTTGATCCGCTTGGCCACCAGAGGGTCGTAACCGTGAGCTTTGACCAGGCGATCGATGGACCCCATGGTGTAGGTCGCGACGCTGGGCAGGGGGATGGCCACCACCACCGCATGCAACATGTCGCCTTCGAGGCCTTCGACAAATCTCAAGAAAGGGCAGGGCTGAGCCCTGAAGTAACGAGAGAAAATGCCGCAAAGTTCCTCTTGGTTGCCGTTCTCGGGCATTTCGGTGGCGACATGCTCGGCGAGATCTTCGGGCAGGTCCAAGCGCAGGGTGGAGAAGCGCAGATCAATGCGGTGGTCGAGCCGATAGTGTTTCAACGGCTCGACCTTTTCGATCTCGACTTTTTCGTCGAGCGCCAAATACATGCGGCTGACGAATTTCGAAATTTCCTTGCTGCCGAGACCGGTGGCATAAATCTCGCCTTTGAGGGCTCGACCGTAAGAGGCGGACATGAGGATCAGCCGACATAGCTCCATGACCGCAGCACCGCCGACTGCTCCGGTGCCTCCAAAGACCACGAAGCGAATGGGCCGTTTGGCGCCGCCCGGAAGCAAACGGTTGGCGAGCAAGTGTTCAAGGCTTTCGAACTCGTGGTACTGGATGCGCATGGAAGCCCTCAGCCCCGCCGCCGAGCCTCGGGCTCGGTAACGGAGGAATCAAAAAAGTGAGAGGAAGATCGCCGATCCGGCTCGCCTCTCTAGGAGCGGGACCCCATGATATCGGATCGGGGAGGGCCGTCGCGAGATCGAAGTCGGGTGAGCCGCGCGTGGCGTCCACGAAGCTCACAGACCGAGCAACAGCCCCAGCTCCTGGGCGGAGTCGGCGAGAGGCAACGCCAAGGCCGCCAGCGTTTCTTTGGAATGGAAGCCCCATGAGACGCCGATCGGCCGCATACCGGCCTTTAAACCTGTCTCCATGTCGATCGTCGTATCGCCGACGAAAGCCAGGTCCGATGGAGGGATACGCCAGTCTAGGGCGATGTCCAATGCGGCTTTGGGGTCGGGCTTTTTGGGGATGTGGATCCGTTGACCGAGGGTCGGCGAGAATGTCCAACCGGCCAGCAAAGACTCCACACATTTGAGGGTGAAGCGGTGGGGTTTGTTGGACAAAACGGCCATCGGCAGGCCTTTTTCGGTGATGGCGTCGAGAAGATCTGCGATTCCCGGGTAAGGGCGCGTGGTCCGAGACCAATGGTCTTCGTAGGCGGCTTGAAACGCCGCTTCGAGCTGCACGACGATCCCTTCGTCGACGGCTTCGCCCACGGTGGCTTTGCGCATCAACTCCAGGGAACCATGACCGACGAAGTGGCGGTAGGCGGTGATGGGGTGGGTCTGAAGGTCCTTGGACTCCAAGGCTTGATTCGCCGCATGGCCAATGTCTTCTACGGTATCTAGCAGGGTGCCGTCGAGGTCGAAAATCACGCCTCGAATTGAGGATTCGGTGCTCATCGGGTGGCGGTCTCCGTGGATTTGGCGTCTGGCGGCCCAGGGAGCGAAAGGCTACCACGGGCCTGCGGGGACCCGCCGATAGCGGTGCTCAGTCGAGATTGGACGGCGCGTTGGGATGACGAAGAATTTGGTTCTTCAAGTCGACGTTGCGTTTGACGATCGGCTGCCGGATCAGGTGTTTCAGCAGCGGTGGCGGGGTAGAGGGCCAGCGGGCCAAGTTGCGCACCAAAAGGCTCGAACTCAAGGGGCGTCGGCAAAGAAGTGCAGCGGTTTTGCCGTCCAAGGGGATGCCGCTCAGCAACATCAGGCATCGTCCTTCTGTTTTTAAGATCAACTGAACCCTTTCGTCCGCGCCGGCCCTGGAAAACCCCGTTCGAAAGGCGCTTTTGGAGGCCTTGCGGGTACGTTCGCCGGCGTCGCGGCCGACCGCCAGGCTGTGCAGCTGGTCGAGCCGTTTGCGCCGGAAAATGCTCTGCAATAGGGCATCCGGGGTTTGGGGATTGCGAAAGAGTTCGCTTTGCACTTGGGGATCGCGTACGAAGCTCGACTCTCGTCCCAGTCTGCCGAGACCGTGGCTCGTCCGGTGGTGTCGAGCCACCATTCTGGCGTGTTCGAGGCCGAGGTTGGGATTCTCGAAGAGTGCTGCTACGACCTTGGGATCGGCATCGAAACACAGGGCTTTGAGCTCTGTGCCGCTGCAAGTGGAAGCGAGTTCGACCCGGCGATCGGCGGGCAAGGATTTCAGCTCGAGCTGGTAATAGCGGCGCCAATTGCCCTCGTCGCCGGAACCCGAGTTGGGCTCGGACAACGAGCCTCTGGTTTTGGGACGCTCCCCGGCAAGCGGCTCGACAGGTGGTTCGACAGGTGGTTCGACGACGGCGCCGACTGCGACCAATCGTTCAAGAATTTGGTCGAGTCGAGCTTTTTCCAGGCCGGTGAGAAAGGGGAGTCGGCTTGCCGGAGTCGAGCCGTCGATGCGGCTGAGCACGAATCCCTCCTCAGGCACCAAGTCCAGGGACGAGAAATCGAGATCTAATCTCGGCTCAGGCATCCAATCTTCGTTCGAAGATGACATGGCCCGAGACTAACAACATATGCAGAATTGTAAATATGAATCCTGAACTCAGGCTGCGAGCTAGGGTCGGTTCAGATTTGGCTTCTCGGTGGTCGGCCCGCTGACCTGCGGGCCGACCCCACCGAGCCAAATCTGGACGGAACCGAGCTAGTACCGGCAGCGCTCGAATTCGTGGGCGAGCATGCCGAAGAGCCGGGAGAATTCTTCCGGTCGAGAAGGACCCTTCTGGGCTTCGAAAATCAAAACGTGGGGCAGCTCCGGTGTGTCGTCGTAGAGTTCGTGACGTTCAATGCCACGAAAGTCCTCCAGCTCGCTTTCGCCGTACCTGCATTCACGCACTCGGTCGAACCCCGACACGACCAGTGCTTTCTTGAGCAGCTCCCGATTCCAGATGAATCGATGTTGCCAGCCGTAGAAGGCTCGATTGATGTGCACGGCTTTGTCGATCCTCCGACCCGCCCGCTCGTCTTCCTGGCCCGTCAGCGGATCCGCGGAATAGAGGTGCGTCCATACCCAATCCAGATTGGGGGTCGATAGGCGGATCCAGCCGTCGTCGGCCAAAGAGCCCTGGCAGTCGCGTAAGAATCGGAGGGCGTCGAGCGCTTCGAGGTGCTCCAGGAAATGCTCGGCAAAAACTCGCGAGGCTGCCTGGAACGGCAATCCTCGGCTGACGTCGAGACACAAATCGACGTGGGGCAAGGGTAGGAGGTCGATGTTGCACCAGCCCTCCAAGCGCTCTTTGCCGCAGCCGATATGCAAACGTAAACCCGGGGCGTAGTGGCGGGGCGGCCTCAATCGATGTTTCACGCGATGTTTGAACCAAGCGCGCAGCTGTTCGCGATCGGCGGCCAGGTCTCGGGCGGCCCTAACCCGCGCGCGCAAAACTCCAAGCGGGCTCCGACGGTTCTCGGTGGATTCCGCTGCCTGAGGCGTTGGACTCGGTGGCGTAGGATCCGGTGGCGTTGGACCTGTCGGGCTCATCAGCTGTCGATCTCCTCCAACTCGGCCCAGCGGTCGTAGGCCACCTCGAGCTTTGCTTCAACTTCTTCGAGCCTGCTTTTCGCGGATTGAATCTCGTCGCTATCTCCGCGTTTGTAAAGGTCCGGATCCCCCAGCTTTGCTTGTAGCTCGCCCTGTTCCAGCTCCAGCCGTTCGATTTGGCCGGGCAGCTCTTCGAGATCCTTCTTTTCTTTGTAAGTGAGCTTTCTTTTTTGTTCGGCCTTATTGGAACCTGTGCCGGAGCGTCGGCCCTTGTCGGCATCGCTTTTTTTGGATTTCTTCGGTTGGGTTTCGGGCTGTGGACGTTGGACCAACCAATCCGAATAACCGCCGGCGTACTCGCCCACCCTGCCGCCGCCCTCCATCACCAGGCTGCTGGTGACCACATTGTCGAGAAAGTCGCGATCATGGCTGACCAGGAGCAAGGTGCCGCTGAATTCCACCAACCGGGATTCCAAGAGTTCCAGAGTTTCGACATCGAGGTCGTTGGTGGGTTCGTCCATGACCAGCATATTGAAGGGACGGGTGAAAAGCCGTGCCAACAACAGACGATTGCGCTCGCCTCCGGAAAGGGATTTGACCGGGCTGCGGGTTTGTTCGGGGGGGAAGAGGAAGCTCTCCAAATATCCGATGACGTGCCGGGTCTTGCCGTTGACGGTGATCTTGTCGGCGCCCTCGGCCACGTTGTCGGCCACGGAGGAATTTTCGTCGAGCTGCTCTCGGTGTTGATCGAAGTAGGCGACTTCCAATCGGGTGCCGTGTTGGACCTTGCCACTGTCGGGGCTGAGATCCCCCAGCAACAGCTTCAGCAGGGTGGTTTTGCCGGAGCCGTTGGGGCCGAGAATTCCGACCTTGTCGCCGCGACAAATGATCGTCGATAGATCTCGGATGATCTGGGGAGAGGACTCGGCTTGAGCCGCGGGATCCGCCGGGTAGGCGAAGGAGACGTTTTTCAGCTCGATGACCCGCTTACCAGAGGACTCTGCTTCGTCGAGCCGGACCTGGGCTTGGCCCTGCACATGGCGTCTAGACTGAGCTTCGGATCGAAGCTTTTGCAGTGCCCGTACGCGCCCTTCGTTGCGGGTTCGCCGGGCTTTGATGCCCTGTCGAATCCAGGCCTCTTCTTGGGCCAGCTTCTTGTTGAATCGGTCCCAATGGTCGGATTCGACTTTGAGCTGCTCTTCTTTCCGTTCTAAGTATCGGTTGTAGTCCCCTGGCCAATCGCTCAATTGGCCGCGATCCACTTCGAGAATACGATCGGCGATTTTTTTCAGGAAAGCTCGATCATGGGTGACGAACACCAGCGCGCTCGGCAGATTACTGAGCAGATCTTCGAGCCATTCGATGGTTTCGATATCCAGATGGTTGGTGGGCTCGTCGAGCAGCAGCACGTCGGGCTCGGAAACCAAGGCGCGGGCCAGCAATACCCGACGTTTGAGGCCGCCGGAGAGGGTCTCGAACCGGTCGCCGTCGGGCAAGTGGAGGCGCGAAACCACGGCTTCCACCCGCTGGTGTAGGTGCCAGCCTCCCGCCCCCTCGAGTTGGTGTTGCACGTCCTCCAAGCGACCGAGCACCGCTTCGGTTTGATCGGGGGTGCTTTCGGCCAGGTCGTGGCTCAGGTGGTGGTAGTCCGCCAGCAGGGTGCCCAATTCCTGAACGCCGCTCGCGACCACGTCGAAGACCTCGCCCTCGATATCGTGGGGTACTTCTTGGGGCAGGCGGGAGATCCGCCTTCCGGCCTGCAAGGCGATCTCGCCGGCGTCGGGGGTGTGGTCTCCGGCGAGCAGCTTCATGAGGGTTGATTTGCCGCAGCCGTTGCGTCCCACCAGGGCGATTCGTTCCCCCGGCTCGATGTGGAAAGTGATGTTTTCCAGCAGGGGAGGACCACCCCAAGACAAGGTCACGTCGCGAATACTCATCAAAGCCATGAAATGCTCACCCCATCCGTCCGTTCATGCCCGACTGAAGGTCGGTGCGGGTCAAATTCAATCGGCATCATCCGTTATTTCGACGGATCGAATCGGCCGTGTCGTCCTTCGCCGGATTGAAATCGGCCGGCCCCTTCTTGGGCTTCGCCGCCGTCCAAGGTCTGCAATCCCAATTGCAGCTCCCTTTCCATGGCCGACGAGAAATCCCGTCCGCGGGAATCGTAAGCGCTGCGACGGTCATTGAGCATACAGATTTGCGGAAAAGTCGCCAGCTCCCGGGCCAGGGACTCGGCGGCGGCCCTGCATTGGCCGTTTGGGACCACTCGATTGGCCAAGCCGAAGCTCAAAGCTTCGTCCGCCGCCACCGGTCGACCGGTGAGGATCAAGTCGAGGGCGCGGGACAATCCGATCAGGTCCGGAAGGCGCACCGTGCCGCCGTCCACGGAGGGAACGCCGAAGCGTCGGCAGAATACGCCGAATACGGCACTTTCTTCCACCACCCTCAAATCACACCACAGAGCCAGCTCGAAACCACCGGCGACCGCGTACCCGGCCACCGCCGCCACCACCGGTTTGCTGAGCCGCATTCGAGTGGGCCCCAGAGGGCCATCCCCCTCGGCTTCGACCCGATTGCCGATGCCGCCGGCCGCGGCTTTGAGGTCGGCCCCTGAACAGAAATGGCCACCCGCACCAAAGAGTACCGCCGCTCGAGCTTCGGTGTCTGCCTCGAAATCGCGGAAGGCCTGGGCTAGGGAGTCCGCCGTGTCCCGATCGATGGCATTTCGGGCTTCGGGACGATCCAGGATGATCGTGGTGACGGGGCCGTTCTTCTCTGAGCGGACGGGGGTTCGAGTCGAGATCGGTTCCATGGTGCGGGTTTTCTCCGGATTCCAGGGCTTTCCTAGGGCCAACCGCGGATTTGAGGGCTCGAGAGGTCGAGACCGGGAAACCCTAGCGAGGTCAGCCGTTGAGACGTGAGGAGGCCTATCGCTTTTTCTTCGGCTCCGGCCCGATGACGATTACGAATTCGCCCTTCAACGAAGGGCGAGCCGCCAGCTCAGCGTGTAGGGAGCCCAACTCGCCGCGCAAAATTTCCTCGTGCAATTTGGTCAGCTCGCGGCACACCGCGGCGGGTCGATCACCGAGCGCGTCGTGGGCGTCGGCCAGGCTGTTGATCAGCCGATGGGGAGACTCGAAGAGCACGAAAGTGTGCCCCAGCTCGCCCAAATTCTTGTAGAGCTGTCTGCGCCGGTTGGCCCGCGGGGGCGCAAAGCCGGCAAAAGTAAAAGGGTATGGGGGTAAGGCCGAGGCGACCAGCGCCGCGAGAATCGCCGACGGTCCGGGGATGGGCTCCACACGGATGCCATTTTCGGCGGCTTCACGCACCAGCAGAAAGCCAGGGTCGTTGACCAAGGGGGTGCCGGCGTCACTGACCACCGCCACCACCAAACCCTGATCGAGGGCGTCGATCAATTGAGGCAAACGCCGTCGTTCGTTGTGATCGTGCATCGACAGCATACGTTTCTTAAAACCCAGATGGGCGAGGAGTCGACCGGTGCGTCGAGTATCTTCGCAGGCCACGATGTCGGCGTCTTCGAGCGCCTTGCGGGCCCGGGGTGACATATCGTCGAGATTGCCGATCGGCGTGGCCACCACAACGACTTTGCCTTGCCCGGCGTCCTCACCGGGCTCAGTGAGCCTGTCGACCTCGTATTCGAGAACGTCGCCCGCCACATCGTCCTCGCCGGCGCGAGGGTCGTCTTGATCCAAAACCTCTAGGTCTTCACCAGCGTCGTCCATAGAGCGATGCTAGCATTTGCCTCGCGGGTGTGTGCATGCAGGTAACCCACCAACCAGTTGTTTTATTCGAGCCTAAGATGACGAAGATTTCGATCCTGATCATGGCCGTGTTTTGGGGTTCGGTGGCAGTCGGCCAAGAAGCCGAGCCCTTGGCCGACCCCGAAGTCCGCCAAGGGTCCGCAGCCGGCGGCGAATCGTCGCCCGAGCTTGAAAGCTGGCAGTTGGTGGACCGGCTGGTGGCCGTGGTCGACGACGATCCGATCTTTCTGTCGGACCTGCGCCGATCCCGAGTTTTGTCCGGCATGGGCGATCGCGCCGTGCAAGTGGGAGAGGCGGGCTCCGGCCGACCTGGGCAGGAACTCGAAGGGGATCGCGAGCTTTTGGACCGGTTGATCGACCGTCGCCTGAGATTGCACGAGGTCGAGCGCTACGGTGATTCAGCGATTTCCAGCGCGCAGATCGAAGAAAGCCTGCAGGCGGTGGAAGCGGGTCTCGGAGGAGCCGAGCAGCTCGATCTTCGGCTGGCGGAGTCTGAGCTGGATCGCGACAGCCTGCGCGAGTTGTTGCGTCGCCAACTGCGGGTTTTAGTGCATATCGAGGAGCGAATCGGAGCGCGAATATTCGTCGACCAAGACGAGGTCCAGGCCTATTACGACACGACCCTAAAAGCTGAAATGGAGCGCCAAAACCAGCCACTGCCGCCGTTCGAGCAAGTGGAGCAAGGCATCCGGGATCTTCTGCGAGAGCAGGCCTTAAATCGCGAGATTCAAGTCTGGACCGACGAGCTGCGAAACGCGGCGAAAGTCGTCGACCTCTTGGATAGGACCCCTCGCTTGGAATCCATGCCGCAGGTCCAGCTGGAAATACCACTTGCCGAGGACCCAGAAACTCGGATTCCAGGTTGAGCCGAGCGCCTATTCAATAACAAACGGCATCAAGGTCTGGTCGGTGCGGCCGAATTCGAAGTCCTGAATGGAGACTTCCAGTTGATAGTCCCCCGGTGGCAGGCCTTCGGTTTGTAGGCTGAAATCGAACCGGTCCAGGCCGTCGGCCGCGGTTTCGCTTTGGGCTACCAACCCGAGCCGATCTTTGCCCAGGAGGGAGCCTTCGGCGTTGAGCAGGCGGGCGTCGAGCAGGCTTTGGTCTTTCTTCAGGTGATAGCCGATCATGGTGATGCGGGCCCTCGATGGGCCTTCTTCGAGCACCGGGACCACGTTGGGCACGAAGGTTTCGTTGCCCGCGGTGAGGAAAGGGTCCTGGTTTGCATCTTGCTCCGGTCGGCGGAAGACCACGGATTCTCCTTCGTCGTCGATGAAGAGTGGTGGCAAGACGGCGGCTTGGGCGGCCTGGAAGGGTTGGACCTCAAAATCGAGCTTGCGGTCGACGAGGGTTTGGTCTTCGGCGCCGCGGATCTTCAGATGCAGTTGGTAGGGCGCCGGCGCTAGGTCGAGCCGACCATGGAGCTTGAGGCTAGAGCTGCGTGCCGAATTCGCCTGATCGTCGGTGAGGGCGATGTCGTGGTTGAAATCGGCGTGGGATTTTCCGTCGGCGTCCAAGGCTTCGACCACCACATTCAGCTTGATAACGGTTCCGTTTAGGGCGTGGCCGGGGATTTCGAGCCAGACGTGCACCGACATGTGGCCGTCTGTCGCCCGGAATGGGGTCAGCAGCACAGCGACTGGCAGCTCGGCGGGAGGGCGGAAGGTTGGCCCGGCCTGGGCGGAAGCCGTGGTCGACAAGCCGAGGGTTGAGTAGGCCGAGAAGCTGAGGACCAGAACGGCGAGCATGTGCAAAGCAGTGCGGAGCTTGGTCATGGCTCAAATATAGCCCAAGGCTTCCAGGCCTGCCGCCACCTCAGGGTCGAGTTCGACCTCGGATTGACGAGATTTGGCGGCCTTTTCGAGCAGTCTGTAACGTTCCAAGATGTAAGTAACCTGTTCTGCAACCCACGGCTGCAGCTCCGGGGGCGTTTCAACTGGACGCTCCAGGCCGTTCTGCTCGGAAAAGAGCTGGGCCTGGCCGTCGGAGCGGACGACCAATTTGAGTCGATCTTGGTAAAGGGCTGCGCGATAGCCGTGGAAAACGTCGGCCGGCTCGCGGGGATCGGTGTAAAGCTCGGCGAGGATGGGCGCTTCAACGGTGGGCTCTTCGGTCGACAGGGGCTCGTCCCCTTCGAGCAAGATCGCACGACCATCGACGGCGTTGCGGAAGGGGCGACCGAGGATGGCCGAGATGGTCGGTGGGATATCCACCAATTGAACCCGACGGGAGTCCCGGCCTACGTGCTTCGAGCCTGGATATTTGATCATCAACGGCACCCAGATTTCCGCTTCATTCAGGGATTTGCCGTGACCGTCGAATTGGTTCTCGCCGAATGATTCTCCGTGGTCGGCGGTCACGACGATCAGCGCACGATCGAAGAGATCCATTTCGCGCAGTCGGTCGAAGAGCTTGCCGAGCTGCGCATCCATGGACGCGATATTCGAATCGTAGAGATCGATTCGTTGGCGGAATCGATCGTCGGGCAGGGGGCTGTTGCCGGGTCTCGCGGGGAGTTCGGGTTCGGCGGCAAAGCGCTCGTAGTGCAAACCGGGCTGATGGGGTCCCCAGGGCAGGTGGGCCTCCATGTAATTCAGAAAGAGCAAGAAACGGTTCGTGGGCTGGGATTCCAACCAGCGAATGGCTAGGTCGTTGATGCGTCCGGCGTCACGGTAGACCTGCCAATAACGAGCTACCGAGGGCAGGGGGCGAATACGCCGATGGATCACCTTGAGGATGCGCGGCTCGACCGGTGTGTTGCGTACTGCGAAGTAGTCGTCGAACCCCTGATTGACTTGAAAAGCGGGATCCAGATAGGCGTAGTTGGCGACGATGGCGCCGGTGGCGTAGCCGGAACCGGCGAGCTGCTCCGCCAGGGTTTCGGACTCCTCGGTGAGGGGGTAGGCGGGGCGGTGGATGCCCTGGTCGGAGAGAGATTGGGCGTCCTGATCGAGACCCGGCAGCCGCAGGGCGCCGTGGGCTAGGGGCAGCAGCCCCGTGAACAGACTCGCATGGGCGGGCAAGGTCCACGAAGAGGTGCTGGTGGCTCGATCGAAAACCACCGATTGCTCGGCGAGCTTTTCGAGTTCGGGGGTGGTGGGTCGAGGATAACCGTAGACGGACATGTGGTCGGCGCGGGTGGTGTCGAGCACCAGAATCAGCACCGGTGTTCCGCGACCCAACCGTTCCGCCACGGGTTTGACGTCGAGGTCGTAAGCGGGGGCTTGGAATAGCCTGAAAGCCGAAATGGAGAGCAACAATCCGCCGGCGATCCAAGCGATGGTTCGGCGCCCCAGGCGTTCGGAGAGCACCACGGTCAAAGCGGTGACCACCGCGGTGAAGGCGAAGAGGGTCGCGGTGGTCGGGTCGAGGGCGATGTCGGCGGTTTTTTCCTCGGCGATCCGGGCCAGATCCTTGAGCCGCGCCACCACCGTCCAAAGCGCCACGGATCCGACGCCATAGAGCGTCAGGAATCTGGTCGTTGAGCCGTCTGTGGGTTGCAGTCGGATGAGCAGTAGAAGCACAGTGGCTGCCGCGAAAACCACCGCTGCCGCGGCGACGGTGGAAGTCCGCAAGGCGATCAAGGCTTTGGGCAGCAAAAGAACCGCCACCGGAGCCAACGCCAAGAGTCGATCGTCGAGGGCGAGACGCAACCATCGGCTGGATTTGAGGGCTTTACCCAGAACGCCACGCAGCAGATGCCAAATCGATCCGGCGGCAGCGCCGATCAGGGCGTAGAGCCCGATCGCGGCGATCAACAGAGAGGCCGGCTCGGCCCCCAATGGATCGGGCGCCGTCAGAACTTCGGCGATTCCAAAAGCGCTGGATCCGATCGTCCACACGCCAACTCGAGCAACCCAACCCAGATTCTTCAAGAATGATCTCCTAAACGAGCAACCCAACGGATCTCGGGCCCTTAGTTAGGGCCCATCCAGAAATGGGTTCTCGGCGTGTCGGTGCGGCGCTCTGCGCGCGTCGCTCCGAACTCGCGCCACTGCTGCGGTACCGTCGCAAATTGTTGATGTGTAAGATCTTAAGCCGATCCATAGGTCGTCTCGCTCAGACACGCTCGCTGTCCGTGCTCGACGCGCCGCGCCTTCTAGATCCTCGAAAAGGCCAAATCTGGATGGGCCCTAGTTAGGGCAGAAAAATGCGATGGCAGCGACCCTATCAAAACCGTCCTATCAAAACCGCTGTCCGGATCCGATAGCATGGGCGAATGTTCGAAGTGGTCCACGATCACGACTGCCCCTATATTCCGGGAATGACAGCCAAGACCGACTACAGGTTGATCGAGGATTGTCCTGCCGCGGAATATCAACGATTGCTGCAAAGGGGTTGGCGGAGGTTTGGTTGTACGTTTTTTCGCCCGATTTGCACAGCCTGTCGGGAATGCCGAAGCTTGCGATTGGAGGTCGAGCAATTTAGCCCGTCGCGATCGATGCGTAGAAACTGGAACAAAAACCAAGATCTCGAGGTCTTGCTGCAACCTGTTTCATTGAGCACCACCCATTTGGAGCTTTACGAGAAATATCACCAGGACATGGCGAACCGCCGAAGCTGGACCGAAAAAAACATCTCCCCGGGCAGTTACTTCCAGACCTTCGTCGAGGGCAAGAATGACTATGGTTACGAGCTGTTGTACATGAAGGACGACCAGCTGTTGGGAGTTGCCTTGGTCGATATCTTGCCCGACTCCCTGTCGGCTGTTTATTGCTATTACGCGCCGGGTGAGCGCTCTAGGGGCATTGGAGTTTTTTCGGTTTTGATGCAGCTGGAGCTGGCGCGGCGTCGGTCGATTCCCTACCTCTACCTGGGCTATTGGGTCGAATCCAATGCCAGCATGCAATATAAATCCAGCTACCGCCCCCATGAGCTGCTCGACGGCAGACCGGGCTGCGACGAAGAGCCGACCTGGGGCCCGCCGGACCTCGAGCGGCCCCAAACGCGACCGAAAACTGAAAGCTCGACTTTAGAAAGCCCGGATTATGGACCCTAGCCAGCCGAGTTCGTCTACCGAGCCCGAAGAACCGCTTTCGTCGCCGAGTCTGGATCGAAATCTGGAATCGATCCTGGTGGGGGAGCCGGGGCATCGGTTTTCGATCACTCGCGGTGACCACGGCGATCCTCATCTGTTCCTGGGACCTCATGCGGCCACGCTTGAGAAAATCCAAGGCGACAAAGCCCAAAGCGACAAAGCCCAAAGCGACAAAGCCCAAAGCGACAAAGCCCAAAGCGACAAAACCCAAGGTGTCGTGATTCGGGTCTTCCACCCCAAGGCGTCCGCGGCATGGTTATGGGTGAGTGAGCCCGGTGCGGATACCGGGCAAGAACCCGAGGTCATCGCAACCGTCGAGATCGGCCCGGGGTTGTTTGCGGCCTGGATCGAAGCCGGCGATTTGGACGTCGCCTATCGGGTGCGCTTTCGCCACTCGGACGGCAGCACCTGGGAGCAGGAAGATCCATATCGTTTTCCGGTGTCCGTGACCGACGACGACCTCTACTTTTTTAGCGAAGGCACCCATTTACTGCTGTGGAAATGCCTGGGCGCTCGCCCGTGGAGCCATGAAGGGGTCGACGGTTGGTCGTTCACGGTCTGGGCTCCCAATGCTTGCCGAGTCGGGGTGGTGGGCAATTTCAATGGTTGGGACGGCCGAATTCACGCCATGCGTCGTCTCGGCTCGTCCGGCATGTGGGAGATCTTCATTCCCGAAATGATCTCCGGGGAAATCTACAAATTCGAGATCCTCGACCCCCACGGAAATCGTTGGCTGCGCGCTGACCCTATGGCCCGCTGGGCGGAGGTGCCGCCCCAAACCGCGTCGCGGACCTTCGATTCGGCTTATGCCTGGGAGGACGAAAAGTGGATGGGGGCTCATGCTAAACGGGATGTGCGTCGTGAGCCCATGGCTGTTTATGAGGTGCACCTCGGTTCTTGGATGAAGGACCACGAAGCCGGTCAAGAAGTGACCTATCGTGACCTGGCTCCCAAATTGGTGGAGCACGTCCGCTCGTTGGGTTTCAACTATTTGGAACTCTTGCCGGTAGCCGAACACCCCTTCGACGGCTCCTGGGGTTATCAGATCACCGGTTATTTCGCGCCGACCTCCCGCTTCGGCACGCCGGACGATTTTCGTTTCTTCGTCGATTATTGCCACCGTCACGAGATAGGTGTGATCGTCGATTGGGTGCCCGCCCACTTCGTCAAGGACGCCCACGGTTTGGGTCGATTCGACGGCACAGCCCTCTACGAGCACGAGGATCCCAGGCGCGGCGAGCACCCGGATTGGGGAACCTACATCTTCAATTACGGCCGTTTCGAGGTGCGCAATTTTTTGGTGGCCAACGCCCTCTATTGGTTGCAAGAGCTGCATGTGGACGGCCTGCGGGTGGACGCGGTGGCCTCCATGCTCTACTTGGACTACAGCCGCGAGGAAGGGCAGTGGGTACCGAACGACCACGGCGGACGAGAAAATCTGGCGGCGATCGCCCTTTTGCAGGCGGTCAATCGGCAGATCGAGGAGCACTTTCCCGGCCGATTCACCGTTGCCGAAGAATCCACGGCCTGGCCGGGAATCACCCGCTCCGTGGCCAAAGGTGGGCTGGGGTTCACCCTCAAGTGGAATATGGGCTGGATGCACGACACCTTGGACTATTTCGGTATCGATCCATTTTTCCGCCCCCACCACCACGACAAGCTCACCTTCGCCATGGTCTACGAATACAGCGAGGCCTTCGTCAATCCGCTGTCCCACGACGAGGTGGTGCACGGCAAAGGCTCGCTCTACCGGCGAATGCCCGGGGATAGCTGGCGCAAATTTGCCAACTTGAGGGCTTTGTTGGCCTATCAATATGCTCGTCCCGGCAAGGTTCTATTGTTCATGGGTAGCGAACTCGGTTCGCCCAAGGAATGGAATCACAAAGGGAGCTTGGATTGGCAGCTGCTGGAAAAACCAGAGCACCGCAAATTCCACGATTTCGTCGGCGAGCTGGGCAAGCTCTACCTAAACGCCCCGAGCCTCTGGTTGCTCGATCACCAGGCAGAGGGCTTTCAGTGGGTCGCCTGCCATGATCGCGACATGTCGATTTTTTGCTTCGCCCGTTGGGCCGAGCCCCGGCCGGCTTCCGACGATCCAAGCTCACCGCGATCGGGCGAACATTTGCTGGTGGTGCTCAACCTGACCCCCGTGCCCCACGAAGGCTATTCCCTCGGCGCGCCGATGGCGGGTGTGTATCGAGTGTTGCTTTCGAGCGACGACGCGCGATTCGGTGGCAGTGATTTCTCCCGGGCCGACGCGTGGACGACCCAAAACGAACCCCTCGACGACTGCGATCAGCGGCTGACCCTGACCTTGCCGCCCCTTTCGGTCATGATCCTCGGCCATGAGCCGGTCGAGAAAGCCGGCGACGCCGGGGGACCTGACCGGGGATCCAAGAGTCGAAATTCAAAGAAAGGTCGTCCTAGGGCTAAAGCTTCCAAGATGAGTCAGCCAAAGCGCGAGACCGGAAGTGTCGCAGGCGCCTGAGGACCTGACCCAGCTTTTGAACGCCGCTGCCGCCGGTGAGGTGGCGGCGGAGGAGCTGTTGCCCGTGGTTTACGACGAGCTGCGGATGCTGGCCAAGGCGCGCATGTCCGGCGAGCGGCCGGGTCAGACCCTGCAAGCCACCGCGTTGGTCCACGAGGCGTTCTTGCGTCTGGTGGGCCATGAGGACCCCGGTTGGAACGGCCGTGGCCACTTCTTCGGCGCCGCCGCCTTGGCCATGCGTCGAATCTTGGTGGAGCAAGCGCGCCGCAAGGCACGCCTTCGCCACGGCGGCGACCTGCAAAGGCTCGGGCTCGATGAGGTCGATCCTTGGGTCGAGCCCCCGGACGAGAAGGTGCTGGCGGTCGACGAAGCCGTAAAACGTTTGGAAGCAGAAGATCCACGCAAGGGCAAAATCGTCAACCTACGCTACTTCGCGGGTTTGACCACGGCCGAAACCGCCGAGGCTATGGGGATCTCCGTCGGTACCATCGAGCGGGAGTGGCGCTTCATCAAGTCTTGGCTGCGCACGGAGCTGGATGATCACTGATCTAGGTGCGAGGTGCGAGGTGCGATGTCCGATCTGAAACGTCTCGAAGCGCTTTTCCAGGTCGCCGCCGATTTACCCAAGTTGGAAAGGGACGCCTTTCTCGACGCCGAAGGGTTGGAGCCGGAGCTGCGTCGGCGCGTGGACGTGATGCTTGCGGATTTGGAAGAGGGTGGAACTTTGGAACGTCCCACCTTGGACGGCTTCGAGGGATCGGGCACCCTGAGCGGCACGCGGGTCGGCCGCTACAAGCTGTTGGAGGCGATCGGTGAAGGTGGTTTCGGCGTCGTGTATCGGGCCGAGCAATTGGAGCCCGTTCGCCGGCAGGTGGCGCTGAAGGTGATTAAGGTCGGCATGGACACCCGCGAGGTGGTGGCCCGATTTGAAGCCGAGCGCCAAGCTCTGGCCATGATGGATCACCCCGGCATTGCCAAAGTCTTGGACGGCGGTGCGACGGAAAAGGGGCGGCCCTATTTTGTCATGGAGCTGGTGCGAGGCCTGCCGATCACCGACTATTGTGACCATGAGAGTCTGGACCCCCGTCAGCGTCTGGAGCTTTTCTTAGACGTTTGCCACGCGGTCCAACACGCCCATCAGAAGGGTGTGGTGCATCGCGATCTCAAACCATCAAACATCTTGGTGTCGGCTCAGGACGGCGCGCCGGCGCCCAAGGTGATCGATTTCGGCGTGGCCAAGGCGATGCACGGCCGACTGACCGACAAAACCTTGTTCACCGCCTACCACCGTTTCGTCGGCACTCCGGCTTATATGAGCCCGGAGCAGGCGGAAAGCTCGGCCCTCGATATCGACACCCGGGCCGATGTCTACAGCCTCGGCGTGGTGCTCTACGAGCTGCTGACCGGCTCTACGCCCTTCGAGCGTGAGGAGTTGGCCAAGGCCGGCCTAGCGGAGATCCAACGGATCCTGCGCGAGGAGAGGCCGCCTCGCCCGTCGACCCGGGTGTCCACTTCGGCGGACGCGGTCGAGGTCGCCCGTCGTCGCCGGGTCGAAGCGTCGGAGCTGGCCAAACGGCTCAAGGGCGATTTGGATTGGATCGCCATGAAGGCCTTGGAGAAGGAGAGGGCACGCCGTTATCCGGCGGTGAGCGAGCTGGCGGCGGATTTGCGACGCCATCTCGACGACGAGCCCGTTTCCGCCGGTCCGCCCAGCCATTCCTATCGGCTGAAAAAATTCTTGATCCGCTATCGAGCGGCGGTGCTGTCGGGAGCCTTGTTGCTCTTGACGTTGGTCGGCGGCATCGTCGGCACGGGTATTGGATTGTGGGAAGCCTCGCTGCAGCGGGATGCGGCGCGGTTGGAAGCGGACCGCGCCCGGCGGGTGACGGATTTCCTGGTCCGCACCTTAACCTTGGCGGATCCCGAAGTCGCCCTCGACCCGGCGTTGTCCGTCCGCGATCTACTCGGCAGGGCGTCCGCGCAGGTGCCGGACTTCTTCGCCGGGCAACCTTTGGCCGAAGGGCGGGTCCACGCCACCTTGGGTCAAGCGTTTGAAAGCTTGGCGGAGCTGCCGAGGGCGGAATTCCATCTGCGACGGGCCGTGGACTTGATGGGGCCGGACGTATGGCCCGACGAAGCCCTGGACGACGAGGATTTGAAGGAGCGGTATGACGTCCTCTGGACGTTGACCCATGTGCTCTTTCGTCTCGAGCGACCCGATGCCTTCGAACTCGCCCAGGCCGCCCGGCGCACCGCCCACTCCTTGGTTCGTCGAGCCGAGCCGGAGCTGGCGAGCCGTCTCGATCGCTTTATCGACGCCATGAGGACCGGTGGGCATTCACCGGACCCGGAGCCTTTTGAACGCGCGGTGAAGCTCTTGGACGACGCGGTCGACTACGCGCACCGCGTTTTGCCACAGGGGCACAAGCTGTGGCCCTTGGTGGCCGACACCTGCATGGATGGGGCTTTTTCCCTTTGGTACACGCCCCATGAGGCGTTGTCCGAGGTTTTTCTCGAACACGCTTTGCGCATCCGGCGTCGAGAACTCGCGACCGGGCACGCAGACATCGGCGAGGTGGTGGGCCACTTGGCCGGGGTGCTGGCCCGCAGCGGCCGCCCGGCGGACGCCGAGATACGTTTGAAGGAAGCGGTGGACGAACTCGCCAAGACGTTCCCGGACGATAGCTTTCAATTGGCGTTTGCCCGTTCCATGCTGGGGGAGAATTTGGCGGCTCAAGGTAAATTCCACCAGGCCGAGTCCCTGCTGGTGGAAAGCCATCGCACGATCCTCGCTCTCTCCGAAGATGAGGCGACTTTCTTCCCGATTGACTCCTATGGTCGGGTGATTCGGCTCTATGACGCCTGGGGTGAACTCGATCCGTCCAAACACCCAGTGGGTGAGCCCTATCGCCAAGGGTTGGCGCGGGTTTCGGCGCGTTCTCACTGGCCGATCACCTGGCCGTTTGCCGGTTTCGCGTTCGGTCCCGACTTCGAGCCGATCGTCCGGGCGGCGCAGGCTTTGGAAAGTCGGCTGGGAGCGCAGGCCTATACGGTGGTGCGGGGTGATGTGGCCGTGGACGGCCTCGAAGGTGAATTACGGCGTCTTTTCGAGCTGCGCGAGCAGCTCCTGCCCGCGCAGCATCCCTTGACCGTGACCCTGGCCCGGGTGGCGGTCACCTGGATGAACGCCGTGAGCGACTTGCCGACCCGGGCTTTGATCACCGATCAAGTGGTGCCTTTGCTCGAATCGGCGTCGGAGGTCGTGCCCTTGGATTTGGCCGAAGCGCTGAGCGCCCAAGCCTGTGCAACGGGTGACAGGTCCAGGCTCGACGAAGCCCTCGAGCTGGCCAGGAGCTGGCAAGAGGACGACTCCTGGTATACCGCGAACTCCAAGGCGCGCATCGCCCGCTGTTTTGCCGAGCAAGGTCGGGCGTCGGACGCCATCTCGTTGTTGGAACCGGCAGCAGGCACTCTGGAAGCTCAGCTGGGGCCCACGAGCCGAGATTTCCAAGAAATTCGTCGTTTGTTGGACGGGTTAGAGACGTCGAGCTGACGGGCTAAGAAACGATGCGCGGACCGGATGCTGCGGGATGCGCGGAGAGATCTCCGTATCCGCTGTCGGCTGAGGTGACGATTCGATTCCGTCCGGTGTTCTTGGCTTGATAGAGACGAAGGTCCGCCAGGGCCAGGGCCTCGGAAAGGTTGACGCCGTCTTGGGGCCATACCGCAATGCCCACGCTGACCGTGACCTTGGCGGTCCTCGAGCTGTCGACCTTGATCGGCATGGACTCGATGGTTTGACGCAGCTGCTCCATCCGGCGAGTGGCGTCCTCAAGGCTCATGCCGGGGAATAATCCGGCGAATTCCTCGCCGCCGTAGCGGGCGACCAAATCCGTGGTGCGAAAAGATTCTCCGAGGATGCCGGCCACTTTGCACAGGGCCACGTCACCGGCCAAATGGCCGTAGGAGTCGTTGAATCGCTTGAAGTGGTCGACATCGATCATGGCGACGGCCACCGGCTCGCCGGAGCGCGAGGCCAGCGCTCCGATGCGGGTCAGGCTTTCGTCGAAGAAGCCGCGATTGGCCAGGTTGGTCAAGCGATCCCGATTCGACAAGCTGCGTTGCTCCTGGGCGCGCACGATCAACCCGGTGGCCAATGCGGTGGCCATGGCCAGCAAGACCAGCCTTCCGCCCTGAATTGCCCAGCTGAAGTCTTGGCTCAAGATCGGTTGTAGCTGGGGGTTGTCGAGGTCCCAACCCCAAACCGCGTACCGCACCAACGCGGCATATTGAAATATCGCTGTCAGACCAGCCAGGATGCTGATCCGCCAGTCGTAGCGCAGGCTGGTCGCGCCGATGGCCAGCAAATAAACCGGAAAGATGAGCAGGTCGTTGACCGCGTCGAGCGGGCGATCCAGCCGCAGGAAGAGCCACAGGCTCAAGGTGACCAGGGAGACGTCCAGAATGCCGCTGAAGAAACCGATCCAACCCCTGCCCCAGCTGCGCATCACCGCCGAATAAATCACCAGGGCTTCCGCCAGCGCGGCCACCGCTACCCACAAGACGACTTGGCCACTCTGTTCGGTCGGGGACTGCAGGAATTGGTGCAGTGGCAGGGCCATGATCACCAACACGATCAGCAGCCGAATGCCCGCGATCATCCATTCGCCCCGCAGACCCGCATCCACCAGATCGGGATCCGGTGGCGTCCACAGCCGTTTCAGCGCCTTGCGCATTTGTTGGCCTCGCACCGAAGGTTTGGCCTTGCGGATCTTTGGGTTGCGGGGGTTCGCCATAGTCAATCCCTGAAAAATTCCGGGTATGCCCCGCGCCACTGCGCCGAGGCGATGGGCGTGCCTCGACTTGTGGTGATTGGGGGGCTCAAAATGAAAAAGGCCCCGAGGGTGCCGGATGGACGATCCGGCCTCGGAGCCTTTTGACCCCTAACCTGGCGGCAGGGGAAGAAACTGGTGGAGCCGAAGGGAATCGAACCCTCGACCTCTTGAATGCCATTCAAGCGCTCTCCCAACTGAGCTACGGCCCCACGAACTTGGGACGCGGAGTGTACACACACCGAAAACCGGCTGTCAATGGATCCGGGGGAGGAAGTTCTCATCGATTCTCTCCGATTTCGGGATCGGTGGTTTCGGCGAGCACCGCAACTTCGGATTGCTCGTCGGGATCCGGGGATTTCATCCACGGCGCAATCCGTCCATCCCTGCCGAAAAGCCTCGTTCCCAGCTCCTTTTTCAGCTCCTCGATGCCTTGGCCGGTGATCGCCGAAATTCTCAAGGCCTCATGGCTCGAGCCGTTCGGACGATCTTGGTCACCGTTTGGTTCAGAGTCCCAAGAGGAACTCTCCGGCTTGCCGGACGGCTCGCAGGACGGCTCACCAGACGGCTCGCAGGACGGCTCGCCGGAGGGGGAGGTGTGGCCCGCCGGAGAGGTGAGTGTCGCTTCGGCATCGGGGCTCGGTGGGGCGGTGGAATCTGCCCGATCGATTTTGTTGTGGACCAAAATGATCTTGCCCACCTCGACCCCGAGATCTCGCAATACTTCGTCGCCCACGGATTGTTGCTCGATCCAAGCAGGATGGCTGCGGTCGACGACATGGAGCACGAGATCCGCTTCCAGGACCTCGCCCAAGGTGCTGCGGAAGGACGCCACGAGATGGTGAGGCAATTTGCGGACGAAGCCGACGGTGTCGGCGAAGACCGCGGTTTTGCCACCGCCCAGGTGGCCCTTGCGCAATTTGGAATCGAGGGTGGCGAAGACCTGATCCTTGACCAAGGTGTCGGCGCCGGTGAGTTGGTTGAAGAGAGTCGACTTGCCCGCGTTGGTATACCCGGCCAAGGCGATTTCTCGCACTTGTTGACGCCCCCGTCGTTGGAGGTTGCGGGTGCGCTCAATGCGCACCAGATCCTTTTCCAAGCGTTGGATCCGCCGTCGCAGCATGCGGCGATCCGCCTCGAGCTGACTTTCACCTTCGCCGCCGCGCACGCCGATGCCGCCGGCTTGGCGCGAGAGATGGCTCCAGCGGCGGGTCAGCCGAGGCAGGAGATAGCGCAAGCGAGCGAGCTCGACCTGAGCCCGAGCTTCTCCGCTGCGAGCCCGTTGGTGGAAAATCTCCAGAATCAGAGCACTGCGATCCATGACCGCGCATTCGACGATTTTTTCCAGGTTTTTCACCTGACCAGCGGTGAGGTCGTCGTCGAAGAGCACCAAGTCGAGTTCGGATTCTCGGACGATCTCGCCGATTTCTTCCGCCTTTCCCCGGCCGATGAAAAGCGCAGGCTCTGGAGCTTGGCGCCGCTGGATCTCCCGTCCGACGACCTCGGCACCTGCGGCACTGGCGAGTGCCTCGAGTTCGTCGAGGTGGTCATCGACGACGTGCTCCAGGGCCGCGCCGAGTCGGACTCCAACTACCAAGGTCTTGGGCCGGCCGGCAAATGGGTCGCGATCTTCAAAATCCGTGGTCATAGGACCTCAATAAAGTTGTTCTTTCCTAGTGCGGCTGCCATCTGCCGTCGGTCCGTGTAGGATCGAGCGGCGGGCGGTCCGCAGACGGTCCGTATCTTCACGTTTAGGACGTTCAAAGCGAGAGTACAGGAATGGAAAGCGAAAGTGCATACGGAACGACGAATTCTATACCTTTGGACGGCCTGAGGCCGGGCCTGGGTCGTGAGGCACAGTGGGCCTTCGCAGTCGTTGCGGTGGTCGTCATCGGCTTGTTGCTGTGGCCCCACCAAGAAGACGATACAGCGCCCATGGGCAATTTGGTGGACATGAGCGGACGGGTCGTGCCGCTCGCTTCCCAGACGGCTTCGGTGACCTTGATTCACTTTTGGTCGACTTGGTGCCCGCCGTGCATCACAGAGACTCCGGCTATTCAACGGTTGGCCGCCGACTATGAGGACAATCCTCGCTTCAAGCTGGTGATGGTCGCCGTGGCGGACGACAACGACAAGGTGCGCGAATTCTTGGGTGCGTCGGGCCCAGGTCTTTTCGATCCGGATTGGAAGGTCGCTCGGAGCTACGGCACCCAAAAACTACCGGAGACCCATTTGGTCGTGCGAGGTCGATGGGTGGACAGCTTCATCGGTGCCGTCAATTGGGACGACCCTTCGATTCGACGTCAGATCGAGGATGCCCTCGGCATGGCCATTCGCGAAGAGGCCGAGGAGGCCGCTGAAACGGCAAAAACGGCGACCAGCTAAATGGCCGGTCGCCGTTTCCCGATATCGGTGCTCCTTCGATCCCGTGGAGCCGAAGGCCACGGCAGTACTAGAATCTGAAAACCACGCCGGCGTGGCCGAGCAAGAAAATTTGCGCCCGGTCAAAGTCGGCGTAGTGGCCGGAGAGTTCCACCACCACGCTGAAACGCGGGTTGATTTGGAAATCGCCAGTGACGCCCATGGTCAGCCCCAAGCTGTCTTCCTCGGAGAACGGTCCTTCGAGTCGATAGTAACCGAGGCCGATCAACAACCCTGAGGTGTAGTAATCGGCGTCGCGCCGGTATTCCGTGCCCACGGTGATGTACGACATGTCGTTTTCTTCGATCGCGCCGTTGTCCAGCTCAAATTCGGTCGACATCTCGCCGATTCGTACACCGGTCAATGTGTTGCGACTGAGATCCATGGCGGCCAAAAGCTGGAAGCCGCTGCCGTCGTAACCGTCGGAGTCGGGAGAGCCGCCCAAACCGCCGAAAATACCGATCGAAATGCCTTTGTCCTGAGCTTCGGCTTCAACGCCCGGCAGCAGGATGGCGGCGAGGATCACCGTCGCTAGAGAAACAGTCCGAAAATGCCGCAAGGGTAGGGTCTCCTTCGAGATCAAATGCAGGGTGGGTCGATCCGATCGTCCCGGAAGTTTCGTATTGTCGCAGAATTGGACGCGGTTTTTGCGTCTCCCTATGCGAGGGCCTTCACAAATGCCCCAGTAGAGGTTCCGTTGGAAGCCGTTCACCGAGCTGCACTCAAGAGTTGAGTCGGGTCGAGCGGTCTGCGGAATCCGAACATAGGAGCGCTGCCATGTCATACGGAGCAAACCCGCCGGACGTCACAGAGATCTCGAATAGCGCGAGCTTTGAGAGATCTACAGCCGCCCGGGGCCTCCAGGACTTCAATCCCGGCAACCCACCTGCCGATGTTTCCGGCGATTCAAATTCGGAAGGCCATTTCGGATCGGCCCTGCTGCCGTTTGGCGCAATGGGCCGACGTCTGAGGTCTCACCTGCTGAATCTGTTCTTTCCTCGGTGCTGTGTCCATTGTGGCTGTGTCCCTGGCAGCTGTGCCCGGCGATCTTCAGGCCACTTTCTCTGTTCGGACTGCCGAGGTTTGTTGGTGTTCTCTCCCCGGGAGCTGTGCAGCTCCTGCGGCAGTCCAGGGTTGGAAGTCGGGCCGGAAGGAGCCGGGGCGGAAAAAGGACCGATTGAGTGCCGTCGATGTGGGGAACGGCGGAGACGGGGGGCACCTTCCCGGCTCGATGGAGTGTCGTGGTGCTGGGCCTATGCTCCGCCGATCAGCACGGCGATCACGGCGATGAAATTTCGCGGGTTGGACTATCTGGCGGACTGGATGGCCGGAGCGGCGGTCGACCATCTTCGAGATCGATGGCCGGTGCTCGATGTGTTGGTGCCCGTCCCGCTCCATTGGAGCCGACGTTGGGCGCGCGGTTACGACCAAGCGGATCTGGTGGCGGCAGGGCTCTCGAAGAGGTTGGGCATGCCCAAGAAGAGATGGCTATATCGACGACGGAGGACTTCGGCTCAGAGTCGTCTGAGCGAGGTCGAGCGCCACTCGAATTTGGCGTCGGCGTTTCGGGTGCGCCGGGGCGCTCCGGTCCACGGGCAGCGGATTCTGCTGGTCGACGATGTGGTGACCACTGGAGCAACTCTTGAAGCAGCAGCGGAAGCTCTATGGGCAGCGGGAGCTGAGTCGGTCCATGCCATTACTGTTGCACGAACACCACAACCGAACGAGACAAAGGTCTCCTCGATGCCCGATTAGTGGCCTGAATCTCAATAATCAAGACATTTAGTGGAGTTTGTTGGTTTTATGAGACATTATGTGTCTTAAATGAGTCATTAGTGCTCCGCTTCGTGTGAACGCTCTGTCAACGAGCAGTCTGGGGCGTCCGGGGTTGCCCACTCCGTGAGCAAGAGATAACTGGGACATGCCTGAAAGGGGTAGCTCTGAGGATAGGATTATGTCGTTAAACCATTGAATCCAGAAAAGAGAGTTTTGGCCTGATATTTGCTTCGATCAACTAGCAGCTCCAAAGACCCCGGCGCACGAATTGGCGGGTCAGGTCATAATCTGACTCGATCTGCTAGAATGTCGATGCTCGCAGGGTCTCGATAATTCTCGGCACTCAACCGAGAAACTTGACTTCCACTGATAGATTTCCGGGGGGATTCCAGGGCGACAGGCCGAAGCATTGGACGGTTGATCCCTACTCAGGGGTCATTCGGCCAGAAAGTCCCCCCGACCCCGACAAGTAGCGTAATGTGGATCCAATCGGCTCCCAGACGCGAAAGTGGAATTCCGAGTCGACTACGGGTACACGAATAGAAATTATGAAGAAACCCCAACACGCGCTCCTCTGTCTGTTGCTGCTGACAGTACCGTCTGCTTATGCCGACTCTGTACCGTCGGATCACGCCGAAGCGGAGGGGCTTTCCCAGAGCGCCAACGGTGCTACTGACGGCGCTACAGACGGTGCGATGGGTGAGAGTGTCGGCGAGGACCGAGGGGTCGAGGCAAGAAGCGGTGTTGAAGGCCGGGTCGTCGAAAGCAACGACCCCATGGATCAAGTCACGATCTACGCCTACGAGGTGGCCTCCAACGATTTGGTCAAAGTGACCACCGACACCTTGGGCCGCTTCCTATTCGAAAGTCTACCCGCCGGAATGTACAAGCTAGTGGCCTTCAAGCCGGGGTTTCGGCCGGCTGTCGAGCTGCTGTTGAGGCGCCGACCGGACGACCACCAATTCGTGGAACTCGAGCTGCAATCCCGGGATTTGAAGACCGAAGAAGCTGCGCCTGCGTCGGACTTCTGGACCGTCCGCGGACGAGTGCCGATGGACGTGCTTCGGCAGATCGACGACATCGAGCTTCAACAACAAGCGGTTGCGGATTTGGGTGTTTCGATCGACAACGCGACGGTCTTCGAAGCGGAAATGCATGCGTTCTCTGGAGTCGAGAGTCTGGGTCCGAGTTTCGGCGAAGCACAGCTGACCGCCGCCGAGCTGGGTGTCCGAGCCGCCGTGGGCGGCATGGGAGTCGGTATCGATGGCATGTTCCGCCAGCTGACCCCTACCGACAGCGAGACCTCGGTGGACGGCATGGTCAAGTCCGTGGCCCTGCAGCTCGATGCCACCGCTGATCAGCAGCTGCGGTTTGCGACCTCCAACAGCCATCTGGTGACCGAACAAGCGGATCCGGTTGACCTTGATCGCTACCAAGTCGATTGGGCCGGCCGCACGGGCTCCCAAAGCTCCGCGAGAGTATCCGCCAGCTTCGTCCAAGAATCGAATTTCTTCTCCGGCAGCGTTTTGCAGCCCATGAGCGCGGTAGGCGATTCTCAAACCTGGGGTTTGGAAGGCGCCTATTCAAGCCGCTTGACGGATCGCACTTCTTTAGAAGCAGGGTTGGTTTACCAACAACGCTCCTTGTCGGGATTCGACACCCCAGAGGAAAGCTTGGGGCTCTTCACCTCGGCCGGCTCTCAGCTCCAACCCAAAGTTTTCGTTGAATACGGCCTCTACTCCTCAATTCGTGACGGCAGCCTATCCTTGGTGCCCCATGGCGGTGTGGTCGTCCAGTTCGGCGACAAATGGAGCGCCGAGACCTCGATCAGCATGAGGGTTGACCAGGAAGAGGACGACTACTACTACCGTGGTTACCAAAGCTCATTTTTCGGTGACAAAGGCTCCTGCCGCGAGGTGGGAGAAGCCTGCTACGAAGTGACCTTCGAGCGGACCGACGGCGAAGATACCCTGGCTATCGGCGCTATCCATCGGGAGTTCTCGGAAACGCTCCGGCTCTATTTCAGCCCCGACTTCTTTGATCGCTTCGAAAGCGTCTTCATGGTCAAGGGAGACCAGCTTCCGGAAGTGCAGCTGAGTTTGGTGCGGCGAATCAGCCCGAAAGTGCTGGCTCGGTTGGAGTCCAATTTCGCTTCGGGCGGGGGCGGAATCTTCTATGCCACCAACGAGTCTTCTTACGAGAACGAAGTCCGCTATTTGGTGACCTCCCTCGACACTCGGTTCCAACAGACCTCAACCGGAGTGTTCGTCGCGTTTCACCACCTGGAGCAAGCCTTCAATCCCCTGCAGCTGGATTCGGAATCTCCGGTCAAACTCGAGCTTCAACGCCTCCAGCTGATGCTGACCCAGGACTTGAACGTGCTCGCAGACCTGGCCTCTAAATGGGCCGTGAATCTGAACATGGAGCTGAGCCGGGGCGCGACGCCTTACGCCCTGACCGCCGATGATCAGACCTATCGCAAGCTGACCGGCGGTTTCTCCGTCAGTTTCTGACCCGGCCCAACTACGACGTCTGAGTCTTCGATGGCTCACACCCCTCTCCTCCTCGACATCTAACCCGTGGTCTGAGTTAATATCCGCATTCGCTCGTTTGGCGACTGAAATACGCAACGACTCCCGCGCGGAAACATGTCCGTTCTCAACGATTACGAATTCTTTCGAGACGGCATCGGCTTATTGCCGGTTCCGAGTTCGACCCCCAAAGGATCCGCGATTTGGATCCACTCCCATCAAGATACAGGGCCCGTGCGGTCGTGCGTCTGTGATGAGTGTAAGAGTTCTCGGCGCAAAAAAACGTGTGCCGCCTTACGAACCCTGGGAGAAGGGGTTCGTGTCTACCAGCAGGCCTTTGTGGGTGGATGGCAGCGGTATTTCGAGAGCACAGTCTGGTTTCAGCTGGCCAAGGCGATCTATGCCGGCTCCCAATTGGCCTGTGAAGATGTTCGAGTCCAGCAAGTCGAGCAGGGTGTCGAGGGCGCGGCCGCGATTCGGTTTCTGGATACCCGAGGCCACGAGGTCCTGCGGCTGTTGGATATTTCACCCTCGGGTAGAACCCTACTGGAGCGAACGGGCAAGGTGCCGCGGGGCGAGTTCTACATCAATCGATCCTCCGTGATCGAAAGGCTGCGCCTGTTCCAGCTGACCGACCAAGAGCGGGCCTTTGAGAAAGCCGGAATGCGCAGCCAGCGTCAGGCTTGGGACGGCAGCTTTTGGAGCCGTTGGGCTTATCACTGCGTGCGTGAGCTGGCGGACGAGCAGGGGAAAACCCTCGGCACCTTCCATCCGGCGGTCGACAAGGGGACCGGCGACTTCACGCTGACCCACCGCCTGGAACCCGACTTCGATACTTTTAAAGTGACCCTGCCGCGAACTCGGGTCGCGGCTGTGTTGAAGCTTCTGGCGCGTCAATACCCCGATCAAGAGGATCTTCAGATCCACCCGGTGCCTCTCCGCTCCCTATTTAGGATCAGCGGAGAAACGGAACTCGATCTGAGGGTGCGGCCGGTGATTCGCCTATTGCAAGAGTCGGGGGAGGAGAAATACCTCGATCGAGAAGAGTTCAAGAAATTCCAATACGGGAATCTGGTGTATATCCGTGAACTCGGGTTGCTCGCCGAGCTCGAGAAGGAGCGTAAACACCGAAAATTTGCCACCCCCAAAGCCATGAAATTGGCCCGCAGCCAAGTCCCGAGCTTTCTCGACGATTATGTGGAGGCCATTCAAGACGGCTCGTTGGTGCTTGAAGAGCCGTTGCGAGGTCTCAAGATCCACAAGACCTACGACCGAGTCGAGGTCGACGGGGTGCCCGTGGTCGGGGAGCCGAGCTGGTATTGGTTGTCGGTCAAATACGGGTTCGGCGACGAGACCGTGACCCTCGCCGATATCTTGAGGGCTCGACGCAAAGGGGCGCCCTATCTCGAAACCAGCAAGGGCTGGATCGACCTCAAAGCGACGGTTTTTGACGACTTGGCGCACTTGGAAGACAAGACCTTCGAAGACAAGACCTTCGAGGACAAGACCGTCGAAGGCAAGACCGTTGAAGGCAGGATCGTTGAAGAGGGTGACGACGACGGAGGTGACGACTCAGGCCAACGGATCCGCATGTCGGTCGGAGACCTGTTGCGCTTTCAAGCCCGGGCCGAGCAGCCCTTGCAGGTGGTTACCCAACAATCCAAGAGCGATTGGTTGCGCCGCCTGCTCGACCGGCAACCTCCTGCGCCCTATCAGGCGCCGGAAGGTTTTCGCTCGGAGCTGCGGGATTATCAGCGTGCCGGGGTGGATTGGCTGAGGTTCCTCGGCGAGCAGAACCTAGGCGGTTTGCTGTGTGACGATATGGGCCTGGGAAAAACCCACCAAAGCATGGCTTTCATGGCTTGTCTGGCCGCTGACGATCGATCCAAGGGACCTTTCTTGGTGGTTAGCCCCACCAGCGTCATGAGCCATTGGCGCGACAAATTGCGTCGATTCGCCCCAAAGCTCAAGCCCAACGTCTACCACGGGACCGATCGGAGCTTGGGCCGTCGGCTCGACCGGCGCCACGTCATCCTCACTTCCTATGGTGTCCTACGCAACGACGCCCAGGAACTTAATCAGGTTCCATGGTCGGCAGTGATCTTTGACGAAATTCAATACCTCAAGAACCGGGAAACACTGGCGTATGCGGCAGCCTCACAGCTGAGCGTGCCGATCAAAATCGGTTTGACCGGTACCCCGATCGAGAATTCCTTAGAAGAGCTGAAGAATCTTTTCAATTTGGTGATGCCCGGGTACTTCGGCGACGACGAGGCCCTGTTCAAGGGTTTGGAAAGCCATGCCGTCGATGGTGGGTTACGTCAAGATCGCCGACTCTTGGATCGGCTTCGACGTTTGATCCATCCCTTTATTCTGCGTCGCCTGAAGAGTTCCGTGCTCGATGAGCTACCGGAGAAGATCGAGGATGTGCGTTCTTGCGAGCTGAGCCCAGAGCAGGTGGCCCTTTACCGCCAAGCCATTGAGGGCCGTGGTAGGAAGCTCGTCGCCCAGCTGGAGGATCAGGCCGGGGCCTTGCCCTATATGCACGTCTTTGCCCTGCTCAATCTGCTCAAACAGATCTGCGATCACCCGGCGATCGTGGAAGGGGATTTGGATTTTGAAGCCCACAGCTCGGGCAAATGGGATCTCTATTGCGAGATCCTGCGCGAAAGCCTGGACGCCGGAGAGAAGGTGGTGGTGTTCAGCCAGTACCTGAAGATGCTCGAAATGATGTCGCGCCACCTAACCGCCCAAGATATCGATCATGTGAGGTTGGTGGGATCGACCGCCGCCAAGGATCGCGGTGCTTTGATCGAGCGCTTCAACACCGATCCGGAGTGCCGGGTATTTCTCGGTAGCCTAAAGGCAGGCGGGACGGGAATCGACTTGGTGGGTGGCTCGGTGGTGATCCACTACGATCGTTGGTGGAACGCCGCCCGTGAGGATCAGGCCACCGATCGAGTGCATCGAATGGGCCAGAAGCGAGTCGTGCAAGTCTTTAAATTGGTGACCGAAGGCACGCTGGAAGAGAAGATCGCGGGCATGATCGAAAATAAGCGAGACCTTTTGGACGAGGTGGTCCGCGAGGACGATGCACGGCTCACTAAGCTATTCAGCCGTGAGGATCTGTTGGAGCTGCTTCAAGAGGTCTGATCGCCGGGTCACTGCCGGGTCACTGCCGGGTCACTGTACTCGTGGTCACTCAGTGGACTTGCTGCTTCAGGAACTCGTTGTACTCGTCTCCGTTGGAGCCGTTGAAAGAGAGGATTCGCATCCCAACTCCTTTCAAGTGCTCTTTTTCGAAGCTCGCGTGACGAACGACCTGGGCTCGTCCCCGGATCGGTAGCCGGGTGCCGGGCAAGGTCAGCTCAAATCCCACTTCCATTCCGCGGCTCAGCAGGTGATCTGTCTCCACCAGCAGGCCGGTGGCGGACGTGTTGCGCACCACACCGAGCACGGAACTCGGCGCGCCGTCTAGGCGGGCTTGGAGTCGGGCGAAGAATCGGGCCGATCGGCGGGGCGCAATGTGTAGCAGGTCGGCGAAAATGGTTTCGAGTTCTGCGGCTCGGGGCTCCATTTCGATCACCCGATTGGCGCCTTGGACCAAGAATTGCTCGGCTTCATCCAGGTGCTGTCGATCCGCCAAAATCACAAGAGACGATTTGCGCGACCGCGTTCTAGGGTGGCGAATTTGACCTAGAAAGTCGGCCATGGCCATTCGCGGCAGTGGATATCGCGCGAGGATCATATGAAACGGGATGGGTGCGAGCAGGTCGAGCGCACCGGTAGGATCCGGGAAACGATCCAGCTCAAAGCTGGAACGCTCCAAGAGCGGCGCCAAGCGGTTGAATTCCGCTGAGCTGAAACCTACAGCCAGAATTTTCCGGTGCGTGACCGGTGACGGGAACCGCATCCTAGATTGTGTGCTTTCTAGTTGAGGCATAAATGTAGTCTCTTGCTGTTGTCGAGTCCGATTCCGGGTCGACCATTTTACCAGATTCCATGGCGCCTGTGCCGATCCACAGTGAAAGGTTGCCGAAATATCGACGAATTTGCCCGAAACAAAAAACCGATGAACTCCGTAGTCCGTTTTAGGAGGTGGCGAAATGGTGAAGTTTCTGCTCTGGTGCCTGCTTTTCGTCCTTTGTTGGCCGATAGCGCTTTTGGCCTTGGTCTTGTATCCAATCGTATGGCTGCTATTGCTGCCCTTCCGGCTGGTGGGCATTGCTTTCGAGGGAGTATTCGAACTCCTAAAAGCGATCCTATTTCTGCCGGCCCGCTTGTTGGGTGGGGCCCGAGCCTAGTCTGATCTTCTCACTTGTTGTTGAAATTTTTTCCTGGAGATCTGTAATGAAATCCACTGCTGCCCATTTGATGTTGATTCTCCTCCTGTCGGCTCCTTTGCCTGCATTGGCTTGGGGAGATTGTGATCACAAAGCAGACCGACAAGCCTCTGAAGGTCTCGAAGGTGTCGAGCGCCTGGTGATTGTGGCCAGAGCCGGCGATCTGCGACTGGAAGAGAGTACGGATTCCGCCCGTTTATCCGCCACGGGCAGAGCCTGTGCTTCCAGCGCTGAGCTACTGGAAGGCACTCAAATCTCTACCCGCCGATCGGGTACGACCCTGCACATCGAGGCGGATATTCCCAAAACCCAGGGCTGGAACGTCCAAGCGAGGCTGGACCTCGAGATCCAGGTGCCATCAAATCTTCCGGTGGAGGTCGAGGATTCGAGCGGCGACATCTCCGCAGAAGGGGTCAAGCTGACCAAGATCAAGGACGGCTCCGGCGACATCGCGTTGCGTGAAACGAGCGGAGATCTGCGGATCGACGACGGCTCCGGCGATATCCGTATCCAAAGTCATCGAGGCAATATCGAACTCGAGGACGGCTCCGGTGACGCCCGCTTGGCCGAGATCGACGGCTCAGTCCGGGTCTTGGAAGACGGTTCCGGTGACCTATCCATGAAATCGGTAAGTGGCTCCGTCGAAGTCGAGAGTGACGGCTCCGGCGATATTTTCGCCGGCGGAGTCGGCGGCGACTTCATCGTGGCAAGGGCCGGCTCCGGCGATGTGCGCCATCGAGATGTCAAAGGCCGAGTCGACATTCCGACCCGAGATTGAGTCTTCTGGTCTCCGGTCCGAGCGCCGGAACCAACCCTCCCCTGAGACCCTCGCTTGACTTGTCTACTGGCTTGCCGACAAAATTCCGATCTATTCTTTTCTAGCTGTTCTTCGAATGGCCTGCCCAGATCATCCGAGTTCGGGTGTTGACGGGTGACCACGGCGATGATCACCGGTGCCGAAGTGGCATCGGGCAGCGATTGAATCATTTGTCTCAGCTGGGGTCGACGCGGAGGTTGGTTCGAATGGCCCGATTCAGTCTTGAAGTTGGTTTTTCCACGGATGTAGGGCGCCAACGTCGTCGCAACGAAGATAGTTATGCGGTATTCGTACCGTTTCCGGGCGAGGGCAATCCGTCTCAGCTTTCCGGTCTGATGCTGGTGGCGGACGGAATGGGGGGCGAGCGAGCGGGGGACCGCGCCAGTCAATTGACCGCAGAGCGGTTACGCCACTGGTTCGCGACCGGTACCTACTCGTCCTGGCCGGAGTTTTCCGGTGATCGCGCGTTGCAAGCCGCGCTGACCCACGCCGTTCGCGCAGTTTCCAACGAAATTTACCAGCTCGGCCAAAATGATGCCTCAATTCGGGGCTTGGGAAGCACCGTGGTGATGGCAGCCATGACCTCTAAACACATGGTGCTCGCCCACGTCGGCGACAGCCGGTGTTACCTGATCCGCAACTCCACCATCCAGCAAGTCACGTCGGATCATTCCTGGGTGCAACGCCAGGTCGACGCGGGCGTTCTGACTTCAGAGGCAGCTCGCTCACATCCCCAACGCAACATCCTGACCCGTTCCTTGGGAGATTCGCTGCCGCCGGAAGTGGATATCACGACCCTCGACCTGCGAGACGGCGATCTCTTCGTCCTGTGCTCGGATGGTTTGACCGGAGGGCTGACCGACGAGCAGATGCTCGACCTTACCGCCAATTGTCCCGAGCCCCAGCCCCTGGCAGAGGCCCTGGTACGACGTGCCAACGACCAGGATGGCTCAGACAACATCACCGCAGTGGTGGGACTCTGCCGCTCAGAGGGACCTGAGAAGGCTAAGGAATTCGAGGATCACACCACCAGCCGAATCGTGGTCGACGGGGACGACGAATTTTACGACGGGGATACGGAAGTCGACATTCCCCAGCCGACCCACGACGAACTTTTCGGCGCATCCAAGGGTTCGGACCAGCCACCTGGCCCAGCCAGTTGGAAAACCTGGTTGACGGCGGCACTTCTGGCCTTGGCCCTAGGGCTGTTGGCCGGTTACCTTGTACAGAGTTCCCATGGATCCGACCTGGCGCGTATATCCGACCAACCTTCTGCTACGGCATTGTCGCCATTGAAATCTGCGACTCCGCTGAAATCTGTGACTCCGCTGGAATCTGCGGCTCCGCTGGAATCTGCGGCCCTCTAGAATCTGCGGCTCCGCTGGGATCTGCGGCTTCAGAGGCGGCTTTTACAGCGTTTGAGGCCCTAGGGAAAGATGTTGGGTGAGGAAGGTGACCACCGCTTGATCGAAGAGATCGCGATTGTCTTTCTTGCGGAATCCATGGCCTTCGTCGAGGGCATCCATATACCAGACGATTTGCCCGGTCTTGCGTACGTCGGCGACGATTTGCTCCGCTTCTGAAAACGGAACCCGCGGATCGTTGTGTCCCTGAGCTACAAAAAGGGGAGAGATGATGCGCGAGGCGTTCCGGGTCGGGCTGATCGCTTCGAGAAAACTCTTCATGTCCGGATCTCTCTCGTCACCGTATTCCACCCGTCGGAGATCTCGACGATAGGCCTTGGTATTCTGCAAAAAGGTGACGAAGTTGCTGATTCCCACCAGATCGACTCCGCACCGAAGGCGCTCACCGAAGTGAATGAGGCTCGCCAGCACCATATAGCCGCCGTAGCTCCCGCCATAAACGGCAACCCGTTTTGAGTCGAGGTCATCCTGTCGCTCGATCCAATCCAGTAGGGCGCCGATGTCCTTGACGGAATTCTCACGCAGCATGCCGTTGTCGAGTTCGAGGTAGCGTCGTCCGTAACCGGAGGAGCCCCGAACGTTGGGCGCGATGACCGCCAAACCCAGGCGATCGACCCATGCTTGCACCGAGCTGTTGAATCCAGGACGAAATTGGGATTCGGGTCCACCGTGGATCCGCAGGACCACAGGGTGGGGGCCCTCACCCTTGGGTCGGTAGACGAAGGCGGGGATCTCCCGGGATTGGGTGTTCCCTGAGCTATCGCTCACGGAGTCAAAAGTCGGGTAGTGGACCAGCTCCGGTTCGACGAAAGTGGAAGACGGTAGGCCGCCGACCTCACTTTGAGTCCACCGTTGAAGCGCGTCTCGGCCTTCGGTCTCACCGTTGGTTTCACTATCTAAGTCGAGGGTCCAGACATCACCGGGGCCGGTGGAGCGATCCAGGGTGAAACCCAATCGCCGTCCGTCCGGTGAGAAGCGCAGGCGGGAAACCAGGCCTTTGGGCAAGCCATCGACCGGGGAATAGGCCCCCGACTTTGGATCGAGCCGATATAGGTCCCCATATCCGTGGCGATTGACGACGAAGGCGGCTCGATCACCGGAGAGCGCGAACGAGCCGATGTCCCAAGGCAGATCGCCGGTGATCACGTCCATGGCTTCGCGTTCGAGATCCAGGCGAGCCAATCGATTGAGGTCGCCCCCTTCATCGGTTCGGATGAAAAGAGCGCTTCCGTCGGCGGTGAAGGCAAGGGGGTCGTAGATTCCTTTGCGCACCGATCCGGCGACCATTCGGAAATCCCCGGAATCGAGGTCGAGCAGGCCGATGGCTCTGTCGGTGGCCGAGCGATAGACCTGAATCGCAAGAAGGCGGCTGTCTGGGCTCCAGGCGGCCGGGGAGAGCCATGCCTGCTCCGGTGCGTCGACGATCTTTCGAGCTTCGGCCGGCGAGTCTGGATCCGTCAGCCAGATGTCGTTCGAACGGAGATCTCTGCGGGTGCTGCGGCAAGCCAGCCATTTGCCGTCCGGGCTCCAGAGCAAGGAGCCGTTCCGGGCTCGGCCGTCAGTCAATCGTTGGACTTGGCCGGTCGAGGGAATGAAAAGGTAGATCTGGTAGGACTCATCACCCGCGCGATCCATGAGGAAGGCCAAACAGTCCGGCCCACCGCCGGGGCGTAGGCCGGCTTCTTGGACCGGCTCGGAGCAGAAGGTCAATTGGTGACGAGCACCCTCGGGTGCGTCGATACGGTGCAGCTGTTGGGTCTCGGCAAAGCGAGTGGTGATGTAGAGGCTGCAACCGTCGCCGGAAAAGTCATGGAGGGTGGCACTGCGGATGTTGTGGAAAGGGCGCAGCAAGTCGCCGAAGTGGGGAGGGATCTCTGGAATATCTTCCAAAACGACGCGGCCGTCGTTGGCGGTTCGTCGCTCGACTCGTCTTTCAGCCTTGGTAGGCATCTATTTTCCCCTCTCGATGATCGATGCGGTTGGAATCACTAGCTCAAGAGACAAAGAACGCTGGCCGCGATCGCCGCGGTTTCCACCCGCAGAATCGGACTGGCCAGGCCGATGGGCCTGGCCTTCAATTCCGTGAGCTGTTGGACCTCAGCGGGGCTGAATCCGCCTTCCGGGCCGATCCACAAGCTGACGTCGAGGCTCTGCAGGTTTTCTTGTCGAAAGGCGGAATGTGCCGACGGACCCTCGGGATGTAATACGAACGATCCATCCGTGAACGTTTCTTGGATGGCTTCCTGCCAAGGCAGCACACCGCCCAGGCGGGGGAGACGAGATCTGCCGCATTGCTCGACGGCGGCAGCCGCTACTCTCAGCAACCGGTCGAGCCGGCCCCGGCCGTAGTGCCGAGGAGTCCGCTCGGTGGTGATAAAGGTGATCGAAAAAACGCCGAGTTCGGTGGTTTTTTCCACCAGCCAGTCCGCACGCTCAGGACGAAGCGCACCCACTTTCAGGTGCAGCCGTCGGTTCGGTTCGTGGCTGGGTAGGTGCTCGCCGATCTCCACCAGGGCCTGCTTGCGACCGATTTCGCGAATGAGACCTAGGCGTGCCGAGCCTTCACCGTCGACCACCCGAATCGTGTCGCCCGTGGCCAAACGCCTGGAGCGGAAGAGGTGGGTGTAAGCCTGGTCACGGATTTCTAGGGTCGGCTCGAGGAAGGCTTCGGGGGAAGCCAAATAGGTCGCTAGCGTCGGCGTGGGATCTTTCGGCATGGGCAGCGCTTCAGCGGACGGCGAGTAGGAAAGATGTCCATTCGCCTTCCTCGAGTTCGCCGGAAAGACTCAGGCCGAGGCGGGAGAACGAACCCAGCAACTCGTCGCGGCGGCTGACCAAATTGCCGGAGCTGATCACCTGACCTCCGGGTCTGAGGCAGCGCAAGAGGCGAGGGTAATCACCGAAGATTCGCTCGGGCAAAACGTTGACCATGAGCAGGTCGAAGACGGGAGCTTCCGCTAAACCGGCGGCCAGGCCGGCGAAAAACGACGGGGTACAAGCATTGCGCTGCGCGTTGATCGCCGCCGTGGCTACGGACGGCGGGTCGAGATCGAAACCTACCACCGACTCCGCGCCGAGCTTGAGGGCGGCAAAGGCGAGAATTCCGCTGCCGGTGCCCACGTCGAGCAAGCGTTTACCCGAGAGGTCGAGGCCTTCGAGCCATCGCAAAGCCAGTCGGGTGGACTCATGGCTGCCGGTGCCGAACGCATTTTGGGCCGGGGCTCGCAAAAGGATCCTGCCGTCCGGGACCTGCGGCAGGATTTCATCGGGCTCCCCGGGCACCACGAAAAAGCGCTCGCCGACGGCGAAGGGTCGACTCTTTGCCCGGTAGTCCGCGAGCCAATCTTTCGCTTTCAAGCGAGAGTCGTGGATCCGTTCCACGCCGTCTTCGCTCCAGGCGTCCACAGTTGCGGTCGTCTCGGGGTCCTGAGGGAAATAGGCTTCGAGGCGCACAAAACCCGGAGTCGGGTCGTTCTTGACCTCAAAACCGAGGGACCCGAGACGCCAAAGGGCTGCCGCCACATCGTCTTCTCGATTCGCCGGCAGCCGGTAGGTGCAATGGCGGTAGTCCACGTTTTAAGCCGTATCCACTAGACCTGGAAGAGGTTCTTCACCTTCTCGAACACGCCTTTGGCTTCGTGTTGAACTTCGCTGCCTTCGAGTTCGGCCAATTTGTGCAAAAGGGCGAGCTGATCGCTGTCCAAGTCTCGGGGTTTGGGCACTTTGAGGCGGACGTGGGTCACGTGATCGCCTTTGCGATCGCTATTCAAATGGGGGATACCTTGGCCCCTCAAACGAAATTCGTGGCCGGGTTGGGTTCCCGACGGAATCTTGAGGGTCTCGGTGCCGTGCAGGGTCTCGACTTCCACCTGAGCGCCGAGTACCAGTTGCACATATCCGAGATCGAGGATCTCATGCACGTCGGTTTCGTCCCGTTGGAAGCGTTCGTGCTCGTCGACCAGGATGACGACGTCCAAGTCCCCCCGTGGTCCACCGCGCATGCCGTGCTCGCCTTCGCCCCTGAGACGCAGGCGCATACCGGTGTCCACACCGGCCGGAATCGTGACCTCGAGCTCCCGCTCGTGGGGTAGGCGCCCTTCGCCCCGGCAGGATTTGCAGGGGTTGGTGACTTTCTTTCCTTGGCCCTGGCATTCGGGACAGGTGCGGGCGACGCTGAAGAATCCCTGGGAGAATCGCACCCTGCCGCTACCACCGCAGACCGAGCAGACTTGGAGATTGCCGTCGGCGCTGCCGCTGCCGGTGCAATCGTCGCACGCCTCGAGGCGCGGGAATTTGATCGTCCGGCTGGTGCCGAAAGCGGCTTCTTCGAAGGTGATGTTGAGGTCGTATCGAAGGTCTGCCCCGGGCACGCCCTGGTGCCCTCCGCCGCCCCTCCGCCGTCCGCCGAAGCCGAATAGATCGCCTAAGATGTCGGAGAAGTCACCGAAAACGGACGGATCGAATCCACTGAATCCTTGCGGACCTTCTTGATGGCCAAAGCGATCGTAGCGGGCGCGTTTTTCCGCGTCGGACAACACCGAATAGGCTTCGGCCGCTTCCTTGAATTTGTCCTCGGCCTCGGGATTGTCTTGGTTGCGATCCGGGTGGTATTTGACCGCCAGCTTTCGGTAGGCGGATTTAATATCTGAATCCGAGGCCGTACGCTCGACACCGAGCACCTCGTAATAGTCTCGTTTACTCATGGCAGATTGTCGTCGTCCTTCTTGCCGAGATGGATCACGGCTTCGCCGACCTGGCGGCTTATCGACGGTTTCGTGATGTCGACACTGAAATGGTGTCGTGGATCCGAAAGGGAATCAGCCGTCCGAGCCGGCATGCTCGAGCATGATCTGGGACAGCTTTTGAGAGACGGTGTTCAAATCGAAGATAGCGGCTTCGAGGTCCGCTCTCTCATCCTCGTTAAGGGCCAACCTGGCTCTCAAAAAAGACTGATGGATCTTTTTTCGTTCTTTTTCGTTCAGCATTTCTTGGAATTGCTCGAAAACCCGCTCATTGGAGTATACGAGCCCTTCCAGCCGATTCTTCACTCGCCGGAGCTCTCTCTTCTTGGCGTCGTCCTGGGCGAATTCCTGGGCTTCCTCCACCAAGCGGTCGATTTCTTCGGTGCTCAGACCGCTGGAGGCGTTGACCTGAATGCCTTGTTGTTGGTTCGTGGCGACATCGCGGGCCGACACGTTGACAATGCCATTAGAGTCGATCGCGAAGGTCACCTCAATCTGAGGAACACCTCGAGGAGCGGGAGGTATTCCCACCAGTTCGAATCTACCCAAAGATCGGTTCTCCGCGGAGATCTCTCGTTCACCTTGAAGACAGTGAATCTCCACTTTGTCCTGGTTGTCGACCACGGTGGTGAAGATTTGGGTGTTCTTGGTCGGAATGGTGGAATTTCGACCGATCAAAGGCGTGAACAAACCGCCGTGGGTCTCAACACCCAAGGAAAGGGGAGTGACGTCCAGCAGCACGACGTCTTTGATCTCGCCGTCGAGGATGCCGCCTTGGATGCCCGCGCCGATGGCTACCACTTCATCGGGATTAATCTCCCGATTGGCGGGTTTGCCGAAAATACGCTCCACATGGCGCATGACGATCGGCGACCGGGTCTGGCCACCGACCAGAAGCACCTCGTCGATTTCCGAGGCATCGAGGCCGGCGGCTTCCAGGGCTTCCAAACACGGACCTTCCGTGCGGTCGACCAGTTCTTGGACCAAGCTTTCGAAATGCTCACGGCTCAAGGTGCGCGATAGATGGCGCGGGCCGCTGTCGTCGGCGGAGATGAAGGGTAGGTTGATCTGAGCTTCTTCGGCGGTCGACAGCTCGCATTTGGCTCGCTCTCCGGCTTCCTTCAGCCGTTGCAGGGCCATGCGGTCGTTGCGCAAGTCGATGCCGGTTTCTTCGAGAAATTCTTGGATCAACCAGTCCATGATCCGCTGGTCGAAGTCCTCACCGCCCAAATAACTGTCGCCCGAAGTGCCGCGGACCTCGAACATGCCTGCGGACAGCTCCAAGATCGAAATATCGAAAGTGCCGCCGCCCAAGTCGTACACCGCGATGACCTGATCGGTGTGCTCGCGCTCGAAACCATAGGCCAGGGCTGCTGCGGTCGGCTCGTTGATGATCCGTCGAACTTCGAGGCCGGCAATTTTGCCCGCGTCTTTGGTGGCTTGGCGTTGGGAATCGTCAAAATAGGCCGGGACCGTGATGATCGCCTCTAAGACCTCTTCGCCTAAGACGTCCTGAGCGAAATTCTTGATCTCGGTGAGGATGAATGCCGAGATCTCTTGGGGCGAGTACTCACGGTCGTCGATTTTGACCCGCACGTCGCCGTTCGGGGCTTTGGCCAGGGCATAGGGCAAGACCTCTTGGGCCCGTTGGACCTCTTTGTCCTCGAATTTGCGACCGATCAGGCGTTTGACGGCGAAAACCGTATTCTGAGGGTTGGTAACGGCTTGGCGTTTCGCGATTTGGCCCACGAGCCGATCATCGTCCTCCGCGAATGCGACGATCGACGGCGTCGTTCGACTTCCCTCGCGGTTGGACAGCACTTTCGGTGCCAGAGCCTCGACTACCGCTATGCAGCTATTGGTAGTTCCGAGGTCGATTCCGATGATCTTGGACACTTCGCAGGATTTCCCTTAATTCATCTCTCAGAGCCGGCTCGACCACCCATAGGATGCGCGAGCACGCGGATAGACAAGAGCCGACCACAGAATGAAAATATTGTAGCGCCTTTGCGCGCCGATCAGGTGACGCGTCGTGAATGTGGGACGAACTTTTTGCCGACACGGCGCTACCGATGACGCGACAAGAGAATTAATCTACCGCAAATCGGCCCAAATCGGTGATTTGAGACGATCTGCGGCGATCGGATCAGGCGTCTTTTTCAGGGTTTTGTTCGGCGCCGGCGTTGGATTTGGGTTTCGGGGCCGGCATGGCGACGCTGACCATGGAAGGGCGAAGCAGCCGATCGTGAATCATATATCCGCGCTGAAGCTCACCGGTGACCGTCGGCACATCAACTTCCGAAGAGTCTTCCCTGGCCACGGCCTCGTGGATGGCGGGGTTGAATGGCTCTCCCACGGCCTGGACCGGCACCACGCCCCAGCGCTTCATGGTCTCGACCAGCTGCCGTACGATCATGTCGACGCCCTGCTTGAGCTCTTCGACGCTGCCGGCGGAAGCCAGGGCCCGTTCTAAGTTGTCCGCCACGGGTAGGAAGTCTTTGAGCGCATCGGTGACGGCGAAGCGCTTTTGGGCTTCTTTCTCCTTTTCAGAGCGTTTGCGGAAGTTGTCGAAGTCCGCCAGGGTCCGCATCAATCGATTGCGTAGCTCATCCTTCTCCGCGTCGTGCCGGCTCTGGTCGTCGCCGGAATCTTCGTCTTCGAGAATAATCTCAGGTTCTACGGCTTCCGCGACCGTTGTCGTCGCGGAGCCTTCCGTTGCCATGTCGCTGTCCAAGCTGAAATCCTCTCCGGAAGTCTTTTTCTTGAGCTTCTTTTCCTCTACGGCTTCGACTGCCGCAAGGGCATCACGCATCAAATCGTCGACTTTGGACTCTGCGTCCTCGTTCAAGTCGAGTTCATAGGTGCCGGAATCCTCGGATTCGGCGCCATTCTTAGAATCGTTCGGCTCCATGATCGTGCGAGCTCCCATCGAGTTCTTTTTATACTTCAAGTCGGCGGTCAACGAGAATCTTGCTCCACCGCCGTAAGTGATTTGCTCAGTGTTTCACCGAGGTAACGCACCAGGGGCACCAGCCGTGGGTATTCCATGCGCGAGGGGCCGAACACCCCGAGGCTTCCGAGGGTCGAACTCTCTGTACCGTAAGGAACGGCCACTAAGCTGAAATCGAGCTCGGAGGTGACCTCACTGTCGGAGCCCATATAAACCCGGACGCTGTCGTTGGTTTCCAAGCATAAGCTCAACAGGTGGGCCAACCTCGCATTGTCGGCAAAAGTATCGAGCATTTTCTGCACTCGATCCAGGTCTTTCAGCTCCGGCTGCCCAAGAAGGGTGTTGGCACCCTTGACCAAAACGCCACGCTCCTCGGTTTTTCCGAAGGCCTCTTTCGCCACTTCTAGGGCCCGGCTCAGCCATTGATCCACATCGGTGCGGGCCTCGACCATTTCTTGCAGCAGTTGTTCACGAATATGGGGAAGCTTGTGGCCCGAGAAGCCGCTGGTAATGAAGTTCGAGAATCGAACCAAGTCTCGGCGGGCGATCTCCTCTTCGATCTCCACCACCACATTGTCGACGAAACCGGACTCGGAAACGAAGACGCAGAGCACCTGATGTTTGCCCATGGGCACGAAGTCCGCCGAACGCAGCACAATATCGTTGACCGCGGGCGTCAACACGACGCCGATCTGGCTCGACAGCTCCGAAAGCAGCTGGCCGACCACGTCGACTTTGTGGTCCGCGTCGGCAGCTCGGGCAATCGTTTGATCGATATAGCGCTGTTCCTTGACGGGCACCTTGCGGGCTCTCATCAGGCTTTCGATGTACAGACGATAGGCTGCTTCGGTGGGAACACGGCCGGCAGAGGTGTGAGGTTGGCGGAGCAGGCCCAGCTCCTCCAGATCAGCCATGACGTTGCGAATGGTCGCCGCCGAAAGACCGTGCTGGTCGTGTTTGGAGACTGCGCGCGAGCTGACCGGCTCGCCGCTGGACATATGGGTGTGGATGATGTCCTTGAGGATTTCACGATCACGGGGAATGAGCCGATGTTCTGGGCTCGTCGGCGCTGTTTGCTTTTTTCCCGTTGTTTTCTTGACCATCGGTTTCTTCGGCACTGGCTGAGCCTCTTTCTTCGCGGTCCCCATCGCAGGTCCTCATCGCAGGTCCGTATCGCAGTTGGGGGTGGGGCGCCGTCAGGTGGGGTCCGGCAGTTGACTATTGTATCGTAGCCTCATCATGCAAAACCAATCGGCAGCTGAGGGCTCGAAGCGCCCGGCCTCAGAAGACGGGGCGTCCAACGAATTGGCGTCGAGAGCCGTGGTGCCGATTGGTCTCCGATTCGCGCTGGTGGGCCCTGGAAAGGTGGGGGCTTCCCTCTGCCGTTGGTTGATCGAGTCGGGGGGGCGATTGGAGTTGTTGTCGGGCCTCCGAGCGGACAGTCCGCAGCTCGAGGAGCTGATCGAGCTCGGCCGTGGATCGGGCGACCGGCCCATGTGGTGCCCGGTGACCGAACTGACCACCGAGGGGCTCGACCTGCTGTTGATCGCCGTTTCGGATCCGGCCCTGCGTCAGGTTGCGGCAGCCCTAGCAGAGCGGCCGCAGGCCAAGGTGGCGTTGCACGTGGCCGGCCAATTCGACGCCGAGATACTGGCACCTTTGCGCGCAGCCGGCTGCCGGATCGGTTCCATGCACCCGTTGAGGGCTTTCGTCGATCCCGAACGGTCGACGGCCGATCCACCCGACTCCGTCAATCTCTCCGCCGATTTCTCAGCCGATTCACCAAGCGGCATTTGGTTTGGGATCGACGGAGATCCCGAGGCACGCGAATTGGCCGAGGCTTTGGTGGCGAGATGGGGCGGGTCTTCAGCGAACGTCACCGGCGATCAGCGGGCCATCTATCATTTGGCCGCGACCCTGGCGGCGGGCGGGGTGACGACCTTGCTCGCGGTGGTCGAGGAGCTGTTGGAGGTCGCGAATCTGCCGCCGAGCCTGCTCGACGCCTACTTGGGATTGACCCGCGGGGCCTTATCGCCAATTGAACGGTCCGGCGGGGTGGCCGGCAAAATTACCGGACCGGCGGCGAGGGGAGATCTAGGGACCCTCAGGGGTCAACGCGCCGTGTTGGCCGCAACGGCTCCCCACCTATTGCCCTTGATCGAGATGTTGCAAGAAGAGACCTTACGTCGTTGCGGTTGGGAGTCGTTGGAAGGCCCTGGGCATGACAACCGGCGTGGCGACACGGCTAGAGACACGGGTCGAGACTCGGGTGGAGACTCGGCTCGCGCTAAAATCCCTCCACCGGCAGAGGGCAAAACGGAGTAGAATCCCAGCGAAGTCGGCCTCAGTGCACCAGGTGTCGGTGCCGTTGACCGTATATAGACCAGCTGCTAAGCTTCTCCATCCCTCACGAGGATCGGGCGTCGATGGTTTTTTTCAATTACAGCACTATGCAAATGGCCGCGAAGGTCGTCTACTACGGCCCCGGTCTATGCGGTAAGACCACCAACTTGCAGTGGATCTTTGAGCATACGTCCAATGATTCCCGGGGTGAGATGGTCTCGCTGGCCACTGAAACAGATCGAACCCTTTTCTTCGATTTGTTGCCCATCGACGTAGGTTCGATCGCTGGTTTCTCCACTCGCATTCAGTTGTACACCGTTCCTGGTCAGGTGTTCTACAACACCACCCGCAAGCTGGTGCTCAAAGGTGTCGACGGCGTAGTATTCGTCGCCGATTCTCAGAAGCCTATGCTCCAGGCCAACATCGAGTCGTTCCAGAATTTGGAAGAAAACCTCGGTGAAATGGGGCTGTCGTTGGAGACCATTCCCTTGGTGTTGCAATACAACAAGCGGGATCTCCCCAACATCATGAGCCCCGAGGAGATGAGCCAAGCGCTCAATCCCGAAGGGCAGTGGCAATGGCAGGAAGCGTCCGCGCTGAATGGTGACGGAGTTTTCGAAACCCTCAAGACGATTTCCAAAGCCACCCTACTGGCCCTCAAAAAGCGGCTGACCAAGGGGCGGTCGGAACAGTCCGGTGGAGGCAAACGCACGGCTGCCGCCCCGGCCCCGGCCCCGGCGAAAGCAGCGGCCCCGCCCGCGCGTCCCGCGGCGCCGGCCCCGCCCAAAAAAGTACCCGCTCCTCCGGAGGCGCCGTCGGGCTTTGGTGGTTTGCCGGAAAGCGAAGAACTCACCGGACCGGTGGCGACGCGCCTGGAAGCTCCCAAGGCTCCCGCTCCGCCACCCGCCGAGCCCAAACCGGAAGCAGCCGCCGAGGCTGCAAGCCCGGCGGTGGATCCGTCTCCAATCTTCACCTCACCGGATCTCGGACCCCCCTTGGAGCTGGATCTCGAGCCCGTGCCGGCCGCCGAGCCCGAGCCGCAACCTGCAGCTGAGAAGGTGAATGAAACACCGTATGCGCCGGTCAGCGCCGCCGCGCCTGCTGCCGAGCCACCCAGATCATTCGATTCTGAAGCTCCCGGGCCGAGCGCGCCGATTGGCGCGCCTTCAGCCCCGACCCCGCCGCCGGCCGCGGCCCAGGCCAACAGCGCCGAACCGGTAGTCAGGAAGAAGACCAAGAGCAAGTCGGGTTTCGGAATCGACGCGTTGGCAGAACTCGAAAAGTTGCGAAAGCAAACCCTGAGACCCAAGTCTAAAGGGGCTTCGAGTGCGGCCAACGGCCGGCGAGAGATTCGCAAAGACTTACAACTCAGCCTGTCTCCCGGAGACCTGAGCCGCGCCAAACGGTTTGCCGTCACGGTGCAGCTGGAAGATGCGGATCACCGGCTCCTGGACCAGGCCAAAGAATTTCACGTCGAGCTCGACACGGATGGCTCATTGGAGCAAGTGCTCTTGAACCTCAAAATTGCCCTGAGCACTTCTTGAGGTCGGTGACCTGCATTCCGTCCGCCGACGCCAACAATCCGATCTTGATCCCATGAAGTGTCCTTTTTGCTCAACCAACGACGACCGAGTGGTCGATTCCCGGGAAAGCCGGGACGGCGCCACCATCCGTCGACGGCGGGAGTGTTTGGCCTGCGGTCGGCGCTTTACGTCCTATGAGCAGATTGAGGCCATCCCTTATTTGGTCGTGAAGGTCGATGGCCGGCGCGAGGAGTTTAATCGTCAAAAACTCCTGGCTGGTTTGCTCAAGGCCAGCCAGAAGCGTCCGATCCCCGCTCGCAAACAAGAAGCTTTGGTAGAGCACATCGAGCAACGTCTTCATCAACGGGAAGAACGAGAGATTTCAACTCAGGAAATCGGCTCGATCGTGATGGAGCAGCTGCGCGACATGGACCCGATAGCTTACGTACGATTCGCATCGGTTTATCGACGGTTCGAAGACATAGGCTCTTTTGTCGAGGAGATTCAGAGTCTGTTGCGCAAGCCGCCGGTCCAGGATTCCGATCCGACCGAAGATCCTTCGAGCTAGATAGGCGATCCGATCCCTGGGCCGACCGATTTTTTGGCTCGGCCGAACACGATTTTCTCGACCGAAGAAGACCTCTCGTTGAACGAGCCCCAGCACTCCGAAGAATTTCCCGACGTCCTACCGGTCCTTCCGTTGAAGGAAACGGTGGTTTTCCCATACGTCATCGTGCCCCTCTCGGTGGAACCGGACCGTGGTGTTCAGGCCATCGACCGGGCCCTGGCGGAGCACCGTCTGATCATGATGGTGGCGCGCAAAGATGCCGAGGTTCCGGACGTTTCCCTCGAGCACTTGCATACTTTGGGAACCGTCGGTTTGATCATGCGAATGCTCAAATTGCCCGACGGCAGAATGCGAATTTTGGTCCAAGGCATCGGCCGAGCACGTTTAATTTCTTTGAGTCAGGAAGAGCCCTTTCTCAAGGGAAGAATCTCCGAGGTAGAGACCCCTGAGGCCGATCCGGATGCCGAAGGGCTGGAGAGCGAAGCTTTGATCCGCAGCGCTCGGGATCAATTGGAAAAAGCGCTGCACTTGGGTAAGGGCTTTTCTCCCGAAGTGATGGTTTTGGCCGCCAACCTGGACGATCCAGGGCGGCTCGCCGACTTGGCCGCTTCGAATTTGGAGCTTCATCTCTCCGATGCCCAGACGATTCTGGAGACCATCGATCCACACGTGCGCTTGCAGAAAGTCAGCGAGCTGCTGGCCAGGGAACTCGAGCTGCTGCAAATGCAGCATCAGATCTCAATTCAGGCACAAGGCGAGATCGATCGAAGCCATCGGGAATATTTCCTACGCCAGCAGATGAAGGCGATCCAAGAAGAACTCGGGGATCTCGAGGATCTCTCGGAGGAAATCGCTCAATACCGTCAGGCGGCGGAAGAGAAGGCCATGCCGGAAGAGGCCCTGGAGGAGCTCGAGAAACAGATCAGGCGTCTCGAAAGGACCCATCCGGAGAGCGGTGAAGGGCCGGTGATTCGCACCTACCTCGATTGGCTCACCGGGCTGCCTTGGGGCACCCTCAGCGAGGACGATTTAAATCTGGAGCGGGCGCGGCGAATCCTGGACGAAGATCATTTCGGATTGTCCAAGGTGAAAGAACGCATCTTGGAATTCTTGGCCGTGCGTCGATTGAGGCAGGATGCCAAGGGGCCGATTCTGTGCTTTGTCGGCCCCCCGGGGGTAGGCAAGACGAGCCTCGGTCGATCGATTGCTCGGGCTCTGGGGCGGAAGTTCATTCGTATTTCCCTGGGTGGTGTGAGGGACGAAGCTGAGATCCGCGGTCATCGTCGGACCTACGTCGGCGCCATGCCGGGGCGGGTGATCCAGGGCTTGAATCAAGCAAGCTCCAGCAATCCGGTATTCATGCTCGACGAGATCGACAAAATCGGTGCCGACTATCGGGGAGATCCGTCTTCGGCGCTGTTGGAAGTTCTCGATCCGGAGCAGAATGACGCTTTCCGCGACCATTATCTCGGTGTGTCCTACGACCTTTCCAAGGTGATGTTCATCACCACGGCGAACCTGCTCGATCCAATCCAGCCCGCTTTCCTCGATCGGATGGAAGTGATTCGCTTGTCGGGTTACACGGAAGAGGAGAAACTCACCATTGCCCGGCGCCATTTGTTGCCCAAGCAGTTGAGCGAAAACGGTCTCGAGCCGAACCAGCTGCACATCACCGAAAAAGGGTTGAAGAAGCTGATTCGCGGATACACCCGTGAAGCGGGATTGCGCAGCTTCGAACGTGAGATCGGCGCGGTGTGCCGAAAGATCGCGGTACGGGTGGCCGAGAATCGCCGCCATGCCTCTCGTCTCAACGATAGCCACATCGAAAGCATGTTGGGGCCTGAGCGCAATTTCAGTGAGACCCTGCTCGATCGCCATCGGATCGGCGTGGCCACCGGTTTAGCGTGGACCGCCACCGGAGGTGATCTGATGGTCATCGAAGTCACGGCGGTTCCGGGCAAGGGCAAGCTGCACCTGACGGGGCGATTGGGTGATGTGATGCGCGAGTCCGCTCAGGCCGCGTGGACCTACGTCCGCGCTTATTTTGCTCGTCATCCGGAGCGGTGGAGACTCGATTCCGAAGAGCCGTCCACGAACGTGGCCGACCGGGAGTCCGTAAGCCGCGCTCTGGCTGAACTCGACGTGCATGTGCATGCACCGGCCGGCTCCATCCCCAAAGACGGACCGTCCGCGGGCATCACCATCGCCACGGCTTTGATCTCTATGCTGTCATCGCGAGCGGTGGACCGAGAGGTCGCCATGACCGGTGAGATCACCCTGAGAGGTGAGATTCTTCCCATCGGCGGCTTGAAAGAGAAGGCGTTGGCAGCCAGGGCGGCGGGCATCAAAACGGTGATCATCCCGGCGCTCAACGAGCGGGACCTGAAGGAGCTGCCACGGAGCCTACAAGGCAAGGTGGAATTCCATCCCCTGGCGCATATGGACGACGTCTTGAGTCTAGCCTTGCGGCCGTGAACGAAGACGATCTGATTCGTTGGCTGAAGTCTCGAGCCCAAGGTCTAGGTGGTGAGCGAATCGGTGACGACGCCGCTATCTTGCCTGCCGGCGGTCCGTGGGTCACCACGGTCGATTGCCAAATCGAAAACGTGCATTTTTTCTCCGGCACGGATCCCTCGAGGGTGGCGCGTCGTCTCCTGGCGGTCAATTTGTCGGATCTGGCGGCCATGGGCGCAGAGCCCGCTTATGGGTTCCTGGCTCTTTCCGCGCCCTCGTCCTACGACTTCAAACGTTTCTTCGAAGGTTTTCTTGCGGGCTGCTCGGCTTACGGCGTCGAGCTTTCCGGAGGAGATTTATCAACTCAGCCGACGGTCACCGCCGCGTTGACTCTGATCGGCAAGTTGTCGGAGGGTGGCCGGTTCTTGGAACGAGGCGCCGCATTACCGGGGCATCGCCTTTGGTTGGGGGGCGCTGTAGGGTTGTCTGCCGCCGGCCTAGCCTTGGTTCGACGGGGTGCGTTTCTGAGGCGGGATGACCCGGAGCAGGACAACCCGGGTGATTGCACCGACTTGACGGCTCTCGGCCCGATGAGCCCCGCCGCCGATGCTACCGCTCGGCATTGTGTGTCCCGTCATCTGAGCCCGAAGCCACAGCTGGAGCTAGGCCGGTGGTTGGCGAGTCAACCGCAGGGTGCGGCGATCGACGTGTCGGACGGGTTGGCCAAGGATTTGCACCGTCTGTGCCGGGCGAGTGGGGTTGGGGCCGAACTCAGAATGGATGCCCTGCCCGCGCCCGACGGATGGTCGGAACTCGAGGCATACGTCGGCGAGTCATGGCGCCGGCTCGCCATCGGCGGCGGAGAGGACTATGTACTCTGCTTTACGTTGCCGCCGACAGCCGATCCGCCGGCCGCCTTCGGAGCCCGGCCGGTAGGAGAGATTCGTGCGGGCAGCGAGGTGATCCTTCGAGAGGCAGATCAGGTCTCTGAGCTGCCTCCCGAAGGTTGGGACCACCTCGAAAAACGCCGGTGATCCCCGGCAGAGATAATCGAGGATAACCGGATGGCTTTCGACCGTAGGCCGGATGGCCGTCGAAGGCCGGTTTTCCGGATCAGCCTCCGCGCTTGAGGATGACCTTCAAGGGTTTGCTCAGCTCTTTTTCCAGTCGTGCAACTTCCCGTTGCAGCTGGTTCTGAGATTTCTGTAGGTCCCGAATCGCTTGGAGTAGCTCGCTGACCTCAGCGCTGCTGGCACCACCGGTGGGTGCCGGTGCGGAAGCGGCCGCTGGGACCGGCACCGGGCGGGGCCGGATCGTGGTGGTTGCGGCGCTGGTGACCTTAACCGGACCCTTTCGTCCCCGACGACTCTCCTCGCGCAGGGTCCTGAAAACATTGACCGCTTCTGGGAGGAAACGACGTTTGCGGCCTGTTCCCCGGTGAGGAATACGCTTGAGGCTCGTTTTCACGTAACGCAGAAGTGTGGGGTAGGAGATATTGGTCAGTTCTTCGACCTGTTTGAGGGTCAAGAGGCCTTGGTTGTTGTCGTGGGTCGTGGGTAACGGAGTTTGGGGGACGGGGCGACGCCGAACCGCGGGTTTAGGTCGCGAATCGCCCGAAGAAGCGTTTTTACGCGGCCGACCGCGCTTCTTCATATTTTCTTTTTTGAGTTCTCTAAAAATGTCTAAAGCTTCTTCCGGATATCGCTGGGTTCGTCCCGCTCCACGGGACGGAATCCGATCTTGAAACAACTTTTTATAGCGCTGCAAGGTCGGCATTGAGATGTCGGTGAGCTTTGCGACTTCCGTCAGGGTATACAGTTTTTCTTCATCAGCCATTTGAATCTCCTAAGGTATTGGATCTGACTTGGGCACCGATCTGGTCTAACGATCGAATCGAGGGATAAAATCTGTGGTTTGGGAGCCTTCGGTAAGAATTTGAGCGGGAAATTTTGTTTCGGTAAGGGGCCGTTGGGCTTCTTTCATGATACTTCGAGTTGGAACCTCAAGCTCCAAATGACGAGTCCTTGTAATGACGAGCCCTTGCAAAGAGTCCCTTCCGAAAGCCTCAAGTGAAACATCAACTCTCGTAGTTTTAGATAGGAATAGGGCAATGTCAAGCTTTTTATAACTGGCTCTGTGCTTTGTGCTTTGTTGTTTGCTTTGTAGTCTGGCCGACGCGAAGGAGCCATATCGAGCGGTTTCAAAAGTCTCACCTGCCCGGACCCTGAAATCCAGCCTATTTCCTGGCTCTCAAAGAGTTGCGGGACTGGCCGGATGATTCGGATTGCTTTCTCAAGGCCAATTGCTGGAATATCTTCCGGCAGGTCGAAAGAGAAAAGTCGAGTTCGGGTCGAAGCAGCCGAGGTCACAGCAACCGGTCAAGACAACCGATCAGGACAAACGATCAAAACAACCGATCAAAGCAGGCTGTCAAAGCAAACCTAGCTTTCGGGCGAGATAAGAAAGGGCTTGGCGAGTCATGCCGAGCTGCCTGGCAGCTGCTGATTGATTCTTGTCATTTTGCTCTAAAGCGTTTGAAACAAGCTCTTTACGATAATCCTCCACGAGTTGGTGGTAATCTTTTTTTGTCGATGAATTCGCAGAAGGAGTTTCCGACGGGCCCGGACTGTCGATCGGAATCCCCGCATCGGCGAGATGCTCGGCTTGAATTACATCAAAGTCACTGTAGGTGGCAGCCACCCGGATGACACTTACTAGCTCGCGGATATTTCCCGGCCAGGGGTAAGAGGTGAGGATGCTTCGAGCCTCCGTGCCGATCCGCGTGCCCCTTTCTTTCAGGGCGAAGAAGTCGGCCAGCAATAATAAATCTGAGCTTCGATCCCGCAGGGCGGGTAGCTCCACTTTGGCCACCCGAAGGCGGAAGTACAAATCTTGCCTGAAGGTTCCCTCCTCGACCATTTGGGCAAGGTCTCGGTGGGTTGCGGCGACAATTCGCACATCCACCTTGCGCGCCATGCTCTCGCCGACCCGACGAATTTCCCCTTCTTGCAGGACCCGCAGCAAATTGCCTTGAACCCCAAGTGGTAGGTCGCCGATTTCGTCGAGAAAAACGGTTCCCCCTCGCGCGTTTTCGAAGATACCCTGGCGGTTCTGGTCGGCACCGGTGAAGGCCCCCCGAACGTGCCCGAAGAGAGTGGATTGAATCAGTGATTCAGAGATGGCAGCGCAGTTCAGGGGTAGGATGGGGCCGCTGAATCGCAGGCTGCGGCGGTGGGCCCGCCGGGCAGCAAGCTCCTTGCCGGTACCGCTTTCGCCGAGGATCAAAATGGGTAGATCACCTCGCGCCAGGCGATCAATTTTGCCGAGGGCGTCCCGTAGGGCGGGGCTTTCGCCCAGAATTCCGTCAGCGTCGGGTCCTCGTCGCGGTGAGTCGCTTTCCTGTGTCGGAGGATTTTCCCCTAATCCTGTCTCACGGCTCAGCATCCGGGTCAAGGCGTCTTCGGCTGAGGAATTTGAGCCCCGGTTGAGGTCGCGAGTGACCAAGGCGAAGAGAGCACCTAGGATCGGGTCCTCGGGCCGGCCGGCCCCTTCGAGGGTCAGCGTGCCTGTTTCAAGCATCGCCCGATATCGGATCCGCTGACCGCCAGTGCTGAGAGATTCTCCGTTCCCGGGGACCAAGACGTGCTCCTGCTCGGGGCCCTCCAAGGTCAGGCGAGCTTCACCATAGCCGGCGTTTTCCAACAGCTGGGCCAGAGAGCCGGAATCGGTTATTTCCCGGCCGAGGTAGTCGGAAATAGCGATCCAGGGGGAAATGGCTTTCTGTTCCAGGAATTCAACGAAACCCGTCAGTCGACGTTTGCGCAGTAGCTCGAGGGCTCGGCGCAGGCGGTTGGGGGGCACGACCCCGGGCATCAGAGTCTCGAGATCAAAGACGAGCCGTGCCGACCGATAGGGGTCGAGGGTATCGAGTTGGGGCCACATCGACGACGGCGGATGCAGACCTGCCGCGAGAGAAGCCCAGGGCTCTTGCCAAGGGGTGCCTTCGGTGAGCCGACAGGCATCGTCGTAGCAGCCGGCAAGGGCCCAAACTGCCGGTCTTTCTTCCGGATCCAAGAGTTCTACCGCTTCGGGGTCGTGTCGATTCAGGCACGCTTCGGCTTGCTCTTTATCGGCCAACCAACCGTGGGCGCGGGCGGCGAGCACGTCCAATGCCGCCTGGTTGCAGACCTCGCCCAATTGCCGAGCTTCAGCACAGCGGGCCAGCGCTGCGGTCGGTCGTCCCTGAGCCAACTCATAGCGGGCCCACAGCTCGAGATCGTGAGCCAAACCGCGCTTATTGCCGGTCAACCGATTGTCGGCAGTAGATCTTTCGAGAATGTCGGCGACGCCGCGCAAAAGACCTCGGCGCACCCGCAGTTCCGCGAGATTGTAAAGGCCGAGGGTGTGTTTGGCCTTGCCTTCGCAGCGGGCGAATAGTCGCAGAGAGTGCCGGCAAGCATGCTCCGCTCCGGCGAGATCTCCGGCGCTTTCCCGAGCCACCGCCAAGTCGTTCCAAAGGCGTGCGGCGGTCACCAGCTGCAGCTTACGGCGATGGATCGACAACGCTCGGGTCAAATGCTCCACGGATCCCGGTCCGTCTCCGGCTTGCCATCGCCGCAGGCCTTCGAGCTGATGCCATTGCACTGCCAAATCTGCCGGCAGGTCCTCGGGGGCCTCGATTTGATCCAGGTAACGGCCCATGGCGGAAAAGTCGCCCACGTCAAAGGCGGCGCCGGCGGCGACCACCAAACCCGCAGAGCGGGCCGGCTGGGAGCTGAGGGTGAGCATTTTGGCGATCCACTTACGCAGCACTTGATGTTGGTAACGTGCGGCTGCCAATCGGATTCGAATTTCGGCCGCCGCCACCAGTTGAAGATCGTCGAGATCCTGGTCGAGGAGCAGGTGCACGGTTTTATCCGCCGCTTGTCGCTCTTCCAGATCGAGCTGGCAGGTGGCTTTGAGCAAGAGGCCTTCCACGTCTTGTCGACGCTTCACCAGCGCGAGGGCTTGGGAAGATTGCCCCGTGGCGCGCAGGCAGCGGGCATAGGCCAGGGTTTCGTCTTTGGTGCGTCGACTTTTTCGACGCCACACAGCGGCAGCGTGTTGCCATCTTCCCTGCTCGACGAGCTGCCAAGGATCGGTGTCGGGCCCATCGTCGAATCCATCCCAGAGTTCGCGCGCCGAGTCCGATGCCGCCAAGGCCTCCAGGGTGGCCCTATTCGGTTCGCCTTCCGCTGCCGCCCGACGGAGGAATCGACGTCTGGCCCTGCCGGGGCCGACCACCCATGGATGGCGTTCGTCGCCCCGCAGGTGCTCACCGGCAAGGGACCGCCGCGCCTCGGCGAAGCTCGGCGACCACAAATACTCGGCGGAGCTGAGCAGCTCAATGACCGCCAAGTCCGGCGAGATGGGGGTGAGTCGGTGGTGCCAAAGATCCAGTAGGCGACGGGCAATCCGTCGTGCGGTGCCCCGTCCAGCCACCGTATCTTCGGTCTGGAACACCATGAGCAGGAGCTGCCGTAAGAAAGTTTGGGGAAGGTCTGCGGCGCGTCCGGGGTGGATGTCACCGACTTGGAGTCGGCCGCCCGGATCCACGGTGGCGTCGTCCCATGCGGAAACGGCTTCGCCGGTGCCGAGATAAAAGCCGCCGTGTTCCAAATGAGCCAGCAGGGCAGCGCCTTGAAAAACCACCGCCAGCCGCTCTTGGTCGCTGAGCCGAGCTTGGTCCAGGAGGACTCCCTTCTTTTGCGGTTCACGGACGTCCAGCTCGTCGGCGCTGAGGGATCTCAGGCAGCCGTGTAACAGGCGGCGGGGGGGCAGGCGCTCGCTCATGGACGAATGATTCCTTCGAGGTCTTGCCAGAATTCAGGGTACGACTTGGCGACCACCTCAGGCGCGGCCACGGAGATGCCCCCGCGCCGTAGGCCGACCAAGGCCATGGCCATGGCGATGCGGTGATCGCCGTGAGTATGCACAGTGACGGCTCCGTTGGGTGGGGTCCGGTCGGCCCAAACGCCGGGAATCACCAAACCGTCTTCCAGCTCTTCGACCTCGGCCCCGACCCTTTGCAGCTCCTGGGCCATGGCAGCCAGACGATCGCTTTCCTTAATGCGCAAATTGGGTACATTGACGATTCGGGTGGTGCCGCGGGCAAATGGCGCCAAGGCCGCCAGGGTCGGAACTTGATCGGGCATGGATTCGAGGTCCGCTTCGATCGCTCGCAACCCGCCGCCTCGAATTCGTAGGCCTTCGTCGGTCCAACGGATATCGGCTCCCATCCGCGCCAGCACGTCGACAAAACCTCGATCTCCTTGGCGAGAAGTCTCACGCACGTCCCGGATCAGCACCTCGCCTCGGGTCAGCGCCGCCGCCGCGGCGGGATAGGCGACCGCCGAGAAATCCGACTCCACGGTCACCGTATCTCCCGTAGGGCGAGCGCGACGGATGCCGTAAACCGGACCGTCTTGCTCAACCTTGCCCCCGAGCTCTTGGATGGCGTCGAGGGTCAGGTGCACGTAGGGCTCGGAGGTCAGGGAGCTGACGGTGACGGTGGTCGGCTCGGGGGTTACCAACCCCGCCATCAATAGGGCGGAAAGGTATTGGCTCGAAGCCCCGGCGTCCAGGGTGCACGGGCCGCCGCGCAAACTGCCGCCATGGATTCGCATGGGTGCGTGACCTTCTTGATCCAGGCAGTCGATCTTCGCTCCCAAGGCGCGCAGTGACGAAATCAGCGGAGCCACGGGCCGCTCCCGCAGCCGCGGGATTCCGTCGATCGTCCAAAGCCCGGGAACGGCGGTCAAGGCAGCGGTCATGAATCGGAACATGGTTCCGCCGGCGCCGCACCAGATCTCGCCCTCTGAAGGTGGATCGCCCTCGGGTGGTTCGAGGTGTACGGTCACATCCGCCGACGAACTTCCTTCGATCTGCACGCGAAATCCCAAGGTCTCCATGGCGGCTAGGAAAAATCGTGTGTCCTCCGACAATAAGGGGCCGCGGATGGTCAAGGCCCGGCGGCCGAGCAAGGAGAGGGTGAAATATCGCTGAGTAATGCTCTTTGAGCCGGGCACTCGAATCGAGCCGGTGACCCGGCGATCGGCAGGCACGGGACCGTAGACCTCGGCGGAGGCCGAATGATTAGACATCGAAGGAGAGGCCATCGTAAGCAAGCTCCATTCCCGCAGGTAATTCGATCTCCGGGGCGTGGTAGTCGATTTCGTGATTGAGGTGGGTGAAAATCGTTCGTTTGGCGCCGATGCGCGTCGCCACTTGGATGGCTTCCTGCACTGAAAAATGGGTCGGATGCGGACGATAACGCAGGGCGTCGAGGATCAGAGTCTCGACTCCGTCAAGCTTGGTCATGCTCGCTTCAGGAATCTCATGGGTATCGGTGACATAGGCGAATCTGCCGATGCGGTAAGCAAAGACCTCGAGGGACCCGTGCAGCACCGGGATCGGATCGATGTGCAAGCCAAGGGTCCCGAAGGGTTCGGCCACCGGTCGCAGCCGTAGCCGAGGTTTACCGCCGCCTTCGGCGACCTTGCCGTCAAAAATGTAGGAGAAGGATCTTTTGAGGGCTTCGAGGGTCTGGCTGGAGCCGAAGCAGTCGATGTCGGCTTTTTGGTAGAAGTTGAAAGGCCGAAGATCGTCGAGGCCGAAGATGTGGTCAGCATGGGCGTGGGTGAAGAGCACCGCGTCGACCCGTCGGATGTCGAAACGCAGGCATTGGCGACGAAAATCCGCGGAAGTGTCAACGATCAGAACGCGTTCTGGATCGCCGAATGCAATGCGCAGACCGGAACGCATGCGATCGTTCTTCGGATCGTCGGATCGGCAAACTCCACAGTCGCAGCCGACCATGGGCACGCCCGTCGACGTTCCGCAGCCGAGAATCGTGATCCGCAAAGAGGGAACGCTGCTAGGAACGCTGTGGAGAAGCGAAGAGGCAGCCACCAATGACCTCATCTGAACCTTATCGTCCAAATCTAAAGATCGGCAGTCGGGTTTGCTTGCCGACGTGCCGGACGGCTCGAAAAGGTTGGGCAAGTGAAGGAGATCACAGGAGTCTGCTCGCCTACCTATGCAAAAGATTTTGACACATTTCTGCCTGCCATAGAAATTTCCGGATCCTCCGGCTCGTATCTCCGGCTCTTGCGGTCCTGAAAAAAGATTCCTGAGCGAGATCGCGTACCCTTGCCGGGCTGGGATCCCGACGGCAAAGTCGGTAGAGTTGGAAGCATGACGAAAGACACGCCCACGGGCGATTCTCAATCCGGCTCCCGGGATCCGGATTTCGATCGGCGTTTGGAGAGCGCACTGAACGAAGCGCAGCTGCGGGCCGTCACCGCAGAGGGCGGCCCCCATCTACTGATCGCCGGAGCAGGGACCGGTAAGACACGGGCCCTGGTGCATCGGGTGGCCCATCTGGTGCGTCAAGGTGTGAGGCCGGAGTCCATCTTGCTGCTGACCTTCACCCGTCGTGCTTCCCAGGAAATGTTGCGCCGAGCGGCGGGCCTTTTAGACGAACGCTGCCGACGAGTCGCCGGAGGCACCTACCACTCCTTTGCCAATTTGGTGTTGCGTCGATACGCCGAGCGTCTGGATTTTCACAATCGCTTCACCATTCTCGATCGGTCCGACGCGGTGGATTTGATGGGCGTGCTACGTTCCGAAGCCGGCTATGACCGCTCCAAACGGCGGTTTCCCCGCGCCGACACCTTGGTCAATCTGCTCTCTAAACACGTCAATACCCAGAAACCGATCCGGGATCTCTTGGAGCAAGAGCTGCCCCACTTTGCTGAGGATCTCGACGGCATCGTGGATCTCCAGGGTCGCTTTCAACGTCGGAAACAAGAGCAGAACGTCATGGATTACGACGATCTGCTGGTTCATTTGCGCGATCTATTGGTCAAACACGGTGACGTTCGTAAGGCGTTGGCAAGTCAATACCACCACGTTTTGGTCGATGAATATCAAGATACGAATCGGCTGCAAGCGCATATTTCCGCCCTACTGGCGTCGGTGCATCGAAATATTATGGTGGTTGGGGACGACGCTCAGAGTATCTATTCTTTTCGCGGCGCAAGCTTTCGCAACATCTTGGATTTCCCCAAGATATTCCCCGGGTGCCAAACGATTCTTTTGGAGCAGAATTACCGCAGCACCCGGCCGATCCTCGATTTGGGCAACGCGGTCTTAGAGCCCGCCAAGGAAAAATTCGATAAGAAGCTCTTCAGTGAGATCGCCGGCGACGAGCTGCCTGTGTTTATGCGGGTTCCGGACGATTTCGCCCAGGCGGAGCTGGTCTGCAAGCGGGTCTTGGAATTGCGGGAAGAGGGCGTTCCTCTCTCTCAGATTGCGGTCCTTTCGAGGGCGGCTTGGCACAGCAACTCCCTTGAACTCGAACTGCAAAATCGCAACATTCCATTCCGTAAATTCGGCGGCATTCGTTTTGTCGAAGCGGCCCACATCAAGGATGTTTGCGCGATTCTGAAATTGGCCATCAATCCCTTCGATGCCGCGGCCTGGTTTCGAGTGTTACAGCTCTTCGAAGGGGTCGGTCCGAAAACTGCGCGATCCATCGCCGCCCATGTGATCGAGCGGGGAGGAGACCCGAAGGTGTTGGTCCAGCCCAAGCTCACGTCGAAGAAATACGGTGCTGATCTACAAGCCTTGTCCGACCTGTTGGTGGCGGCGGGAGATGTTCAGATCAATCTATCCTCGCGGATGGAAAGGGTCGTGAAGCAATACAGCGTGTGGATGACCCAGAAATTCGACGACGCGGCCCAGCGGGAGCGGGACTTGGAAGCCCTTTCGGTGATCAGTGAGCGCTATGACGATATCGAGCGGTTCTTGAGTGATCTGGCCATCGATCCGCCGGACTTTTCCCGCGGCCGGCCCAAAGACGATGGCGAGGATGAGCTGCTCACCCTATCCACGGTGCATTCGGCCAAGGGATTGGAATGGCATACGGTTTTCATTTTGCAGCTCAACGCCGGGCGTTTTCCGTCCTACAACGCCCTCGGCAACGACGACGAATACGAAGAGGAGCGGCGCCTGCTCTATGTTGCCGTGACCCGTGCTCGTCAACGGTTGTATTTGATGAAACCCGAGGAAATCACGACCCGCTCCCAGTCCTACGAAGTCGGTGAGGTGAGCCCGTTGCTGATGGATATCGATGGCTTTAATAACCTGGTCGACGAGCAGGTTTACGCCCCCGGCCAAGATTTACCTAATTTGAGCGACGGCGACGATCCGGACGATGACGACCAGCTGCAGAGGATTCAGGATTACTTCAGCTGACGGCTCGGGACTCAGCAGCCCCTCGAAACAAAGATAAACAACCGGTCGGTTGAGGCGGTTCGTCCGAGGCGGTTCGTATGAGTCCGGTCGGCTGAGCTGGGTCGTTTGAGTCGAACCTGTGATCATCGGGCTCTCTGGTCGTCCAAGCTTCCCGGAAAGTCTCGCGCTCGTCCCGCAATGCTTGGGCCAAGCCGTGGAATCTGACATCCTTGGACCCCAAGATGGCCGGGTCTACTGCCCCTCAATTCCCGGCACCGGACGACCAGACCGATTCAGCGGTTAGGCGCTCCCCTGAAGTTGGCATCCATGGCGGTCGACCGACCGCAGTTGCGATAGTAGGTGAAGATATGAGTCGGGTAGCTGAGCAGCTCTGCTGGATCGGCGGGTTTTTCTTGACCGTAGTGGGTTGGGCTTCGCCGCCGCCGGCGGAAGCTCTGACCGTGGCCGGGCAAATTCGTACGGTCGATGGCCGGGTTGTGGAACAAGCGCGCATCGGGGTGCCCAACCAGGGATTGGAAGTTTTCTCCGATGCCAAGGGCCGATTTAAACTCGACGCCTGCGATCGACCCTGTGTGTTGTTGATCACCCATCCGAGATTCCAGACGGAATCCATCACGACCACGGCGCAAGGCGGAGAGAGCCGAGCGTCGGCCGATGGGGACCCTGCTGAAGGGGCCATTGGCGAAGAAACCGTTGACGAAAAAAACGTTGGCAGAGAAACCGTCGAGGTCGAGGTGCGGCTGACCGCCAAGCAGGAGATCTTCGAGCGGATCGATGTCACTGCCCATCGTTCCTCCAGCGGCGCATTGACACCTGAGACCGTGGCGTCCACGGAAATTCGGCTCGAGGACAAGGCCTATGCGCCGGCGTCTCTGGCGGAAATGGTAGAGGGGGTCGCGGGTGTGGCCGAAAACGGGCAACCCGGTCTTTTCCAGGTCTATTCCATCCGCGGTGTGTCTCGCCATCGGGTGCTGACTTTGATTTCGGGCATGCAGATCACCGGCGAACGGCGGGCGGGGGTCGCTACCTCTTTTATGGACCCTCTGTTGATGGGAGCTGTAGAGGTCCTGCGCGGACCGGCTTCAACCTATTACGGCTCCGGTGCCCTCGGTGGGGTGGTCCAAGTTTTTCCTAAGGAATTTGATCAGCTCGAGGTGGACTTGAGTTGGAATAGCTTCGGCGACGAGAACGTGCAGGCCTTGGGTTGGGGGCAAGACGGTTGGTCGATCGGTTTTGCTCGACGAGATGTCAATGACGACGAGGTCAGCGACGGATCACCGCAGAGTACTCATTTCACCCAGCTTTCCGCAGCCTTGCGCAAGACTTGGGAGCAGGGTGGGCGGACCTGGGAACTCTTGATCCTGCCGTCCCGGGGCGAAAACATAGGCAAGCCCAACAAGGATTTTCCCGACAATAGGGTGACGGAATATCCCGAAGAAGAGCATCTGCTGGTCAAGATGGGTGTTCGCAGCCCCAACGGCTGGTCTGCCCATGCATTCGTGCATCCGAACAGCTTGGTCACCGAAACTTTGAGAATCGGCAGTCGAATCAACGTGGTCGAAAACGAGGCTTTCGATTTGGGGGCCAATGCCCAACGGGAGTGGGATCTGGGCAGCGGTGCCCACGTCTTGGCCGGGACCGACTATTTCGGTCGCCGGAGTGTGACGGCAGACGAATTCGAGGAGCGTTTCTCAAGTGGCGAGATCACCCGGCTGACCACCCTCGACGATGCCGGCCAGGACGAAGTCTCCGCTTATGGATCTTTGCGCTGGGCTTGGGGGGCAGCTTCCCTGCAGGCGGGCGCTCGCTTAACTTGGCAAGAGCAGCAAAACGGCAATCTCGACGCCCGCGACGACTCCGCATGGACCGGTTTCTTGGGTTATGTCCGACCGGTGGGCCGAGGGGTCGAGGTGACGGCCAATCTCGGAACGGGGCTGCGTTTTCCCAATTTGAGCGAGCGCTTCTTCACCGGGTCTACCGGTCGTGGCGGCACGATCGGCAATCCGGATCTCGAAGCCGAGCGATCCACCAACGTGGACCTGGGCTTGCGGTGGTTCGGCGACCGGGCGTTCTTGGCGGCGCAAATATTCAGGCTCGAAATCGACGACTACATCGAGCGGATCGAGATCGAAGACGACTTGCTCACCTTCGTCAATCTCACCTCCGGCTCCCTCGAAGGATTTGAAATCGAGGGTTTCTTGCAGATTTCGGAACGATGGATGCTCGACGGCTCCGGACATTTGATCGAAGGAGAGTCGGATACGGGAGAGCCGTTGGCGGATATTTCGCCCGATCGCCTTCAACTGGGTTTGCGTTTCACCGGCGAGCGGCTGGGTGGCAAGCTGCAATGGCAGTACCGCGCTGCCAAGAACGACCCGGGAAGCGGGGAGCTGGCGATTCCCTCAGCCAATGTGGTGTCGGCGTCCATGTCCTACGAGGTCTCGCCGTCCGTCACCGTCACCTTGCGGGCGAAGAATCTATTTGACGAAACCTATTTCGCCACCGCCGACGATCAAGCGTCCGCCGCGGCAGGCCGGTCTATCGGCCTGGGGGTTTCCTGGCGTCCCTCCAAAGAGCGCCCCTCCAAAGAGCGTCGCTCCAAATAACTCGTTGCGCCGAAGGACCACCGCAGCGAGCCGAGTTTCAGGCAAAATAAAGACCCCTGAGATTGCCGGATCTCAGGGGCTGATGGAGAAGAAGAAGCTCACCATCATCTACGGCAAAAGGGCAAAAGATGTTTCCGATCCGCAGTAATTTTTTTCTCCACGTGCTCCGGGCAACGGATCTCGGCCCGTTCGTTTTCGTGGTATTACTTGCCGCCGTGGTGAGCAGCAGCTCGCTGGCGATCGCCGAGCCGCCGACCTCGGCGGTTCACCGTGAGCAAGGCTTGCCTGAGCAGCGCCCGGCACAAGAACCATCCGAAGAAGAAGTCAGGGAGCTTTGGTATCGGGTAGACATTGCCGAAGCACCGGCGGGCTGGATGATGGTGCGGGAAATCGAGCGGGCAGACCGGCTGATCACGGAATCCAAGCTGCATCTCGAGTTGAGACGGGGCGGCACCGGTCAAACGATGGTGATGGAGAGTCGTTTCGAGGAAACCTTGGATCACCAACCCATTTCCGCTTGGTCGGAGCAACGCCTCGGCACGGTGCCGGCGAAGACGACCTACACCTTCCAAGCGGACGGCGTCATCGTCACCAGCGCTGCGGGAGAGCGCCGCCTGGATCTGCCGGAGGGTGATTGGCTCACCCCATTCGCGGCTTCTGAGGTCGTCTCAACCCGACTCGAAGCCTTGCCGGCCGGTGATTCAGCGGACGATTTAGTGGCTTTCGAGATCCGGTCCATGGACCCAGCCCTTGGCCTCCAGCCGATCACCACCACCTGGACGCTGGTGGAGCGTCAAGCCGAGGTCGTGATTGACGGCCACAAGCGCCGGGTCACTCGTTGGCGTCAGAGCCCGAGCTACGCGCCATCGGTGCAGTCGCTTGTGGATCTCGATTCAAAGGGTGTTCAATTACGCAGCGTCACGCCGCTGATGGGCACGGAAATGACTGTGAAACTCAGCAGCAAGCAAGCCCTGTCCCAACTTGAAGCCGTGGCAGGCACTGCCCCTGAGCTGCTGGTTCCGAGCTTCGTTTTTCCTGATCGTCCGATCGAAAAACCGCGCCGGCTTCGACGTGCGGTGTACCGCCTCACCGTCGACGGCGACATGCCGGACTTACCGCAAACGTCGGTCCAGCGCTCGGCGCCCGATGAGTCGGGTACTCGCGTGTGGGTCGACTTGGATGCCGGCGAGCCGGCGGCCGGGATGTCCGCCGCCGAACTCGAGATGCACCTTCAATCCACGGACTATTTGCGTCACGACGACCCGTTGATCCGTCGTTTGTCGAAAAAGGCAGCGGGTGGGAAAGAGTTGGGCTCAGACCGGCAGCGAGCCGAGGCTTTGAGGGTTTTTGTCGGTAACCATTTGACCGAGAAGAACCTCGACTCCATTCTGGCCACTGCCTCGGAGGCCGCGGCCACCGGTGCCGGTGACTGCACGGAACATGCGGTACTGCTGGCCGCGATGCTGCGCGCGAGTGGTATTCCGTCGCGGGTCGCCAGCGGGCTCATCTACGCGGAATCGTTTGCCGGTCACGAGAATCTTTTTGCTTACCACATGTGGACCCAGGCCTGGATCGACGGTCGATGGGTAGATCTCGACGCTACTTTGCCCAAGAGCACAGCGTTTGACGCGGCCCACATTACCCTGGGTTACTCCGCGTTGCAGGACGGCAGCTCGGCGTTGGTGGATTTGGCCTCCAGCGGTCCGTTGATCGGTCAGGTCTCCATCCGGGTTGAAGACTTGGGTTACAGCCGCGTCTCCCACTGAGGTAATCTCTGACTCCCCCTGAGCAGGAGACTCCAATGTTGAATTTTTTGACTGGCCGGCGGGATGCCGTCGAACAAGCTGTGGCCCAAGGTCACTACCCCAAAGCGATCAAGGAGTTGGAAAAGCGGCTGGCCGAAGAGCCGACCAGCGTGTACCTGCGCCAGCGATTGGCAGAGGTTCTCGAGATCGACGATCAAGTAGATCGCGCGGTCAGTTTGCTGTTGGAGCTGGTCGACGAGTTGGCGGAGGGTGGTTTTATTGCCCGTAGCCTAGCGTTGCTCAAGAAAGTCCGACGCATGGCCCCCCAAACGCCGGTGGACGACCGTCTGGCAGCGCTCAAGGGCAGCGGTGACGAGGCGTCCATGGAACCGGAAGATGAAAACAGCGAATCGGCCTTCACCACCTCGGAAATCGTCTTAACCGACTGGGTTAAGGAAGCGGAAAATCGGGACGACTTTCATTGGTCCCCATTGCTGGGCGAGCTTTCAGAGCAAGAACTCGAAGCGGTATTCGGTGAGCTGCGGCTGTTGGTCAAACATCCCGGTGCGATCATCTACGCCGCCGGCGAGCAAGGGGGCGGTCTATTCGTTTTGGCCAGCGGCTCAGCGCGGGTCTATCGTGCCGACGAGCAGGGGCGTTGCCATCAGATCCGCATGTTGCAAGGTGGGGAATTCTTCGGCATCGATTCGGTCTTACGCCGAGGTCCACGGCGGCACACGGTGACCGCGGCCGAACCTTGCGAGCTGTTGGAAATGGATCCCGGCCTCTTCGAACGTTTGGCGACCTTGCACCCTCAAATCCGCGAGCAGGTGGAGCGCATGGCACGCACGATGGACGACCTTTGACCGCTCGCGTCCCGTAGGGCCCGGCTCCACTGATGAGGTAGGGCCCATCCAGGAATGGGGTTTTCCAGGATCAGGCAGGCCCGCTGAGCCGAGGACGAAAGCGAGCTTGTCTGAGCGGCACAGCTGACGATTCGGCGTAAGGCCTTACTCATCAGTGCCTTATATCGGAATGGCAGCGGCGGCGCGAGTTGGGAGCGCCGCCCGCAGGTCAGCGGGCCGACCCCCGAGATGCCAAACCTGGATGAAACCGCGGTAGGCTTCAGGCCATGATCCCGTCTGCCGACCTTTCACGCCTTAGCCCGCAGCCTTCCTTGCGGTTTCCTCCGCGTGGCGGTCTGCTGTGCTGACCGCCGATCTGGTGCGGGCACGCATCATCAAAAAAGAGGTCCGACCTTGGTATGTGAGCGATCGGGATCCCGAGATCCTGGCCGTGGCAGAGAGCCTGATCGATGCCTTCAAGGCCCATGAGGGTCGCCCCCGCCACGAGTTGGAAGAAGAGCTCGGCGAGATCTTAGGGGCCGATACGGACTTCATGCTGCATCGGGCCTTGGCCAAGCTGCTCTTCGATCGTTGTGATTTCGAGGCGTCGGCGGCGAAACCCGCGGACGAACTCCGCGGTGTTCTATTCGCCGCTTCCTCGGAAGCCTATCGTCGGCCGCTGGAAGAAGGGGAAGGCCCCTTCACCTTCGACCGCGAGGCGGTGCTCGCTGCGGCGGCCTCGAAGCTGGAGGTCAAAGTCGAGGAACTCGAAGCAGGCCTCTACTCGGACCTAAAATCGGAGCAAATCCTGACCCGCTGGCGACCCTGTGGTCAGGAATGGCTGGTGCGTCGATACAACGTCGCCCTGGCGCAAGGGGTTCTGCTGCGGGCCACGGAACTCGAGATCGAAGTCGGATCCGCGAATCCCAAGAAACATCGCGAACTCTTTCGCAAGATCAAATTCTTTCAATTGATGCACCGAGTCTCCCGCACCGCCGACGGCGGTTGGCGCATCGTGCTCGACGGTCCGATTTCGTTGTTCAAAGCGAGCGGTAAATACGGTGTGCGCATGGCGTCGTTCCTGCCCACCCTGTTGCACTTCGACGATTGGTCCTTGGAGGCGTCCTTGCAGTGGGGCCCCAAGCGTCGAGCGTGCAAGTTTAAGCTCAGCTCCGAAAAGGGATTGCGACCCCACACCAAGCTTACCGGTCAATGGCAGCCCGAAGAACTCGGATGGTTTCCAGAGCAATTCGAAAAGCTCGATAGCCCGTGGAGCGTCTCCACCGACGGCGAGCTGTTGGACCTCGGTGGCGAAGGGGTCCTGGTTCCCGATTTCGTCTTCACCCACGCTAAGACCGGCCGAACCGTATACATGGAAGTATTCGGCTTTTGGCGTAAAGGCGCCGTCGAATCAAGGCTGAAGCTGCTGCGGCGTCACGGTCCCCAAGACCTGATCCTCGCCCTATCGTCGTCCCTCGCCACCGGTCGCGAAGACCTCGACGACCTGGCCGGAGAGGTATACATCTTCCGCACCCACCCGATCGCGCGCAAAGTGTTGAAGGTCTTGGAGGCTTTTGCCTAGCGGCCTGGGAAGCAATGCCTGGTTTGACGTATTGGTGGTTGAAGCCTGGTGAGGCGCAATGCAGGGAGACTCATGAGATGGAGAGATGACGTTCCTAGCCGGTTTTAGGTCCGGGTTGAGGTTGGTGGTCAAGCAGCCGGCTTTGGGGCTGTCCTGCGTGTTGCTTCTGGGTGCCGGCATGGCGCTCGCGGCCACGTTGTTGAGCGTGGTTTACGGTGTGCTCATCCGGCCCGTGCCTTTTGACGGGGCGAACCGTTGGCTCCATGTGAAGAGCTTTCAATCGGCAGACGACGGATCGGGTTTGGTGTCTCCTGAGGAGTTTCTCCACTGGCAGCGGTTTCAGAAGTCCTTCGAGACGCTTACCGCCTATTCCATGTTCATGTCTTTCGTGACCGCCGAAAGTGGGTCCACGGAAGTTTACGTCTCCGCCGAGGTGACCTCGGAACTCTTGTCTCTGACCGGCGCGCGACCTCTGTTGGGGCGTTGGATACAACCGGCCGACGAGCTGCCCGGGGCTCCGGACGTCGCGGTGATCGGGTTCCAGCTTTGGCAGCGTCACTTTTCACCAACAAATTTTTCGCCAACAGAAGAATCGCATCGAGAGCCATCGGACGAAGAGCTGGGGGATTGGGAAGCCGCGGTTGGAGCGACGATCTCGATCAACGGTCGGCCCGCCACGGTGATTGGAGTCGCTCCCGAGGGATTCGCCTTTCCCCACAGCCAGCAGCTTTGGCTACCCTTGCGTCTGAAATCGTCGGACCCGGGTCGAGAGGGTTATCTGAACGTTTTGGGGGTTCCCGTAGACGGGGCGGCCGCTGGACGCACGGAACTCGAGGCACTGAGCGGTCGTTTGGTTGAAGGGCCAGGCTCCGCAGAGCCCCGTGCCCCCAAGGTGGTGGTCGAGCCGTTCGTGAAATCCCAAGCGGATCCACGGCTCAAAGCGGCGGTGATCCCCATGATGATCGCAATTTTGGCGGTGTTCGGGTTGGCATGCCTCAACGTGGCGGGATTGATGCTCGCGCGGGCGATTCGCAACCGTCGGCAAACCGCAATTCGTGTGGCCCTCGGCGCGTTGCCCGGTCGTTTGACGGTGTTCGCTTTGGGTGAGGCTGCTGCCTTGGCGACGATCGCAGCGGGCCTAGGGCTGGCGGGTGCGTCGATTCTGATCACCGGGGTTGGTGACTTTCTCAATCGGGGAAATGTGCTTCGGGGTTTTTGGGCGGAAGCCCGGCTCGATCCTTGGGTTCTGGTCGCGGTCCTGGGTCTGGCCCTGGCGTCGACTTGGGTCGCTGCTGCGTTGCCCGCTTGGTGGGCCGGAAATACTCGTCCGACGGACATCTTGCGCCATGGCTCGAGCGGCAATACCAGCGGCAAGGCGGCGAGAATCGCCGATCTGTTGGTGATCGTCGAGGTGGCTTTGGCGACGATTCTGTTGGTGATCTCTTTGCTCATGGTGGGCAGTATCCGAAATCTGTCGGCGGTCGAAATGGGTTTCAGGGCCGAGCACCGCATGGTGGTCAAGGTTTCCTTATTGCAATCCTCCGATGCCGACTCGATCCAGGCCTTTTTCGACCAAGTACGACAGCGCCTTTTGGAGCTACCGGACGTTGAGCAGGTAGGTTTCGCGAGCACCGGGCCGGTGGACGGTAGCTTTTGGGCCGAGATGACCACGGCGACTGCGGAGCCGAGCGGTGAGTATTCGGCTCGTTGGAGCGTGGTCAGCTCTTCTTACTTCGAAACGATCGGCGTCGAGCTACTGGATGGCCGGGGCTTTTCGGACCCGCTCGACCCACCCGGCGGCCCGCCGACTGCGATCGTCAACCGCAGCTTTGCCGAGCAACACCTCGCAACCGGCCATGCGGTGGGCCAGAAAGTCCGGTGGGTTGGTGAGGATGCTACGGCCTACGAGGTGGTTGGCGTGGTGGAGGATATGGTGATGGGGGCGTTCGACGAGGGTCGCAGCGCAGCAACCCTCTACTTGCCGTCCAGTCAACGACCGCGGCCCTCTATGGTCATGGTGGTGGCCGGACGTGATGTCACGCCGACACCCGAACGAATTCGCGGCGAGGTCGCGAGGGTCGACCGCACGGCCGGATGTTTCGACATCAAACCCCTGGCGGAAGTGGTGCGGCAACGTCGATGGCTCTACGACGGTTTTGCAGGCCTTTTCGGCATGTTCGGTTTGGTATCCCTGGCTCTGACCTTGGCCGGGCTCTACGCTTTGGTTGTCGCGGCATCCCGTCGCCGGACCCAGGAATACGGCATTCGCATGGCGCTGGGCGCAGGGCCGAAGGACCTGGTGTTCGAAGTTGTGCGAATGGGAGCCTTGCGATTGGGGTTCGGGGTCGGGCTCGGCGTCTTGTTGGCACTGCCGATCACCGCCTGGGTTGAGGTGCTGCTATTTGAGGTTCCGCCAACCGATCCCAGGGCTTTCGTCGGCGCCGTCGCCCTGATGTGGGTGTGTGGACTGCATGCGGTCACCGCGCCGGCCGTGGAGGCATCGAGGATCGATCCAAGTTCGACTCTGCGTTCTCAATAGAGAGCGCCGTCGTCGAGTGTATGGCCATCAAGTTAGAGCGATTTTCAAATAAGTACCAATGGTTCCCGTTAATATTCCGGACTAAAATGGTACTGTTTAGGTGTCGCAACAGGCTCGTGAAGATTGGGAGTCTGCTGACTAAGGCCCTGAAATCAGGTGACTTGTAACCCCTCAGACTGTTCTGACAAGAAAATTCCCCCAAAAAAAATGCCATCTGGGGTAAGATCCGGCATCCAAAGAGCCGAGGTTGTGAAAAATTTCACAACCTCCTCCAAACCGGCGCTTGATTGGGGTATGCTCCTTTCAAGAAGCGTTGTGCGTGCCCCTTGCGTGGGTTCGACAACTGCCCCCCAAACATCCGCGAGACCCGCGTTGCGGTCGGACCTCCCCCGCGAAAATCCGCGGCTCGGTCGGACAGCCACCTTGAAGCTATACGTGAGAACAGGACTGCGATGGCACAGATCTTCGGTCCCAGTAGCAACATCTATTCGAAGTTGAGCATAGTGCTCGCCGCTCTCTTGGCAGGAGGAGGGGTCACCCTCGTCATGGCGTTTGAACGCTCTCCGTACAAGACCAACGAGGGCGTGATCTACACTCAGCCGATCAAGTTCTCCCACGACCACCACACGGCGGCAATGGGTATCGATTGTCGATACTGCCACTACACCGTGGAACGGTCGCGGTCGGCCAACATTCCCCCTACCGAGGTGTGCATGAATTGCCACAGCCAGATCTGGGCCGACAGCCCAATGCTGGAACCGGTGAGGGCGAGCTACCGCAACAACGAGCCCATTGAGTGGAATCGGGTCCATGATCTTCCCGATTACGTCTATTTTGACCACTCAATCCATGTGGCTAAAGGCGTGGCTTGCTTCTCCTGCCATGGAGATGTGAATGAAATGCCGTTGATCAAACGCGGCGCGTCGCTGCAAATGAGCTGGTGTTTGGATTGCCATCGCGACCCGACCCCGAATTTGCGTCCGCCGTCCGAGGTGACCAATTTCCGCTGGGAGCCGCCGGAAGGCGCGGGTGACGAGTACTACGCCCACCTGGCCGAAGAGGTCAATCTTGCCGATCGTCAGCGGCTGTTCAGCTGCTCCACTTGCCATCGCTGATGGGGTCAACCTCCGCTATGGTCCCAACACCAGGCCCTGACAAGAGAAGATACCGATGAAGGATTTCGATTCGACGATCCATACCATTCGGTCCGAGGACGAGTCCGCGAGTCCGGCGCCCGAGCGTCTGGACAGCTTGCAAGAGGCGCGCGACCGCTTGGCCGAGAAGAAGGGTCAAAAAATGTGGCGCAGCCTTGAACAATTGGCGGAAACGCCCTCGTTCCAAGAGCTGCTGCACCGTGAGCTGCCGAGACAGGCCGCTGAGCTGGGCACCGTTGATCGGCGCCGTTTCCTCCAGCTTTCTGGCGCTTCGCTCGGTATCGCCGGCTTAACGGCGTGTACCAAGCAGCCTCCGGAGAAGGTGATTCCCTATGTCCGGCAGCCCGAGGACGTCGTTCCCGGCAAGCCGTTGTTCTTTGCCACCTCGGTGTCGCGTACGGGTTATGCGGTACCGGTCCTGGCCGAGAGCCACATGGGGCGTCCGACCAAACTCGAAGGCAATCCGGAGCATCCGGCGAGCCAGGGTGGAACGGACGGCATCACCCAAGCCGAGACTTTGAATCTTTACGACCCCGATCGCTCCCAAGCGATCACCCACTTGGGGCAGATCCGAACCTGGGACACCTTCCGGTCCCAAGCCGACGGTCTGCGCACGGCTTTGACCGGCACCCAAGGTGACGGATTGGCAGTGGTCACCCCGGCGGTGACTTCTCCGACCGTCAAACGCCTGCTCAACGAGCTGGCGACCGCTTTGCCGAAAGCCAAGCATTACGTGCATGAGCCGCTGCTGGGCAACGAGGCGGAAGGTATTCGGCGGGCAACCGGTGATGGTGGTGAGCTGTTCTACGACTTCAAAGCCGCCGACGTGGTGCTGGCCGTAGACTCCGACTTCACCGCCGAAGGGCCCAACGCGGTCCGTTATGCCAAAGACTTCGCCAGTCGCCGCAAGGCCCACGATCTGGCCGACGCCGAGAATATGAGCCGCCTCTACTCGGTGGAATCCATGCCCCACGGCATCAGCACCGTGGCGGATCATCGATTGGCGCTCAAACCCACCCAAGTGGGCCAATTTCTGCTTGCGGTGGCGGCCCAACTGGGCGTCGCGGGCGCTTCGGCCCCGGCCGGTGACGAACGCTTCACCGCTTGGGTGGAAGAGGTGGCCAAGGATCTACAGGCTCATGCCGGTAGCTCCGCAGTGGTTGTCGGCAGCTATCTCGATGCCGATTTGCACGCCCTGGGCTTAGCGATCAACGACAAGCTGGGCAACCTCGGCACCACCGTCAAGTTGCACGAGAGCTTGATCGCCGAAGGTCTGAGTTGCGACGAGCTGGTCGCGGATCTCAAAGCCGGATCGGTTTCTACCCTGGTCCTGCTCGGCGGTGTCAATCCGGTCTACGACAGCCCCGCCGACATCGATTTCGGCGCTGTGATGCGCAAGGCGACCGTTCGGATCCACAACGGTCCGTTCATCGATGAGACCGCAGAGCTTTGCCAATGGCACATTCCCGAGTCTCATTGTTTGGAGAGCTGGGGCGATTTGCTCAGCGGTGACGGTGTCGCCAGTTTGGTACAGCCGATCGTCAACCCTCTCTACGACTCGCGCACGGGTGTTGAGGTCTTGGCGGCCCTGCTGGGTCGAGGCGACCAAAGCGCTGAGCAGCTGGTTTCTGAAACCTGGACGGCCTGGCACTCCAGTGACGGCGCTGTGGCGGGCGCCGCCTCGGACTTCACGAAGTTCTGGCGCCGCTCCCTGCACGACGGTTTCGTCATCGGCACCGAAGCAGTCGCTAAGGTCGCGTCGATCGACGCTTCCGCGGCAGCCTCGGCCTTGGCGTCGAAGAAACCTGCCGATGTCGAGCTGATGTTCCGCCCGGATCCGACGGTGCTCGACGGCCGCTACGCCAACAACGCTTGGTTGCAGGAATGCCCCAAGCCGATCACCAAGCTCACTTGGGACAATGCTTTGCTGATGAGTCCGGCTACCGCCGAGGCCAAATTGGGCAAGAATCTTCTGCCCGGCAACGAGCAGCGGGACAAAGCTCCTCTGGTGACTTTGGAGGTGGGCGGTCGCTCTCTCGATGTGGCGGTTTGGGTGGTTCCCGGCATGGCCAACGACACTTTTGCCTTGCACCTCGGGTACGGTCGCAATACTGCGGGTGCCGTGGCCACGGGCACGGGTTTCAACGCCAACACCCTTCGCACCTCGAAGGACTTGTGGCAAGCCGCTGACCCCAAAGTCAGTTCGACCGGTGAGAAATACCTCATCGCTTGCACCCAGGATCACCATTCGATGGAGGGGCGTGCGCCGGTTCGTTCGACCAACGTTCAGACCTACCAAGCTCACCCCGACGCGCCGCTCAACATCCATCACCACTTCGACATCGACAAGACCCTGATGCCGGGTGACGACTACCCCTACGATTCCTATCGCTGGGGCATGTCCATCGACTTGACCTCTTGCTCGGGCTGTAACGCTTGCTTGATGGCTTGCGTGTCGGAAAACAACATTCCGGCCATCGGCAAGGATCAAGTCCGGCGCGGTCGCGAGCTGCATTGGATTCGAGTCGACCGGTACTTCTCCGGCGACGATCCGAACGAAGTCGACGAGATCCTTTCCCAGCCGGTGCCTTGCATGCAGTGCGAGCAGGCCCCTTGCGAGGTGGTTTGTCCGGTGGCAGCGACGGTGCACAGTGACGAAGGTCTCAACGACATGGTTTATAACCGCTGTGTCGGAACCCGCTACTGCTCCAACAACTGCCCCTATAAGGTGCGGCGTTTCAACTTCCTGCTTTATCAGGATTTCGACACGCCGCAGCTGAAGCTCGGCCGCAACCCGGACGTCACGGTCCGCAGCCGTGGTGTGATGGAAAAGTGCACATATTGTGTGCAGCGCATCAACCAGGCGCGCATCGAGCGTCATCGTGACGGCGAGCGGATCCAAGAGGGCGACGTGGTTACAGCCTGCCAACAGGCTTGCCCCTCGGATTCGATCATCTTCGGCGATCTCTCGGACAAGGACTCCGCGCTCTCCAAGGCCAAGGCCTCAGGTCTCGACTACGGTCTCTTGGAAGAGTTGGGAACCCGGCCGCGCACGACCTATCTCGGTCGGGTGCGCAATCCGAATCCCGAGCTGTGGGCTCGCCTCTTCCCGAATCGTCCTCTGGTTGAAGAGCGTCACCATGGTGGCGATCACGGAGGGGATCACGGTGATGCCGGTCACGGTGGCGATCACGGCGCTGAGGGTCACGGTGGGGCCGCTGGTCATGCCGGCGCCGAAGGCCACGGCGCGTCGGAAGACCACGGAGCCGCGGAACATTGATTTCGATTCATAGAAACTCGAGCATCCTTTGCCCCAAGGTGGAGGACGGTGGGAAGCGATTCCTGCTCTCGAATACTGGAACCATAGAGAGGACTTAGGATGTCGACACCGGAGAAACGCTCCGCGGCGGATCCGATCCTCGTGCCGCCGGGCGATAAAGAGATTCTCTCCCCGGGCCACGACGCGGCGTCGGTGACCAAACGGATCGCGATGATCCCTGAAGGTCGGACTCCAATTTGGATGTTCGGCGTCTTCGCGATCAGCTTCTCGTTGGTCGGTTTGTTGCTGACGGCGATCACCTACCTGGTGTTTAAAGGCACCGGTATCTGGGGTTTGAACATCCCGGTTGCCTGGGGCTTCGCCATCATCAACCTGGTTTGGTGGATCGGTATCGGGCATGCGGGAACGCTCATTTCGGCGATTCTGCTGTTGCTCAACCAAGATTGGCGAAACTCGATCAACCGATTCGCCGAGGCGATGACTCTTTTTGCGGTGGCCTGTGCGGTGATGTTCCCATTGCTGCATACCGGTCGCCCGTGGGTTGCCGCCTACTGGCTCTTGCCTTACCCCAACACCATGGGGTTGTGGCCGAACTTCCGTAGCCCGCTGATGTGGGACGTTTTTGCCATCAGCACTTACGGAACGGTTTCGCTACTTTTCTGGTACGTGGGTTTGGTTCCCGACCTCGCCACCATGCGAAACCGAGCCAAACAGCTCTGGCTAAAGCGCCTCTACGGAATGCTTTGCATGGGCTGGCGCGGCTCCGCTCGCCACTGGCACCACTACGAGATGGCCTACCTGCTGTTGGCAGGCCTCTCCACGCCGCTGGTGCTGTCGGTTCACTCGATCATCAGCTTTGACTTTTCGGTTTCGCAACTGCCGGGTTGGCACACCACGATTTTCCCGCCATATTTCGTCGCGGGCGCAGTGTTTGCCGGTTTTGCCATGGTGATGTTGGTGGCCATTCCGGTCCGCAAGCTTTACGGCTTGGAAGACATCTTGACCTCGCGTCACCTTCAGAACATGGCCAAGGTCACCTTGGTCACCGGGCTCATCGTCTGCTACGGCTACCTCTGCGAGTTCATTTACGCCTATTACAGCGGCAACCCGTATGAGCGTTTCGTGGTGGGTGAGAATCGTCCTTTCGGTCCCTACAACTGGGCCTGGTTGGCGTTGATCTTCTGCAACTTCTTGGCGGTCCAACCCCTATGGTTCAAAAAGGTGCGCCAGAGCGTGGTCGCCCTGTGGATCATCTCTTTGATCATCAGTGTCGGTATGTGGCTCGAGCGCTTCGTGATCGTGGTCATGTCTCTGCATCGCGACTTCCTGCCTTCGAGCTGGGATCGTTACGCCGGTACTTTCTGGGATTGGGCGCTGTACCTTGGAACCATCGGCTTCTTCTTTAGCCTCATGTTCCTCTTCATTCGCTTCGTTCCGATGATTCCAATGTCCGAGATCAAGATCCTCCTACCGGAGGCTAAGGTCAAGGGCGGCGGATCTCATCACTAGGAGCTCCTAACGATGGCGATTAAAAAAGAAAAACCGCCCATTTACGGCGTCATGGCCGAGTTCCTGAATCCTCAAGAACTCTATGATGCGGTCAAAGCGGCGAAGTCCGACGGCTACGACAAGCTCGACGCCTTCATGCCGTACCCAGTGGAAGAGATCAGCCACGAAGTGGTCAACCATGAGCACTCGGTGGTGTCGAAGATCGTTTTTGCCGGCGGTCTGACCGGGGCAACTTTCGGTTTCTTCTTCCAATGTTGGGCCATGGGTTACTTCGAGCCGTTGCAGAACCTGACCCAGGCCCTTTTCGGGTATTCCGGTTATGGCTTCAATATTGGTGGCCGACCCTACTTCAGTTGGCCTGCCTTCATTCCGGTGACCTTCGAGCTGACCATTTTGTTCGGAGCTTTCTCCGCGGTGATCGGCATGTTCGTGGTCAACGGCTTACCCCAGCCTTACCATCCGGTCTTCAATGTGCCGTCCTTCGATCGCGCCGCCGATGACCGCTTCTTCATGGTGATCGAGTCGGCAGATCCGAAATTCGATCAAGAAGGCACTCGGGAGTTTCTCGAAGGCTTGAGCCCGCAGGAGGTGACGGATGTCGATTGGTGATCGCAGGACCTGCCCACGGGGCTCGGTCCGTCGACTTGCCGTGTTGCTGCTCGCCGTCGCTGCCCTGAGCACCGTCGGATGTCGGCAAGATATGCAAGATCAGCCTTATTACGAGCCTTTCGAGGCCAGTGAGCTGTTCGACAACGGGACCACCAACCAGCCGCTTCCAGTCGGCACCGTGGCCCGTGGCCTGCTCAAGGAAGATGCCCATTATTGGTTCGGTCGCAACGAGTCCGGCCAATTGGTGGACAAGTTGCCGGCTCAGATCCAAGGTTCTCGCGAGCTGTTGGAACGGGGTCGTGAACGATTCGATATCTACTGCAGCGTTTGCCACGACACCTCCGGCTCCGGCCGCGGCATGATCGTACGCAGAGGCTTTAAACAACCGCAACCGCTCTATGAGCAACGACTGAAAGATATGCCTCTGGGATATTTCTACGACGTTGCAACCAACGGTTTCGGCATCATGCCGGCTTATAGCAAGCAGGTGCCGGAAGACGATCGATGGGCGATTGCCGCTTATATCCGGGTCCTGCAGCTCAGCCAAGGCAGCACCGTCGACGAGTTGCCGGCCGATGTTCGGTCCGAGCTCCACGAGGCCCTCGCTGCGGATCACGGGGATTCCAGTCATGAGTGATGAGCAAACAAGCTTGACCATCGACAATGCCCAGTTGCAGCCTGCCGACGATCTGGCGAAACCACGACAGATGGCGTTGATCGCCGCTGCCGTGGGTCTGCTGGCGACCGCCGCAGGCTGGTTCATGAAAGGTCCCGACGGACTCGTGGGTGAGACGGAATACTTCGTCGCCTACTTGATCGGCTGGATTTACTGGCTCGGCATTGCCATCGGCCTGTTCATGTTTTGCATGATGACCAACCTCTCCGGCGGACGTTGGGCGATCCAAATGCACAAGGTCCAACAGACCGCTGGGCGCAGTGTTTGGCTCTTTGCCCTGATGGGTTTGCCCATCTTGGTAGGTGGTATGCAGGTGCTCTTCCCTTGGTCACGACCGGAAGCCATGAACGACCTGCTGATTCTGGAGAAAACGGGATACCTCAAGCTCTGGATGGACTTTGAAGGTCCTAATCCGGAGTGGATGGCCTCGGTGGTTCCCGGATTCTACTTGCGGTACATCATCTACTTCGCGCTCTGGCTCTTCTTCGCGCACAAAATCACCTCGTTGAGTTCGAAATTCGACCAATCAGGTGACCTCTTGGTGCGCGACAAGATGCAGAAGTGGAGTGCGGGTGGTCTGCTGACCTTTGTCATGGTCGACACCTTTGCGGCGATCGACTGGCTGATGTCCACCGATCCCCATTGGTTCTCGAGCCTTTATGGTCCGCAGATGCTGATTTGGCAGGGGCTGACCGCTCTCTGCTTCTCGATTCCGCTGATGATCTTCCTCAGCAATCGCAAGCCGCTCGACCAGCTGATTCGCAAGACTCACTTCCACGATTACGGCAAGCTGATGTTGGCCCTGACCATGGTTTGGGGTTATTTCACCGTGTCGCAGTACATCATTATTTGGTCCGGTAACTTGCCGGAAGAAGTGATCTGGTACACGTATCGAAACACCGAAGGCTGGAAGCAGTACACCGTTGCGGTGGTCTTCTTCTCGTTCTTCGTGCCGTTTTTGATCCTTCTCCAGCAGCGCTTGAAATTCCAGCCGAAACTGTTGATGAGGGTTGCATTCTTCATTCTCGTGATCCGGTGGTTCGACTACTACTGGCAGGTTGCTCCCAATCTGTTCGGCGAGCGGGGTTTGACGATTCATCCCTTCAACATCTTCCCGTTCATCGGCATCGGTGGCTTGTGGGTGTGGTACTTCTTGGGTCAGCTGCCGGGACGAGTTCTGGTACCGATCGAAGAGCCGGTGATCAAGGAGGCCTTGGCCGATGGCTGATCAAGAGCTTTGGCGTAAGAATATCCCCGAAGATTTTCAGGGCAAGATGGGGGAGCATTGGGACGACGAGATCAGCATGGGGCCAATTTATTGGTCTGCTGTTGCCATCGCCGGCTCCGTGGCCTTCGCGTTCGTCCTGTGCTGGTTCATGATGGGTGCGCCCCTCGACTACTACCCGGATAAATTCTGGGGTACCAAGGCGAAGTTTTCGCCTTTGGACGAGGCCAACGCCCGTCGTCTGCCGCCTACTCCGTGGCTGCAGCCGAAACCGGAAGTCGAAATGGACGATCTGCTGAAAGAAATGGCCGAGCACAACAGTAGCTACGGTTGGAACGATCAGCTCAACGGGATCGTTCGTATTCCGGTAGACCGGGCCATGGATTTGGTAGCCGAGTCCATGGGTTCAACGCCGGCTTCGGTCGAGCCCGTGGTGGACACGCCACTGGACGTGGAGCCTGGCATCGAGTCCTCGGATGAGGCGCCTGCGGTAGAGCCGGAAGACGGCGCCCACGGTGTCGAATCCGGCGATGACCACAACACGGCAGCGGGAGAGGCCCACGGCTGATGAATCGCTTCGAAGCGCATACGTTGCGCATGCGAAAGCGTCGTGCCTTGACCATCGGTCTGCTGGTCACCGGAGCCCTTGCGGTTTCAGTCTCGGCGGATCAGGGTTTGGTGAAGCCGGAGAATATGCCGGGTCCACTGAAAGAGGTGCGCATCGATCAGCATTTGGGTGATTCCCTGCCGCTGGACGTGCCGTTCATCAACCAAGATGGGGCGCGGGTCAAGCTCGGCGATTATTTCAACGGCGACCGGCCGGTGATCCTGGCTTTTGTGTACTTCGAGTGTCCCATGCTCTGCTCGCTGATTCTCAACGGTTTGGCAACGAGTCTCGACGTGCTCAAGTTCAATCCGGGGCAGGAATTCGACGTCGTCGCGATCTCGATCGACCCCGACGAGACTCCGGCCATGGCCGGGGAATCCAAGTCGTCGACCTTGAAACGCTTCGGCCGTCCGGAGACTTCCGCCGGTTGGCACTTCTTGACCGGGGACGACGCGAATATTCGAAGGGTGGCAGATACGGCTGGATTTGGTTACCACTACCTGCCGGCCACCGACGAATACGCTCATGCGAGCGGCATCATGATCGTGACTCCCGATGGAAAACTGTCTCAATATTTTTACGGCATCGAGTATCCCCCGAAAGACGTGCGACTGGCTTTGGTAGAGGCCTCTTCGAATCAGATCGGGAATCTGGTCGATCAGATCCTCCTCTATTGCTATCGCTACGATCCTCAGATCGGCAAATATACCGCCGTGACCATGAGGATTCTGCGAATTACCGGCGCGGTTTTCGTGCTGGGAATGATCATCTTCGTGTGGATCGCCATCCGCCGGGATCGATCGGCGAACGACGCAAAGTCGCACACGTTAGGAGCCGCATAGATGTTCGATTTCCCGCTATTTCCAGAAACCGCATCGACGTTCGCCCCGAAAGTTGATGCGTTGTATTTCTTCTCTCTGGCGCTGACAGCGGTTTTCACACTGCTGATCTTCGTCGCTGTCCTCTTCATGTTCGTGAAGTATCGCCGCACGGAAGAGAATCCAGTGGGGGATCCGATTCACGGTTCCACTCTGCTCGAGATCATCTGGTCGGTGATTCCTTTCCTGATCACCATGGTGCTCTTCTTTTGGGGCGCTCAGGTCTTCTGGGTCGGCATGAAGGTGCCGGAAGACGCCCGGGAGTATTTGGTCACGGGCAAGCAGTGGATGTGGAAGATTCAACATCCGGAAGGTCACCGTGAGATCAATACTCTCCATGTTCCCATTGGAGAGAAAATTAAGCTCACCATGACCTCCGAGGATGTGATTCACAGTTTCTTCGTGCCCGCGTTCCGAGTGAAGCAAGACGTGCTTCCGGGTCGATATACCCAATTGTGGTTCGAGGCGACCAAGACCGGTGAATATCATCTCTTCTGTACCGAGTATTGTGGTGCTGAGCACTCGCAGATGATCGGTACGGTGACGGTGATGGAGCAGGACGAATATCAAGATTGGTTGGCCGGCGGTATCGTCGGGTCTTCGCCGGTGGCTTCCGGTGAGGAGCTGTTCCAACAATATGCTTGCAACACCTGCCACGAGAGCCAAGGGGACACCCAACGAGGGCCTTCCTTGAAGGGCATCGCGGATCACGCGGTACAGCTGGCCGACGGTGGAACCGCGGACCGCGACGACAATTACTTGCGAGAATCGATTGTTCGGCCCTCGTCGAAGATGGTCGCGGGTTATCAAAATTTGATGCCCACCTATCAGGGGCAGATTTCCGAGGAAGGGATCTCCCATTTGATTGCCTACATCAAGTCTCTTGGAGCTGAGGACGAAGCGCAGCACGGTGACACGGGTCACAGTGACGCCCACTCCAGTGGGGCAACAGACGTCGAGAGCACGGAACCCACGGACTCGAGCGCGGAGTAGTAACGAATGAACGAGATTACGCACGGGAAAGCTACTGAGCACGAGTTCCCGAAAGAACATTATCTAAACGCAAGCCACGGCTGGAAGTCTTGGCTGCTGACCACCGATCACAAGAGAATTTGCATTCTCTACCTGATCTCGGTGTCGGTTTTCTTCGCCATCGGTGGACTGTACGCCGGCTTGATTCGTCTCGAGCTAGTGACCCCCGAAGGCGATCTCTTCCAACCTGATACCTACAATCGCGTGTTTACCATGCACGCGATTTTGATGATCTTCTTCTTCTTGGTGCCCTCGATTCCGGCGACGTTGGGTAATTTCTTCATCCCGCTGATGATCGGTGCCAAGGATGTTGCCTTCCCGAAGCTCAATCTGGCCAGTTGGTACATGTACGTGATCGGCGCCAGTCTGACTCTCTTCGCCCTCTTCAAAGGTGGGGTGGACACCGGCTGGACTTTTTACACGCCGTTCTCCACCACATACTCGAATTCTTACGTCACCACAGTGGCCATAGGAATTTTCATCAACGGCTTCTCATCGATCTTCACCGGGCTCAATTTCATGGCCACCATCCATCGGATGCGTGCGCCTGGAATGACGTGGTTCCGATTGCCGCTGTTTATTTGGGCCCACTACGCCACCAGCTTGATCATGGTCTTGGGCACTCCGGTGCTGGCGATCACCTTGTTGTTGGTGGGTTTCGAGAGAATGTTCGGATTGGGATTCTTTGATCCGGCATTGGGTGGCGATCCGGTGCTGTTCCAGCATCTGTTCTGGTTCTACTCCCATCCCGCCGTGTACATCATGATCCTGCCGTCCATGGGTGTGATGAGCGAGATCATCGCCACGTTTACCCGCAAGCCGATTTTCGGCTACCACTTTGTGGCTTATTCCTCCATGGGCATCGCGATCATCGGCTTTATTGTTTGGGGTCATCACCTCTTCATGTCGAGCCAGTCGATCTACGCCAGCATGATTTTCTCGTTCCTAACCATGTTGGTGGCGGTTCCCTCGGCGGTCAAAGTCTTCAATTGGTCGGCAACTCTCTATCGAGGCTCGATCGCCTACACGACACCGATGTTCTACGCCTTGGGTTTTCTCGGTTTGTTCACCATCGGCGGCCTGACCGGCTTGATGCTGGGCACCTTGGGCCTAGACATCCACATGCACGACACCTATTTCGTGGTCGCCCACTTCCACTACATCATGGTGGGTGGCGCGCTCATGGGTTATCTGGGCGGTCTGCATTTCTACTGGCCCAAGATGTTTGGTCGTGAGGTTCGGGGATTCTTCCCTCATCTCTCAGCCCTCTTGGTGTTCGTGGGATTCAACTTGACCTTCCTGCCGCAATTCGTGCTCGGATATTTGGGCATGCCTCGGCGGTACCATGTGTATCCTGAGGAGTTCCAGGTCCTACACGTCTTGTCGACCGCCGGCGCTTCGGTGTTGGCCCTCGGTTACGCCTTGCCTGTCTTCTACATGGTCTGGTCCCTGAAATGGGGCAAGGTTTCCGGCCCGAATCCTTGGGGTGCTTCCGGTCTCGAGTGGGAGACGCAATCGCCGCCGATCCTGCACAACTTCGAGTCCATGCCGGTCGTCACCGAAGATCCGTACACGTATCATCCTCCCGCGCAAGAGGACGCTGCCGGTCAGCCGGCAACGGTCTCCTCACGCGCGGTGTGACAGAAGGAGCTGGACCTTTGTCTTCCCAAGCTCTCGGCCAATCGAAGCTGCACCATCACTTCGAGACTTACGAACAGCAAAAGGAAACGTCCTTCCTTGGGATGTGGCTGTTCATGTGTCAAGAAGTCATGTTCTTTGGCGGCATCTTCGCCTCGTATGTGGCGTATAGAACCCTTTATCCCGAAGCCTTCGTGGCGGGAAGTCAGCAGCTCAACACGACGATCGGTTTCGGCAATACCATCGTCCTGCTGTGCAGCTCTTTCACCATGGTCTATGCGGTTTGGGCAGCCCAGAACGGCAAGGGCCCCAAGGCTATCGCCCGGGGTTTGTGGGGAACGATTTTCTTCGGCGGCGTTTTCCTCGGGGTCAAATACTTCGAATATGCCGCCAAATTCGAGCATCATTTGGTGCCCGGATACAACTTCCTGGCGCCCGTGAACGACATCCCTCACGCCGAAAGCGTAGAGATGTTCTTTGTTCATTACTTTGCCATGACCGGCTTGCACGCCCTGCATATGGTTGTCGGTATCGGCATCATGTCGGTGATGTTGTTCGGTCTCTACACGGGAAAGTCTTGGGCGATTTGGGATCGCAAGAACCACAACTTCGTCGAAGGTTTCGGCCTGTACTGGCATTTCGTCGATATTGTTTGGATCTTCCTATTCCCCTTCCTCTATCTCTTGGGCGCTCAGCCGATATAGCTTTCGAGCAAGGAGTTTCGAGATGTCGGATCATTCTCATGACGAGCACCACGAGCACGATCACTCGTTGAAGCCGCATGTTTTCAACTTGTTGGCGCTTTTCGGCTTAACGACCCTGACGTGGTTCTCTGCGGCTTACCTCAAATTTGGCGAGCCCTGGGACAACCTGATTGCGTTGGCGATCGCGTTTACCAAGACCACACTCGTGATCATGATTTTCATGCACGTTAAAGAAGCGACGAGATTGGTGAAGGTCTGTGCCTTCGGCGGCTTCTTCTGGATCTTCCTATTCTTCGCTTACCTGGTAGGCGACATTGTGACCCGCCCGGGCCATACCGTTTACGAAGGGTGGCAGCCCGACGTGCGTAAGGCGGTCGAGGCCCCAGCCCATGGTGGTGGACACGGTGAAGACCACGGTGAGGACGCTGGGGATCACGGAGGCGATGGCCATTAGCTGTCGTCCGGCTTGCTAGCGGGTCCAACCACTCCATCAAAAGGCCGGGCACAAGCCCGGCTTTTTGATTTTCGCACGAGCAAATATGGCCACACACAGCTTTGACGTGTTGATCATCGGCAGTGGCTTCGCCGGTGCTGCCACTGCTTTTCATCTGAGCCGAGCTTTTTCCGGCACGATCGGGATCGTCGAGCAAGAGAAGACTCCCGGAGCCCACGCTTCGGGTCGTAACGCGGCCCTACTCCTGCAATCGGTGGCCGATCCGCAGATTCGAAGAGCAGCCGTGGCCAGCCGAGCGGCCTACGGAGAGATTCGCGACCGCATTGGTTTCCAGGAGAAAGGCTCGTTGTTGTTGGGTCGACCCGAGCAACTGGCCGCGGTCCGTGAACCCCGGCTGTTGGCGGGCGAACTCCTCGACCCGGATCAAGCGAGGAAGATAGTTCCGTTGCTCAGAGGCCATGAATTTGAAGGAGCCCTGCTCACCCCGACTGACGGTGTGATCGACAATTGGGCTTTGCTGAGCTTTTATTTGGAGGAAGCACGGACCCACGGTGCCCAGCTGATCACCGACTGCGAGGTGATCGGTATCGAAACCGGCTCGACTTTCCACGTGTCGACGTCCAAAGGATTTTTCGAGGCGCCCCTGCTGATCAACGCCGGCGGGGCGTGGGTCTCGCGGATCGGGGGTTGGGCGGGGTCGGACTCCCAGCAACACCGGCCGCTGAAACGCCATCTTTTTGTGCTCGATGGCGTGGAGCCCATGTCGGAAGATCAGCCGTTCGTTTGGAATCTCGATCGCGAACTCTACTTCAGGCCCGAATCCGGCGGATTGCTGTTTTCCATGTGCGACGAAGAGCCCGTGAGTCATTTCGATGAGAACGTCAGCGATGGGGCGCCCGAAGCCCTCGCGGAAAAAATTCTCGACACCTTACCGGCCTTTTCCGAGGCTGAGATCAGGCGCGCTTGGGCTTGTTTGCGAACCCACGCCGCCGACCAGAGATTTACCATCGGCTGGGATCCTGAAGTCGACAAGCTCTTTTGGGTTGCCGGCCTCGGCGGTCATGGCATGGGTTGTAGCTGGGAAGTCGGCCGAATCGCCGCTGCCGAATTGCTCGGTGAAGAGCGCAGCCCCTTCTCTTGTCGCTGACCGAGTCGACACCGATGTTAGGCGTTCTCGCTGTGGCCTTTGCCGATTTGCGCGCCGCCGCTGATCCATCGGTGGATGCTTCGTCTGAGCCGTAGCAGTTTGCGCCAGGCTCTGGGCCACCGGCCAAACCATTTGCGCATCAACGACAAGATCGAGCGACTGACCAAGGAAAGCAATGCACCGCCGAGCAAGATCGTCAGAATGCCCTGAAGTCCGGGCAAGACCAATCCGGCAACTCCTACTAGGACCAAGATCCAGCCGAGGATCATCAATAGGATGCGGGTGAGGGGCGGAAGGGGTGGCAGTGGGTCGCGGTAGGCCGACATGCTCAAAGAGCCCCGTTCAATTTGGAGAGAGGGGGTTGAGCGGGACGTGAAAGAAACGGTTCGGCGAACCCCGAAGGAGGAGGAGAGTTTGGGTCCGCCGAACCCCGAGCAGAATATAGATAGTTTTGCATAAGATGATATTGATTGCAACCGTGCTCTCACAACCCGGCAACCAAAATATTAACAGCCCGGCACTTCCAGCGTTACCCATGGCCTCTACCCGTTCGATTTCTGCTCGGGTATCTGCCAGAATCCGCCTCAATGTATGGAATTTTGCTGGACGTCGAAGAAGAGCAGAGCGGAGCATAGATATGTCGAAATCGTGGACACGGCGCCGGGTCCTGTCTTCCCTCGGCCTAGTCACGGCTGCGGGTGGAGCGGGTTTGACCCTGCGGTATTTCACCCATGAGCGCGACTACCAGGATTGGGTGGTCCAAGTGCACGAGATCCTACCGCACGTTAAAGATGTCTCTGCCCTTGGGCGTTTGTATCTGGAGCAAGTTCCCGAAGAATCTAATCCCGAGCTGTTGATCCCACTGATCTTCGCCGACGAATCGGGAAGGCTTAGGGGGGATCCGAAGAGCGGGCTCGAACGGTCCATGCGTTACGACTACTCTACGGGCAACATCTTCCGTGTGGACGGATGGGTGCTCTCCCGAACTGAATGTCGTTTTTCCGGTTTGGTGGCCCTGATGCTGGAACGGGGCGACCTAAAGTGGCCGAGGTAGCAGTGGCCGAGGTAGCAGTGGCCGAGGTAGCAGTGGCCGAGATGGCAGCTACCGAGACGAGGTAGCGGTGATGTTTGTCGATTGTCGGGAACTCGAAAGCGGATCAGTCGTGCAGGCGGATGTTTGCATAGTCGGATCTGGCTTTGCGGGTATCTCCCTGGCCTTGGGCCTGAAAGGTAGCGGTCTCAAGGTGGCCTTGTTGGAAAGCGGGGGCTTTGAGACCGAGCAAGAGCACAAGCAGCTGCTCGACGGAACCTTCGACGGCCCCCATCCAAACAAGGCCTACCTGCGCACGTCGCGAAGTCGAATCTTTGGCGGGACGTCCGACAAGTGGACCGGCACGTGTCGTCCCCTGGACGAAATAGACTACGAAGCTCGCGATTGGGTGCCCGACAGCGGCTGGCCTTTCGACGAGAAAGAACTCGAACCCTATTATCGCCGCGCCGCGCCCCTCTTGAAAATTCGACAATTCGAAGTGTTTGATCAAGATGGGGCCTTGATCACGAGCAATAGGCTCGCCGGTCCCGACTTTACGCGTTTCGTGCCCAAAGCCCTCTTTCACAGTCATCCTCGGGCCCGCTTCGGTGACCTTTATCGAACCGACCTGCAAACCTCAGAGGATATTGTCGTCTACCTCCATGCCAATGTGCTCGAGCTGAGCGCTCACCAAAACGGGGCCGCCATCGAAGAAGCCTTGGTCGGCAATTTTGCCGGTAGGGATATTCGATTCCGAGCCCGTGACTTCGTTTTGGCGGCTGGAGCTTTCGACTGCGCACGCATCATGCTGGTTTCGAATCGAGTGCACAGGTCCGGGCTTGCCAATGAGAATGATCTGCTCGGTCGTTATTTTATGGACCACACCCGTATGCCCCGAATTGCTCAGTTGGTTCCAACCCATTCGAAAATGCGTCCCTGGGAAAGTACCGGCGCCGCGGGGGTCAAATATTATTCCTATTCCGTTTTCTCCCCAACTCGGGAAGTCCAGCGGAGCCTTGAAATGCTCAATTGTGGCGTTCGGTTGAGTGAGCTGGATAAGGAGGAGGTAGAAGCCAAGACCGGTCCTTTCGCTCGCGAGGTCGGTGGTTTGGCGCGGGGTTTCGATCAGACGTTGCCAGGGGGGGCGAAACCTGCGCGGCGAGCAAGACCCCTTTACAGCGCCAAGCTCTACAACGAACATGTGCCGCTTCACCACAGTCGGGTCCGGTTGGGGGCCGATCAAGACCCGCTCGGTCAACCGAGATTGGTGGTCGAGTGGCGCAGCAATGCCCAGATGGATCAGAGCATTGAGCGCACGTTGGAGTTGTTGGCCATGGAGTTCGGACGCTTGGCACGCGGCAGGCTGCACTTGAGCCCGGCGGAGCCGGCCTACACCAAACCCTGTTACCTCGGTGCGCATCCTATGGGAATCACCCGCATGCATGTTGATCCCAGGAAAGGCGTGGTGGATCCCGACTGCAAGGCCCACGGACTGGCCAACTTATTCGTGGCGAGCAGCTCGGTGTTTCCGACCGGCGGCTTCGTCAATCCGACTTTTACGATCGTGGCCTTAGCCTTGCGGCTGGCCGATTTTCTGAAGCGCAAGCACGAAAGATATTGACGCATTTTCGACACTTTTAGGAGGCCCGATTGGAGCCGATTTGGCGGTTGTGGCGGAGTTCCGCATGGCGGCTGGATCGACTGTCCCGGTTGGACATTTTTGACCGGGATCAATAGGATGGGCTATGCCTCAAGGGCTGTGATCGCGGCTGCGAGGCGGTTTCGCGCAAATCACGAAGCTTGGCATTCGTGATCCAATTCGCGGATTTTTGCGGCTAGAACCCACGCTCAACCGCATTGTCGAGCCATCTCTCCACTCTCTGCTTCCTTAGATCGCCTAGGTCGAGTCTCGTCCGTGGAGGTGTTGAGGGGCGAGGGCGTTTCTGAGGCGAGGCCAGAGCATTGCGAGCTTGCTGGACGTCCGTGGATCCTTTGATCGCGCGGAAGAATAACCTCTGAGGGAGGAACGTTTCTAAAGGATGATGGATATTTTTCAGCTCTGTCCCGGAATCGGGAGTCGGGTTCCTTGGGACGACATCCACGAGTCTTTTGCGTGGATTCGCAATCTGAAAGGTTGCCCCCAGAACCCCAGCTACCATGCCGAAGGGGATGTTTGGGTCCACACGCGCATGGTTTGTGAGTCGATGGTGAAGCTCGACGCGTGGCGCGGTCTGGACGAGGATCTAAGGCAGGATCTTTTCGCGGCGGCGTTACTGCACGATGCCGCCAAACCCGAATGCACCAAAGTGCAAAGCGGGGGGCGGGTGACCTCACGGGGCCATGCCCGACGTGGAGCTCTCTTGGCCCGTCGCGTGTTGTGGATGGCCGGCGTGCCGGCACTGCGGCGAGAACGCATATGTGCTTTGGTTCGGCACCATATGGTCCCCCTTTATTTGCGCGATAGCGACCACCAAGAGAGACAAGTGCTGACCATAAGCCAGTCCCTGCGATGCGATTTGCTGGGGACATTGGCTCGTGCGGATGCAGACGGGCGGATCTGTGACGATCCTGCGGATTTAGATCACCGGCATCGCGCCTTCGAAAAGATTTGTTTTGATCTGGGCTGTTACGATCGAGCTTTCCGATTTCCGTCGCCGGCCAGTCGGTTTCAGTACTTCCATCACTTGATCGAGGATCCACGAGCAGAAACGGCAGCAGGCGGAGCGCAAGTCGTTTTGATGTCCGGTTTGCCGGGTTCCGGCAAAAAGCGTTGGGTGGCGCGCAATCTGCCCGACGAGCCGGTTCTCGATATCGACCGTTTGCGGACAGAGCACGGCATCACTTGGCGGGACAACCAAGGCGCGGTGATCTCCGAGGCCCGGGGTCGAGCGCGCGAGATGCTCTCAGAAGGACGCTCCTTCGTTTGGCTCGACATGAATCTCGGGCGCCAGTTGCGAGACCATTTAATTCGTCTCTTCGCTGAGCACGACGCCGAGGTTCGATTGGTCTACCTCGAGGCTACGCCAGAAGAGGTGCGCTCGGCCCTCGCGGTCGAGGAAACCCGGGAGCAGGATCTGAGCCTATTGCTCGATCATTGGGAAGCCCCTGAGGCTTCCGAGGCCCATCGTTTAGACCACATCGAAGCCGATCTGGCCCCGGACGAGTTCTTGGGCCCCATGCCGAGCGAACCCTCCGCCGGGGACCTCCGCCGTCCCATGCAACCCGTTGTGGAACCCGTGTCCGCGATCTCTTGAGCCGGAAGGGGCCGTTTAGTTGGCTTCGGAGTTCTTGTTGGCCACCAGCCGGACTTCTTTCCCGACTCTTGCCCGCCTCAGCGGGGTGCTCGCTCCTCGTGCAAGACATCGAGGCACAGCCATAGCCGGTCCGCGAGTTCGTCATTCAGGGGTGGGGGTTGCTCGAGCCATTCCTGCATCTGGCCCGGCAAATCGTTTGGGGCAGCCTGCTGGGCAGCGGAGAGTTCGTCGAGCAAGGTTGAGCCCTTAGTCCATCCCGGAAGCTGCTGGAGCTGTTGTTCGAGAGATTTGCAAATCTCATCGTAGCCCGATTCCTGCCTGAGAAGCCGGTCGTCGAAAAGTCGACGGGTTTCTTGGAGAGCCGTGTTGTCGTTGATCCAGCGAAGGGCTAGGAGTCGAAACAGCAGGTGGTTGTGAATCAGTGCTGTGGGATCACCGTAAGGGTTGGTGGGCGAGCGGCTTTGGGGAAAGAGTTCGGTGAATCGTTGAAGTAAATCACGGACCTTCCGCGACTGGAGCTGCTGATCAGCAAGACGGGTCAAACTGTAGGACGAACTCCGATCGTAGGAATTCAGAAGATGGTGTAGGACCTCGTGGGTGAGGGCCGTGGCTTTGATCTGACCGGCATAGAAAAGAGGTTCCTTGCCCTCTCTGATGCTGGGAAGCTCGTTGAGGCGGTGGATCAAGCGGCGCACAGAGCGCAAAGTGCCGATTTTCAGCCCGCCATTTTCGGTTAGTAGGGAAGGGTCGAGCCCCCAACGCTTCCGAGCTTCGGCGGACAGAGGCATCTCGCGGCGACCGATAGGTTCGTGGTTAGCGCGGCTCGGATCAAGTGGCCGTGCGCTCGGGTTGCGAGAGGCTGGGCGACGGGCGCGATGCCGAGTTCGCAGCTGAAGCAAGAGAGTCCTGAGTTCGCCAGGGTTCTGTACCGGGTGGATGGTGGTCATCTCGGTTCCGGCTCGGGTCGGTGAGCTGGAAGCGTTTTGTAGAGAGAGCCCAAAGTTTGCCATCGTCGAGCCGGCCACCAGCACGGAAATACCTGAGCCCAGCCGGTGACGTAGGGCCTCCAGCTGAGCATTAGGCTCGATCTCTAGGCGCGACTCTTGCTCTAGATCCCCTGGGGAGTTCGGCAAGTCTAAGATCACGGCTGAGGCCTTGGTGGAAACACAGGCGGCAGCGATCTCATCGGCCGGTAATTGGGCCCCGAGGTAAATCGCACGCCATCCGTCACCGGCAGCGTGGGCCGCCATCAACAACGCGCCGAGTTCGCGCCGATGGCCGACGGGAGTCGCCACAATTACTTTTGGGGCCGTGGAATCTAACGGTGCCCGTCGCATCAGGGTCTGCACGAAGGCGCGAAGTTCGCATTCGGTGAAGCGGTGGTGCATTTCTCGCAACTGCTTGGTTCTACATCGGTCACCAACGGCTTCGAGCAGGGGCCCCACCCATTCAGTTAAGGCCCTGGAATAACCGAGTTTTAGCGTTACCTCGTCTAAACGGGCCGTCAGCTCCTCGGAGTTCAGCCGGGTGATCGCGTCGAGGGCTTCCTCAAAGGCCGTGCTCGGGGCCTCGGCCGATGAAATTTTGGGGTCGTTCTCAGCGTGAGGGCGCTGTGCCGCCTCGTTACCCGAAGGTCCGGCTATGGAGCGAGTGGGTTGGGGGGAGCCGTTTTCACCGGCAAGACTCGGGTCGGTTCCGACCCCAGGGTTGTCGGTCGGGGGAAAGGGGCCTTGGGGGGTGAATCTCGGCTGGGACCCAGCGATTTGGGCCCGCCGATCCTCATCGATCACGGATCGCAGTTGATCATCGGTCAGCTGGGCCAGCTGACCGATCGAACGGGCCGAAGAGCTGGCTTGTCGCAGCAGCAAGAGGCGCGCGATGTCTTCGTCGGAATAATAACGATGACGGCCGGCGGTCCTTTGCGGTTTGATGGCTTCATAGCGACGCTCCCAAGCCCGGATCAAGTCGGGTTTGAGCCCGGTTCGCTGGGAAACCACGCGAATCGGGTGGGAGGCGGTGGAGGATGGGGATTTGGGAGTGGTCACAAGCTCAAAGTGGGAGTCGCCATGGGTCGTTTGGGCCGAGAACCCGCATCAAAGCCGCCGCAGGAACACTTCTTGAATGCTGTGGTCTGGCCCCTTGCTGAGGATCAAATGGGCTCGCTCACGGGTCGGCGCTATGTTCTCCTCCAAGTTTGGGCCGTTGATTTCGTCCCAAATCCGACCCGCTGTTTCCACGGCTTGGGGCTCGTCGAGCTCGGCATAGCGGTGGAAATAGGAAGACGGATCCGTGAACACGGTTTCTCGCAGACGAAGGAATCGGCGGATGTACCATTCGCGGATTACTTCGGGGTCGGCGTCGACGAAAACGGAAAAATCAAAGAAGTCGGAAACAAAGAGTCGCGCAGAGCGCCCGAGACTGTGGGTGGCGCTGGTTTGAAGTACGTTCAAGCCTTCGACGATAATGATGTCCGGCTGGCGGATCACCAGCCGTTGGTCTTCCAGGATGTCATAAGCTTGATGACTATAGACGGGGGCATGGACCTCCGGCAGGCCGGATTTAAGGTCGACCAAGAATCGCACGAGGGCCGAAACGTCGTAGCTTTCGGGAAATCCCTTGCGGCTCATCAAGTCGCGGGCTTTGAGCTTGCGATTGGGATAGAGAAAACCGTCGGTGGTGACCAAATCGACTTTGGGATGGCTCGTCCAGCGTGACAACAGAGCTTGGAGGATCCGGGCCGTGGTGCTCTTTCCGACCGCCACGCTTCCGGCCACCCCGATGATGTAAGGCACTTTCGACTGGCGATGCCCAAGGAAAGCATCCGTGGCGCGAAATAGATTGTGGGTAGCGGCGACGTAGAGGTTGAGCAGGCGAGAAAGCGGGAGGTAGATTGCCTCGACCTCGTCGAGGGAGATGCTTTCGTGGATGCCGCGGAGCTGTTCCAGATCGGCCTCCTCGAGCGTCATGGGTGTGGACGCGCGCAGATGTCCCCATGATTTTTGGTCGAACCGAAGGTAGGGGGTGAGGTCGGTCATCTGGGTATTCCGCGATAGGCCCGTTGGCTCGGCCGGTGTGAGCCAGTGAGTCTTGCGACATCATCTCTTCATCTGGGCATGATAGTAAAGAACCCGTGAAGGAGAGGAGCACCGAGGCCGGCTCTGGGCCATTTGGAGCAGGCTGTTCAAATAAGGAAGCGACTCGTGAAAGTCATCGCGCTCTACAACTTAAAAGGCGGCGTCGGAAAAACAGCCGGCACGGTCAACTTGGGATACCTGTCGGCGCTGGCGGGGTTCCGGACCCTGATCTGGGATTTAGATCCCCAAGGGGCCTCGACGTTCTACTTTCGCATCAAACCCAAAGTGTCGGGCGGGCGCAAAAAGCTGATCAAAGGCAAGGGTGGTAATCCCCTCGACGATCACATTCGGGGCACGGACTTCGAGCTTTTGGACTTGATGCCGGCGGACTTTTCCTACCGAAAAATGGATCTAGCTTTGGGTGAGGCCAAGAAGGGTGAACTCTGGTTATCTCGGGTTCTCAGGTCGGTGGTCGATGACTACGATGTCGTTTTTCTCGATTGCCCGCCCTCGATTTCGACCACTTCCGAAGCGGTCTTTCATGCCGTAGATGCCCTGTTGGTGCCCATGATTCCAACCACTCTCTCGATGCGAACCTTAGATCAGCTCCAATCTCACTTAGCCAAGCAGGGATTGGGCGAGCTTCCAGTCTGGCCCTTTTTTTCCATGGTGGATCGACGCAAGAAGATGCACCGCGATTTCATGCTTGATGTTGAACCCGATGGTATCTATTGCGAAGCTGTGATTCCCAACGCCAGCCACGTGGAGCGAATGGGGGTCGAACGGGCGCCGGTAGCTGTTTTCGCCGGCGGTTCTGTGGCAGCGAAGTCTTATTTGAATCTATGGGGAGAAATCGAGACCCGCTTGGGCATTTCTCCGGGAGGTGCTTGAAGCCATGGCGGAAGAGATCGAGAGAAAATTCTTAGTTCGCAACGACCATTGGCGGGCCTCCGTCCATAAGAGCACCCAGATGCGACAAGGATATTTGTGTACCGATGCGGATCGAAATGTTCGTGTCCGAACCAAAGGTGAGAAGGCGGTCCTGACGATCAAAGGACGGACCGAGGGACTGCGTCGACTGGAGTTTGAATACGATATTCCCAGGGAGGATGCGGAGGCTGTGCTCTCGGATCTGTGCCTGCCTTGGGTGATCGAAAAGACCCGCCATCTGGTGGAATACGATGGTTTGTTGTGGGAAATCGACGAATTTGCCGGTGTCAACCAGGGGTTGATCGTTGCCGAGGTGGAACTCGAGAGTGAAGAGCAAGCCGTAAGTCTGCCGCAGTGGGTCGGGGAGGAAGTTTCACACGATCCAAAATATCTAAATGCCAACTTGGTGAGCCGACCGTTCAAGGATTGGTAGCGGCCGATCGAGGCCCTGCAACACCCAGCCAGGGGATGGATTTGGGTAACAAAAAAGGCGGGCTTAGCCCGCCTTTTTTGTCGACTGCAACGTTCTGCCGACTGCAACGTGTCCGACTGCAACGTCCTGCCGACTGCAACGTGTCCGACTGCAACGTCCTGCCGACTGCAACCTTCTTATTGACCGGTCGGGCTGGGTATCTGGTCTTTGAGTTTGGCCAGTGCCGCGGCCATGGCGTTGAGGCCGCTACCACTACTACTTCCGCTGGTTTTGTCAGCGGGACGACCTTGACTCTTCATGTATTCCTTGTAGTCCTGGATGCTGCCTTCGGCTTTTGAAGCTTCAGTACCCAAGGAGATCCGCTTCTTGTCGCGGTCGATGGCCAGAACCTTGACCTTCACTTCTTTGCCGACCTGAAACTGGCGCTTCGGATTGCCCACACCACCGACGACGGAGAAGGGCAACAATCCGGTCAGACCGGGCTCGAGCTCAATGAAGGCTCCAAAGTCCGCCAGTCGTTCAACTTTACCAGTGACCAGCTCCCCTTCCGGGTAGCGGTCGGAAACGTCTTTCCAAGGATTGCCCTCAGCGACGGGGCGCATGGACAAGGAGAGGCGTCGGCGCTTGCGTTCAACTTCGTGAACCCAACCGGTGATTTCAGTTCCCTCTGCGAGGGACTCGTCCGACAGGGAAGTGCCGAGTGGCAGGCGACTTTGGTGCACCAAGCCCTCGAGACCCGGCTCCACCTCCACGAAAAGGCCGAAGTCGGTCTTTCGAACGATCGTGCCTTTGAACTCACCGCTGACGGTGAATCGTTCTTGGACGCCGCTCCACGGATCCGGCTCGAGACGTTTCATGGAGAGAGAGATGCGTTTGCCGTTTTTCTCGATCTTGAGCACGGAAACTTTGACCTGCTGGCCAACTTTGAGCACCTCTTTGGCGTGCTCGACGCGGCGTCGGCTCACCTCGGAAATGTGCACCAAACCTTCAATGCCACCGCCGAGATCGACGAACGCACCGAAATCGGTGATCGAGCTGACCCGGCCTTCCATTTCGGCGCCGGGTTTCATCTGCTCCCGGACCTTCGCAGCTTGGGCCTGACGTTCCGCTTTCAACGCAGAAGCGCGCGAAAGAACAACCCGGCGGCCGTCTTTCTGGACTTCAATCACGTGGAAGGGGAATTCTTTGTCGAGGTACTTCTTGGGGCTGCGAGGGTTGCCGATTTCGATTTGAGAAACAGGGCAGAAGGCGGCGATTTTGTCGACCGCGACATGGTAGCCGCCCTTATTCCAGCCGATCACTCTGCCCGTCACGGGAGTCTTGGATTCCTTGGCGGTGTTGAGCTGAGCCAGCTCCTCACTTTGGAGGGCAGGTCCCGAAGGTTGGTCATTAGCGCCTTCGTCGGATTTAGCTGCCGCAGCTTCAGCAGGTTTGGCTTTCGCTTTCTTGGCCTTGGGTTTTTTGGCCTTGGGTTTGGCAGCAGGTTTGGACTCTGCATCCTTAGCTTCTGCGGCAGGCTCGGCTGTTTCAGCCTTTGCCTCCGCGGCAGGTTCGACTGTTTCAGTCTTTGCTTCCGCGGCAGGTTTAGCTTCTTCGGCCTCGGCTTCCGCAGCAGGTTTGGCTTCATCAGCCTTTGCTTTCGCAGCAGGTTTGGCTGCTTTGGCCTTTGCCTTCGCGGCAGGTTTGGCTTCATCAGCGTCTGCTTTCGCAGCAGGTTTAGCTTCTTCGGCCTTGGCCCCTGTTGCCGGTTCAGCCTCTTCGGCTTTTACCTCGGCCGCGGGTTCAGCTTGATCTTCCTTGGTTTTGGTTTTGGCTTCTGCCTCGGGGACCGCCTTTACGGCGTCCTCGGTGGGCTCAGCCTTACCCTCAATCGGGTTTTCGCTAGCGTCAATTTTTGCCTCGCCGTCGGTAGTGTCGGGGGCTTGCGAAGGTGTCGCGGTGGGATCGGACATGACCGTCCTCCGGAAACGTCTTGAAATTTTAGGTTCTTGGAGCTGGAGACATGATGATCCGAAAGAAACCATCCGGAGCCAGCAGTCCGGGAGCTAATGGGAAAGTTTTCCTAATCTGGACCGACCGACGGGTGGGCGGTGTTGAGCACGAGGTTGGAAGCCTTGTGCGGCACGGCTCAGCGGGATGTGGCCAGGGACGCGAAGCCGCCTAGGAACTTCAAAGTATACCCGAACATCTGCAGTTCGACAAATGAGAATGACCCGAGACGGGGATTGGGAGGGCAAATTTATTTGCCCAGGGTGTAACAAAACGCGGACGGCGTCCGTTGTTGCATACGAAGACAACGTTGACCCAGGGTAAACACCCGGCCCCAAGCGCGCCCAGGCCTATACAGCTCGAAAGCTCGGAGAACGACCATGAAAAACAAGCTGATTCTTACATTTACCGTCCTGATTTCAATGATGCTGTCCACCGCCTCCTTTGCTGGTGATCAGTGGTTGCACGTGAAAATCGAGGGCGATGGCGACGAGCGGGTGACGGTGAATCTGCCCCTCTCGCTGATGGAAGCCGCATTGAACATGATTCCTGAAGACGTCAACGCTGAGGTCAACAGCGAAATCCAGGTGGCGATCGATGACGTCGACATGGATTGGCAAGACCTCAGGACTTTCTGGCAGTCGTTGAAGGACTCACCGGAAGCAACTTTCGCCACGGTCGAAACCAAAGACGAGAAGATCGCGGTGAGAAAAGAGGGTGAGTTTCTCCTAGTCAAAACCACCGAGGTCAGAAATGGCGGCGCGGAGATCGACGTTCAGCTGCCCATGGCGGTGGTCGACGGCCTCTTTTCCGGCCCTGAAGGTACTTTGAATTTCTCAGCCGCTATTCAAGCGTTGGCGGACCACGGTGGCGGCCATCTGGTGTCGATTCGTGACGGCAATGAGCACGTCAGGGTTTGGATCGACGACCACAACGAAGCCGACTGAGCAGGAGCAGATCATGAGCCCTCAAGATCCAACTGACCGTCCGAAGAAGAGCCGCCTCACTCGTTTCATTGCCATTGCGTTGCTGGTGCTCTTCATGCCGATCTTCGTGTTCGGCGCCACGGTCGCCGCCACCGGCACCGTCACCATCAGTGTTCAAGAAAAGGACGGTGTCGATCTCTGGATTCCGGTGCCCGCGCTGCTCTTCGACCTGGCGGTCTTTGCAGCACCCAGATTGATGCCGGAGGATGACCTGGCAGAGGTTCGCAGAGGGCTCGCGCCTTACCACAGCACCCTGGAAATGATGGCTGCAGAACTCGAAAGCATTCCGGCCGGCTCCGTGTTGGTGCAAGTCGAGAGTGCCGGCGAGCAAGTCAAGATCACTAAAGACTGGCGTTCCTTCGACATCACAGTCCACAGCGACGACGTTGACGTCCGAGTGAGCATTCCCGCTCGATTGTTGAGTCGCGGATTGGATTTCGTCGGCTAACTCGCAGTCGCCAGCTGAAACTCTTACAAGGGACGGTGCCTAATTCGGCGTCGTCCCTTGTGGTTTAGGAATGTCTTTCACTGGCTCGGCCAATCCGTTGCGGTGCAAATGGCCGAGGTTCGACCCTCGTCTAGGGTGATGGCGATGAACGGCGAAATGCGTGACCGGCACAGGTGTGCCGCGATTCGGTGGACAGGCCCGCCCTCGGGATCCAGGCTCCAGGTGCCGAAACCGTTGAAAGTCACGGTATCCGGTGACTTGCGTGCCCGAGAGTTCGGGCTGCTACCAAAGACGATGCGCCCAAGGTGTTGGAGCACGAAGGTGCCGCCTAGGGTGTGGTCGGTAAATTCGAAGATCGTCGGATCTGAGGGGCGGGTCGACAGCATGTAGCGGAAAGAGAAGAGACGACGGGTGGAGGAAAGAAGTCGTTCCTCTCCGCTGAGCCTGCCAGTGGGCGCTTCAAGCCCTAATCCCGCCGTCAACTGAAGGCCGAAGTCGAGGCGTGAATCGGTTTGCACCGAATAACCCCCTGCGCCGTGGGGAGCTGGGAAGGTATGACCGGGTTCGAGCGAGAGGCTGGGCCGGTGTCCAGAAGTTGGGTTGAGGCCATTCTGCTCTTGGTTGAAAAAATAGTACAGCTCGCCTCCCGGTCGGACTTCAAATTTCGAGCGTCCCGAATAGGCAATAGGGCCGACGGTGATTGAAGGCTCCACCGCCTGAAGATTCGCCAGCAGTCGACGATTGTCCGTGAGACGAAACTCGACCGGGCCTACGCACTCACCCTTGAAACGATCGACGGTGCTCAGACTGAGGGAGCGCGAGTCCCCGACGAGGCTAACTGAGGGCTGGGGATAAACTTGACGGCCGAACCTCACCGTGGTGCCGAGTCCGAGCCAGCCGTCTGTGGCTGAGCATACCTCGAACGGTAGCAGGCGGATCAGCAGGGGAAGACGACTTCCGGTGGGCTCACCGGTTTGCACCACCAACCTTCCCACCAGGGGATGGATCCAATGGGTTTTGGCTTGAATCGGCGGAGCATCCACCGCGGCGGATGCTTGTAGGCGGGAGTCGGGACTAAAAGACGTCAGCTCCATGATCGAACGCGGCGCCGGTGGCCAAGCAGCGTTGGAATTGCCCCGGGCCGCCTGATTCTCGACGCGCTGGGCACCTTCAGCGACACGAATGGCGAGTCGGCCATGGAGAGTGAGGCTTTGGCAAGCCACGGAGACCGTCGAGGGGAGCCAAGGTAGCCGCGCGCCGTGGGTCGAGTTGCCGTTTCGCTTTCCGTGTAGCGACGACGAGCTACATGCGCCCCAGGTCGACGTCCAAGACGCGAATAGGCCCAAGTGCAGGTGGCCTTCCACATTCCGAGAAAATTCGATCCGTGGAACGTCGATCGTCCTCGACGGCGGATCGGTGTTCAGTTCCACCAGCTGGTGGCAAAAAGAACAGTCCTGGCCGAGTTCAAAGCGCAGCTGGGTGACCCGGCCGGAGCACCTGTCCAACCTCCCGGTCCACTTGCCCCATAGGCGGTTTCCGGCCAAGTCGTGCCTGAGAAGATGGGGAGCTGCGAGAGGACCCGGATCGATGGCTAGGTGCGGGTCGAAATCGAGTTCGAAGCGGACCCACCGGTCTGCATCTGTGACTTCCTCGGAATCTTTCGAGCCGGTTTCGCATGCTTCGGCGACGGCAGCCGGTGAAGCGTCGTCAAAAAAACGGAGTCGGAGGCTGCCCGTTACCCCTCGGCGGCTGATGGCGGGTCCCCCGAAAATCAAATCTGGATCCCGAGCTTCCAGGATCAAGTCGAAGCACCCGTCGTCGGGCCCTAGCTCGAAGGTCAGTTCGTGGGGAATGAGCACAGGGCTGAAAGCCGTGGACGATCCAAGCTCGATCTTGGAGATCCCATCAGGTTCTATGGATCCGTCGAAGAGCAGCGGCGAGTCGTTCTCGGCGACCGATTTGTTGGCCGGATCAGCGATTGGACAGCCCTCTTCGAGGCGCAGGCCTGCTTCGGCCTCGAAGAGGGCTGTCCAGTCGATGCCTCTGGGGCTTTCGGGAAGACTGAGTGCCGGCCGCAGCAGCTCGAGTAACCGTTCCGCGATGATGCCGTGGCCGATGGGGTTCGGCAGAAATCCTGCGAGGCAAAAGAACCCACCGGTTGGGTCGGCGGTTATCGTCTTTCCTCCGGCTTGCACGCCGTCGGTGGAAAGCCGGCGGAAGAGCAACTCCAGGTCGAGTAAGTCGGCTCCGTCCTGTTCGGCGACGCCGCGAATGACGAGGTTGGTTGCTTTCACACGATCCCGCAGCTCGGATGCGGAGGCGGGGGTGAGAAAGGGTATCTTTCGATCGATGAGTTCGGGTCCGATCCGCTCCAGGGCGGAACGCGGCAGCAGATGGTCCGGCGGCCAATCGAAGAGCTGACCGAGGCGGTTCGGCTCGATTTGCCACCACCGGCCGGCGGTTGCTCGGTCTAGGAAGTAGGCACTATCCAATGGGTCCGGAATCGTCGACAAGAATCGTCGGCAGGTGCCCAGGGTGGCGCATATGCGTTCGAGGGCCTCTCGCACCAGGGAGTCGGACGGCATGAGGGCGGGGTCGAGGGCTGCCGCTGCCCGGCAGGCTTCGTGGTAGCCGAGGTTGATGAGCGCCAGGTCCGGTTGGAGGCTAGCAGCCATCTCCACCGGGGTCAGGGGGCGGCGACCCTTCAGCAGAGCCGCCAGGCCGAGGGTCAGGTTGAATAAGGTCTGATTCGGATCGGAGCCCACCAAAGGTTGGCTGACGCGACGGCTGATGGCCTCGCGGAATCCGATTCCCGGCAGGGCAACCGTGCTGGGAGCTTCCGAACGAGTGGATCGCGGAATGGGTGCTCGTAGGCTGACGCCACCATGGGGACCCTCGGCAAGGGCTCCAACCGGGGTGCCGAGATCCTGGTTCGGCAGCTCGGGTTGATGGAAGGCCATACCCAGGCAGCGAGCCGCCTGTGCTGGGAAGCTCCACCGCTGCCGGTGGCTGGAAAGCCCGAAGGGTCCGGCTCCAGCGGCGAGTTCGTCGCCGACCACCACGAAGGTTGTGGGCACGGCGTTGCGGTTCGAGTGTTTGGCGCCGATCTTTCTGTTCCAGTCTTGGCGTCCCAAAGTCTTATGATGGGATCTGGTCCCACGGTGAGACTGATTTGTCACGGCCTATTGGCGACAGTATTATTTCCCGAAGCGATCGTCATGTCGAAATCAAGGCGGAGTCTCCGCGCCTTTCAGATCCGCAAATGGGCATCACCGTATGATCCTTAGATTCCACCCCATCATTCCATCCTGCATTCCATCCGTCGGTTTCAGCACGGCTGGGCCCTCGTGTTGTGGATCCAAATATCGTTCTGTGCGGCTGAGTGAGTCACGGCGTTGATGGTGTCGACCCTCCTGCCGGCGCTCGGGGTCGGGGTTTTGATCGGGCACCTCATACGACGTGCGGTGCCGGCGATTTTGACCCTGAAGCATCGAGCTTTGCCCTTCAGCTCTCCTTGGCTGGAAGGGGCAGGGGCGTTGGTTTTCGCCCTGATTGCCACCAACCTCGGTTGGCCGACGAGCTTTCCCCTCTGGTGGGTATTCGCGGCTCTGCTGCTGGCGATTACGGCCACGGACTATTTGGTTAAGCTGATTCCCGATCGATTGACATTTGCCGGCACATTGACCGCCTTCGTATGGCATGGCTTCGAGCCCGACTTTTTATTGGGCTTTTCCCAGTGGCATCGGATAGGGCTCGCTTGGAGCGGTTCGTTTCTCGGGGACCTTCCACCGGGGCTGCTTCTGAGCTTTTCGGGCGCGGTTTTGGGCTTCTTGGTGCTCGAATGCATCCGATGGACTTTCGGGTTGATGGTAGGGATGCAGGTCATGGGCATGGGCGACAGCAAGCTGTTGATGATGATCGGCGCCTTTCTCGGCCCCGCGGGGGTGCTCGGCACCCTGATCCTGGGATTCCTCTTGGGTGTGATCCACGGTGTGGTGTGCTTCGCGGCCTCAGGGCAGCCCCACTCGCCGTTTGGCCCTCCCTTGGCTGCGGCGGGCCTAGCGGTCTTGATGGGCTCGAATCTTTGGGCCGGTGTTTTGGAAACGTTCAGGGGATGGGTGCTGGCGTTACCGCTGGAACTTTTGGCCGGGATCTACACGGTGCTCATCTTGGTCGTGGTGGCGCTCCTATTACGCACGCGGCAGCGAGCGAAGGAATACGAGGCGATGATCGAAGAAGATTATCGTCAGGTCGACGATCAGCTCGAATAGGGACTCACCCCAAACTGCCGGGTTGGGGCTCCGGTAGATCAAGCCAACTGCCGGCGAGCGGTCTTCCCGCCAAGGCGATGTGGAAACCCACCGAGCCGAGGGCACCGATCAGCACCAGGGCCATAAAACCGTTGCCCGCGAACCACGCGTTGCTGGCGGTGGTGAGCGGAATCTGGTTGAGCAATAGATAGCTGAAAAAAGCGACGACATAGGCCACGAGACCGAAGCGCACCAACAAAACGGCGCCCAATCCGGCCAGGCCCAAGCCGAGGGTGAGCCAGGATAGACCGGGGCTCGATCCGGCCAGGGTTTCCCAAATTCCGCGCACCAATAGGAAGGCGAAAATGGCGACGGCCGGCTTTCGAGCCCAGATGCGCAAAACCACCAGGAAGCAAATGTCGAAGATTCCGAAGTAGAGGGCGTCCAACGCCATCTCTAGTACTGTGGACAGAAAAGTGCGAAAGGAGATGACGTTTTCAAGCTGCAGGGCGACGGAAAAATCCGGCAAGACGTCCAGAGCGAGGCTGCGGCCGAGGATCCGGTCTGCGGCGCTCAGCAGCGCCCAGATGGCACCCACCAAGGTGCCGACCAGGACGCTTCTGCCGACCACGGGATCGCGAAAGCGCCCTTGGATCAGCCGGCTCCACGACACGATCGGCTCATGCCAGAAACGTCGGATCGCCGGCTCGAAGGCGATGTATGCCACCCAAACCATCAAGGCTTCGAGCAAGATCCGTCCGAGCCGGAAGTTGATCCTCTGGACTTCGATGTCGAGAATGGAGACATGATCTGCGGCGAATAACCAGCGACATAGTTGGGCGACGATCACGAAAATCACCAGCCGCCGGGCGCCGCTGAGATCGCCGCGCCGTTTCAAGAGGTTTTGTCGAGCAAGGATCGCGCCAGCCACCGGAAGGACCACCGAAAGCACGAAGAAAAGTACCAGGTAGATATTCTCGAAGCTCGCCATCAGAGCCATGCCGGGTAGGGGAGTCGTTTCCGTCGGCCGGACGTCGACAAATACCACCTTGCCGTCGAGGGCGGCGGCTTCCATCCGCAGCCGACGGCTCGGGACCCTTGGGTCCGGCATTTCCCAGGCCTTTTGCTCCTGGGCGAAATAGGGGGGCGTTATCGTCGGCTCGACGGATTGTGCGGTGTCCGGCGGGAATCCGGCGACCACCAAGGCCGGTTTCCAGTCGGTAGCCGGAGGCGCCTCCGCGCCCTGCTCGTCGTCTAGGTCGAGGCCGATCGCGGAAGTCACGACTTTGAGGGTCACCAGCCGGCCCATGGAATCGACCAGCATTTGAACCATGCCGAGACCCACGGGCGAAGGATCGTAGTAGGTGATGCGATCTTCTTCGGAAACCCGCCGATAGTCCGAGGGCACCATGGGCGTCGGCGACTGTCGGTACCAGAACAGGTTGGCGTCGGCCACGCCCGAGGTCGCGAAATCCGGTCTGAATCCCCAGGCTCGGTCAGCCACCGGCAATTCATGGCCGAGGCTCGAGAGAATCTCCCCGGCTCGGTTGGCGAGCACCGCCGGTGATTTCTGCGCCCAAAGGGAGCGGCTCGGATAAGCGTAGTCGCTGAGCAGGGGTAAGACCGCTAGGGTGATCAGCAGGGCGATCCAAAGGCTGACCACCCCTCCGGTTCCGGGCTCATCGGTGGCCGCTCCGGCCACCGCTTCCGGCGAAGGGGTTTCGCCGGCGTCCAGCGCGCGACGAACAAGATCTCCACCGGGCAAACCCGCGGCGACCTCGCGCGCCGACTGGGGCCTTTCTGCCGGCGACGGCTGGAGGCATTGGAGAATGGTTTCCGCCAAATCCGGATTCAATCCACTCAGCTCTTGTCTCAAACCCAAGGAGGCTGGGTTGCGCTCCAATTCGGCGAATTCGTCAAAGGAGCCGGCGCGAAAAAGCGGATTGCCGGTGGCCAGCTCAAAAAGGGTTACTCCGAGAGAGTAAATATCACTCTGCACGGTGGCCGGCTCGCCCCTGAAGAGTTCTGGCGCCATGTAGGCGGGGGTTCCGCCCTGCACCAATTGGGGCATGTCGACGGAGGTCGAAATGCCGAAGTCGGTGACCTGGAGCTGACCCTTACCATTGATTAGCAGATTGGCCGGTTTGAGGTCTCGATGCAGGATGCCTTGGGCATGGGCGGCGCTCAGCCCAGTGCAAGCCTGACGCGCAAGTTCGACAGTTTTGTCGTTGGACAAATGTCCGACCTTGCGCAGCAGAGAACGCAGATCTTCACCGTCGACGTATTCCATGGTGAGGTAGGTTTCACCATCGGATTGGCCGAAATCGAAAACGCGACAAACGAAAGGACTGGTGACCTGCAGGGCCAGCCGGACCTCATTGACCAATTGGTTGTAGAGGGTCGGATCCCGATCCGGTAAGACCTTGAGCGCGATGGCAACGCCCAATACCAAGTCGTGAGCTTTGAATACCCTACCCATGCCGCCGCGCCCGAGTTCCCTTTCGATTCGGTATCGACCGGCGAAGATCTGACCCGTCTCGAAAATAGGATCTTCGCCCGTCGGACCGCCCGCGTCGCCGGGGGGGAGGGTGGAGAGATTGGAAGGTGAATGATTCACTGTATTGAGGATCTCGGCCTGTTTAGTGGCATTATGGCTTGCCCTCGCTCCGGCCTCAAGTCAATCTACGGATCCGCCGTCAACGGCGAAGTATCTCCAAGTCTCCAGGGCATTAGGACCACGATAAGCTGAGCCTCCGCGGTGCGCATCCATGCCGAGCCTCCGTGCTGTGTTTCGTCGCGGAATCCGAATTCCGACCACCCCGAGTGATTCGCCAGAACCTTGTTTTCTGATTCAAGACCCACACCGAGCGAGCAAGCCGAACGTCTGCTGTTCGAATTTATTCGCCAGGTCCCCCACCTGCCGTCGGCCACGGACTTAGCCTTGGTGTCGAGCCCGGTCGTGCCTTGGCCCCATCAGCGGAAGGTCGTGCAAGGGACGGTAGAACGCTATCCCCAAAGTTTTCTGTTCAGCGACGAGGTCGGGCTCGGCAAAACCGTTGAGGCGGCTCTGGCCTTACGCCAGCTGTGGCTTTCGGGCCGGGTCAAACGGGTGCTGCTGCTGGTGCCCAAGGCCGTTTTGCGTCAGTGGCAGGAGGAGCTGCATGAGAAAGCGGCGATTACGGCTCCGATTTTCTCGGGCGGGCGTTTTTTCGACATCCACGGTGTGGAACTCGAGAGCCCGCGCTCCGAAGACAACCCTTGGAATCGTTTCGATCTTTTCCTGGCGTCGACTCAATTGGCTCGAGCTAGGTCGCGAAGCCGCGAACTCTGGCGGGCGGATCCGTGGGACCTGGTAATCGTCGACGAAGCCCACCACGCGCGCAGGCGGCGGGTGGATGCAAGCGGCGAGCGCCGGCCGAATAGGTTGCTCGAGCTGCTGGCGGGCACGAGCGATCAGCCGGGTGGTTTGGTGTCCCGTACCCGCTGCCTCTATTTGCTCACCGCCACACCGATGCAAATTCATCCGGTGGAGGTGTGGGATTTGCTCAAGCTTTTGGGTTTGGGTGGTCGGTGGGGCGCCGGGCAGGAGGCTTTCATCCGATATTTCGAGCAGATTCGGCAACCCTTCGAAGGCCGGGATTGGTCGTTCATCCTGCCTTTTTTGGCGGAAAGCGCGGAACTCGGCGAGCATTCTCCCCCAATTGCAGAGGTTGTCGAGGGGGTTCGCCAGGGCGACATCGCCACCGCCCGGCTTGGAGTCGAAGCCCTCGATGCCGACCGCCGTGATGAGCTCGATCGTCTGCTGTTGCGGATTTCTCCCACCCGCACGATGGTCTGGCGAAATACCCGATCTCTATTGCGGCGGTATCACCGCGCGGGCCTGCTCACGACCGAAGTGCCGGAACGGCAGCCGCGCAATATCTGGATCGATTTATCGACGGCGGAGCGACGACTCTACGATCGCATAGAAGATTATTTGAGTCGCTTCTACCAAAGATACGAAGCGAGTCGCAGCGGTTTGGGATTTGTTATGACGGTTTACCGCCGTCGTTTAACCAGCTCCTTCTATGCAGTTCGCCGGAGTCTCGAACGACGCTTGCAACTGATCCTTGGAGAGGCCGGTCCACCCTTACCGGAGTGGTCTGAGGCCCTCGACGTTGAGAGTTCCGCCGAGGCCGGGCCGTCTTTAGAGGTGGATGAATTCGACGGATCCTGGCTAGGTTTCACTGGGGGTGTAGGTGCCGAGCAGGCCGAGCTTTTCGATACCGTTTTCGAGCCCTTGAAGGAGTCCAAACTACCTTCCCCCTCTCGGCTGTCGAAAGATGAGCTTTCCTACCTGGACGAGCTGCTCGCGGCGCTCAAGGCTTTGCCCGAAGACTCGAAGCTCGACCGCTTGTTGACGGATTTGAAACAGCTATTCCAACAACGGGACAGGGTGCTGGTATTTACCCAATATTTGGACACGGCCGATTATCTTCGGCAGATCCTGGGCTCCATCTATTCCGTGGCCTGTTATTCCGGTCGGGGTGGCGAGGTGAGGAGCGTGGACGATTCCGGGAAACCCATTTGGAGGGTTGTCGGCAAGGAAGAGATCAAGCACCGCTTCGGTGCGGGCGAGATTCAGATTCTGATTTGCACGGAGGCTGCCGGCGAGGGTTTGAACCTCCAGACTTGTGGTGTGCTGATCAATTACGACATGCCCTGGAATCCGATGAAGGTCGAGCAGCGCATCGGACGCATCGATCGGATCGGCCAAAGCCATTCCGAGGTGTGGATTCTCAATTACTTCTATTCCGAAACCGTTGAGGCGGAGATTTACCGGCGTTTGGCCGAGCGTATCGACGGCTTCAAAATGGTGCTGGGGGACTTGCAGCCGATTTTGCATCGGGTCGGTGAAGCCCTACACGAGCTGGCTTTGACACCATCGGATCAGCGACGCCGCCGATTGGAAGAAAGAGTGGCGGAGATTCAACGTGACCTCGACCACAAACCGCCCGATGTCCTAGAAGTCGGTCCGCCAGACGGTTCCGACCTGCCCGATCTCGGCACCGAGCAGCTCGCCGAGCCGGCTTCGCCGTCGGTTCTAGAGCAAGTGATGGTGCAATCGGAAATCCTCGGCGGGAGCTTCGAGCTCGAGTCTGACCAGGTCTATCGTTTGACCCATCAAGAAGAAATTCGTCGGGTGACCTTTTCGCCCGCTCTCTTTGCTGAACATCCCTACAGCCTCGATCTCATGACCTGGGGCAACGGGATTTTTGACCAATTGGTTGCCTCGATTCCGGCTCCCATGCAGGAGGAAGGGGATCCCCAGGGTCTTGGCCTCTATCGGACCTCGGGGCCGGCACCGGTCAGCCTTTTTCTCAAACCGAAGTCGGGGGCGACGGGTAGGGATCGGGGCAACGAACTCGAAATTGTGGACCGTTTAGATCGCTTGCGTGAACTCTTGGGTCACCCGTCGAGCCACCCGACGAGAGACCCTTCGAGCCACACGTTGGGTCTTTGGTCTCGACCGGCAGAAGGTGCGGCTTCATCTGTTTTTTCGAAGGCCCGCCGTCAAGTGCTTAAGGGGCAAGCGCAAGTCGAGGCGGAGCGTCGCTTGGCCGATCGCCGAGGCCTGCAGTCGTCTGCGGCCGAGATGCTCTTGCGTTCTGCTTGGGTGGAGCTTGCCAAAGCAAGAAACCCCGGGCTCTTTGACCGACCTTTGAGTTTCGGATTCGGCGCGGAGGCCGTGCGAGCCCAAGCTCGACACGGTGGACCTTTTGATCGATGGGTACAGCGCTGGGGAGATTGCTTGCCGTCGGCGGAAGCCAACGACGGCGGATTTCAGGAGCTGTTGGCCTACTCGGCCGGGACCTTGGACCGAATAGGGTCCGAGTTGAGGCACGACGCCGAGCAGCTGGAGCAGCGTTGGCAGGCGCTGGAATCCGCCGAGGCCAAGGCACGGGTTGAGCAACGCACGGAGTTGTCGGGGATTCTAGAACGCCGCTTCTATATCTTGGAGGAGGGCTCGTCCGGGTCTGGGCTCGACCGAGAGGCCTTGGTCGAGGTGGCGTCGGACCAAGTCATTCCTTTTCAGAATGCGGTGCCTTTTTTCGAGCAGCCGGCCGAAGCCGTTCATTGGCTTCTGGACGCCGCCGCCGACGGCCTGGTGGGCCTCGATCACATCACTGCCTCGGATCATTCTCTTTGGGTGGCCCCAGAGGGCCGATTCGGACCGGGTCCGGGCATTTTCGTTTGCCGTTCGACGGATCCGGCCTTGGAGCCCAGGGTGCCGGTGGGCACGGATCTGGTTCTGAGGCTCGAGCGCCGGACGCCCCGGTCCGGAGAGTTGGCGCTGGTTCGCCACCCGCAGTTCACCGCAGAACTCGGCGAAGATTCGGCGATTCGGGAATGGTCTGTTGAGCACGACACCAGATCCGAAACCCATCGCTTGAAGCTGCTCGCAGGAGACGGACGGGTGTCGTTGGTTTTGGAAGACGACGAAGCTGTGGAACTGGTGGTGGTGGCGATCGTTATCGAGATGCTGCGCTCCTAGCTATAGCTAGCTCGATGACAGCGGGGGAGACGGGTCCAGGAGCGTCGTCGGCTATGTCTAGTTGTCGGCTATGTATAATTGCCGCGTCCGCGATGAATCCTCCATCCAAAAGGACTTGGAGCTTCGCATCGAGAAATTCCCGGTGATCCGGTGCTCCCACTTCGGACTACGAAATACATAATCCGCGCGACTGATTGATATGGCCAATAAGGAATCACCTAAGAGCTACCCTTTCTCCGAGCTGATCTTGAGTGATGATCAAAGAGAGCTGGTCGAGCTTTTTGGAAAATTCGGAGCAGAGCGGCTGGGAATCTCGCCGGTGCCGTTGCGGGGTTTCTTGTGGAAAGCCGCGCGGGAATGGCAGCAGCGAAACCAGGCGTCTATCGAGACCCTTAGGTCGTCGTCACCTGAAGAACGCTTGAAAGGGGCCGAGGAAATCGCACAGCTCTTTCTCCAACGGATGCTCAATGCCTTTCCCCAGGAGCGGCACGACGAGATTCGCCAAGCCGTCGAGATCGGGCTCGCTACCTACCGCGAGCGCTTCAGCCGTAGATAGGACATTCCTCGGTCGTCATTCCACGTCGGTGGAAAAGGTTTCGCCGTGCATGCCACGACCGGCAAAACCGTCGATCGAAATTCCGACCCGGCCCGGCATATGACCCTGGGCGACCTCGGCCATCAAATCCCGATATTCCAGCTGCGAGCTACCCGGATGCACCGCTTCCATGGCCGCCGGCAGTCCGGTTCTAAGGGTTCGAGAACCGTTTTTGGAGCCATCGCCGCCGATGAAGTGATCGAGCACCACCGCATGGGCGTCGGCTGCAATGCGACGAAAAAAGGCGTGGGGGTCGTCGATGGGTAGCAGGGGCGAAACCGTAATCACGGTGAAGAGACCGGCCTGCCGCAGCCGACGGGCTGCCTGAAATCGACGCTCTACCGGGCTTCCATGGCGCGGTAGGTCGTCGCCCAATCGCTCGCGGTCGGTCTCGATCGATATATGGCAACGGACTTCACAAACCTCGGCCAATCGCCGTAAGAGGGGAATCGAGTCGGCGATTTGATGGCTGTGGGTTTGCAGAATAAGGCGATCCGGCGGCTGCTCGATCATCGCTTCGAGCACCGATCGGGTAATACCGAAGCGGCGTTCGTGGGGTGGAAAAGGCTCCGTGGCGCTGGAGAGGAAAATCGAGAAGCTCTCCCGGTGTCGCCGAGCCCATCGGCGCTCGGCGGCTACGTGGCGACGGTAGGAGTCCGCAGCGTTTTGTCGCGCTTCCAGGAAATCGCCCCAGGTTCGGCCGCGGGTGATGTGGCCGGAATGCTGCACATAACAAGCGACGCCACAAAGGGAATGACCGAGGGCACAGCCACGATAGGGCTGCAGCGAGTGCGATGCGACGGTCTGGAGATATCCCGAAGCACGGGTGAGCACTTTGCCGATGTTGACGATCGAAACGTGCATAGGGGCTTGCGTGGTTAATTAATTATGATTAATTAAGGAGAGGCACTGCACTCCGGGCAGCGACCATAGAGCACGATTTCGTGGGACTCCAAAACGAAACCGGTGGGGGTGATCGACGAAAGGTTGCCCGGGCAACCTTCGACATCGTAAACCTTGTCGCAATGGCGGCAGTGAAAGTGATGGTGGTGATCCTGGCCCGCCAGCTCGTATCGATCCGGCGCTCCGGGCAGCTCCACGGCTTTCAGCCACCGGCTTTCAACCATGGCTTTGACGTTTCGGTAAACCGTCGCCAATCCAAGTCCTGGAATCTCTTCCTGGGTTTCTTCGAGAATTTCTTGCGGGCTCAGCGGCCGGCCGGCTTTGCGGATAGCTTCCCGCATGGCGGTGCGCTGTCGAGTTCTTCGCTTCATAGTCGATTCAGGGCTGAATGGGCGAACAATCAAGAGTCGCCGTGAAGGAACCAGGCCAAGATCGCGCCGACCAAAGTCCAAGAAGTCAGGGTGTAAGTCGCTTGGAGCAAATGGTAATCCCAGGGTTGGAAATACCAAATTGGGCGTCCCAAGTTCGAGAAAATCGCCTCGATCAGTCCGATCCAGACCATGAATCCCAGCCGTTGGCCGTAGGAGCCCAAGAAGCGTGCGATCCAGCGCAGCAGGAAAGCCGCCAGCAAGATGCTGACGAACATGTGGCCGAATCCACGCAGCATGACCGCCGGGTCCATGGCTTGAGCGCCATTGGGTTTGAACATGACGGTGACCAGCGGGCCTGCCTCGTGCCTAGCCTGCCAGGCTTCCATGTCGGAGGTGTCCGTAGGAATGAAATAAGTTCCCTCCTTCTCCAGTCCACGGGCGATGTCCGCGGCGAGAGCGGCCTCGTTGGGAGCCGTTTGGATCACGCCCGCGGCCGGCTCGATCACCGTCCAGAAAACGAAACCCCATATGAATAGGGTTATGGAAGCGATGAGGGTGGCGGCGAGTATTCGGATCATGGGGTGCTCGCTGAATTTGGGCCGGAATAGGACGGTCTACACTGCGATGACGACTTTCGATGCGACGACGACTTGCGACGACGACTTGCGACGACGACTTGCGACGACGACTTGCGACGCAATGACGCTGGATCTTGAATTTAACATGCCCCCCGCTGTCTGGGGAGCTGAGCGGGATCTGGTAGAGGGGAGGTCAAAGGGCGCCGCCCGACTCCTCCAGGATTTGCTCGGCGAGTTCCTTGCGCAGGTGTGCCAGCTCAGAGCGTTCACCGAAGTGTTCGACGGCCTGTTGCAGGGCTTTCCAGGCCCTGAGAGGTTGGCCTTCTACCCGCAAACGTTCAATTTCGGCGATCGTGTGCAGAACCCCCGATTGATCGTCGAGCGGAATTAGATCGTCGGGAAGCTCCTTTTTTACCGTCGAATCCAACATGCGGGCGAAGTGGGAAATGGCCGAGTCGTCCGGGTCGAGGCGACTCGCCTCTGCCACCAGCAGTCGAGCTTTGAAGAGGTCCCCGTCGACCCTGGATTGCTCCGCTTCGTTGAGCAGTCTTTGGGCTCCGGCGCGCCGCTGCTCATCTAGCCGCTGACGCCATGGCTTTGCGATCGCCTCACCCCAACGCTGGGCCAGAATCCCCAGCATTCTGTGGGCTTCCTCCAACTCTCCGCCGGTGACCATGGCGGCCAAACTCTCGAAATCCGTCCTTCGCTCGTCGTCCTCACGACGGCGCAGATCCTCTTCCTGCTCGGCCTCTTGCCGCAGCTTGTGGGCTCGTTCCAATTGGCTACGGATCCAAGAATTGTTGGGGTCGAGGCCCAACATTTCGTCCAGACAGCGAATGGCCGTGTTGTAGCGACCGAGTTCAAGGGCCCGTCCAGCCTCGCTGCCGAGTTCGTTTTGTCGATCGTGGACGGCCCGTTCCAGGATTTGGGTCAGCGAATGGAAAACATCGTCGTCGCCGAGCTTTTCCCGCGCTCGGTCGAGCTTGTCCCGGGCTTCCTCCAGCTTTCCCGTTCTCAATAACTTTAGGACCCGTTGCTCCATTCGGTCGATCTTCTTACGCCGCTCGCGGGCTTCGATCTTTCGTTGGAGGTGCAGCACCCCTTGGGTCAGCTCGTCGTGCAACGGACCCTTGGCGGGAGTTAAGGTTTGGGCTTCACGAAGCCGTACCAGGGCTTGGCTGTAGTCGCCGGCTTCCACCTGCGATTCCGCCTCGTCGAGCAGTTGACGGATTTTTTGCGCCAGCTGTTCCTGAAAGCGATCGTCCAATCGCTGTCGCATATCCGGCAGCGGCGGCTCTTGGCCGTGGGTGCCGATCAGCTCGGAGAGCAGCTGATCCGCTTCCACCAGCCGATCGCTCTTCAGCAATGCGTCGAAACGAACCACGGCCTCGGAAGGAACCGGCTCATTGCTTTGAACGCTCTCCGGCGTGGCGATTTGGGACGATCCAGTCGAGGAGAAAACCGGTGGTACAACCGGTAGGTCCTGGGTGGGCGGCGGCTCGGGCACAGCAAGTTCGCTCGAGTCCTCGTCGTCTTCAGATCCGGATGCCGTAGGTTTGTCGAGCTGTTCGAGCAGCTGCAGGGCTCCCGGATGCTCGCTGTCGAGATTGAGAATGGTTTGAGCTTGGCGTCGCGCTTGATCGGGCTCCCCCAACTCGAGCAAGGCTTGAGCGCCGGCGAGCAGGACGTCGAGTGCGTTGCCCCCGTCGGCCGACGAAGCCCCAGATTCAGCCCCCGCAGAAGCGCCTCGATCTCGGTCGGAGCCTTCGGTGTCGCCGGGCGGATAAGCGGAGGGATCGGGATCACCGAAGAGCTGACCGAAGTCCCATTGGGTATCGCCCGAATCCGGCTGGGACCAAGCTTTGGGGGGCTGCCCGAGGCGCACGGCTTCTTCGAGTTCAGCAGTCGTCAACGGAAAGTCTTTCTGCAGCTTCTCGATCTGCTCAACCCAGGCTTTGGCGTCGGCAAACCTATCCTCGGCCTTTTTTTCCAAGGAGCGCATCACCATCTGACGCACGGCCTCGGGAATCTTGCCCTCGGGGTCGGTCTCGGCGAATTTGAGCGGTGGCTGGAAGAGGTGAGCGGCGATCAGCTGGGAGGTGGATTCGCCGGGCATGGGATAGCAGCCGGTCAACAGCTCGTAGAGCACCAAGCCGAAGGTGTAGAGATCACTGCGGGCTTCGGTGCCGTCGGGACCCATGGCCCCGAAATGCTCGGGTGAGGCATATCGAAATTTGCCTAAAAACGAACCCGTGACGGTCAAATTTTGTTCGGCATCGTGATTCTTGGCGATGCCCAAGTCGATCAGCTTCACCAGCGGATCGCCCTCGACGTCCACGGTCAACATCAAATTGTCGGGCGACACGTCGCGATGCACGAACCCTTGGCGGTGTAAGAAGCCGAGCGCTCGCAGGCTTTGACGGGCGATCTCAAGGATCAGCGCCAGAGACGGTCGGTGACTTTCCTTGAGCAAATAGGATAAATCCGACCCATGGATATATTCCATGATGATCAGGCCCGCGCCGGTATCGTCGAGGGAAAAGTCGAAGATTTGAACGACGTTGGGGTGGCGCAGCCGAATGGCGGCGCGCGCTTCCCGGGCGAGACGTAGGCGCAACTCTTCGTCTCCCTGATGTTGGGAGCGAAGGACTTTCACCACCCGAAGCTCTTCGAGGAGGCGGTGACGAACTTTGTAGATCGCCCCCATGCCACCCTCTTTGAGCTTGGCGACGATTTCATATTTGCCTTCTAAGTCGGCAATAGCCAAGCCCATGGGTATCTGGTGCTCCGCGGAAGATATAGGATCGGCGAGATGATTGTAGCCGATCGTCTTCCATTGGTTCACTTCCATGATTCACTTTGGGACTCGCCTCGGCCCGGGCGATTGTGGCAGGAGCCTACGAGGGCTCCTGTGGAAAGGCATTTCATGGACCCAGCATCTAGTGATTCTGAGCTTCCGAATCCGCCCCAGACGGCGGATTCGGAGCCCTTACGCGCGGGCAGTCTTCGGTCGCGACGAAATCTCAGCCGGGAGGGGCCCTTGCGTCGTTTGCTTCCCTGGCTGCTGGGGGTGGTAGCCATCGCGGGCATCGCCTTGACCCTTTCGACCCGTTTTCTCGCGCCTCCCGCTCCGGAGCTGGCCTTGGAAGCTGAGGGACGGGTGGCCATTCTGCCGATTCGCAATGAGGGACCGAGGTTCGACGATTGGGCGATTTGGGGTCTTTCCGCGGTCATGAGCGAGAGTCTCGAAGCCACGGAAGGCGTGCATGTGGTGACCTCCGCGCACCTTCACCGCGAGCTGCTCACTCGAGGCCTGGATCCTGCGGTTGAAGGGGATCGGAGCCGATCCAAGGATTTGGCAGCGGCCCTCGGGGCTCGAGTGATCGCCGACGTCGAGTTGCGGCGCACGAGCCGCGAGGTGATTCTCGACGCGGTGTTGACGGATCCAAAGGGCAACACCCTGGCCACCTTCGAGGCCAAGGGCGACGATCTACTGGAGGTCGGCGGGCAATTGGTGTTGGCGCTTGCCGACGCATTGGGAAGAGGTCTAGCGCCGGTGCCCATGTCCAGGGCTCTTTCGTCGGACGCCTTTATCGACCGCTTATACGCCGAGGGTCTCGACCGCCTGTTGCGCAGCTCGGCGGAAGAGGCGCAACCCTATTTTGAGATCGCCCTGCGCAATCGCCCCGATTTCGTGCAAGCCAAGCTCAAGCTAATCGATTGCCTGCGTCGTCGCGGCGAGCTGGCGCGCGCCCAGGAACTCAGCGAAGAGCTGTTGCGCCAGGCCCAGAGTCGGGGGATTCGATCCCTCCAAGCTCAAGCGTTCCGCTCGTTGGGTTTGTTGCGCGCTCTCGACGGTGACACCGTCGCCGCGTCGGAACAATACAAGCTGGCCCACCGGATCGACCAGCAGCGCGGCGATTCCAGGGCCCAGGCGGAGTCTCTCTACGAGCAAGCCCGCTTGGCTCTGGCCCAAGGGGAAACCTTAGAAGCCGAGGGGCTGCTTGTGAAGGTGCTCGAGCTGCGCCGAGAAGCGGGAGATCGCCTGGGTGAAATTGATGTTCTGGTGCGGATCGGCAGCCTCTTGTTGACCGCCGGGCAACCGGACGATGCAGCTCGAATCTTCGCCGACGCCGCAGCCTCCGCAACTGCACTACGAGACGTTTGGAGCGAGAACCGTGTCGCCGCCAGTCTCGGTGAGGTGGCTTGGCGTCGCGGGGAGTGGGCCGAGGCGACGGAGCATTGGGCGCGCGCCCTGAGCTTTTACCAACAACAAGGAGATACCCAGCGGATCTTGTTGTTGTCGCGCAACCTGGCTCGTGCCTTGATGCAAAACGGTGATTACGCCGCTGCTGAAAAACGCTATTACGACCAATTGCAATTGGCCAAGGATCAAGAGAATCCGCGGTTAGAGGCCGAGGCGACAGTGCAGCTGGCCTGGTTGCAGCTGCGCCAAGGTTATCCATTTCAGGCGCGCGAGTTGGTGACCCGTGCGGTCGAACTCGACCAACACCTCGCCGACCGCACCGACCTACAGCGGGTCATCGCTTGGATGGCCTACGAAGAAGGCAACTACGCCCTGGCGGTCTCGACCTTGGGCGACCTTCGCCGCCAAGCTCCCGAAGCCTGGACCGAGCAGGACGAAAAATTCCTCGAAGCCTTTGTCAAAGCACGCGTCCAGCGTCGTCGATTGCCGTTGCCCGGAGAAGAAGATAAAAGGTGAGGCCGTCGCCCTGAGGCCTAGCCTAGAGCCCGTCCAGTTTTAGCTCGGTGGGGGAGGCCCCAGCGCCCTGCGCGCGTCGCTGCGAAACTCGCGCGGCCATCTGCGTACCGTTGTAAGTTGCTGATGAGTATGAACTTAGGTCGATTCTGAGGTTGCCTCGCTCAGACAGTCTCCGCTGCCGTGCTCGGGTCGCTGGGCCTCCCAGGCTCGCTACATGGGGATTTCTGGATGCAACCCAGCCCACCTGTCTCGCTCTAGAAACATGGCGTCGCCGTAGGAATAGAAGCGATACCCGGCGTCCACGGCTTCTCGGTAGGCCGCGAGCACTCGATCACGCCCGCGGGCAGAATCTCGTCCGGCTAAAGCGCTGACCAGCATCAGCAGGGTGGATCGGGGCAGGTGGAAGTTGGTCAGTAGGGCGTCGATCACCTTGAAGTCGAATCCGGGGGTGATGAAGAGCCGGGAACGACCGCTGCCGGCGGTCAAACGTCCGTGAGCGTCGACCGCGCTTTCGAGCGTTCGGACGACCGTCGTGCCCACTGCCACCACCCGACCTCCACGGCTCTTGACCCGTTGAACGGCGTCGACGGTGGCTTGGGGCACGGTGAATCGCTCCTCATCCATGGCGTGGTCTTCCACTCGATCGGCGGTGACCGGTCGGAAGGTGCCGATGCCCACGTGCAGGGTCACCGCAGCTCGCTCCACCCCACGGTTCTCGAGCTGCTCGAGCAACGACTCCGAAAAATGCAGGCCCGCGGTCGGAGCGGCCACCGCTCCGTCGTGGCGGGCATAAACGGTTTGATAAGTCGTGTGGTCGTTTTCGTGATCGGCGCGTCGGATGTACGGCGGTAGGGGCACATGGCCGAGGTTTTCCAGATGGGGCTCGATTTCCTCGCTGAAGCGAACGGAGATTTGGCCGTCGTCGAGGCGAGCCCGGCTTTCGGCCCAGACCGGCGAGCCGGGGAAGTCGATGCGCGTGCCCGGGCGTAGGCGTTTGCCCGGTCGACCTAGGGCGCGCCAGGTCATCGGACCGGTTTTTTCGATCAGCAGTAGCTCAACTTTGCCGCCCTGTGGCGGGCGGACGCCGAAAAGGCGCGCTGGAATCACCCGTGTATCGTTGACCACCAGAAGATCTTCCGGGCGCAGAATCGTGGTGAGGTCGGAAATCAGGCGGTGTCGGCCCGGGCCTGGGTCATCGAGCAGCAAAAGCCGGCTTTGGCCGCGGGCTTTGGGCTCTTGGGCAATGGAAGATTCCGGCAGCTCGAAGTCAAAATCAGATGTCAGCATCGGTTCACAGTCCGCAAGAGTAGGTGTCGGTGGATCGGGGCAGCGGACCAAGTTAGTCCCTAGGAGTTCCTAGGGCTTGCGGTCTCGGGTTCTGCGAGCTCGGGTTCGGGCCAAACAGGGTCTTCGGGCAGAGCCGTACGACGCCGGGGATCGAGCACGTCTCGGATTTGATCGCCGACCCAATGCAGCGCCACCACCGTGACCACCAATCCCAGGGCGGGGAAGGTGAGGATCCACCAAGCGGAAGCCATTAGGTTCCGACCCGCCGCGATCATATTGCCCCAACTGGCTTGGGGCGGTTGCACCCCGAGACCGAGAAAGGATAGTGAAGCTTCGACCAAAATCAAATATCCCACCCTCAGAGTGGTGGCGATCGCCAGCGGGGTCCAGACGTTGGGCAACACATGGCGGAAGAGAATCGCGGTTTCGGTCATTCCCAGGCCGCGCGCGGCGCGTACGAAATCGCGATCCCTCAGGGATTGAATTTCTCCCCGCGCCAGCCGGCTGATGCTCATCCAACCGGTGCATCCGAGAATCAGAATCAAGGGGGTGATGCCCGAGGGGATGAAGGCGGTGAGGGCGATGAGCAGAAAAATCCAGGGAAAAGCCAGCAAGCCGTCCACCAGTCGCATCAAGATCAGGTCGATCCAGTGGCCCCCGAGAGCGGCGAGCGCACCGATGGCGATGCCGAGAGTCGAGGCCAAGGCAGCGGCAAAGACCGCGATCAACAACGAGATCTGTGCTCCGAAGAGCCAGCGGGAAAAGAGATCTCGCCCGAGTTCGTCACTGCCGAGCACGAATAGGCGTTGGTCCTTTACCCGTCCCTCGGCGTCCAGGTTGCGGATTTCGTCGACCCCCACACTACGCTCGGTGTCCGCGGTGTACAGGATCATCCGATCCCCTTGACGCTCGACTCGGTCCGCGAGCATCCAGCGATCATGATCCAGACGCAGAGCGATCATGCGCGTCATCGGGGGTCGCAGTCGTCCAGCGGCCGGATCAGCCTGCTCGTTTGGATCGTAAGGTGCAATCCAGGGCGCGCCGAGACCCAAAATGGTGATCACGAGCAAAAGAGCGGCCGCAACTTTGACCGCCGGTGGAATCCGGTTGCTTTCAGTCATGGGATTCGCGAACCCGGGGATCTATCCAGCCGTGCAGCAAGTCGGCGGTCAGGTTGCCGACCACCACCAGGAAAGCGGAAAACGCGGTGGTCACCAACACCACGGGGTAGTCGCGCTCGAGCAGCGCGTTATAGGCAGTGGTTCCCAGTCCGGGCCAGGCGAAGATGATCTCCAGAATCACGACGCCGGAAAGCAAAATCGGCAGGCTCGAGCCGAGCCTTTGAATCAGCGGTCCGAGGCAATTCGGCAAGGCGTGCAACCACAGAATCCGTCGTTCGGAAACGCCGAGGGATCGGGCGGTCCGAATGTAGTCCTGGCTCAAGATGTCGAGCATGCCGTTGCGTACAAATCGGGCAACCGCGCCGCAACGCACCAATCCGAGGGTAAACGCGGGCAGAACCAGGTGGTGCAGCAGGTCGACGGCCTTGTGCCCCAGAGTCATGGTGTGGAAGCCGTCGGAAGTCATGTGCTGGGAGGGGAAGAGACCCAGGCGAGCAGCGAATATCTCGATGGCGAAAATGGCCAGCACGAACGAAGGCAAGGAGTGCAACAACAATGAGATCCAACGGGAGTGGACATCGAAGGCGCTGCCGCGATGGATTGCCGCGGTCAAACCGATCCACAAACCCAACAGATGCTCGATCGCCACCGCGGTCGTCACCAATAGGAAGGTGGCCGGAACCCGGTTCAAGAGTAGCCCCAACGCCGGCTGGTTGTTGGTGAACGAGATGCCCCAATCGCCCTTGGCGGTGGCGGCCAGCCAACGCAGGTATTGTTCATGGATGGGTTTGTCGAGGCCGTACAGCTCGAGCATGTGGGCGCGAGTTTCGGCCGACACCCGCACCAAATCCATCATGTTGATCGGGTCCCCGGGCGCCAGGTGCAGGAGGAAAAAAGTCGTCGTTAAGACCAAGAAAAGCAAGACGATCGAAGCGACGAGGCGCTGGAGCGTGAAAGCGAGCACGGAAGACCTAGGGCTTTCCGGCCATGCGCCACTCCCGGACGTTGACGAGGCTCGAAATGATGCTCGGTTCGACGTCGGTCAGGGGGGCGCGAACTGCGTACAGGCGTTTGCCTTCGTAGAGGAATGTGACCGGCTGCAGCTCGTGAATGCGCAGCTGCAGAGAGTCGAAGAGCTGTTTGCGGGTCGGATAATCCTCCTCGGAGTTGGCCGCTTCGATCAGACGGTCGACCTCAGGATCCGATAGCGCGGACCAATTCAGCCCTTCGGAGCCGATGCCCCTGGAGTGAAAGTTATAGGACAAATCCAGGTCGGTGCCGATGGAGAGACCGGCCACCACGGCGTCGAAGTCTTGGTTGGAGACTGGCTCCACCAAGCTACGGAAGTCCATGGTCCGGGAGACGACGTCGATGCCTACCCGCTTGAGCTGGCTCTGGATCATGACGATGATCTGTTTGCGCAGACTGTTCTCCGAGTTGGTCAGCAGCTCGAAGCGGAAGGGCTCGCCGTTTCGTTCGAGGATGCCGTCACCGTCGGTATCGGCAAACCCCTGCTGGGCCAGAATCTCTTTGGCCTGGCCCGGGTCATAGGGCAGTGGCTGAATCTGATCGTTGTAGGCCCACACGTCCGAAGCCAAAGGTGAGTGGGACACTCGACCGTAACCGTAGAAGAGAGTGTCGATGATCGTTTGACGATCGATGCCCAGGGTCAAAGCCCTGCGCACCTCGGGTGAGTCGAACGGCGCACGGGTATTGTTCCAGGCCACAAAGTAGTAGTTGCGCGGGATGAAGCTGTCGAGGGTGATGGCGGGGTCCGCTTGCAGCTGGGCAGCGTCGCTGTAGTCGACAAATTCGATGAAGTGGCTGTTTCCCGCCCGCAAGCTGGCGGTTTGGTTGGACCGCTCGGGCATGATTTCGACCACCAGTCGATCGAGCTTGGGCAGCCCCGGCTCGAAATACTTTTCGTTGCGGGTAAAGGTCGCCCGTTGACCGATTTGCAGAGATTCGAGCAAGAACGGCCCACTGCTCACCGCGCGCTCGTTGAACCAATCACATCCTTCGCGCCATTGCTTGAAAGGCCGCTCGCCCCACACGTGGGCGGGCATGATCACGCCTTGGGCAGCGTCGTAAAGTTGTTGCGGATAGACCTCGGTGTAATGGAAGCGAACCGTCTGTGGGTCGACCACCTCGACGTCGCGAATGCGTTTCTTGAGGTCGAGGTAGGCCCAACCGACATCCGGGTGGGTCTGGGCCTGCCAAGTGAAACGGACATCCTCGGCCGTCAGTGGCCGGCCGTCGCTCCACACCACGTCCGATCGAAGATGGAAGGTGATGCTCAGTCGATCCTCCGAGGATTCCCACCGTTCCGCCAATCGGGGCCCGAAGCTGGGTTGTCCCTCGTGGTAGTCGGCACTTTCCTCAACCAGGGGCGTGTAGAGGGCGAAGTAGGTAAGACCCGTGTGAATCGGAGTCAAAGGCTGGACGATCTCGTTGACGCAATCGAAAGGCACCGCGGAAATCGCCACCGCGGTTTGGGGTACTTCAGCCGCCGCCTGGGCATCGGTGCCTTCGTCGGTGGAGCCCGTTCCGCAGCCCACCAGCGCGAATGCTGCCAAGATCAGGGTGGCCGAAATCGTTGGGGGCCTTAGGGCTGCGGCGGCAGAGGCGAGGCGAATCAAGGGCTTTGGACCTAAGGGCATCGAGAGAATCTCCAAGAAAAAGTCATTGGGAGCACGCTGGGATCAAAGGATATGCACCATGGGGCAGTGACATCACCCTACCTTGTCGTCAGGGAAAGGGTCAACGTCGGGGCGAGGCGGGTCTAGCAGGGTTCCGACCGAATTTTTTGTTCGGGCTGCTATGCTCCGATCATGGCGCGCAGCACCCGCTTTTTCGGATCCCGACGACTGGTTCTTGCCTCAGCGATCTTCGGACTTTTTGTGGTTTTCGACATCGGCCTCTTCGCTTGGTTAATCCTCGATTCCTTATCTCAGAGGGAACTCGAAGAGACCCTGCTGGAAACCCGTGAGCAAGCGGAGCCGATCGCCGAGGAGTTGGCGCTTCGATCGCAGCTCGAAGATAGCGAAGATCTATTTTTCTTAGTCAGCACCGCGGAAGAGACTCAAACCTATATTGAATCCGTGCTCAGTCGGCGCAATTTGGTGCGCACGATCGAGATCCGTGACGCTGAAGGCAAAGTCGTCTACCAGAAGAGTGAGGAGACCCAACTCCCGCTGGAAGGCGAGGGTGGCCCGCGCATTATCAACGACGGCAGCCCCGAGCCGACGCTGATCGAAACCGAGATTCCCATCGGCGCCGGCCTCGGAACGTTGGTCATCGGCGTCAGCGAGCAGGCGGTGCAGGAGCGAATTGCCGTCTTGCGCCAGGATTTGGTGCGCCAAACGGCTTTGATCGGCGGCTTTACGGTGACGCTTCTGGTGGTCGCCCTAATCGCGTTCCTCAAGCTGCTGCGCAGCACTCGAAAGCTGGAAGAGCAAGCCCAAGAAGCCGAGCGCTTAGCCTATGTGGGTACCCTAGCCTCGGGTTTGGCGCACGAGATTCGCAGCCCCTTGAATTCCCTCAGCCTGAACATGCAGATGCTCGAGGAAGAAGCCCAGGAAGTGGGCGAGTCCAGCTCCCAAAAACGGCTGCTGTCGATCACTCGCAGCGAGCTGCGGCGGCTGGAAGGGCTGGCCACCGATTTCTTGGCCTACGCGAAACCTCAAAATCTGGAACTTAAAGAGGTGACCTTGGTCGGCCTCTTGCGCCGAGCGCATGAAGTCTTGGCTGGGGAGATCCGTGACCGCGGGGTGGAATGTGAACTCGAGGACCGCACCGGTGGTGAGCGGGTGCAGGTGGATCCCAGCCAAATCAATCAGTTGTTGTTGAATTTGATGCAAAACGCCCTGGCCGCCATGTCCGAATCGAAACGGCAGGGTTTGTTGCGATTGGTCGCTCGAATCGATGCGTTGGATCCAGTGTTGGAGATCATCGACAACGGCCAAGGCATTCCGGACAAAGTACGAATCAAAATGTTCGACCTCTTCTACTCCAACCGCAAGGGAGGCACCGGATTGGGCTTGTCCATTGTTCAGCGAATCGCCGAGGCCCACGGCGCCAAAGTCGAGGTCGACAGCGTGCCCGACGACGGCACCACGGTTCGGATTCGCTTCAAGCGGGTCTCCTAACCGCTGCGAGCCGAATTGCCGTCGAAGATGCTGCCGTCGAAGATGCTGCAGGCCCTCGTAACCCGATTGTTGGCGGCCATCGGCGGTTTATGGATTCGATTCCAGATCCGCCGACATTGGAGGGCCTCGCGACCCCTGCGTCCGGGGGAACGGGTGCATCTCGAGGATTACTTCGAGCCGGAACTGCTCTCGGCAGTGCGCATTCGCGAGGTCCGTCGGGTGTCACGGCCGTGGTTTGTGCGCCCCCTCGCTTGGATCGGCCTGCAGTTGGACATGGACTTCCGCAGCGCGGCGGGCATCACTTTCGGGGACCTGATCCTGATTTCGGAACTCGGACGCGGACGCAGCCTGCCGGCGGCCCTGCTTTTTCACGAGTTGATCCATGTGCTGCAATATCGAGCGTTGGGCATTAGCGGTTTTGCTTTGGAATATGTCGACGGCTGGTTGAGCCACGACCGGGCTTATATGAGCATTCCGCTGGAAGTGGAAGCTTACGCCCTCGAAGACCGATTCCGTGCCGGTGAGACTTTTCGACCTGCAACCCGTTGGCCTGCAACCCGTTGACCTGCAACCCGTTGACCTGCAACCCGTCCGGCGGCAACTCGTTCGGGTGGCAACCCTTTGGCCAACGACCGATTGTAGACACCTGAGAAGACGTTCCGATCCCGGTGCCTTGCTAGCCTGGCTCGTCATTCGGAGACGCCGGCGTCACCTTGAGCTGAGTGAATCTCGGAGAGGTTGGGGTGTATCCCGGGTGTATCCCTGAGGGATGCACATGCATCTCATGAACGTCCTTGTTCGCGGCGGTGAGTTCACTGCCGCCCGGCTCGATAGATTTGGGAAAGGAACCCTTGATGACTCAGACTGAGACGTTGACCCTATATGGGGCCAATTGGTGTGGAGACTGCCGTCGGGCGAAGAAATTCCTCGGCGAGCAACGCATTGCGTACGAGTGGGTCGACATTACCGATAACGAAGAAGCCATCGCCTTTGTCGAAAAAGTGAATGACGGCAAGCGCCGTATTCCGACCCTCACGCTGGCCGATGGCCAGGTGTTGTCCAATCCCGACAACGCCGAGCTGGCGCGGGCCCTCGGTCTCAACACCTCGGCGAAGCTCGATTTTTATGACGTGATCATCGTCGGCAGTGGTCCGGCGGGTTTGACGGCGGCTCTCTACTTGGCCCGCGACGGCTTAGAGGTGTTGGTGATCGAAAAGGGTGGTCTGGGAGGCCAAACCGGGATCACCGATCGATTGGATAATTTTCCCGGTTTCCCAGACGGCATCACCGGGGACGAATTTGCCCACCGCTTAGTGCGTCAAGCAAAGCGATTCGGCGTCGAGATTCTAGAAGCCCAGGAAGTGGCGGATATTCGAGCCCAGGGACCTTCGCAATACGTGGAAGCCGTCGGCGGTCAGGTCTATGGGGCCAGGGCGGTGGTGCTGGCGACCGGCTCCACCTATCGACGTTTGGAGGTCGACGGTGAGGAAGCCTTGATCGGCGCCGGGGTGCATTTTTGTGCCACGTGTGACGGTCCTTTTTATCGGGACCAAGCGGTGGCCGTGGTCGGTGGTGGCAATAGCGCCGCCGAGGAAAGCCTGTTTTTGACCCGCTTCGCTTCGGAGATCACCCTATTGGTCCGGGGTGATCAGCTGAAGACCTCACCTTTGGTGCGACAGAAAGTCGAAAGCCATCCGAAGATCCAAGTCCGATACAACACTTCGATCAGCAGCCTAGTCGGCAAGAGCCGGCTCGAAGAGCTTGCGGTGGAGAGTGCCGACGGCGAGCGCGAGGTTATGAACCCTGCCGCACTCTTCGTGTTCATCGGCTTGTCACCCAATAGCGAATGGATTCCGGCCGCCGTCGAGCGCGACGATTGGGGCTTCATCACCACCGACAAAACGCTCATGTCCTCAATTTCAGGGGTATTCGCCGCCGGCGATGTGCGAGCCGGGAGCACCCATCAAGCGGCGAGCGCCGCAGGCGAAGGCGCTACGGTCGCCCTAATGGTCCGCGAGTATCTCAAGGAGCATTGAGGGAGCTGTCGCGTCAGCCGCGTCAAACCCGTCAAGCCGCGTCAAGAAATGGCCCATCAACGACAATCGCCGGGCCCCTTGAACTGAGATTTCAAGGGACCCGGCGTGGCGTTTGAGCGACTTTCACGCGGCTCGCCGAGTAGGAAGCGGCACGGCGAGGATCTCATTGAGCAGATCGTTGCGTGCAGGTCGCGAAAGACGCGGCAGAAGGTCGATGAGAGTGTCGGTCTCGACCTCGACCGCTTGGACAGCGATACCCGCGGTTTCGAGTCGGCCGACGAACGGCTCGGAGCCGACGCCGACTTGAACCACAAAGACTTGTGGCCGGGTGTTGAGGTGAGCCGCATAGTCGCCGTAAACCTCGTCGAAACGGGGTCTGGCGTTCTCATCTTTGCCGGTCACCAACACGATTTGCTCGACGTGCTGCCGTTTGCGGCGCATGGCTTCCAAAACGCTGCCGGCCGACATAGAACCGGCGGCTTGAATGTGCCGAAAGGCCTGATTCCAAGCGCCGATATCGTCGCCGTCCGGCACGATCAAATAGGGCAACAGATCGAAGGCGTACACGTGGAAATTCGCTTCCGCGTGGTCCGACATCAGGCTCGCCAATTGCTTGCCCAATTCTAGACACGACTCCATGCCGGCGGATTTATCCACCAGCAGAGCCGTCGCCCGTCGGATGGCAGGTTCCACGTAGGCCCGGCTTGCCACCGAAGCGTGTCGGCTCACGCCACGGTCCAACGAATCCGTGGGGCCGAGACCCGTGGGATCCGTGGGGTTCGCCGGCAGGGGATCACCCTTGAAAAGGATCCGGTCTGCGCGTTCGCCGGGGCGGATGTGCAGACCGGCGTAGAGGTATTTCAGCGACCGGCGATTCTCTCGGACCGCACGGTCGAAACTGGAAGCATCTTGCTCCAAGGTTCGCAGAAAGTTGATCACAGCGGCCCGGGCGGACCGAGGGGTCCTGCCCAGGTGTCGCTTGAGGATCTTGACGACCCGCGAAGCTTGGATCGGCGAAAAGTCCTGGAATAGAACGAAACCGGCGTTGCGATGCTCGGTGGACGGGCTGGTCAATAAAGTCGCCACGAAGGTCTCGGAGCGAACGTCGCCCCGAGTATGGTTCCAAACCGCCAACTGGCCGTAGAAGGCCGGGTCTTTCGCCATCATCCGTTGATGCAGCTCCACCAAGGTGCCCGTCTGAAGATGGGAAGGCGAAAGGAGCTTGTCCATCACCTCGAGGCGAGCTGTGGTGTGCTGTGGTGTCTCAGCTAGTGGAGTCATGGTCACACTCTCCTCTCTTGAAAGGTTGGTTCGTTGCTTGGGCGTTGGTTGAATTGCGGGTCGAGCAAAGAAAGCTGTCGATGTAGAAGAGACTCGCGAAAGTGTGCAGCTACACCGCAAGACCGCGATCGCGGTTTGCGGTCTGGGGTCGCGAGATCTCCTTTACCTTCGAATCGGTTCGCGTAAGTCGATCGGGTTTAACGGGTTGTTAAGGGTCCGTCGGTGATCGCGAAGCCAAGCTTTCCGAAAATTTCAAGCGCTTTACTAATTCTTTATGTGCATCTCACTTGATCCTTTAGAAACCGGTCATTTTGGTTCCGAAGGTACTAAAAAACCCACCTCGGCTGAGCCGTAAGGTGGGTGCGCTTCAAGGCCTGATCAGATCGGCTGATCAAGTCTCGGCACACCCCCTTGCACCCTGGTTGATTGCGGCAAACGCCCATTGGATGCGGCGCCGGTAAATAACCGAGCTGGCTGGGTGTAGGGTCCAATCGTTCATGGTCTCGTTTTCCGGCAATCCCTGAAGGGGTGTTTTCGGACTCGTTTCCGGCCGAGGCCGGAACGACTCAGAGCTTCGGGTTTTAGATCATTTTTCAAGTCGAACCGATTCTTGTTGGAGCTTCTCACTGAAGTTGACGGGTCGACGGAACGGGATATTAAACGGCTCACGTCTGTATGTCAACTATGTATGGTCGCAGGGGAGGATGTATTTCAGGAATTTATTTCGAATATGGTTCTGGCTATACCTGCATGTAAAGGTGCCGGGTCATGGCTTCTGCCCATCGTCCTATCGTCGTTCGTGCCAGGGTGACCCTGATTGCCATTGGCTGTTGCCGTCGATACCATGACGGAAGACCTTTCGTCCGGCCGCATTGCCCAGCGAGCCGGCTTCCCCATACAGGCCTGAATTCGAGGCCGAGCTACCCGGCTTTTCGCCCTCTTTGGAGGCTGCGCAGCACGCCGGGCCGGCGACTCCCGAAGGAGACGAATCGTGGATTTCTCCCTGACTGAAGAACAACGTGCGGTGCAAGAGGCCGCCCGAGATTTCGCCCTCGGCGAAGTAGACCCGATCGTCGACGAGATCGATGAGCAGCAGCGCTTCCCCATGGAGGTGATCAAAAAGGCGGGCGAACTCGGTTTTCTCGGCATTATCTTCCCTGAGGAGCTGGGCGGCGCCGGCATGGGTTATGTGGAATATGTGTTGGTGGTCACCGAGCTGTCCAAAGTCGATCCGTCGGTCGGCATCAGCATTGCGGCCCACAACAGTCTTTGCACCAACCACATCTACAAATTCGGCAATGACGAGCAACGGCGCCGGTGGGTAACTCCGTTGGCTTCGGGCGAAAAAATCGGCGCTTGGGGTTTGACCGAGCCGAACGCCGGCTCCGATGCCGCCGCCAGCCAAACCAAGGCCGAAAAGGTCGAGGGTGGCTGGGTGCTGAACGGCACCAAACAATTCATCACCCACGGCTCGGTCGGTGACCTTTGCGTGGTGATGGCGGTCACCGACCCCAATGGAGCCCGCGCCCACAACATTTCCGCGTTCGTGGTGGAAAAGGGCATGGAGGGTTTTCGCCCGGGTAAAAAAGAGAATAAATTGGGCATTCGGGCCTCCGATACCGCTGAAGTCATCCTCGAAAATTGCTTTGTGCCGGACGAAAATATGTTGGGCGAGCCCGGCGAGGGCTTCGTCCAAGCTCTGCAAGTGCTCGACGGCGGGCGGATCTCCATCGCCGCCTTGGGCCTGGGAACGGCCATGGGGGCCTATGAAACGGCGTTGGCCTACTCCAAAGAGCGGGAGCAATTCGGCAAGCCGATCTCGAGCTTCCAGGCGGTGCAATTCCATTTGGCGGAGATGGCCACCAAGATCGCGGCGGCCGAGATTCTGACCCTCGCTGCCGCATTGGAAATGGACCGAAAAGGTCCCAACGCTTCCCAGTTGGCGTCCGAAGCCAAGCTCATGACCGGTGATCTCGCGGTTTGGTGTGGGGATCTCGGGGTTCAGATCCATGGCGGTTACGGCTTTGTCAAAGAGTATCGGGCCGAGAAGTATTACCGCGACGCCAAGATCTGCACGATCGGCGAAGGCACCAGCGAGATCCAACGCTTGGTGATCGCCCGCAACATCATCGGCAAATGACGGGCCGGCCATGATTCAGAAAATCGACCATATCGGCGTAGCGGTTCATTCGATCGAAGAGGGGCGCAAGCTCTACGAGAGCATGGGGCTCGAGGTCGAAGAGATCGAAGAGGTGGAGTCCGAGGGGGTCAGGGTGGCCATGATCCCCTGTGGAGAAAGCCGCATCGAGCTTTTGGAGCCGACCCGTGACGACTCACCGATCGCCAAATTTCTGGAAAAGCGGGGCCCGGGCATCCATCACGTCTGCTTGGGATCGGACGATATCGATGCCGACGACCGCCGGTTGCGTTCGCACGGTGCCCAAGTCCTGAGGCCCGAGCCGACCATCGGCGCTGGGGGCTGCCGAGTGCAATTCGTGCACCCCAAGAGCGCCGGCGGGGTGCTGCTGGAGCTGTCCCAGCCTCCAGCCAACGACCCTTAATTAGGGCCCGTCCAGAAATGGATTCTCGGTGGGTCGGCGGCGCCCTGCGCGCGTCGCTCCGAACTCGCGCCACCGCTGCGCTGTCGTCGCAAATTGCTGATGTGTAAGACCTTAAGCCGATCTATACGTTGTATCGCTCAGACACGCTCGCTTTCCGTGCTCGGTGCGCCGCGCCTTCTAGATTCTCAAAACCGCAAACCTGGATGGACCCTAATTAGATGTCGAATCGGGCGCGCAGCTCCGGTGGCAACACCGGGCAGACCCCCGAAGGCGGCCTGAGCCATCGCTTGCGGTAGCGGGCGAAGAGGTCGTAGCCGAAGTCCCTCAATGGGCTCGGCACCAACCAGAGCAAGGTTGCCCATAGGCGCCAAAAGGCTCCCAGGCGTTTGAGGATGTGAATCAGCCCTTGGGACCTCATCAGCAGCCGATCGTCTTCGGTGTGCACGATCAGGGAATCCGGTAGATCGGCGCGCCGCTGATCGTCGATCGACGCTCGGAAGGTGTCGCCATGGAGGGGTGCGAAGCGAAAAGTAAGCCCTGCCGGATCTCGCCGGGCGACGAAGCTCACCGCCCAATGGCAGACACCGCAATCGCCGTCATAGAAGATCCGTTCGGTCTTCTTGTATCTCTTCGGCTCGGCTTGGTTTCCTATTCGGTTCATCTGCGAATATATTAACGCTTCTCTTCCGAATCCACCGTCCCATTCCAGGACCCTCTTTCTCGGACCCCAATACAATTCATAGTAGCCATCGCCCACAGCACCCAGCGCGCATTCTCATGAACGATGCCGAACCAAGACTCGGTGCCTTTTGGGATGGCACCGGTGTGGATTTTCGTTTGTTCTCCAGCCGCGCCGAAAAAGTAGAGCTATGTCTCTTCGACAGCCCGGACGCGATGACCGGACATCGATGTCGGCTCGAGCGCACCGGCGACGTTTGGCACACGCGGGCAGAGGGTCTCGAGCCCGGAGCCTTCTACGGCTATCGCGTCCACGGACCCTTCGCCCCGCGCGACGGCCTGCTTTTCAATGCCTCCAAGCTATTGATCGACCCCTACGCCCGGGCGATCACCGGTGAGCCCCGACCGGATCCTGCACTCTTCGGTTTTGTTCGCGGCCAAGACCCATGTTTGTCCTTCGACGGTCGGGACAGTGTCGGTGTCATGCCCAAATGCGTGGTGGTAGATCCGAGCTTCGATTGGCAAGGGGTGGAGCGACCGCAGGTCCCGTGGTCGGAAACCGTGCTCTATGAGACCCACGTGCGCGGCATGACACGGCTGCATCCCGAGATCGACCCCGAGCAACGCGGCACGTTTTCTGCCCTCATTCAACCCCCGATTCTCGATCATTTGCGGCGTCTCGGTGTGACCTCGATTCAGCTCATGCCAGTTCACCAGAGCGCTCCTGAAGACCATCTGCTGGCCCAGGGGCGGAGGAATTATTGGGGATATAGCCCGATCGGTTTCTTTGCCCCCAACGCCCGTTATGCCGTTTCCCAAAACGGTCCACAGGTGGCCGAGTTCAAGACCATGGTGCGCGAGCTGCATCGCAACGGTTTCGAGGTGATCCTCGACGTGGTCTACAACCATACGGCGGAAGGGGGTTTGGTGGGCCCCACCTACAGCTTCAAAGGCATCGACAATCCGTCGTATTACCGGCTGCGCAAGGACCTACCGAGCCGGTGGATCGACCACACAGGCTGCGGCAACTCTCTCGATGTGGGAGCGCCTGCGGTGCATCATCTGGTGCTCGACAGTCTGCGATATTGGGTGGTGGAAATGGGGGTGGACGGTTTTCGCTTCGATTTGGCCACGACGTTGGGCAGGGAAGGCCGTGGATTCCGCCCGGACTCCGCCTTCTTTCGGGCCGTAGCCGCGGATCCGCTGCTCGCCGGCGTGAAATGGATCGCCGAGCCGTGGGATCTGGGTCCGGGTGGGTATCGGCTCGGGCAATTCCCCGCGAATTGGTCGGAATGGAACGATCGTTTTCGAGATCTGACCCGTCGTCTCTGGACCGGGAGTGCCGACGGAGCGATCATTTCGGAGCTGGCATCGCGCTTGGCCGGCAGCGAGGATATTTTTGCTCGCAAAGGAAGCGGACCTAGGGCGAGCATCAACTATGTGATCAGCCACGACGGTTTCACGCTCAGTGATTGGGTCAGCTATGAGCGCAAACACAACGAAGCCAACGGCGAGCAGAATCGAGACGGCAGCCGCAACAATTTAAGCCGCAATTGGGGAGAGGAAGGCCCGTCCACGGATCGGGAAATCCTGCGATCGAGGGACCGGGCGAGGCGCAACGTGCTGGCGACTCTGCTCCTAGCCCAGGGGGTGCCGATGCTGCACCAAGGTGATGAGATCGGCCGGAGCCAAGGGGGTAACAACAACCCCTACAACCAAGACAACGCCACGTCTTGGACCGATTGGAGCCGTCCGGATCAGGAGATGATGGGGATCGTCGCGGGTTTGATCGCCCTGCGGAAGCGTTTTCCCCAACTGCGACGCAGCCGGTATTTTGACGACGACCTTCGAGCCGAGGCGGAGGCGGAGACTTCCGGTCCAAAACGGCGAGAAGTGATCTGGCTCAGGGTCGACGGGCGGGAAATGGACGAGCAGGCCTGGCAAGAGTCGGACCTGAGTTCGCTCGTGATGTGGCTGCCGCCGACGACCGAGAAGTGCCCAGGGACCTTGTTGGTGGCGTTGAACAACGGTGGGGCAGACGTCAGCTTGGCCCTGCCGGATCTTGCGGTGCCGGGGCCTGAGGAGCCGGGGCCTGAGGAGCCGGGGCCTTGGACAGTCCTTTTCGACTCGGCGCGGCAAGGGAATCCGCTGGAGGAGCGGCCAGTGCCCATGGGTCGCACGACCCTCGTGCTCGAAAGCCTGTCCGTTCTAGTCTTGGTGAGCCCGTCGGAAATGAGACTCCCCAAAGGATCACCCAAGGAAACACGCCCGGGGAAACACACCTAAGGAAACACACCTAAGGAAACACACCTAAGGAAACACAGTGAGCTGGATCGACGACATAGACCGGCGTAGTACAGACCGGCGTAGTGCCGAGTTCGACCTCAACCCGACGGAGATCCGCCGGTACGGACGCCATTTGGTGCTGCCGGAAGTCGGCATGGACGGCCAAAAGCGCCTCAAGTCCGCACGGGTGCTGCTGGTGGGTGTGGGCGGCTTGGGCTGCCCGGCGGCTCTCTATTTGGCGGCGGCCGGGGTCGGAACTTTGGGGATAGCGGATTTCGATCGGGTCGACCTTTCCAACCTCCAGCGGCAAGTGCTCTATGGGCAGGACGATTTGGGTCGAGCCAAAACCGAGGCGGCCATTGAGCGGTTGCGCCAAACCAATCCGGAGATTCGCTTCGTGTCTCACGAAGGGCGGATCGACCGTGACAATGTTTTGGAGTGGATCGGACCCTACGACCTCGTGCTCGACGGCAGCGACAACGCCGCCACCCGTTATTTGGTCAACGACGCTTGCCTGATCGCCGGCAAGCCCAACGTCTGGGGAGCTGTGCTGCGCTTCGAAGGCCAGGTTTCCGTGTTCGCGGCCCCCGGCGGACCGTGTTACCGATGCCTATTTCCCGAATCCCCGCCTGCCGGAGTGGTGCCGTCCTGCGCTGAAGGCGGGGTCTTGGGGGTGTTGCCCGGAGTGATCGGTGCCCTACAGGCCAATGAGGCTATCAAGATGATCTTGGGCATCGGTCAGCCGCTGGTAGGGCGGTTCGTGATCTTCGATGCGCTACAATTTCGGTTTCGCGAGGTCAGACTTCCCCCGGATCCCGATTGCCCGAGCTGCGGCACAGGTGTAAAGCCGAGCTTGGCGGAAGACTATTCGGTGGTTTGTGAGCCATTGGCTGCGAAGGTGACGAAAATAGAGACACAGAATAAAGAGGCGGCGGCGCCTGAAATGAAGCAGGAGAAGAATATGAACGCGGAGGACCGCGAGCTGCCTTTTGATATCGATGTACACCAGCTCAAGACCTGGCGCGATCAAGAGGTCGAGCACGTTTTGGTGGACGTCCGGGAGCCTCAAGAACTCCAAATCTGTCGAATCGACGGCTCGGTCGTCATACCCATGCGGGAGATCCCGCAGAAAATGGAAGAGCTCGACCGGCAGGCGCTGACGGTGGTGTATTGCCATCACGGGGGCCGGTCCGCCCAGGTCGTGCAATTCCTGCATGCCCATGGATTCGCCCGGGTGACTAACCTCGCCGGAGGAATCGAGGCCTGGAGCGTGGAAGTCGATCCCTCTGTTCCTCGCTATTGATCTCGGTCCCCGGCTCGCTGGTCGACCCGTGGTAAGGTTCGCCGCGGCGAGCCGATGACCGTTCAAGCCCTCGCCTTTGGACACCCCTGGAGCTGCCCTGATGCAACTCGAATCCCAGCCCAATCCCGGCTCAGAAGACAGCGATCTACTCGCGCGAATAGCCGCGGGTGAAACCTATGCCCTCGAGCAGTTGTTCGATCGCTATTCCGGGCTGCTCACCGCCTTGGCGCGGCGGGTTCTACACGATCCGTCCGACGCCGAGGAAATCGTGCAAGAGGTTTTCCTCCAAGTTTGGAATCAGGCCGGTCGCTACGATCGGTCACGATCCTCTGTGTCCACCTGGTTGGTCTTGATCACCCGGAGCCGGGCCATCGATCGACTGCGCAGCCGTCAGGTCAAAGATCGGACGTTGACGGCGTTGAAACAAGAAAAGCCGAATCTGCATACATCTCCTGAAGGCAGCAGAAACGTACTACTAGATCAAAGGCGGAGTCGGCTGCGATTAGAGCTGGCCGAATTGCCGAATGAGCAGCGGGAGGTTTTGGAACTCGCCTTCTTTAAAGGCATGACCCAAAGCGAAATTTCTGCCTCGACTGGAATTCCTCTCGGGACCGTAAAGACCCGCACGCTCTTGGCCATGAAGAAGTTGCGCAAAGCCCTTCATGGCGATATTCAGGACCTGCTGTGAAGAAGCATCCAGCAGAAGACAGTTTTTTTCTTGTGACCTATTTTTTGTAGTGACGGAGCAGTGAAGCCATGGAACAGGATTCGCCTTTGATTCCCGAATCCGACGACGCAAGTGCCGAGCGGGCGCTCGAGCGCTTAGCGTCGGGTTGGATTCCCCAGGATGCAGCAGTCGCCGATGGAGGCGACGCCGCGATCCGTGCGGATTTAGAAGCGTTGGCCTTGCTCGCCTATGAGCTCGAGCCCGAAGCGCCGTCCGCAGGCGCGAAAGAGAGATTGATGGCTCGGATTCAGGCCCGGGCCGGCGAGACCTCCCCGGTCACGCCGCCACCCCAGCGTGATCCCGCCGAGATGACCCTCCAGCATACCTCACGCCCGAGCGAGTCACCGGTAGTCGACCTCAGAACCAGAAATGCTGAAGCCGCAGACAAAACTTTGATGATGGAGGTTCCCGCCGCGGTGGCCGCTTCGCGGGGCCCTGGCAGATCGGGAGCTTCTCTGGCGTCCTGGGCGATGGCCGCCGGCTTGGCTTTCTGCTTGGTCGGTCTCGGTTACCTCTACGGTCAGGTGAATGCCAAGAACGTCGTCATCGCGATCCAGCAGGACCGCCTGGAATCCGCCCAAGATTTAGAATCGGAACTCGACCGTGCTCGCGACGATTTGAGACGAATTCAAGACAGCCTGGCCATGGTCACCACCGTCGCCCAGACCGCTTATCCCTTGCGTCCGGCCGGTCCAACCCGCGCGTCCTTGGGCGCCTCGCCGACCGGCAAAGTCTTCGTATGTGGCCAGCATAAACGTTGGTATTTGTCGTTGAGCGACCTGGAGCCACCCCCGGAAGGCTCTGAGTATCACCTGTGGTTCCTCACCGAAGAAGGAGCCGTCGATGCCGGTCGATTCGAGGTCAGGAGCGGCGTCGCGGGCATGCAAGATCTCACCATGCCCGACGGTACTCACGGTTTTCAGATCACCATGGAGCCGATTGGCGGCGGTGACGAGCCCGAAGGTCGCACGATCATGATCGGAGATCGACCGGTCAACCTTTGATGAAATTTGACTTGCCCCTTCATCAGGGTGTGCTGATCCGACGTTATAAGCGTTTCTTGGCGGACGTGCGCCTGCAAGACGGCACCGAACTGACCGTTCACTGCCCGAATTCCGGAGCCATGACCTCGTGCTCCGAGCCGGGTCGACCGGTGATCATTTCCGATTCGCAGAATCCGAAACGCAAGTTACGCTTCACTTGGGAGATGATCCAGATGCCTGACGCCTGGGTCGGGGTCAATACCGCCAATCCCAACCGTGCGGTCGCGGGCTTCATCGAAGCCGGTCAAATTCCCGAGTTGGTCGGTTATCGCGGCCTCCGTCGAGAAGTGAAATACGGTCGCGAAGGGCGCAGCCGAATCGACATCTTGCTCGAGGATGCCGAGCACGAAAGACCGCGCTGTTTTGTGGAGATCAAGAATACGACCCTGCGCTCCGGAGAGCACGCCGCTTTTCCCGATGCGGTCACTACCCGTGGGTTGAAACATCTGGAAGAACTCGAAGACGTGGTCGCGAACGGAGACCGGGGAGTCATCTTCTTTTTTGTCGGCCGCGAAGACTGCTTGCGCATGCGACCGGCGGACGAGGTCGACCCCGCCTACGCACAGGCGCTTCGGCGGGTCGCCGGCTCGGGGGTAGAGGTCTTGGCCTACCGCATGTCCTTCGATCCGGAGCGTGGCATTCGCTTGCTCGATCGAGCCCCGGTGGATCTATAGCTCGAAGGACTAAGGGGACGTGAGCCGACTCTTAACCCGTTGGACGGCTCCGATCGAGGTTCCGGCACGAAAGCCGAGCCGTTCTAGATGGCGGGCCAATCCGGCCTTCTGTCCGTTGGGGTTGCGGGCCAGCCATTTCTCGGTGGCCTCGAGGGCCAGCCTTTCTTCCTCGGGCTCGACCATCTCCCGGACCATTTGTTGGGCCAGCTCCGCTTCGACGCCACGGCGCAAGAGGCCTGCGAATAGCTTACGCCCGCCTTGGGGCTTACGAGCCAATTTTTGCTCCAGCCACAGCCGGGTTGTTTTCGTATCGTCGACATAGCCCTGCTCGGCTAAGCGATCCAAAGCCTGCTCGATTTCTTCGGGCTCGAATCCCCGTTGCCGTAGCTTGGAACGGAGCTCAGCCGCGAAGTGTGCTCGTCGGCTGAGCAAGTCGACCGCCCGTTGATAACAACTTTTTTCCGACACTGGATTTTCCTCAGGGCGAAGTCTCTCCGGGGGAGAGCCTCCAGCCGGCCCTAGTTCCTTCTGCTGCGGTCTCGATGCGCGGGCGGAATCAGCCGAATCGTTCGACGTCGTCGGCGCTGAACAAACCGTCGTCGTTCATCAGATCGTCGTCGTTGCCCAAAATGCCCATCTGGCCTTCCATCTGTTCCATGGCTTCGTCGGAGGTGAATTGAACCCCCTGCAGCTTGAGCTTGAACTCGTCCGGGTTGGTGGCCCGCTTGAGCGCATCTTCGACGGTGATCAAGCCGCCTTTGTAGAGATAGAAGAGGCTTTGGTCGAAGGTCTGCATGCCGTATTGGCTGGTGCCCAACGCGATCTGCTCACGGATGAACTTGGTCTTTTCTTTGTTTTCCACGCAGTCGCGAATGAAGGGGGTCGAAATCATGACCTCTGCGGCCGGCACACGGCCCATGCCGTCGGCTCTCGGCACCAAGCGCAGGGAGATGGTGGCCTTGAGCACCTGCGCCAATTGGATACGAATCTGCTTTTGATGGTGGGGCGGGAAGACCGAGATGATGCGGTTGATGGTTTCCGTGGCGTCCAGGGTGTGTAGCGTGGAGAACACGAGATGGCCGGTTTCCGCCGCGTGGAGAGCCGTTTCAATGGTTTCAAAATCGCGCATTTCGCCCACCAACACCACGTCGGGATCTTGACGCATGGCGGCGCGCAAGGCCGAGGCAAAGCTGCGGGTATCGACATCGATTTCCCGCTGGTTGACCAAGGATTTCTTGTCGCGATGAAGAAATTCGATCGGGTCTTCGATGGTGACGATGTGCTCGTTGCGGTTGGCGTTGACGTGATCGATGATCGACGCCAAGGTAGTTGACTTGCCCGATCCGGTGGTGCCGGTACAAAGCACCATGCCCCGTCGTTCCTCGGCAATGGTTTTTTCGAGCACCGCCGGCAGCATCAGTTCGCGGATGGTTTTGATCCGAGCGGGAATCACGCGCAAAACCAATCCCACCACGCCACGCTGTTGGAAAATATTGCAGCGGAAGCGGCCGAGGCCGGGAACGGAATAGGCCAAGTCGATATCGAGTTCTTCCTTGAATCGAGCCTTTTGACGAGCATTCATGATCGAGTACGCCATCGAAATGGTGTCCTCTTGCATGAGCCGTTTGAGCTCCATCATCGGGGCGAGGGCGCCGTCGACTCGTGCCATCGGATGGCTACCCACCTTGAGGTGCAAATCCGATGCGTTTTTTTCGACCGCCAGCTTCAGCAGATCATTGATATTCATCGTGGCAACCTCGACGCCTCAGTGTGTCTATCGATCTCGATCCGAGCTACTCGCTCGATGGATAAGCCTTCTGACCCGGCCCGCTCGGACGAGTCCGACCATTAGGAAAGCCTACGGAGAGTCTACCCATCGTAGCACGGTCCGGGGGTGCCGACGGACGGCAGGGGAGGAAGGTCTTTTGGGGGGAGTTGGTGCAAAGCGGGCAAAAAAATAGCTCCAGAGTGATGCTATTCCGTGAAGACCAGGCTACTTGGGAGCTGGTTCATCGGCGGGTGTCGTCGGGATGACTGACTAGCTGGAGACACCCGGCCCTGATGTGTTGGCCTTCGCGGAACCCCATCACCCGGAGCCCGCTCTCTATCAACTACATTAAGCAATGTAGGTGCCAAAGCCCGAGTTTTTGGGGCTTCTGAGGATGTAGCCGGTGGACAAGAATTGTATCTCCAATGTTTTCAGCGTTTAGAACTGCTGAAAACTTGAATGAGCCTGCTGTGGCCGAATGGGTGAGGGCTTTTGTGGGTCGAGTCGGAGGGATTTTCTATGTACGGAAACGGACACTGCCCAGAATTGGTCAGTTAAGAAGGGGGTTAAAGCTGTACGGAATCGGTCACCACTTGTGGCTGGGATTCTACTTCCGTGGTCTCACCGGAGCTCACTCAGAGCTTTTTCGAGGGCCGGAATTGAAGGATGATCGCCGTAGAAGAGCTCCATCGCCAACTCCAAAGAACGCTCGAACAGGTACCTGGCACCGTCCCGGTCGCCGGTGTCACGACGCAGCTCGGCCTGACGGGTCCAAGTCGACAGCAGGGCAGGGTGCCGGCTACCCAAGAGCAGCTCCTCGAGAGGAGCCAACCTTTCGAGCAGCTCGAGGGACTCTTCGTCGTCACGCAGCTCGTCGGCCACTTTGGCGAGATTTCTCAAAGCGCCGTAAAGTTCCATCGATCGCGGGCCAAAGGTTGCCTCGATCACTACCGCCGCCCGGCGCAACTCGGTGCGCGCGACCTGAAGCTCGCCCATTTCCAGCAATAGACCCGCCAGATTGTTGCGCTGGATGGCGGTGGCTGGGTGGTCGGCTCCCCTCTTTTTCTCCGTTAGACGTAGGGCTTCTTCGAAGGGCACCCGAGCAGGGCGAAGGCGTCCGCTCCGGACCAAGACCTTGCCGTAATTCTCGACGATCGTGATCCGCTTGTTGTCGTCCTCGGGCAAGAGTTCCGAGGCCAGCTCGACACAGGTTTCCATTTGCTCAAGGGCCACCTCGGGCTCGTCGGCTTCGGCCAAGAGCAAAGCACAAAGGTGCAGGGCGGCGAGATAGGGATTCGACTTGGTGCCGTGGTTCAACCCTTGGATTTCCAGGGCCTTGCGCACCGCATTTAGGGCCTCCGGCAGCTGTTCGTTTAGGTGCAGAATCTCAGCTCGCAGCATCTCGACATCCCCTCGGCGCGAAGGGTGTCCGTCTACTTTGACCCAAGCGTTGAGAAAGGCCAGCCGATGGGTGGGCGGCCAATTAGATTCTCCGGCCAATGTCCAAAGCTGGTCGGGGGTGAGGTTTTTAGTGGCCAAGGCGCGTTCGATGACCGAGTCCAGATCCCTCCCGTCGGACCACCAACGCAACCTCAGGCGGAGGCGAGCGGTTGCTTTCTCATCACCGGCCTTCTCAGCCAACCGCAGCAGAACAGTGAACGCCCCCCGCCCGGGTTTCAGCCGACGACGCAGCTCACTCAACAAAGTCGTTGCCATCTCCTGCTGCCGTGAGTCGGAGATTCCGTGCAGCAGGATCGCCGACCAGAGGGCGTGGCAAGGGCGGTAAACCGCGTCGCCGAACGACGGGTGGAGGAATTGCAGATCCCGCAAGACTTCCAAGGTTTCCCCCTCCACGAGCTCGTCGTCCACGTCGTCGATCAGCTGCTCGCGGCTGTCGTCGTCTAGGCCGAGGGCGGCGAGGACCGGTTCGAGGGGGGCGCTGCCGAGGCTTTCACCCTGCAACAGGGCCCAATGGGCCAGGGCATTTCGCAGTGGCTCGGGGCAGACTTCGTCGAGCCGCCGCAGGAGTTCGATCATTGCCGGTCCGAGGTCGCCAGGTCCGACATCGCCAGGGCCGACATCGTCCATTCCGGACCGCGAAGTGATCACCGTTCGAAGATCCGCGTCCTCGGTTGTCGATGGCCAGACGTCGACCCACAGTCGACCGGATCCCGGGGAGCACAACGAGGCCAGGCTCTGTCGCAAGCTCTCGGGCAAGATGTCGCCGGACGGCACCACGATCGCGAGCGGCTTTTGTCCGGCGATTCGATCCACGGTCTCGGCAAGGCCTGCCGTCGGCAAGGAGGCGCTAGAGGTTGGGCTCGTGAAGGCTTGGAGATAAAGGGCGGCAGCAGCTCCAGCCCCGGTGTCGACTTTCCCTAAAGCTTCGTCTTGCTCAGACCCGTCTCGGGCAGACCCGTCTCGGGCAGACTCGTCTCGGGCAGACCTGGTGCTCGGGTCCGAATCCGTGCCGGTCACCGCCAGTTGGTAAGCGTAGAAAGCTTCGAGATCTTGGGCGCCCGGCTCCCAGCCGTCGAGGTCTAGGCGTCTAACTTGCCCGCCGACGGCTTCCATGTGTGTCCTGAGCCAGGCTTCGGCGCATTCCGCGCTGCCGGCGACCTTCAGGTGACCGCCGGTGCTCAACCGGGAGGGAGGCTCGGCTCCGGCGTCGATCTGCTCCACCACCCGTCGCCATTCGAGACTCAGTAACTCTTCGGTCTCCAGGTTCTCCAAGGCGTTCTCCACGGCAGCATCCTCGTGCTAGGGGCAGCCGGCGAAAGCCTCGGTGTCGATGAGACTCGCGGCGGCGGTGCCCAATGGGTTTGAGTACGATCGGTAACGGCCGAGAATGGTGTCGGTGACTCGCAGCTCGATCTGCACATCCGTTCCAGCTCCGAAGAGTACCCAAAAGTGTCCGTTGATGGCACAGCCGTCGAGGACCTTGACCAACAATTCCCAATTTTCAGGGGAGAAAAACCACAGCAGACCGGAATCGAGGGCCTTGGATTGCGCTTGCTGTCCATCGACGATCCGAGCACTGCCCTCGCCACCTCGAAAATCGCGCCAGGTGGCGACGATCTCAAAGCGACCATCGCCCGCGCGAGGTCCAGAGCCGTCGGACATATCGGTGCTGCCCAAACACAGCCGCTGCGCATCGGTTCGGCATTCGAAGGGCTCGACATCGTTGTCGCGAATGGTAACGGCCACGGAAACCGTCTCTCCCAGCTCGGCACTGTCGGAGGGGTCCCTGAGCGTCACGACGAAGACCTCATCACCCTCCTCCAAGTCGTCATCGAAGATGGGAATCTCCACCGGGCGCTCGCCGTCTTGATTGGCTCGCCAGGTCAAGATCCCGGAAGCGGCCGGCATATCCAAACCGGCTTCCGCGCTTTGGGGGAATACCTCCCAGGTGACCTGCACCTCGTCCGCGGTCCGCCCCTCGCGCTTGACCGAAAGGGAAACCACGCCGTCGGATTCGTCGACCTCGGCGGTGGCCTGGGTCCAGCTCAAACGGCCCCCGGCCTGAGTGCGAGCCCGGCGAAAGTTGGCAGCGACCGTGCGGACGTTGTTGATCGACCGTGCGTTGTCTTGTTCTGCGGTGCCCTGGGGGGCGCCGTCGTAAGTCAGCTCGGGGTTGGACCAGCGCAAAACCCTCGGGCAGCCGCCGTCACAGTTGTACGCCATCATCGTGCGGAAGGCGCGGTTCGGATCCTTATAACCCGAGGAGTAGTCGAACGCACCCTCTCCGGTGGACGGGTCGTCCGGGGCGTGGCGGCAGCCGAGGTTGTGGCCGATTTCGTGGCCGAACGTGTAGTTCGGGCTGATGCAGGGGGTTGCGACAAAGTTGAAGGCAAAGGCCTCGAAGGCAGTGTTGTCGGAGCCTTCCATGAGCCAAGCAATGCCGCACCCGCCCCGGGTTCCGGTGCCCACCAGGGTGACCAAGTCGGCATTGTGGAAATCGCGCAGGGAGTGAGCCTCGTCGAGCAAACCGTCATCTGGATCGGTCAAACGATCGAGATGAGTCCCGATCTCAACGTCACCTTCCTGATAGTCCACCCCCGCGGTTGCCACCAGCCGCAAGCGAGTTTGGACTCGGCTCGACAACAAGGCCATATTGGTTTCGACCACGCCGAGTTCGATCAGTTGTTGGATCGCCTCCGGGCTGCCGGTGGTCGCCGCCGCCGAGGGAGTGTAGATGACCAGGAGGTCGATCTCCGCTCCACTGTCTTTAGCGGTTGGATCTCTACTCCCAGAAGGATCTATGGACTCGAAGGCTTCAGAGATGGGGACCCGTCGGACGTCGTTCCCGCGCGGATAACGATCCAGATCCACTTCTTCGATGACGGGCCCTCTTGGGGTCGAGCGAATCCGATAGCTCGAGGCGTCGGCTTGCCCGTTCGCGGAGGCCCGGATCGTGCCGTGCAAATGCCCGCTGCCCCAGACCAAAATTGCTTGGGAATTCGGAGCCTCGGCCGAGGGATCGTCGGAGGCGACCAGAGCCCAGCCGTAACGGCTTTTGAAGATCGATTCGATCTCCAGGTCGAGAGTGCGGTCGAAAAGAGGAAGATGCAACCTACCGAGGCTGGGCCCGTCGGTCGTGTCCAGGTCTCGGCTTGCTTGGGGCTGGGATGCCTTGTCAATCCAAGATTCGAACTCCGGCCAGTGGATTTCGATCGGCCGGCTGCGCACGACCGCTTCATCGTCTGCGGCGACCGTAAAAACTTTGGTGCCCACCACCGAAAAGGGCGTGGTGGCCAAGGCGCCGACCGAGTTGAAGACACCGAGGAAACACAGCCACAAGACCGCCCAGAGACTGGAGGAACGACGCCTCGACGGTGGTGCGGAAAACAGTGGTGCGGAAAACGGTGGTGCGGAAATAGGCTGCGAGCCCCGGGCTCGTGAGTCTGTGAAGGTTGTGGCGATTCGGCTCATAGGCGGATTTTTGTGGCGGCTCGAGACCGCCGAAGCGAGCACATGCTACCTCATAGAGTTACGGGGGAATTGTGCAATCAGATGGCCGTCCGGCGAAAGATCTGGCTGGTGGACCGCAGGAGAGCGACCTCCAAGGGCTGACGACAGGGCTGACGATAACGCTGAGGCCGGCTATACTTCTCGACGGCTGCAGGTCCCGAAGCGATCGTGGGTCCAAGCAGGTCTAATTTTGATCAACGGCAGGAGATTTCAATGGAAGCCCACTACGTTTGCCGAATTCTCGACTTGATCGAACCCGAAAGTCAGCAGATTCTCGGCATGAGCGTGGAGCAAGCCCGGCAGCGGGTAGGATCCGGGGATGTCAGGACCGTGCGCGAAATCCGGGGATCCTTCGCGTTGACCAGCCGTGACGGGGAGGTCGTGCGCCTGGCTCGCAGCCTGGACCGGCCCCTGCGCTATTTTCTCGCCAAAGAAAAGTCCGGTCCGATGCTGATCGTCGCCGATCGCATCGACATTCTGAAGGCCAAATTGGACGAACTCGGTTACGGCGATCAATTTCATCCCTCCTATACCCGCATGGTTCCCGCCCATCACGTGACGACCCTGCGGTTGGTGGGCTGTCCCGATCCGTCACCGGTGCATCGCAGATTCTTCGACCCGCCCATGGCGACCCTGCCGGCCGATTTGGACGTGATCGGCGAACGATATGTCGACGCCCTCTTGAAGGAAACCCGAGTTTGGCTCGAGCAGCAGCCCGAGGAGGAGCCGTTGGGTGTACTTTTTTCCGGCGGCATAGATTCCGGTGCCGTGTTGTTGGCCCTGAATCACCAGTTGTTGGAGATGGGCCGAACACCCACGGTGCTCAAGGCCTTTACCTTGAGCGTGGGCGGGGCCGGTGAGGACGCCCGGCAGGCCCGCGAGTTCCTGAGCCGAACCGAACTCGACATGTTGGGCGAGGTGATCGAGGTCGACGAAAGTGCGGTGGACCCCTGGCGTGCGGTCGAGGTGATCGAGGATTACAAACCCCTCGATGTGGAGTGTGCGGCCGTCACCCTGGCGCTGCTCGAAGGCATTCGCCGGCGTTACCCCTCCTGGAAGCTGTTGGTGGACGGCGACGGTGGTGACGAGAACCTCAAGGACTATCCGATCGAGGAAAACGCCGAGCTGACGATCCGTAGCGTGGTTTCCAATCCGATGCTTTACCAAGAGGGTTGGGGTGTGGACGCGGTCAAACATTCGCCGACTTACTCGGGAGGCCTGTCGCGGGGCACGGTGAGGACTTATGCGCCGGCGCGCAAATTTGGTTTTACCGGCTTTTCGCCGTTCACCCGCCCCGCTCTTTTGCAAGTGGCCGAAGCGATTCCCTTCGCGCAGCTCTCGAACGGCTCCCACGAGCGGCTCTATGCCCTCAAAGGAGAGATTGTTCGGCGGGGTTTCGCGCGCCTTACGGGTTTGGACATGCCGATTTTCCCCAAGCGGAGGTTCCAACACGGTGCCGGTGACGAGTCCCTTATCTCCCAGCGGTTTGCCCAGCCCAAACACGCTTATCGCAGCCATTTCTTAAACCTGTACGCCGGCTGAGTCGATGCCGTCCGCCGAGGATGCAAGGCTGAGGGATTTGCGCCCGCCCAAGCCGTCGATCGATCCGTGGCGTCCGATTGACACCTTGGCGGAGCGCGAGCTGCTGGCCGACGGGCGCATCGCCGACTCCTGGACGGTGTTCCTGGCGGGGCGTGAATGTCCTTTCACCTGCGTTTTCTGTGATCTGTGGCGATTCACCACCGACGGGCGGACGCCGAGAGGCGCTATCCCGCACCAGATCCGTACCGCCCTCGGTAGCTTGGAAACGTCGCCCAACGTGTCTCTCAGAGTGCCGCCCGGCGGTCGAATTCTCAAACTGTACAACGCTTCCAATTTCTTCGATGCCGGCGCGGTGCCGCCGGCAGACGACGCCGAAATCGCCCGCTGTGTGGCAGACTTCGATAGAGTGGTTGTGGAATGCCATCCCAAGCTGTTGGGGCGCCGATGTGAGACCTTTTCCCATCGCCTCAGGGGCGACTTGGAGGTCGCCATGGGTTTCGAAACCGCCCATCCAGAGGCTTTCCGTCGGCTGAATAAGGGCGCGCAGCTCGAGGACCTCGAGCGGGCCTCGGAAACCCTACGACGAGCCGGCATCGGCCTGCGTGCTTTCCTGCTCTTGGGTGTGCCTTTCGTAGCGCCGGCAGAAGAGCAGGAATGGTTGCAGAAATCGGTTCATTTTGCCCTCGATTGTGGGGCTTCAACGGTCTGGTTGATTCCCGTGAGGGCCGGGTCCGAGGAGTTCAGAAGATTGCAGAAAAGCGGCGACTTTTTTCCTCCGAGCCTTGATCGAATCGAAGCGGGTTTCATGGGCTGCCGGGCGCTGGCGCCCGCTGCTGTGCGGTTGGACACCTGGGATTTGGACAGCTTTGCCGACGATCCGAAAGGTCGTGATTACGAGCGTCTGGAAAGGTTGCGCCGGCTCCAACTGACCCCTGAGGTGACCGCAGAAGATGCCGTGGATGCGCTAGGTGCAGTAGATGTGGGGAGCGGAAGTGGCTGAGCGAGTGCCGATTTCCCATGACGTCGCGATCATCGGCTCCGGCTTTGCCGGCTCGATCTTGGCGCGAATACTGTGCCGACAAGGAAAGAAAGTGCTCCTGTTGGAGCGTGAGTCGCATCCAAGATTTGCGCTCGGTGAGTCGAGCACACCCTTGGCCAATTTGGCCCTTGAGCGCATTGCGGCTCGCTACGACCTGCCGGACCTACACCACTTGGCCACCTACGGACGATGGATGCGCCACCTGCCCCATTTGCGACGGGGGCTGAAGCGGGGTTTCACCTTTTTCGACCACCGCCGAGGTGAGCCCTTTCGCAACAGCGGATTCAACGAAGCTCGATTGATGGTCGCCGCCAGCCCGGAGGATCGCTTGGCCGACACCCATTGGTTGCGGGAGGACGTTGACCATCATCTGGTGCAGAAAGCCGAGCAGGAAGGTGTCGACTACCGTGAGCTGACCCGCGTCACCGACCTGAAGATCGACGAGGATTCGGTCCTGCTGACGGTTCAGGGCGCCGCTACCCAGGTAGACCGCAAGGCGGAGCAAGTTCGAGTGGACCGGGTCGTCGACGCCAGTGGTGCCGGCGGGGTGGTGGCCCGCAGCCTCGACATTCCATTTCGGGTGGAGCAGACCCGCATCGATACCGGACTGCTCTTCGCCCATTTCGAGAACGTCAAACCGCTGGAGGAAGTGGCCACCGGCGCGATTCTGGGAGGCGGCCCGTACCCCGAACATCAGGCGGCTGTGCATCACATTTTAGACGACGGGTGGATGTACCAACTGCCCTTCGACCACGGCGTCACCAGCGCGGGATGGGTGTTGCGCAACGACCGCTTAGCGCTCGATCCGGCCGCCCTGACCAAAGACCCGACCGGGGCATGGCAGTACTTTCTGAGTGAGTATCCGACCGTGGAAGCGCAATTCGCCAAAGCGCAGGCGATCACCCGGATCCGTTACGTGCCGCGGCTGCAGTACCAATTCTCGCGCAGCGCCGGACCGCGATGGTTCTTGTTGCCCCAGGCCTACTGTTTCTTCGACCCCCTCTTCTCAGTGGGCATGGCGTGGAGCTTGAATGCCGTAGAGCGCTTGGGGGATCTTTTTGACAACGGTCTCGAAACCTGGCGTTCCTATTCGATGCTGCTCAGTCAAGAGGCGGATCAGGTGCGGTATCTCATCGAGGCCGCTTATGCCGGAATGGACGACTTCGAGCACTTCACGGCCGTCAGCCTGCTCTACTTTGCCTCGGTGAGTTATAGCGAAATGCAACAGCGGTTGACCTCGGAAAAGGAACGTTCCGCCGCTTGGTCGGGTTTCTTAGGGGCTCGGGATCCCGTGGTGCAATCGCTGCTCGTGCAATCCAGGGATCGTCTGTTGAATGTCGGCGGTAATCTCGAGGATTTCTCGGATTGGGTGCGGCGTCGGATCGAGCCGCGCGACATCGCCGGCTTGGCATCGCCGAGCACGCCGAATCTTTATCCCGTAAACTTAGACCTATTGATTGAGCGCAGTCATCTCCTCGGCCTAGAGCCCGAGGAAATCGTTGCCGCGCTACCCAGGTTGCGCGGAGAGTTGGACGTTTGACGGGGCTCAGGCCCCGAAAGGAGTCGCCGATGACCGAAGAGGACCATCCGGATCTTTCGTTGGAGACGGTATTTGCCACCTCCCAGGCCGATTTGGTGCCAGTGATCAAGTCGGTTCTCGAGTCGGCAGAAATTCCCTACGTAACCGATGGCGAGGCGATGATGAATCTCTTTCCTTCGGATCTCTTAGGCCCGACTCTGCATCGAGCCCGTGGGGAGCTCCGCTTCCAAGTTGCATCTGAGCGTGCTGAGGAGGCCCGCGCCCTGCTGAACCAACATTCCGACGTGCGTTATCCCGAAAATGCGGAAAACGGAGACATGGACGACGATGGGGGGGATTCTTCGGCGGATGACTAGCTCGGGGCCGGAAGATCCGGCCGACCTTCTGGCCGCGAATCGAGAGCTGTGGGATCAGTGGACCGACGTGCACGTGGAGAGTGATTTCTACGCCGTCGACCGCTTCCTCGAAGGAGCCGACTCCCTGCAGTCGATCGAGCTGGGGGAGCTGACCGAGGTGAAGGATAAATCCATGCTTCACCTACAATGTCATTTTGGTCTCGATTCGCTTTCTTGGGCCCGCCGTGGAGCCAAGGTGACCGGCGTCGACCTATCCCAGAGGGCGGCCGAGCGGGCCCGTGATCTGGCTGCCCGGGCGGGCATCGAAGCCGAATTCCACGCCCAAGACGTGCTGGAGCTGGATTTGGGCCGCCGCTTCGATGTGGTGTTCACGTCCTACGGCGTGCTCGATTGGTTACGGGACTTGGATCGGTGGGCAGCGGTTGTGGCGGCCCATTTGGATGCCGATGGCCTGTTCTACATGGTGGAATTCCATCCCTTGCTCGGTCTGTTGGACGATCAAGGTCGATCTCTTCAGGGATCGTATTTTCCGTCCAGCGAGCCCATTCGATTTAAAGAGCAAGGCAGCTATGCGGATCCCGAGGCACCCGTTTCAGGAACTAGCTACACCTGGCCCCACAGCTTGGCGGAGATTGTCAACGCCCTGCTGAACGCCGGCCTTCGGCTCGACTTTCTTCATGAGCATGATTTCAGCCCTTACGACTGTTTTCCCTTCACCCGTGAGGTGGCTCCGGGCAAATGTGTGATTCCGGGGCTCGAAGGCAAGGTGCCCCTCTGCTTCTCGCTCCAAGCACGTGCCCCTAGAGCTGGGACGTGACCCTGGTAGGAGCATGATGAGCCAAGCCGATCGCGATATCGCAAGTGCCGTTGCCGAGCTTCGAGAGCTACTCGGTGAGCGCCTGTCCACGGCTGAGGCGGTGCTGCAACAACACGGCACCGACGAGTCCTACCATCCTCCCAAACCCCCGGACGCGGTCGCTTTCGTAACTTCCACCGAAGAGGTGGCGGGGGTGGTTGGTGTTTGTTCGAAATATCGCTGCCCGGTGATTCCTTTCGGTGCCGGCACCTCTTTGGAAGGGCATATCGCTGCCCTCAACGGTGGCGTCAGTCTCGATCTTTCCGGTCTCGATCGCATTTTGGAGATCAATCCGGACGATTTGGACTGCCGAGTCGAGGCGGGGGTCACCCGCCAGACGTTGAACCGCTCTTTGGCGGAGCACGGTTTGTTCTTTGCCGTGGATCCGGGGGCCGAGGCCACCCTGGGGGGCATGGCAGCGACCGGCGCCTCCGGAACCAACGCTGTGCGTTACGGCACGATGCGTGAGAACGTTTTGGGTTTGACGGTCGTCACCGCCGAAGGCCGGGTGATCAAGACCGGTGGTCGTGCACGCAAATCGTCGGCGGGTTACGACCTGACCCGCTTGATGGTCGGCTCGGAGGGAACCCTCGGCGTGATCACCGAACTCCAGGTGCGTGCCCACGGGCTGCCGGAGCAAATCGCCGCCGCCGTCTGTCCGTTCAGATCCCTCGAAGGCGCCGTGCGCACCGCCGTGGAGACCATTCAATCCGGCGTGCCGGTGGCGCGCATGGAACTCATGAACGACACCGCGATCGACGCCGGCAACCGTTACTCTCAACGCCAAGATCCCGTGACACCGACTCTATTCTTGGAGTTTCACGGCTCCCCCGCGGGCGTGGCAGAACAAGCGGAAACGGTGGAGGAGCTGGCGGCTGAAAACGGCAGCATGGGCTTCCGCTGGACCACCGATGCCCAGGAGCGCAAAGCCCTATGGCACGCCCGGCATCACAGCTATTGGGCCTGCCTCGCCCTGAGACCCGGAGCCAAGGGCTGGCCGACGGACGTTTGCGTGCCCGTTTCGTGTTTGGCGGACTCCATCCTCGAAGCCCAGGAAGATATCCGTCGACTCGATTTGTTGGCGCCGATCGTCGGCCATGTGGGTGACGGTAATTTCCATATTTCCTTCGTGTTGGACCCCGAAGATGCCGACGAGATGGCGCGGGCCCAAGAGGTCAACCACCGCATGGTGGAGCGGGCCTTAGCGGTCGGAGGAACCGCTACCGGCGAGCACGGTGTGGGATACGGCAAGATCTCCTGGGTGGAAAAACAACATGGAGAGGCCGTTCACTGGATGCGGGCGATCAAGCAGGCTCTGGATCCGCTCAACATCCTCAATCCCGGCAAGGTGATCAGGTTATGAGCCGTCGAGAGCCGTCACAACACGTGACGGTGGCCATCGCCCAGGCCCGTCCACTGCCGTTCGACACTCCCGCAGGAGTCGACAAAGCGGTTGAATTTATCGGACGGGCGGCGGGTGAAGGAGCCCGGCTAGTGGTTTTTGGCGAGACTTGGCTCGGAGGCTATCCGGTCTGGCTGGATGTCTGCCCGGATATTGCCCTGTGGGGTGATCCTGCCATGCAGGAGGCCTTTGCCGAGCTGCGGCGATCGAGCATTGCGGTTCCGGGGCCCGAATCCGATCGCTTGGCCGCCACGGCTCGGGAGCACGAGATCGTGGTGGTGATGGGAATCAACGAGCGTGTGGATCGAGGTCCGGGAAACCGCACCCTTTACAATTCGATTTTGATGTTCGACGCCGACGGCACCTTGGTGTCGCACCATCGCAAGTTGGTGCCCACCTTCACCGAGAAATTGGTGTGGGGCCCGGGAGACGCGGCTGGATTGAAAGCCGTCGACACGGCCGCCGGTCGGATCGGGGCCTTGGTTTGTTGGGAGCATTGGATGCCCCTGGCGCGCCAAGCCCTACACCGCGACGGCGAGACCATCCATCTCGCCCTGTGGCCGACTGTTAACGATTTGCATCAAATGGCGAGCCGTCACTATGCCTTCGAAGGGCGTTGTTTCGTGCTCGCGGCAGGGTCGATTCTGCAAGCTTCCGACCTGCCCGCCGGATTGTCCACTGCTGAGCCGAGATCGCCCGACGAGCTGTTGCTCAAGGGCGGCAGCGCGATGGTCGGCCCGGACGGAGAGTACCTGGCGTCGCCGGTCTTCGACGACGAAACGCTCCTGGTCACCGACCTCGATCTAAGCGCCATCGATCGAGCGGCGTTGACGTTGGATGTCACCGGTCACTATGCCCGGGATGACGTCTTCGACTTCGCCGTTCGCCCCGAAGCCCGGCAACGGGAAGGAAGCTGAACTCGGCCGGGCTGCGGGCTGAATGACCTCCAAAAAAGCACGTCTGCAACGCTAGGCCGTAAGGTCCGTTGTAGGCGGTCCCGTGCTAGCATCCGCCTATGGCGACACCGAGCCGGCGCCCGAAGGTGGCCGGTCCCCTCGACACCCTCCTCAATGGGGCAGAGCAAGCGAGATCCCAATCCGGGATCCCCGCAGCTTCGGAGCCCGTGGATCCTGCGGTTTGCCCAAAATGTGGCGATATCGGCTGGATTCTGGCGGCCGATGGCGGAGCCGGGAAGGCTGTCAGATGCGACTGCCGAAAAATCCAACGCCGTCACGACTTTATGGAGCTGGCGGGCATTCCTGAGCGCTACCAGGGCTGTAGACTTTCGAAGTTCAAGACCAACAACTCCAATTCGGCGGTGGCGGAGCGGTTGCTTCGGGCGCGCAACATCAGCCAGAAATACGTCGATTCCTTTTTCGATCTGACCCAAGATCGATATCGGCGTACGGGGCTCCTGCTCATCGGTCCGCCCGGAGTGGGAAAAACCCATCTTGCGGTTGCGGTGCTGATCGAGCTGATCGAACTCTACGGGATTCGTGGTCGATTCGTGGATTTCACCACGCTGTTGCATCAGATTCAGGCGACTTTCAACAACCAAAGCACGGAATCGAGAGCTTCGATTCTTGCCCCGGTAATCCATGCCGACGTGTTGGTGCTCGACGAGCTGGGCGCCCAAAAGCCGACGGAATGGACGATGGAAAACCTCTACTTGATCATGAACACCCGCTACACCGCGGGTCGCCCGACGATTTTTACTTCCAATTACCGCTTGGATTCCAACGGTGACCGACCCAAGGGTGAAGGCGCGGAGTTGCTCACCAATCGAATTTCACCCGCCCTGGTGAGCAGGCTCTACGAAATGGCGCAGGCGTTGCCGATGGACGCCCCCGACTATCGGCGAACGGTCATGATGCACCAGAATAAGATCGGTGGTTGACCCCCGGTCGGTGGTAAATGGTGGTGGCTAAGGCGCGTTCTGAATCCTCCGGGAAAACCCCTTCTTACGGCAAATCGTTCTACGCTGTTGGTGGCAAGACTTGGCTCTCGGCGGGCCTCCGAGACAGACCCCGTAAGGACGGACCTCGTAAGGACGGACTCCGCGGTTTGAGGAGCTTCCTGCCTGATTCGTCTGCCCCCCGAATTCGGAAACGTGCTCTGGTGTTCGTGCTCGTCGTGATGTGTTTGGTGTTGTCGTGCCGACCTGCCGTCGACCCTGTGATCACGCCTGAGCCGGCTCGGGAAAAAGTCGATCTGCGGCGTGATTTGCCGGAGGAAAAGGCAGAGGTCGCGCCGATCGAGACCCGCACGCTGCTACCCGAGTCGACCCGCGAAGACGAGAATCGCCCTTTGGGGCCCTTGGTGTTACGGGTGGGATTGGCCACCGACTTGGAACAGTTCGCCCTTCCCTGCTGTGATCCTAGGGTCGAAGCCGTCTGGGGCCGAGGCGACAGCGTTTTGCCCATGGATCGCCAGGCGAGCGTCAGCCCTGAGACCGGCATCGAAAAAAAGGCGGTTTATCGTCTTCAGGTGGCAGCCCTCAAGGACGAGCGCCAAGCCCTTGGAATCGCCGAATACCTACGTTCCGAAACCGAATATCCGTCCGAGTCGATTTTCGACGCGGACACGGATCTCTATCGAGTGCGGATCGGCAAATTCGCAGACCGCCAGGGGGCGGAGTCGGCTCGCGGCCATCTCGCCGGTTTGGGCGTATCCCAGGCCTGGGTGGTTAGTGAAGGTGGCGAGCTGGAAAACGCGGCCTTGCGTCTGGTCCAGGGAGGGGCCAAACATCGAATTTCCGACCGCTGGCTGGAGCTGCGGGCCCCCGACGATGTAGGTATCCCATTTGGTCGAACCCGTTATCGAGGAAAGATTCTGGTTTTCCTCAACGAGCGGGGGCTGCTCAACGTGATCAACGAGATTTCGTTGGAGCAATATCTGCGCGGTGTGGTGCCCAAGGAGATGGGTCCCGAACTCTACAACGAGCCCGAAGCGCTCAAGGCCCAGGCCGTGGCAGCCCGGACCTACACCCTCCGAAACCTCGGTGAATTCGCCGGCGAGGGTTATGACATCTGTTCCACTCCCCGCTGTCAGGTGTATGGCGGCATGGGCGTGGAGCATCCGGTGAGCGACCGCGCTATTGGGGAGACCGAAGGGCAGGTATTGCTCTACGAGGGACAGCCGGCGGAGACCTTCTACAGCGCTACGTCCGGTGGGCATACCGAAAATGTCGAGGTGATCTTTCCCCTCAAGAAGGGCGCCTACTTACGGGGTGTTCCTTGTTTAGAGGCTGGACCTACCTACTTTCAGGGCAACCTCGACGTGGGCGCGATGTTTCCCAGGGGTTTGATGGGCCGTCTGCTGCCGGCGTCGAGCGGCAAGGCGGCCCAAGTGTTTTCCGCTCGCTTGGAGCACTTGGCGTTGCTGGTGGACCTATCCGTCCCCGGTGATCGTCTGGCTTCCTTGAAGAAAAGCGAGGTGCTGCGTTTTGTCGCTTCGATTTTCGATCTGATGCTCGACCGCCGAATGACATCAAAACGCCAAGTGGACGCGCTGCTCGAGCCGGATAGCGGCTGGGCCGATCGGGATCGTCGACTGGCGACTTTCTTGCGCATGGGCGGATTCTTGGAGCCGAAAGCCGATCGAGCCCTGACTTCTGACGAAGCTGAGGAATTGCTCTTCGAGCTGGCCCTCTACGTAGGTGCTTTGAGGGAAGAGAAATCCCACTTCTTGAAACTCGAAAAAGGAAATCTGTCGGTCCGGCGTGGGGCCGAACACGTGTCCTATGCTTTGCCACCTTCGTTGGCCACCTACCGACGACGAAGCGGCCGGACGGTGGCATCCCAATTGGATTTGGTGCCCGGAGATCGTCTGCGGATCTATTGGTACGGCAATGCTATTTCGGCCTTGGTTCAGCCGGTGGACTCGCCGCCCGTGGAGCTCGGAAGGCGGGCTCCCAAGCAGAAATGGCAGACTTTTAAGACCGACGCCGAGCTGCGGGCCGCAGTGCAAAAGCGCTATCCCGGGTTTCCCTTCGTCGACTTCGAGATCTTGGCGCGCGGCGTGTCGGGTCGGGTGGGCAAGATTGCTTTGATCGGCTCCGGTGGCGAACGGATGGTGGTGGAAGGTCTCGCCGTGCGTTGGACCTTAGATGTTTGGGACACCCTCTTTCAGGTCGAGCGCTCCAAAAATAGCGCGGGGCAAAAAGGATGGTTCTTCCGCGGCCGTGGCTGGGGCCACGGGGTGGGCATGAGCCAAGCGGGGGCCTTCGGCATGGCTCTGCGTGGTGTGACTTACCGCGAGATTCTCGAGCACTACTACACCGGCGTGGAACTCGGACGCCTCAAGCCGGCGCCTGCGCGCCCTCGCTTTCCGTCGAGTTGATCGGAGCAAGAGGCCCGTCCCTCGGAAAGAGACGGACCTTAGGCTAGGTTCTGTCCAGAAATGGATTCCGGTGGGTCGGCGCGGCGCCCTGCGGCCTGG